>JAJPES010000062.1 GCA_021166725.1 Burkholderiaceae bacterium | reverse complement strand
TTTCATCGCCCCCGATGACGGCAGCGCGGATCTCTTCGCGCACTTCTCCGAAATCCAGGGAAGCGGATTCAAGACGCTGCAGGAACAGCAGCGCGTCGAGTTCGCCGTCAAGCAGGGTCCGAAAGGCCTGCAGGCGTCGGCCATCCGCCCGCTGTAAGCGCGAAATCCGAAGCGGCCGATCGGCCGCTTTCGGTGGAACGAGCGACCGTTCTACGGTCGTTTCGTTTTTTCACGACCGCCGACCGGCGGTCGTTTCGTTTCCGGCATCTCGTTCACAGTCGGTCGAACGAGGCGGCTATTCGCGGGGCAACGGCCGAGTCCGGCGCAGAATCGGACAACCGGGCGCTGCACGCATGCCGCTTGCATGCCGAAGGCGGTGCGTTCGCCCGAACGAACGGATTCCGCCCTTGAAGTCACCCCGCCGCACTTCGCTCTGGCACCTGCCCGCCTGGGCTCCCTGGGTCACGACGATCCGATCGGCAGCGATCGACAGCGACGAGCCGTCGGAGACGGCCGAGATCTACACCGCCGACCAGATGGCGCAGCACGGACTGCGCCTGGCTCGCCAGCACAAGCTCGCCGCCGGTCGCGGGCGCAACGACCTGCTGCAGCGCCTGGAAAACAACGAGTCGATCCTCGTCTCGGTGTGGCAGCAGCTGTGCGCGACCGTAGCCGAATCGCGCCGCACCACGCCGGCCGGCGAATGGCTGCTCGACAACTTCTACCTGATCGAGGAGCAGATCCGCATCGCGCGGCAGCACTTGCCGGCGAGCTACAACCGCGAGCTGCCACGGCTGCTCGAGGGCGCCTCGGCCGGCCTGCCGCGCGTCTACGACCTGGCGATCGAGAGCATCTCGCGCGCCGACGGGCGCGTCGACATGGACAGCCTGCGCCGCTTCGTCGAGTCCTACCAGACCGTGCAGCCGCTGCGCCTCGGCGAACTGTGGGCGATTCCGATCATGCTGCGCCTGGCGTTGATCGAGAAGCTCGCCGGCGCCGCGCTGCGCATCGAGCGCGGTCATCGCGAGCGCGCCCTCGCCGACCGCTGGGCCGACACGATGATCGCCACCGCCGAGCGCGATCCGAAGAACGTGATCATCGTCGTCGCCGACATGGCGCGCTCCGATCCGCCGCTGGGCAGCGCGTTCGTCGCCGAGTTGGTGCGGCGGCTTCAGGGGCGCAGTCCATCGCTTGCGCTGCCGCTCACATGGGTCGAACAGCACCTGGCCGAAGCCGGGCTGACCATCGAGCAGCAGGTGCGGCGCGAAAACCGACGGCAGGCCGGCGACGAAGTGCTGGTCAGCAACAGCATCGGCAGCCTGCGCGAGCTGGCTGCGCTCGACTGGCGTGCCTATGTCGAGGCGATGAGCCTGGTCGAGCATGCGTTGCGACAGGACCCGGCGGGCGCCTACGCGCAAATGGACTTCGCCACGCGCGACCGCTATCGCCACGCGATCGAGGAACTCGCGCGCAGCAGCGCGGCGACCGAGCTCGAGGTCGCGCGCAAGACCGTGCAGATCGCCGCCGAGGCGCCTGCCGAGTCGAGCGAGCCGGTCCATCACGTCGGCTATCACCTGGTCGACGCGGGACGCCCGGCGCTCGAGCGCGCGATCAGCGCGCGCCCGTCGTCGTTGTTGCGCCTTCGCTCGCGCGCCGGGCGGCTGCGGCTGTTGCCCTATCTGGGGTCGATCGTCGCGCTCACGCTCGTGTTCAGCGCAGTGCTGGCTGCTCCGCTGCAGCTCGCTTCCCCGTGGGGCATCGCAGCGCTCTTCGTGCTGCTGGCGATCGCGACGAGTCAACTGGCGATCTCGCTGGTGAACCGCGCGGCGGCAATGCTCGTCGCGCCACAGCCGTTGCAGCGGATGGACTTCGCGAACGGCATGCCGCCCGAATGCCGCACGCTCGTCGTGGTGCCGTCGATGCTCACCAATGCGGCCGCCGTCGAAGCGCTGGTGGACGGGCTCGAAGTGCGCGCACTGGCGAATCGCGACGACCAGCTGTTCTTCGCGCTGCTGACGGACTTCGTCGATTCCGACGCCGAGCACCGTCCCGAGGACGACGCGCTGCTCGACGCGGCAGCGCGCGGAATCGAGGCCTTGAACCTGTCCCACCGCAGTCTCGCCGGCGCGGACGCGACGTCGGCGAGCGACCGGTTCTTCCTGTTCCATCGGCCGCGCAGCTGGAACCCGGTCGAACGCATCTGGATGGGACGCGAACGCAAGCGCGGCAAGCTCGCCGAGCTGAACCGCCTGCTGCATGCGCTCGACGACGAAGCCGCCGCACAGGCGTTCTCGCGCATCGTCGGCGAGCGGCAGGCGCTGCGCGGCGTGCGCTACGTAATCACGCTCGACACCGACACCGAGCTGCCGCACGACGCCGCGCGTGAACTCGTCGGCACGATGGCGCACCCGCTCAATCGCCCACGCTTCGCGCAACCGCGACGCGCGCGCGCGCCGGTCGTGCGCGCCGGCCACGCGATCCTGCAGCCGCGTGTCGGCGTGAGCCTGCCCAGCGCCAACCGATCGCGCTTTGCCAGCCTGTTCGCGGGCGACCCCGGCATCGATCCCTACACGCGCGCGGTTTCCGACCTCTACCAGGACCTGTTCGGTCGCGGCTCATTCATCGGCAAGGGAATCTACGAAGTCGAATCCTTCGAGCGCGCATTGGCCGGCGTCTTCCCCGACAACCGCATCCTCAGCCACGACCTGCTCGAAGGCTGCTATGCACGCAGCGGTCTGGTCAACGACGTCGTGCTGTACGAATCCCAGCCCTGGCGCTACCTCGACGACGTCGCGCGCCGGCACCGCTGGATCCGCGGCGACTGGCAGATCGCGAGCTGGGTGCTGCCGCGCGTGCCTGCCCCCGACGGCGTCGACGCGCGCAATCCGCTGGACGCGCTGTCGCGCTGGAAGATCCTCGACAACCTGCGGCGCAGTCTCGTCGCGCCAGCCGTCGTGCTCGTCCTGCTCGCCGGCTGGGCGCTGCCGGGAGTCTCGATGTGGTGGACGCTCGCAATGCTCGGCGTCTATTTCGTGCCGATCATCGTGGAGCTCGTGCTCGGGCTGCTGCGCGGCGGCGGCGAGACGACGCCATGGCTCCGACACCTGCGCCTCGTCTCGGCGGATGCCTGGCGCCAACTGAAGCAGGCGCTGTTCCTCGTCGCATGCCTGCCCTACGAGGCGCGAGTGCACCTCGACGCGGTGGTGCGTGCGCAATGGCGAACGATCGTCACAAGACGCAAGCTGCTCGAATGGCGCCCGTCGGAAATCGTCGAAGACCGTGCGCGCAGCGGCGAGAGTGCCAGCGCCGCGGTAGACCTGCAGCGCAGCTTCGTCGCGATGAGCTTCGCACCGGTGCTCGCCGTGCTCGCCGCCGCATGGCTGGTCACCGCGCACCCGGCAGCGCTGTGGTTCGCCGCACCGATCCTCGCCGCATGGTTCTGCTCGCCGGTGGCCGCCTGGTGGCTCAGCCTGCCGCTGCGCAAGCGCATGCGCCCTCTGGCGGCCGAGCAACTACGCTTCCTGCGCATGCTTTCGCGTCGAACCTGGGCGTATTTCGAGGACTTCGTCGACATCGACAACAACTGGCTGCCGCCGGACAACTATCAGGAGGCGCCGGTCGAGCGCCTCGCGCATCGCACGTCGCCGACGAACATCGGTTTCGCGCTTACGGCCAACCTCGCCGCCTGGGATTTCGGCTACCTGACCAGCGGCGGTCTGCTCGATCGCACGGCGAACACGCTCGAAACGATGAGCTCGCTCGAGCGCTTCCAGGGCCACTTCTGCAACTGGTACGACACCCGCACGCTGCAGCCGCTGCGTCCGATCTACGTGTCGAGCGTGGACAGCGGCAACCTTGCCGCATCGATGCTGACGCTGCGCCCCGGACTGCTCGCGCTGGCCGATGCGCCGATCCTGTCGCCGTGCGCGGTCGACGGGCTGCAGGACATCCTCCAGGTGCTGCTCGACACGCAGGGCGCCACACCGCGCGCAGCCCCCGTTCGCCGCTTCGGCACGCAACTCGCGCGCATCGCACAGATGCCGCTGGCGACGCTCGGCGCGGCGCGCAGCGCGTTCGCCGAATTGGCCGGTGCCGCCGACGAATGCGTCGCCGCGATCGCAGCGGCGAACGACGAGATCGAACACGCGGCAGCGTGGTCGCCCGACGCGGCGGCCGCGCGGGAGGCGGCCGACGCGCAGCGGCCGCACGACTCGGGCAACCCGCACAACCCGCCGGCAGCGTCCGCGCCCGCCGGCGGCGAACGACGCTCGTCCCTGGACGAGGATCCCGAAGCGCAGGCGGACGCCGAAGTGCAGGTCGCCGACGAAGCCGACGAAAGCGCACTTCACCCGCACGCGCTGCAGCGCAATCCGGCGGCGGAGACGCTGCGCTGGGCGCGCGCGCTGTCGCGCCAGTGTCATGCAGCGCTCGACGAGCTGTATTCGATGGCGCCGGCCGCGGCGGCCCAGGCAAAAGCACCCGACGCGCCGTTCGCCGGCTACGGCGGTGATTCGAACGACGGCGACGATCGGCGACGGATCCCGACGCTGCGCGAGGCGGCGCAGGCGGGCAGCACGGCGGCGGCGGAGCGCCTCGCGCAGATCGATGCGCTCGTCGAGCGGATCGACAGCTTCGTCGACCTCGACTACCGCTTCCTATACGACCCGCAGCGTCGGCTGTTGAGCATCGGATACAACGTCGACGAGCGCCGCCTCGACGCCAGCTATTACGACCTGCTCGCATCGGAGGCCCGCCTGACGAGCTTCGTCGCGATCGCGCAGAACCGCCTGCCCACCGAGCACTGGTTCGCACTCGGACGGCTGCTCACGCGATTCTCGGGCGAGCCGGTGCTCGTGTCGTGGAGCGGCTCGATGTTCGAGTACCTGATGCCGCTGCTGGTGATGCCGGGCTACGAGAACAGCCTGCTCGACCAGACATGCAAAGCGGCCGTCGCACGCCAGATCGAGTACGGTCGCCAGCGCGGCGTGCCCTGGGGCATTTCCGAGTCGGGCTACAACGCGGTGGATGCTGCGTCGAACTACCAGTATCGGGCGTTCGGCGTTCCCGGCCTCGGGCTCAAGCGCGGACTTTCGGCCGACGTGGTCGTCGCCCCCTATGCCACCGCGCTGGCGCTGCTGGTCGATGCGCCGGCCGCCGTGCGCAACCTGCAGAAGCTGTGGAACCAGGGCCTGGCCGGCGCGCTCGGCCTCTACGAAGCGGTCGACTACACCGCTATGCGCCTTCCGCCCGGCGAAACCGAGACCGTGGTCCGCTCGTTCATGGCGCATCACCAGGGCATGGCCCTGCTCGCGCTCGTCTGGCTGCTGCGCGAGCAGCCGATGCAGCGCCGCTTCACCTCCGACCCGAACCTGCGCGGCACGCTGCTGCTGCTGCAGGAGCGCGTGCCGAGAGTGCCGTCGTTCCATCGGCACACGACGCCGTCGCCCGAATCCCAGCTCGGTTTCGCACCGAGCGAGATGCCGATCCGCGTGATCTCCGAGCCGCAGGGCACGGCGCCGCAGGTCCAGTTGTTGTCCAACGGGCGCTATCACGTGATGGTGACGCACGCCGGCGGCGGTTACAGCCGATGGAACGACCTGGCGATCACGCGCTGGCAGGAAGATCCGACGCGCGATCACTGGGGCGCGTTCTGCTACGTGCGCGACGTCTCGTCCGATGCGTACTGGTCCACCGCCTGGCAGCCGAGCCTGCGGCGAGCCGAGCACTACGAGGCGATCTTCTCCGAGGGCCGCGCCGAGTTCCGCCGCCGCGACACCGTTTCGTCGAACGATCCCGGCGTCGAGACGCATACCGAGATCGTCGTCTCGCCGGAGGACGACATCGAACTGCGCCGCGTGACGCTGACCAATCGCGGGCGCAGACGACGCACGCTCGAACTGACCACCTACGCCGAGATCGTGCTCGCGCCGCAAGCCGCCGATGCCATGCACCCGGCGTTCGGCAACCTGTTCGTGCAGACGGAGATCCTCGAGACGCCGTCGGCGATCCTGTCCACGCGCCGTCCGCGCTCCCCCGACGAGCAGACGCCGTGGATGTGCCATCTGATGGCCGTGCACGCGGCGAGATCGGGCCCCGTATCGCACGAGACCGATCGCGCGCTCTTCGTCGGCCGCGGCAACGGACTGACATCACCCGACGCGATGCGGAGCTCCGGCCCGCTGTCGGGCTCGAGCGGCTCGGTGCTCGACCCGATCGCGTCGAGCCGCTGCACGATCACGCTCGAGGCCGACGAATCGGCCACCGTCGATCTCGTCACCGGCATCGCGTCGAGCCGCGATGCGTGCGCGGCGCTGGCCGAGAAATACGTCGACCGCCGGCTGGCGGACCGCGTCTTCAAGCTGGCATGGAGCCATAGCCAGGTCGTACTCCGTCAGCTCGGCGCCAGCGAAATCGAAGCGCAACTCTACGCACGACTGGCGAGTTCCGTCGTCTATGCCAACCCGGCGCTGCGCGCCGACGCGTCGGTGCTCATGCGCAACCGGCACGGGCAGGCCGACCTGTGGGCCTACGGCATCTCGGGCGACTTTCCGATCGTGCTCGTCGTCGTGTCGGAGAACTCGCACCTGGCGCTGGTGCGCCAAATGGTGCAGGCGCACGCGTACTGGCGACTCAAGGGACTGTCGGTCGATCTGGTGATCTGGAACGACGAGGCCGACGTCTATCGGCAGCAACTGCAGGAGACGATCCTCGGGCTGATCCCGGTGGCGGTAGAAGCACACGTGATCGACCGGCCGGGCGGCATCTTCGTGCGCTACGCGAGCCAGATCTCGCGCGAGGACCGCGTGTTGATGCAATCGATTGCGCGCGCGGTCGTGGTCGGCTCCCGCGGCGGGCTGGCCGAACAGTTGTCGCGCCGCGGACCGATCGAGCGGCGCGTCGCACCGCTCGTGCCGGGCAGCCGCCCGGTGCTCGATGACGCGCTGCAGCACGCCGGCGAGCGTCCCGCGCTCCTCTTCTACAACGGCCACGGCGGCTTCACGCGCGACGCGCGCGAATATGTCGTGCTCGATCGCGACGAGCCGACGCCCGCGCCGTGGGCGAACGTCATCGCGAACCCCGGCTTCGGAACGGTGGTGAGCGAAAGCGGCAGCGCGTACACGTGGTTCGAGAACGCGCACGAGTTCCGCCTCACCCCATGGCACAACGACCCGCTGGTCGACCCGAGCGGCGAGACCTTCTATCTGCGCGACGAGGAAACCGGCCGCTTCTGGTCCCCGGTTGCGCTGCCCGAGGACGGCGCGTCGGCATGCGTGGCGCGTCACGGCTTCGGCTACAGCGTGTTCGAGCGCACCGCCTCGGGCATCGAATCGACGCTGACCACCTATGTGGCGCTCGACGCCGCGATGAAGTTCTCGGTATTGCGCGTGCGCAATCGCTCGGGGCGGCCGCGCAAGCTGTCGGCGACCGCCTACGTGGAATGGGTGCTGGGCGACCTGCGTTCGAAGTCGGCGATGCACGTCGCCACGGCCGTCGATGCGCACAGCGGAGCGCTGATCGCTCGCAACCGCTACTCGGCCGAGTTCGGAGCGTACGTGGCGTTCCTGCACACCGGCGAATCGTTCCAGTCGTCCACCTGCGACCGCACGGAGTTCATCGGCCGCAACGGCACGCTGCGTCGGCCGGCGGCGATGCGCCAGCTGCGCCTGTCGGGTCGAAGCGGCGCGGGCATGGACCCGTGCGCCGCGATCCAGGTGCCGTTCGAGCTGGCCGAAGGCCAGGAGCGCGAGATCGTGTTCCGGCTGGGCGTGGCGCGCGATGCCGACGAAGGTCATCGCCTGATCGACCGCTTCCGCGGCTCCACCGGCGCACGCGAGGCGCTCGCGGGCGTGCATCGCTACTGGCGCAACGCGCTCGACACCGTACAGGTCTCCACGCCCGAACCCGCACTCGACGTCCTCGCCAATGGCTGGCTCCCCTACCAGACGCTCGCGTGCCGTGTCTGGGGCCGAAGCGGCTACTACCAGTCGGGCGGCGCCTTCGGTTTTCGCGACCAGCTGCAGGACGTCATGGCGCTCGTGCACATGGAGCCGGCGCTGATGCGCGAGCATCTGCTGCGCTGCGCGTCGCGCCAGTTCGTCGAAGGCGACGTCCAGCACTGGTGGCACCCGCCGTCGGGCCGTGGCGTTCGCACGCAGTGCTCCGACGACTACCTGTGGCTGCCGCTGGCGACCAGCCGCTACGTGCACGTCACCGGCGACACCGGGGTGCTCGACGAGCGTGCCACCTTCCTCGAAGGTCGCCCGGTCAACCCCGGCGAGGACTCGTACTACGACCTGCCCACCCAGTCGGGCGCCGACGCGCCGCTGTACCACCACTGCGTGCTGGCGATCCGCCACGGCATGCGCTACGGCCCGCACGAACTTCCGCTGATCGGCACCGGCGACTGGAACGACGGCATGAACCTGGTCGGCGACAAGGGCCGCGGCGAAAGCGTCTGGCTCGGGTTCTTCCTGCACGAGGTGCTGCGCCGATTCGCGCCGATCGCCCGCGATCACGGAGACGAGGCGTTCGCGCAATCGTGCGAGAGCGAAGCCGATGCGCTTCGCGAACGGCTCGCGGCCCACGCCTGGGACGGAAACTGGTACCGACGTGCGTATTTCGACGACGGAACGCCGCTCGGCTCGGCACAGAACGAGCAGTGCCGCATCGACTCGATCGCGCAGAGCTGGTCGGTGCTCTCCGGCGCCGGCGATCCTCACCGCTCGGCGTCGGCGATGAACGCCCTCGACGAACACCTCGTTCGACGCGAGGCGCGGCTCGTGCAGCTGCTCGACCCGCCTTTCGACCACCCCGATCCGAACCCCGGCTACATCGCCGGCTACGTCCCCGGCGTGCGCGAGAACGGCGGGCAGTACACGCATGCGGCGATCTGGGCGGCGATGGCCTTCGCCGAGCAAGGCGACGCGCAGCGCGCCTGGGAACTGTTCCGCCTGATCTGTCCGGTGAACCACGGCACCACCCCGGAGCAGGTGGCGATCTACCGCGCCGAGCCGTACGTGGTGGCCGCCGACGTCTACGCGGTCGCGCCGCACGTCGGGCGGGGCGGATGGAGCTGGTACACCGGGTCGGCCGGCTGGATGTATCGGCTGATCGTCGAATCGCTGCTCGGCCTGCGCATCGACGGCGGCGAGCGGCTACGGCTGGAGCCGGTGGTGCCGCAAGACTGGTCCGGCTTCGAGATGCGCTACCGGCATCGCGAGACGCCGTACCGAATCCGCGTTCGCATAGCGGAAGCCGGCACCCAGCCGACGCTGCGGGTCGACGGCGTCGTTGCCCCCGACCGGACCGCAATCCTCGTCGACGACCGTCGCGAGCACGAAATCACGCTCGATTGGCCCCGCGCCGGCTTGAAAACGCCCGACTCCGTCCGTACAATTAGCACTCGCCAATAACGAGTGCTAACAACGGGTCGACCTCCTGTCGGTCGACGCGGTATCGGCATCGTCCGGTGGACATGGACAGCCGACGGCGGACGTCTACCGCCATCGGCTTCCGTTTTTTTTCGATTCGACATCGAATTTGGAGCCAATTCGCATGAAACTGCGCCCCCTGCATGATCGGGTGATCATCAAGCGCCTCGACAACGAGCGCAAGACCGCCTCGGGCATCGTGATTCCCGAAAACGCCGCCGAAAAGCCCGACCAGGGAGAGATCGTTGCCGTTGGCAACGGCAAGGTCGGCGACGACGGCAAGGTCCGCCCGCTGGGCGTCAAGGTCGGCGATCGCGTGCTGTTCGGCAAGTACAGCGGCCAAACCGTCAAGGTCGAAGGCGACGAGCTGCTCGTCATGCGCGAAGAAGACATCATGGCCGTCGTCGAGTAATCGCGAGCGGACATCCAGGAAAATCCAGGAGAGATACCCAGAATGGCAGCCAAACAGGTTCATTTCGCCGAAGACGCGCGCTCGCGCATGGTCACCGGCATCAACCTTCTCGCCAATGCCGTGCGCGTGACGCTCGGACCCAAAGGCCGCAACGTCATCCTCGAGCGCTCGTTCGGCGCCCCGACCATCACCAAGGACGGGGTCTCGGTCGCCAAGGAAATCGAACTGAAGGACAAGTTCGAGAACATGGGCGCACAGATGGTCAAGGAAGTCGCCTCGAAGACCTCGGACAGCGCCGGTGACGGCACGACCACGGCGACCATCCTCGCACAGGCGATCGTGCGCGAAGGCATGAAGTACGTCGCCGCGGGCATGAACCCGATGGACCTCAAGCGCGGCATCGACAAGACCGTTGCCGCGCTCACCGAAGAGCTGAAGAAGATCAGCAAGCCCTGCACGACGAGCAGGGAAATCGCGCAGGTCGGCTCGATCTCGGCAAACTCCGACGAGGAGATCGGCCGCATCATCTCCGAGTCGATGGAGAAGGTGGGCAAGGAAGGCGTGATCACCGTCGAGGACGGCAAGTCGCTCGAGAACGAGCTCGACATCGTCGAAGGCATGCAGTTCGACCGCGGCTACCTGTCGCCGTACTTCATCAACAATCCCGACAAGCAGGTCGCGATCGTCGAAGAGCCGTTCGTGCTGCTGCACGACAAGAAGGTCAGCAACATCCGTGACCTGCTTCCCGTGCTCGAGCAGGTCGCCAAGGCCGGCAAGCCGCTGCTGATCATCGCCGAGGAAGTCGAGGGCGAAGCGCTCGCGACGCTCGTCGTGAACAACATCCGCGGCATCCTGAAGACGGTGGCCGTCAAGGCGCCGGGCTTCGGCGATCGTCGCAAGGCGATGCTCGAGGACATGGCGATCCTCACCGGCGGCACCGTGATCTCCGAAGAGACCGGCATGACGCTGGAGAAGGCCACGCTGCAGGATCTGGGCCGCGCCAAGCGCGTCGAAGTCGGCAAGGAGAACACCACGATCATCGACGGCGCCGGGGACACCAAGGCGATCGAAGCCCGCGTCAAGGCGATCCGTGCGCAGATCGAGGAAGCCACCAGCGACTACGACCGCGAGAAGCTGCAGGAGCGCGTCGCGAAGCTGGCCGGCGGCGTCGCGGTCATCCGCGTCGGCGCGGCGACCGAAGTCGAGATGAAGGAGAAGAAGGCGCGCGTCGAAGACGCGCTGCACGCCACGCGTGCGGCGGTCGAGGAAGGCATCGTCCCCGGCGGCGGCGTCGCGCTGCTGCGCGCGCGTTCGGCGGTGAAGGTCAAGGGCGACAACCCCGACCAGGAAGCCGGCATCAAGATCGTGCTGCGCGCGGTCGAGGAGCCGCTGCGCCAGATCGTCAACAACGCCGGCGAAGAGGCGAGTGTCGTCGTCTCGAAAGTGCTCGAGGGCAAGGGCAACTTCGGCTACAACGCGGCCAGCGGCGAGTTCGGCGACATGGTCGAGATGGGTGTCGTCGATCCGACCAAGGTCACGCGCACCGCGCTGCAGAACGCTGCCTCGGTCGCCAGCCTGATGCTCACCACCGAGGCGATGGTCGCCGAGGCGCCGGAAGACAAGCCGGCCGGCGGCATGCCCGGAATGGGCGGCATGGGTGGCATGGGCGGCATGGGCGGAATGGACATGTAAGTCCGCGCACGCGGCCGGCGACGGTCGCGTTCACCTCGTAACGCCCGGAAAGGGGCGGCCCGGTTTGCCCGGCCGCCCCTTTCCCGTTTTCGGGGGACGGCCGCAACGCGCCGGTATCCCGCATGCCACGGTCCTGCCTATAGAATTCCTTCGCGTCACTCTTGCCGGATGCACCACGCAGTGGCGGATCTCATCGGGCTGGCAATGCGGCGAGCGCCGCAGGGAACCGGGAATGGAACGATCGGGCAAGGAGCTCTCGGCCGCGGAAGCGGCGCTGCGCGACGCAGCACTCGAATACCATCGCGCACCCACGCGCGGCAAGATCGCGGTGCTGCCCACGAAGGCGCTGGCGAACCAGCGCGACCTCTCGCTCGCCTACTCGCCCGGCGTGGCCTATGCATGCCTGGCTATCCAGGAAGATCCGTCGCTGGCCGCCGAATACACGTCGCGCTCGAACCTGGTGGGCGTGGTCACCAACGGCACCGCCGTACTCGGACTGGGCGACATCGGTCCGCTCGCCGGCAAGCCGGTGATGGAAGGCAAGGGCTGCCTGTTCCGCAAGTTCGCCGGCATCGACGTATTCGACATCGAACTGGCCGAGCGCGATCCCGACCGCCTCGTCGACATCATCGCCGCGCTCGAGCCGACGCTGGGCGGCGTGAACCTCGAGGACATCAAGGCCCCCGAGTGCTTCGAGATCGAGCGCAAGCTGCGCGACCGGATGGGCATTCCGGTCTTCCACGACGACCAGCACGGCACTGCGATCATCTCGTCGGCTGCGCTGCTCAACGCGCTTGAAGTGGTCGGCAAGCGCATCGCCGACGTGAAGCTGGTCGTCTCGGGTGCCGGCGCCGCCGCGCTCGCATGCGTGGACATGATGCTGCTGCTGGGCATCGATCGTGGCAACGTGCTGGTCGTGGACTCGAAAGGCGTGCTGCATGCCGGGCGGCGCGACTCGGTCGATCCCTCGAAACGGCCCTGGTGCCGCGAAACCGACGCACGCACGCTCGCCGACGCGATGCACGGCGCCGACGTGCTGCTCGGCTGCTCCTCCCCCGGCGTGGTTTCCCCGGCCATGGTCGACACGATGGCGCAGCGCCCGATCATCCTCGCGCTGGCGAATCCCGAACCCGAGATCCGTCCCGAACTCGCGCGCGCGGTGCGTCCCGACTGCATCGTGGCGACCGGACGCTCCGATTACCCGAATCAGGTGAACAACGTCCTGTGTTTTCCGTACATCTTCCGCGGCGCCCTCGACTGCGGTGCGACGCGGATCACCGAGGAGATGAAGCTCGCCTGCGTGCACGAGATCGCGGCGCTGGCGAAGACCGAGATCAGCGACGAGGTCGCCGCGGCCTATCCGGGACAGGAACTCGCGTTCGGCGCCGAATACCTGATCCCGAAACCCTTCGATTCGCGGCTGATCCTGCGGATCGCACCCGCGGTCGCAGGTGCCGCCGCGCAATCCGGAGTAGCCACGCGGCCGATCGCCGATCTCGACGCGTATCGCGCATCGCTCACCCGCTTCGTCACGCACACCGGAATGTTCATGCGTCCGGTGTTTTCGACGGCGAAGGCCGCGCCGAAACGGGTCGTCTATGCCGACGGCGAGGACGAACGGGTGCTGCGCGCGGTGCAGTCGGTGATCGACGAGTCGCTCGCCCGGCCGCTGCTGGTCGGACGCCCCGCCGTCGTCGCGCAGCGTATCGAACGCGCCGGCCTGCGGCTGCAGCGCGGGCGCGACTACGAGATCGTCGACCCGGAAGACGATCCGCGCTACCGGCAGTACTGGGAGGCATACCACCGGCTCGCCGCACGCGACGGCGTCACGCCCGACATGGCGAAGGCAACGCTGCGGCGTTCTAACACGGCGATCGCCGCCATGATGGTGCGCAGGGGAGACGCCGACGCGATGCTGTGCGGCCTGGTCGGACGCTACGAGGCGCACCTCGCACAGGTCGAGCGGATCATCGGCCGGCGCGACGACGCGGCGTGCCTGGCGGCGCTGAATGCGCTGATGCTCGATCAGCGAACGCTGTTTCTCGCCGATACCTTCGTCAACGAGGATCCGAGCGCCGAGCAGCTCGCGGGGATCGCGTTGATGGCCGCAGCGGCGGTGCGCCGCTTCGGCCTGCCGCCGAGGGTCGCCTTCGTCTCGCACTCGATGTTCGGCTCGAGCCGTCGGCCGTCGGCAACGAAGATGCGCGCCGCGCGCGATCTCTTTCGCCGGCTTGCGCCCGACATCGAGGCCGATGGCGAAATGCCCGGCGATGCCGCATTGTCGGAGGAGATCCGCGCGCACCTGCTGATGGAATCGACGCTGACCGGACCGGCCAACCTGCTGATCCTGCCGAACCTCGATTCGGCGAACATCCTGTTCAACGTGCTGAAGGTCACCGGAGGCCATGGCGTCACCGTCGGGCCGATCCTGCTCGGCGCCGCGCAGCCGGTGCACATCCTGACGCCGACCTCGACGGTGCGCCGCGTGCTGAACATGACCGCGCTGGCGGTCGCCGACGTCCCGCCAGGACGGCAGAATCCCCAAGAGGTGCTTTCGGGCAGCGCCGCTTCGGCGTAGCGGATTTCCGCTTGCCGGTTCTCAGCCGGCAAATCGTGCTAGACTAGTTATATGACTAGTCATTTAGAAGATCGACGGCGATGAGTACCTGGCCGGTTCAGGAAGCCAAAGCCCGATTCAGCGAGCTTCTGGACGCGTGCATGTCCGAAGGCCCTCAGCTCGTCACGAAGCGTGGTGTCGAGGCAGCAGTTCTGGTGGATGTTTCCGAGTGGCGCCGACTGAAGGAATCGGCGAGGCCGAGCCTGAAAGAGCTTCTGTTGACTCCGGGAGGGCGCGGCAATCTCCGAATTCCAGTTCGCGGATCGGCGAGGCGCCGCTCGCCGGAACGATTCAGCTGATGTTCCTGCTCGACACCAATGTGGTCTCCGAACTGCGAAAGCTGAAGCCGCATGGCGGGGTCGTTGCCTGGATCGAGCAGACAGCGGACGCGGAGCTGCACCTTTCGGCGGTAACAATCGGTGAGATCCAGGCCGGGATCGAGATCACCAGGGAGCAGGATGAAGCGAAAGCCGACGAGCTGGCGGCATGGCTCGATCAACTGGCCGATGCGTACAACGTGCTTCCCATGGATGGAGCGATTTTTCGCGAATGGGCGCGACTCATGCATCGGAAGTCGGAGACGTTGTACGAGGATGCGATGGTCGCCGCAACGGCACGAGTACACGGACTCACCGTGGTCACGCGCAATGTGGCCGATTTCAGGTCGTTCGAGGTTCCGCTCTTGAATCCGTTCGCGACGAAGTAAGGGGCGCCCTGCACCGCTCTGCGAAAGCGCCCGATTGCGGGGGCCAAGCAGCCCCCGCAACGCGTCAGTCAGCGCTGCGCCACCGGCGCTTCGCCAACGAAGATCTCCACCCGCCGGTTCATCGCACGCCCCTGCGCGGTGGAATTGTCGGCAATCGGTTCGTGCGAGCCGCGGCCGTCGATCGTGATGCGGGCCGGGTCGACGCCGCGCGCGGCCAGGTATTGCCGCACGCTCGCTGCGCGGTTCACCGACAGCGGATCGTTGATCGAATCGGTGCCGGTGTTGTCCGTGTGGCCGATGATGCGCACGGTGCTGCCCGGATTCGCGTTCAGCGTCTGCGCGAAGCGGTCGAGCACGGGCGCCAGGTTCGGCTTGATCTGCGCGCTGTTGGTATCGAAGGAAACGTCGCTCGGCACGTTGAGCTTCAACTGGTTGTCGGCGGTCTGCGTCACCTGCACGCCGGTGCCCTGCGTCGCCTGCTGCATCGCCTGCTTCTGCTGCTCCATGCGTTGCGACCAGATGTAGGTGCCGATGCCGCCGGCCGCTGCACCGAGCACCGCCATGTTGCGCGTGGCGACGCCGCTGCCACCGAGCACGCTGCCGAGCGCGGCTCCGGCCAGCGCACCTGCGCCGGTTCCCATCGCGGTTCGTTGCTGCGTCTCGCTCATGTTGGCGCAACCGGACAGCGCCAGGGCGCTGGCCGCCGTCAATGCCATCAGCTTCGTCTTCTTCATCGCGTTGCCTCGCGGTAGGGGGGAGAAAGTTGATTCAAATCGTAGCGGACTGGCGGCGCGAGGCCCGAAATGGCCGACGTACCCTACAATTCGAGCGGAGGCTTTGCATGCAGACGATCCATCTTCCCGGCCTGCCACCGGTCAGCGACGACCCGACCGCACTGGAACCCTGGCTCGCTCCCACCGAGTTCTTCGACTATACGCACCCGCGTGTCGAGCACTTCGTATGCTCGGTGATCGGCTCGGCGGTCGAACCGCGCGAACGTGCCGTGCGGCTTTTCTACGCGGTCCGCGACAAGATCCGCTACGACCCGTACCGCATCAGCTATGAATCGAAGGCCTATCGCGCCAGCCATATCGTGGCCAACGCGTACGGCTGGTGCGTGCCCAAGGCGGGGCTGCTCGCCGCCTGCGCGCGCGCGGTCGGCATCCCTGCAGCGGTCGGCCTGGCCGACGTCGTCAACCACCTGAACACCGAGAAGCTGCGCGCGCGCATGGGCGGCGTGGACATCTTCTACGACCATGGCTACGCGGCACTGCTGCTGGACGGTCAATGGGTGAAGGCGGTGCCCGCCTTCAACATCGAGTTGTGCGAGCGCTTCGGCGTGCGGCCCACCGATTTCGACGGACGCGGCGACGCACTCTACCAGGAGCACGACGCGCAGGGCCGGCG
Organism: Burkholderiaceae bacterium; assembly: GCA_021166725.1. Lineage (GTDB taxonomy): Bacteria > Pseudomonadota > Gammaproteobacteria > Burkholderiales > Burkholderiaceae_E > Zeimonas. The sequence continues at coordinate 13,815 of JAJPES010000062.1, read as the reverse complement.
ACACATGGAGTACCTCGCCGATCACGGAACGTGGTCCGACCTGCCGCTGCAGCAGGTGCGCGACGACTTCGCCGCCAAGTATCCGGGCAGCGAGTTCTCCGCCGGAGCGGAGGCGCCTGCCGAACGCTTCGAGGACGAAACGCCGATTCGCTGACGCAGGCACCTGCGCGGAGCTGGCCGCGCACGAGCGCGTCGAACATTCAGCGCTTCGCGCTCGACGGCAGCAGAACCGTGCCCATCGCGACCAGCACGGCGACGAGCGCAACCCAATCGGTCCACACCGCAGACTCGCCGAGCAGCACGATGCCCGAGAACAGCCCGAGCACCGGCACCAGCATGATCGACAGACTACTCGCGATCGGCGGCAGGATCGTCGCCAGCCGGAACCAGATCGACTGCGCGAAGCCGTAGATCAGGACCGCGTTGAACGTCACCGCGCCCCAGACGGCGGCGCTCGGACCCTGGCGAAACGACCCCGGCTCGAACACCAGCGCGATTGCCAGGCAGACGACGAGCGCAGCCGCAAGCGACCAGAACGTGATCGCCAGCACCGGCGTGGGTGCGCACCGGCGGCGCATCCGCTGGGTACCGTAGCCCCAGACGATCGCGGCGCCGAGCATCAGCAGCGCGCCCCACGGACGGCCGGCCATGGTCGTCAGTTCGTTCACGAGCAACAAGAGAACGCCGACCGCGGCCGACGCCACGCCGATCCACATTCGCAGCGACGGCCGCTCGCCGTACAGGCCGATGCCGATCAGCGTGGCCCAGATCGGCATCGTGTAGCCGAGGATCGCCGCGCGTCCCGAAGACAGCAGCATCACCCCGTAAGTGCTGAGGATCAGCCACAGCAGCATGTTCGTGACGACGAGCCCCGACAGTTCGCGCCAGTCGCCGCGCGGCACGCGCAGCGAAACGCCGGCGGCGCGCGCGATCGCGCCCACCAGCGGAACTGCGCCCACCATGCAGAGAACGCGAAAGCTCATCGGCGGAAAACCGGTGACACCGATCTTCATCACCGGCCAGTTCACGCCCCAGGCCAGCGTGAGGAACGCGAGAAGGGAGAGGTCGCGGCCGGACAGCCGAATCGAGTGGTCCATCGAGATGCTCGTGCGTGTGCCCTAGAATCTTCGGCAAACGAGAAACCGGAGCCGAACGCTTGAGTTTCGTACTTTCGCTGGAAGCCGCGTGGCGCGACGCGGAATCGCTGCTTTGCGTAGGCCTCGACCCCGACCCGGCGCGCATTCCCGCATCGCTGCGCGAGCGCGGCGACGCGATCTTCGAGTTCTGCCGGGCCATCGTCGACGCAAGCGCGCAGTATGCCTGCGCGTTCAAGCCCCAGATCGCGTACTTCGCCGCCGCCCGCGCCGAAGAAGCGCTCGAAGCGCTGATCGAACACATCCATCGCGCGCACCCCGGCAAGCCCGTGGTGCTCGACGCCAAGCGCGGCGACATCGGAGCCACCGCCGAACGCTACGCGATCGAAGCCTTCGAGCGCTATCGTGCCGACGCCGTCACGGTGAACCCGTACATGGGCTTCGATTCGATCGAGCCGTGGCTCGCGTGGAAGGATCGTGGCGTGCTGCTGCTGTGCAGGACGTCGAACCCGGGCGGCAGCGACCTGCAGGCACTCGACGTCGGCGGCGAGCGACTCTTCGAACGCGTGGCGCGCCTGGCGGCGCAGCGCTGGAACACGAACGGGCAACTCGGGCTCGTCGTCGGTGCCACCTTTCCGGCGGAACTCGTCCGCGTGCGCGAACTTGCCGGGGAGCTGCCGTTGCTCGTGCCGGGCATCGGCGCGCAGGGCGGCGACATCGAGGCGACGGTACGCGCCGGAGGCTCGCGGATGCTGGTCAACTCGTCGCGGGCGATTCTCTATGCGAGCGGAGGCGAGGATTTTGCCGAGGCTGCAGCGCGAGTGGCGCGCCAGACGCGGGATGCGCTGCGGGCCGCCCATGGCGCTCGAAGGTAATCTGTGGGCTCGGCTTTCGCTTTGACAGGCGAAGCCCAGAATCAGTAGAATCGCCGGTTCCCTGGCGCATTAGCTCAGTTGGTTAGAGCGACGGAATCATAATCCGCAGGTCCGGGGTTCGAGTCCCTGATGCGCCACCAGTTCCGAAGGCCTCGCGAGTCGACGACCTGCGAGGCCTTTTTTGTCGAGTGCCGCCTTGCCAACCGTAGCGCCCCGGCGGCCGCATGCAGGCGACTCTTCCTGCCCGCGAGGCCATCCCTTTCGAGCCGCTCTCAAAGCTGCCAGGACGCAGCCGATTGCCTGAATCGACGCTGACGGTGACCTCCCTCAGGACAGCCACCGCTTGCGGCGTCGGTAGCTCTTGACGTCGCGGAAACTGTGACGGCTTCCTTCGCCAGCGCCCAGGTAGAACTCCTTGACATCGTCATTGTCGAGCAGCGCGCCGGCCGTGCCCTCGAGCACGATCCGCCCGTTCTCGAGCACGTAGCCGTGGTCGGCGTGGCGCAGCGCGACGTTGGCGTTCTGCTCGGCGAGAAGAAATGCGACCTGCTCGTGCTCATTCAGGCTGCGAACGATCGCAAACACCTCTTCGACGATCTGCGGCGCGAGTCCCATCGAGGGTTCGTCGAGCAGCACCATGGCCGGCTTCGACATCAGCGCGCGCCCGATCGCGCACATCTGCTGCTCACCCCCGGACGTGTATGCGGCCTGCGAGCGCCGACGCACCTTCAGACGAGGGAAATACGAGTAGATCTTCTCGAGCGTCTCGCCGACCGCTGCCTTTCCGTCAGTGCGCGTATAAGCGCCCGTCAGCAGATTCTCTTCGATGGTCAGGTGCGCGAAGCAGCGCCGGCCCTCCATCACCTGGACGACGCCGCGGCGGACGAGTTCGGACGGATTCAGCGATTCCACGCGCTCGCCGTGCAGTTCGATGCCGCCCTTGGTTACTTCGCCGCGCTCACTGGCCAGCAAGTTACTGATTGCGCGTAGCGTGGTCGTCTTGCCGGCTCCGTTGGCGCCGAGCAGCGCAACGATCTTGCCAGCGGGCACCTGCAACGACACGCCCTTGAGCACGAGAATGACCCGGTTGTAGATCACCTCGACATTGTTGACGTTGAGGATCGATTCGTTCATGGGTTCGCTCCGGACGCAGGGCGGCACGACCGGGCATCGTCCGCCTGCGCACCGAATCCTGCCGCTCTCAGTCCTGACACGACTGCGGACTACGACGCTCGATCTTTTTCGACGCGGCGTACTTGTCGGCCGCCTTGCGGATCATCGGCTTCAGCAGTTGCTCGTCGGCCTCGAACCAGGTGCCGCTCGGTACCCACTTCGTACCGTCCCAGGTCTGCACACGACCCCAGGCCCCACCCATGTGGTCGACGCACGACGTGTGGATGGGCCGCAGCACACCGGCGAAACCGAGTGCGTCTAGCGCGGATTGATCGAGAGCGAGGTTCTCCAGGCCCCAACGAACCTGCTCGCCGGTCATGACCTTGCCCTTGCCGAAACGATCCTGGGCACGACGCGCGCCCTCGACGCCGATCATCGCCGAGACGACGCCGCGCATGTAGAGCATCTGGCCGACCGATTCCTTCGGCCCGGTGCCCTCCCCCTTCGCGTAGACCTTGGAGAGGATCTCCTCGACGACCTTGGAATCCTGCGCAGCCGCAGGCTGCAGCACGACGGCGCTGTATCCCTTGGCGGAGGCTCCGAGGTCCCCGATGTCAGGCTCGCCGCCCGACGGCCAGTGTCCAATGATCTTCTCGCGCGAGAAGCCGGTAGCCTGCGCTTCCTTCAACGCCGTCGGGTTCATCACGCCCCAGCCCCAAAGCAGCACGTAATCGGGCCGGTTCTGGCGGATCTGCAGCCATGCGGACTTCTGCTCGACTCCGGGGTGAGTTACCGGAATCGCGTTGAACGTGAAGCCGTGCATGGCGGCCCGCGCTTCGAGCACGGGGATCGCTTCCTTGCCGTACGGGCTGTCGTGATAGAGCAGCGTGATCTTCTTGCCCTTCAGGCGGTCGAATCCGCCTTCGCGCTGCGCGATGTACTGCACCTGCAGGTCGGCCGAAGCCCAGTGCACGCCGGTGATGGGAAAGTTCCAGCGGAAGACGCCCCCGTCGGCTGCCTCGCTCAGCCCGTAGCCGGCTGTGATCAGCGGGATCTTGTCGACCGGCGCCTTCTCGGTGAGCGCAAAGGTGATTCCAGTGGACAGCGGCTGGAAGACGGTCGCTCCGCCGTTCTTGTTCTTCAGCCGCTCGTAGCACTCGACGCCGCGGTCGGTTGCGTAGGCGGTTTCGCACTCCTCGAAGCTGACCTTCACGCCGTTGATTCCGCCGCGGGCGTTCGTGAGCTTCAGATAATCGACGTAGCCGTCCGCCCAAGGTGCACCGTTCGGCGCATACGCTCCCGTACGGAAAACGAGTGCCGGAAAGAACTGCTCGGCGGACTGGGCCAACGCACTCGTGGCGGGAAGCGCCGTCGCGAGGCCGGCTGCGAAGGCAACGGTCGATATCGCAAGTGATCCAAACTTCATCATCGTCTCCTCTTGGGGTTCGGTACTACACGTCGTTCGCGTGTTCAGGCAAGCGAGGCTTCAGTGCGGAAAAGGCCACAAGCGCAACTTCTCCTTCCCGGTCGACCACAGTCGTGCGAGGCCATGCGGCTCCACGATCAGGAAGAAGACAATCAGCACGCCGAAGATCATGGCTTCGAGGTGCGCGGCTGTCGTGGTCGACAGCGGTATTCCGAGCCAGGCGGGAAACTGGCTGAGAAAGATCGGCAGGATGACGATGAAGGCTGCGCCGAAGAACGCGCCCATGATCGAGCCGAGTCCGCCGATGATGACCATGAACAGCAGTTGCAGCGATCGCTCTATGCCGAAGGCGGCCGGCTCCCACGAGCCCAGGTGCACGAATCCCCATAGAGCGCCCGCCACCCCAACCACGAACGAACTGACGGCAAAGGCACTGAGCTTGGCGTAGGTGGGCCGGATGCCGATCACGACAGCAGCGACGTCCATGTCGCGAATCGCCATCCATTCACGCCCGATCGCACCGCGCACCAGATTCTTGATGAGCAGGGCAAACGCGGCGACGAACGCCAGGCACAGGAGATAGCGCTGCGCCGGACTGTCGATCGCAAGTCCGAATACCTGCAGGTGACCCACGCTCACCGAACCGGAACTCGAATGATTCGTGAGCCAGGGAATACGAAGGAACGCCCAGTCGGCAAAGAACTGTGCCGCCAGCGTGGCCACGGCGAGATACAGGCCGCGAATGCGAAGCGAAGGGATGCCGAAGAACACCCCGAACACGGTGGCACAGCCCCCTCCCAGCAGCAACGCGAGAATCAACGGAAAGCCATCGATGCGCGCGTGGAAGTTGAATGCCGCGTACGCACCGATCGCCATGAACGCTCCGGTGCCCAGCGAGATCTGACCGCAATAACCGACGAGAACGTTCAGGCCGAGCGCCGCAAGCGACAGGATCAGGAAGGGCACGAGGATCGCGCTGAACAGGTACTCGGTCGCGGTCAGTGGCACCACCACCGCCGCGACGAAGAGCAGGAGCGCGATCGCAAGTCGGTCCTGGCGGATCGGCAGGATCTGCTGGTCCGCCAGATAGCTCGTCTTGAACTGACCGTTCTCGCGGTAGATCATGGGTGTCTCTCGGCGCCGGCCATCAAATGCGGTCGATGATCTTCTCGCCGAACAAGCCCTGCGGACGCACGAGCAGGAACAGCAGCGCAAGCACGTAGGCGAACCAGATCTCGATGCCCCCGCCGAGCAGCGGCCCGATATAAACCTCCGACAGCTTCTCGCCGATGCCAATGATCAGGCCGCCGACGATCGCACCCGGAATCGATGTCAGGCCCCCCAGGATCACGACGGGGAACGCCTTGAGAGCGACGAGCGACAGCGAGAACTGCACGCCGAGCTTGCTGCCCCAGATCATTCCGGCTACCAGGGCGACGAAGCCCGCGATCGCCCAGACGATCACCCAGATCCTGTCGAGCGGGATGCCGATCGACTGGGCCGCCTGGTGGTCGTCGGCAACTGCGCGCAGCGCACGACCGACGCCAGTGGAATGGAAGAAGACGGTGAGCGCGACGACGAGCGCGCCGGCGATGGACGCTGCGAAGATGTCCTCGCGACTGACCAGCAAGCCTCCTTCGAACAAGCTCTCGGCGAAGATGATCGGGTCCTTCGGGATGCCGATGTCGAGGCGGTAGATCTCGCTGCCGAACAACGTCTGGCCGAATCCGTCGAGGAAATACGCGACGCCGAGCGTAGCCATCAGCAGCGCGATCGCGCTTTGGTTGACCAGTCCCGACAGCACGAAGCGCTCGACCGCCCAAGCGACGACGATCATCAACGCCAGCGCCACGAGGAATCCACCGACGTTGGCGAGCAGCGCGCTGTCGAAGCCCAGCCACTGCGGGATCCACTCCGCGAAGCGCGCCATCGCAAGAGCGGCGAACAGCACCATCGCGCCCTGCGCAAAGTTGAAGACACCGCTCGCCTTGAAGATCAGGACGAAGCCGAGCGCGATCAGCGAATACAGCACCCCCGCCATCAGGCCGCCGATGATGGTTTCGAGGAGAAATCCCATGGTCAGTCGCTCCTTGCCGCCTGGGCGCCGCCCAGGTAAGCGCGCAGGACCTCTTCGTTGCCGCGCACTTCGCCCGGCGTGCCGTCGGCAATCTTGCGTCCGTAGTCGAGGACGACGACGCGGTCGGAGATGTCCATCACGACACCCATGTCGTGCTCGATGAGCACGACCGTCGTGCCGAACTCGTCGTTGACGTCCAGCACGAAGCGGCACATGTCCTGCTTCTCCTCGACGTTCATTCCGGCCATCGGCTCATCGAGCAGCAGCAGACGTGGCTCCATTGCCAGCGCCCGCCCGAGGTCGACGCGCTTCTGCAGGCCATAGGGCAGACGGTCGACCGGCGTGTTGCGACACGCCTGGATCGCAAGGAAGTCGATGATCCGCTCGACGAACTCGCGGTGCGCAATCTCCTCGCGGTTCGCCGGCCCGAGGCGCAGCGCCTGCAGCGCGATGCCGCAGCTCATCCGGAAATTGCGTCCCGCCATGATGTTCTGCAGCACTGTCATGCCGCCGAACAGCGCCAGATTCTGAAATGTGCGCCCCACTCCCATGCGCGCGACCTTGTGCGGGTTCGGCCGCCGCAGCAGCCGGCCGCATAGTTCGATCGATCCCTCTTGCGGCGCGTAGACGCCGTTGATGCAATTCAGCATCGAGCTCTTGCCAGCGCCGTTCGGTCCGATGATCGACAGGATCTCGTGCTCATGAACGACGAAGCTGATGCCCTGCAGTGCCTTGACGCCGCCAAAGTGCAGCGAAATGTTCTCGACGACGAGGATCGGCTCGCCGATGCGCCGGCGGGCGGACTCGCTCGGCGAAGCGGTCGGCAATGCACCCGCCGCCGCGGGGGTTGCGTCGACCGGCGTGCCGACGAGAGCGCGTTGCAGAGTGCCGATCGCTGCGCCGCTCATGCCGCTCTCGTGACCATCGGGAAGCTGCGCGCATCGAGGATGCGCACGGTGGCCGTCGTCGTTCCCGTACGTCCGTCCTCGAAGCGCACCTGCGTTTCGATGTATTGAGCGTCCCGGCCTTCGTACATCGCGTCGACCAACACCCGATACTTCTGCGCGATGAAGCCCCGGCGCACCTTGCGGGTGCGGGTCAGTTCGCCATCGTCGGCGTCGAGCTCCTTGTGCAGGACGAGGAAGCGGGCGATCTGGCTGCCCGCGAGCTGCGGATCGGCAGCCAGGTCCGCGTTGACCTTCTGCACGCACTCGGCGACGAAAGCGTGCACTTCCGGCTTGCCGGCCAGGTCCATGTAGCCGGTGTAGCCGAGGTTGCGCCGCTCCGCCCAGTTGCCCATCGCCTCGAAGTCGATGTTGATGAAGGCACAGACCTTGTCGCGGCCGTCCCCGAATGCGACCGCTTCCTTGACGTGCGGGAAGAACTTCAGCTTGTTCTCGATGTACTTGGGCGCGAACATCGCTCCGTCCCACGGCCCGCCGCGCAGCCGTCCGACATCACGGGCACGATCGATCACGCGCAACTGGCCGTTCGCATCGAGGAAACCCGCGTCGCCCGAGCGGTACCACCCGTCGGCTGTAAGAACCTCGGCGCTTGCTCGGGGGTTCTTGTAGTACTCCCGCAGCAGCCCGTCGGACTTGATCAGGATTTCGCCGTCGTCGTCGACGCGCAGTTGCACGCCTTCGAGCGCCACGCCGACGGTGTCCGGACGCACGTCGTGATCAGGCTGCAGGCAGACGAAGACCGCGGTCTCGGTCGAGCCGTACAACTGCTTGAGGTTGACGCCGATCGAGCGATAGAAGGTGAACAGGTCCGGACCGATCGCCTCGCCGGCTGTGTAGGCGACGCGGATCCGACTCATGCCCAGCGCATTGCGCAGGGGTCCGTAGACCAGCACGTCGCCGAGCGCGAGCAGCGAGCGCCCGAGCGCGCCTGCCTTTGCTTTCGCGGCGTCGTTCCTTTCGCGCGCAAGGCGCATGAAGAGTTCGTACATCCAGCGCTTGATGCGACTGGCGTCCTCCATGCGGATCGTCACGTCGGTGAGCAGCCCTTCGAAGACGCGCGGCGGCGCGAAGTAGTAGGTCGGCCCGATCTCCTTGAGATCGATGGTCACCGTAGCGGCGGATTCCGGGCAGTTGACGACGTAGCCGCAGACGAGCCACTGTCCGTATGAGAAGCAGTTCTGCCCGATCCACGCCGGGGGCAGATAGGCGAGCACCTCTTCGCGCTCATCGAGCGAATCGAAGCGCGCGCCAGCGCGCGCGCGATCGATCAGGCTCGCGTGGGTGTGCACGACGCCTTTCGGGTCGGCGGTCGTGCCCGAGGTGAAAAAGATCGCGGCGACGTCGTCGGGCCTTACTCTTCGTGCCTGCTCGGCGAAGTAGTCCGGCTCGCGCGCGTTTTTTTCCCGCCCTGCCTCGATCAGTGCCTGCAGACTCTCGAGCCCGGGCTCAGCGTAGTTGCGCAGCCCTCGCGGCTCGTCGTACCAGATGCGCGCAAGGCGCGGCGTGTTCGCGCGGATCTCCAGCAGCTTATCGACCTGCTCCTGGTCCTCGACAATGGCGAACGCAACCTCGGCGTTCACGATCGGGAAGACGAATTCGCCGGCAACTGCGTCCTGGTACAGGGGCACCGGAACTGCGCCGAGCGACTGCACCGCGAGCATCGCCGCATAAAGCCGAGGGCGGTTTTCGCCGATCAGTACGACGTGCTCGTCGCGCGCGAGTCCCGCCACGGCCAAGCCGCCGGCGAGGTCGCGCACGAGTTCCAGCATCTGGCTCCAGGACAGCGTCTGCCATATGCCATAGCGTTTCTCGCGCATCGCCGGAGCATCCGGGCGCGAATCCGCCTGCGCGAGCAACAGCGCGGGAAACGTGCCCTCGGTCGGCAAGCGCCTACGCATCGAATCCTGCTTCATCGGGCCTTCGTCTTTCCCATGGGATCGGGTTTCGATCCACGGACGAACACCGTACCGGTGAAGGTCGAGACCATCTCCTCGCGCCCGTCGTCCGTTGTCCTGTGCACGTCGACACGATAGACGGCGAGGGTGCGACCCCGCTTCAACTCGCTTGCACGAGCGACGAGTCGATCACCCTTGCGACCAGCCGCCGAAAACGTGATGTGCGCGTCGATCGCGGCGGCCACCGGTCCGTAGGAGTTCGACGCCAGGCCGAAGGCGGAATCTGCCAAAGCGAAGACGACTCCGCCGTGGCAGCTGCCGAAGAAATTGATGTGGCGTGCGTCGAGCAGGACCGTTACCGTCGCTGATCCCGCTCCACCCTCGAGCACCTCGAAGCCGAGCGTGCTGCACGTCCCGTCTCTTGCCGCGAGCGACTGCAGGCGCTCGAGCCAATCGACCGTCGACGTGTCCCGCCCCGCAGTGGCATCGGTTTCCGTTGCGACACCACCGGTCGTTGCAGGGCCGCCGTCGTCCGCCGAACGACCGCCGCCGTTCAGGCGTCTACCGCAACCGCGGATCGATCGGTGCTCTTCGATCGCAGCCAGGAGCTTGTCCACGCCCTTGCCCGCAGGGGCGTGCACCGGGATCACCCGGGTGCGCCAGTCGCCGTCGGCGAAGCGGCGGCGAAGCGCAAGCATGTCCTTCAGGTCGCGCGCCGTGGCTTCGGCGTGCGGCAGATCGCTCTTGGTGATGGCGAGAAGGTCGGCGATCTCGAGGATCCCGGCCTTTATCGCCTGTACCTCGTCGCCCAACCCCGGTGGACACAGGACGATGCGCGTGTCGGCGAGCGCCATGATGTCCGTCTCGGACTGTCCGGCACCCACGGTCTCGACGAGAATCTTGTCGAAGCCCGCGGCATCGAGGCAGTCGGAGGCGGCCCGCGTGGCGCGCGAAAGCCCGCCGAGCGCGCCGCGCGCCGAGAACGAACGGATATACGCGTTTGGATGCGCGCCGTGCTCGCCCATTCGAACGCGGTCGCCCAGTACTGCACCACCGTGAAGCGGACTCGACGGGTCGATCGCAATCACGCCGACCCTCGAGCCCTGCGCCAGCCAGGCGCCGAGCAGCGCGTTGACGAGCGTCGACTTTCCGGCCCCGGGAACACCGGTGATGCCGACAACGTGGGCGCGGCCCGCGTGCTCAGCGAGCAGTCGTGCCGCGACCTCGTAACCCGGCGCTTCGTCGTCGAAGCGCGAGAGCAGGCGTGCGATTGCTCGCCGATCACCCGCGAGAACGCGGGAGACCAGCACTTGCCAGGAGTCGGTTGCGCCCATTTCAGACGATGGCCAGCGGTGCGCCGAACCCCAGGTCGCGCCGCAGCCGCGAGCAGATCTCCTCGTTCGTCAAGCCCGCGCGTGCGGCGTCGACGACGGCTCCGAACAAGTTCTCCGACTCCGATTCCGCGGCTTGCGAAAGCCCGTCGAGTGCCTTCTCGACGTCGGCACGCGAGCGGGCGTCACGCCATGCGCCGAAACGCTCGATATGCTCACGCATCACTTCCGGATCAGGGCGCTCCAACGACGGACGGGCGCTGGCGTCTTCCTCGACCTGGTACGCGTTGACGCCGACAACGAGTTGCTCGCCGCTGTCGATGCGGCGCTGCTGGCGTTGTGCCGATGCGCCGATCATGCGCTGCACGATCCCTTCCTCGACTGCCTTGAACATACCTCCTGCATCCTCGATCGTCTTCATGATCGAAACGATCTGCTCTTCCATCTGGTCGGTGAGCGTCTCGACGTAGAAGGACCCACCCAATGGATCAATGACATCGGTGAGATGTGCTTCCTCGCGCAGGATGTTCTGCGTTGCGACGGCAATGCGCGCGCCGAACTCGCTCGGGCAGGAGAGCGCTTCGTCATACGAGTCGGTGTGCAGCGACTGCAGACCTCCGAAGATGCCCGCCATCGCCTGGATCGTGACGCGTGCGATGTTGTTCAGCGGCTGCTGCCGCGTCAGGTCGACGCCGGAAGTCTGGCCGTGGAACTTGAAGCGCCATGACCTGGGATCGCGCGCACCCAGCCTCTCGCGTGCGATGCGCGCCCATATGCGACGCGCCGCGCGGAACTTGGCGATCTCCTCGAAGAAGCTGAGCGAGATGTCGAAGAAGAACGTGAAGCGGGGCAGGAACTGGTCGGGATCCATGCCGCGGGCTATGCAGTCCTCGGCATTCTGGATCGCGGTCGACAGCGTGAAGGCGATCACCTCGGCCGGCGTCGCGCCGGCCTGCTGCATGTGCTGACCGACGACGGACATGGCGTTCCATCGCGGAACTCGTTCGCGGCAGTACGCGATGTGATCGACGAGCATCCGGCGCGCGCCATGCAGCGAGAGCCGGTAGAACATGTGGTTCGCGACGAAGTGCGAAAGGTAGTCGCTCTGGTTCGAGGTGCCGGAGATCTTTCGCCAGTCGATTCCCCGCCGCTCGGCGACGATGAGCATGAATGCGAGCAGCGTGAACGGCGACGGATCGTTCAGCGAGCACGACATCTCACCGATGTCGACGCCGTGGAGCCCCTCGGCCATGTGGTCCACGTTGTTGATCACCACGCCGCAGGTGCCGAGAAGTTCGCGGTCGACCGACGTCATGTCGTAGCCGCGATAGACCGAATTGCAGGGAATGAGCGATACGGCAGTCGCGCCCTGCCCGATGATCGTCAGCAGTCGCCGGTTGTACTCCTTCGGCGTACCCAACCCGATCAGTTGTCGCTGGGTCCAGGTGCGGCCGCGATGCATCGACGCGTAGATGCCGCGCGTGTAGTCGGCCTGCCCCGGATAGCCCAGCGGATCATCCTGGCCGTAGGACTCCCAATCGCGTTCGGTATACAGAGGCTTGATCGGAATTCCCGAGACGTTGTGCACGAGACGGTCGACGCCCACCGACTCCGCGTAGTCCTTTTCCCAGGCATTGCGAGCGTTCGTGCGGTCGGGCATTTCGGAATGGATCGCTTGTGCAGGACGGCTCATGACGCCTCCTCGTTGTGTCTATTCGGAAGCGGCGCTCTCGGCGCGCGCTTCGGTTGCGTATTGCCGGACGGAATCGGTGATCCGGTCGAGCGGCGTCCCGGGATGGAAGACCTCGCGCACTCCCGCCTGGAGCAGCACTTCCTCCTCGCTGTCGGGCACGATTCCGCCGACCACGACGGCAATGTGCGAAAGCCCGGCTTCGGCAAGTGCCGTCATCAGCTTCGGGATGATCAGGTGATCAGTTGCCAACGACGAAATGCCGATCACATCGACATCTTCCTCGGAGGCGATCTTCAGGACGGCCGCAATGGCTTGCCATGGCGGCGTATAGATCACTTCCATGCCCGCGTCCCGGCAGGCGGCCGCCACGAGACGGCTGCCCCGATCGTGGCCATCGAGCCCGATCTTGGTGACCAGCACGCGAGGACGAATCGCGCTCTTCTCCATGTTTCGTTCCCTCATTTGCCGGCAAGGCCGGTCTTCAGAATCCGAACAAACCTTCTTGCGATTTCCGCCGGTCTACGACCTCCAGAAGGCCGATACCAGGTCTGGCTCCAGTTCAGGGCACCGACCAGCAGCAACCGGAAGTCACGGCGATCGACGCCGCGCGGCAACTCGAGCGCATCCACGAGCAGGTTGAAGCGAGACTCGTATTCGTTGCGCAGCGCGATGAGCTCCTCGGCAGCCGAAGGTGCGTCGGAAGGACGCACGCGGATGACGACCTGTGAGTAGCTCGTCTTGTCGAGCAGCGAAGTCAAATGCGCCACGCAGGCGGCCTCCAGGCGTGCCCAGGGATCGCTCTCCTTCTCGATCGCCTTGTCGACAACCTTCGAGATCCGCTCGACGCCTTCGCGATAGACGGCAACAAGCAGCCTCTCCTTGGTCGGGAAATGGCTGTAGAGCGAGCCCGGCAACATGCCTATGGGAGCGACGATTTCACGCACTGAAGCGCCCGTGAAACCGTGCTCGGCGAAGACCGCTGCCGCGCGGTCGAGCAGTTGCGGCAGGCGACTGTTCATTCGCTGGCTTCGTACCGGAGCGGAGGGCGAACGGGAAACAACGGCAGCGCGCGTCATCTGGTCTTTTTCGAGCGTCAGGGAAAGAATAGCGTCGATTCGCGAGAAAGGCAAACAATCGTTTGTTCACCAAGGGGACTCGTCAGCACGCCGGGATACGAGTCGCTTCCAGTAGAGTTCCTCGTCCACGTGCTCACGCCGTTTCGCCGAACAGCTCGCGACCGATCAGCATGCGGCGGATCTCCGAGGTGCCGGCGCCGATCTCGTAGAGCTTGGCGTCGCGCCACAGGCGGCCCGTGGCGTATTCGTTTACGTAGCCGTTGCCGCCCA
>JAJPES010000051.1 GCA_021166725.1 Burkholderiaceae bacterium | reverse complement strand
TGCAGCGTCTTGAATCCGCTTCCCTGGATTTCGGAGAAGTGCGCGAAGAGATCCGCGCTGCCGTCATCGGGGGCGATGAAACCGAAACCCTTCGACTCGTTGAACCACTTGACCACGCCGGTCACTCGATTGCTCATGTTTGCGCTCCATTCGTTACGCGTTCGGAAATACACCAGGGCGTCTTCGCCGCGGCGGCAGACAGATCAAGAGGAACAATCAGGTATTCGAGACGCGCTGCCCGGGAAGGGCAGGCCGGCTGGACACGCAAAGATGGACCATTCGTTCAGTATGCGCCGCGCAGGGTACGCGTCCTGCAAGCGCCTGTCAAGCGGGCGCGACGGCTGCGGAGATCATTCCGGTTCGATGCCCAGCGCGACGAGGAAGCGCGACACCATGTTGTAGGTGGCGACCGTAGCGATGAACTCGACCGTTGCGCGCTCGCCCAGCAGCGCGGCCAGCGCGGCGAAATCGGCTTCGGGCACCTTCACTGTGCGCGTGCTCGCGATCGCGACGACGAGTGCGGCGCGTTCGGTCTCGTCGAAGCGCGCCTCGTCTGTGCGGGCGGCATCGGGGTCGCGCAACGCGTCGAGTTGCGCCTGCGTACCGCCCGCCCTGCGGAACTCCGGCGCGTGCTGGACGAATTCGTATTCGGCGCCGTTGAGTACGGCGACCACGCACATGGCGAGTTCGCGCAGTTTCGGCGACAGCGTGAGTTGCGTGCGCACGGCGCCGAGATAAGCGTTCCAGCCGGCAGCCAGCGCCGGACTGTGCAGCAGCATTCGATCGAGATGCAGTAGCGCGCCGCCCCGGCGCGCGCGAACGGCATCGACGATCGCGCGCGGTTCGGCGATGTCGGCAGGAACGTAGGGAATTCGCGCCATTCAGGCGATGCGCGAGTAGCCCGCGCCGCCCGCCGCGCGCTCGGCCAGGTGCCGATCGAAGGCCATCGCCACTGCACGTACGAGCAGGCGCCCGCGCGGCAGTACTTCGATGCCGCGCTCGTCGACACGCACGGCGCCGGCTTCGACCAGCGGTGTCAACGACGCCCGCGCATCGGCCAGCCACTTGCGACTGTCGATGCCGCGACGCGCGTCGAGCGCGTCCCAGTCGAGCGAGAAATCGCACATCAGCGACTGGATCGCTTCGCGGCGCACGAAGTCGTCTTCGTCGAGCGCGATGCCGCGGACGACGGGCAGCTCGCCGCGTTCGATGCGACGGTAATAGCCGTCGAGCACCTTGTCGTTCTGCGCGTAAACGTCGCCCACCGACGCGATGGCCGAGACGCCCAGCGCGATCAGGTCGCCGGAATCGTGTGAGCAGTAGCCCTGGAAATTGCGATGCAGCCGTCCCTCGCGCTGCGCGATCGCGAGCTCGTCGTTCTCGTGCGCAAAGTGATCGAGCCCCAGGTGCAGATAGCCGGCCGCCTCGAACATCGAGACCGCCGTCTCGAACATGCGCGCCTTCGCTTCCGACGAGGGCAGGTCGGCTTCGGAGATGCGTCGCTGCGGCTTGAACAGCGTGGGCAGGTGCGCGTAGTGATACAGCGCGATGCGATCGGGTGCGGCCGCGATTGTCTTGCGCAGCGTCTCGCGAAAGCTCTCCGGGTTCTGCTTCGGCAGTCCATAGATGAGATCGACGTTGATCGACCGGAAGCCGCAATCGCGGGCGGCCTCGATCAGCGCGACCGTCTGCTCGTACGACTGGATGCGGTTGACGGCCGCCTGCACGGTGGGATCGAAGTCCTGCACGCCGAGGCTGATGCGATTCAGGCCGAGGCTGCGCAGCGCGCGGATGCGCTGCGGGCCGACCGTGCGCGGATCGACTTCGATCGAGTATTCGCCGTCGTCGGCGAACTCGAAATGCTCGCGCATCGCATCGAAGAGCTGGCCGAGCTCCGCGTCGGGCATGAAGGTGGGCGTGCCGCCGCCGAAGTGCAGGTGGCGCACGGTCTGTCCGCGGCCGGTGAGGTCGGTGACGAGGCCCATCTCGCGGCGCAGCGCCTCGAGGTACGGCGTGGACTGCTCGACGTGCTTGGTGCCGATCTTGTTGCAGGCGCAGTAGTAGCAGATCACCCGGCAGAACGGAATGTGCACGTACAGGCCGAGCGGCTCGCCGCGGCGGTCGGCGCGTTGCGCGAGCGCGCGCGCATAGCGTGCAGCATCGACGCGCTCGTCGAAGCGATCGGCGGTGGGGTAGGAGGTGTAGCGAGGTCCGCGGCCGCCGAAGCGTTCGAGCAGTTCGGCGTCGATGACCAGCGGTTCGCGCGAGGCGGCAGTCATGTCCGCAGGATTATATCGCCGCGGGACCCGATCGCCGCGGCTGCGCCGATAATCGCGCGATGCCGCGGCTCGGGAAGATTCATCGTTGGGCGAAGGTTCGTGCGAACGGCTGAGCGGCGTTTCGCGCTGGCCGGTGCGCTGGTGCTGTACCTGGCGTTCGTCGCCTATCAGTCGCTCGCCGGGGGCTGGGCCAAGGCCTGCACGGCGCCGTTGCTCGACGGCGGGTGGTCGGGCAGCGATGCGCTGGCCAATCTCGTCGCCTACGTTCCGGCCGGTTTGCTCGCCGGCGCATTCGCCGCTTCTTACCGGACGGGGTCGGTGCGCGTCGTCATGTGGCTGGCGATCGTCGTGTTCTCGCTGTCGATGGAACTGGCGCAGGCCTGCCTCGGCGGGCGCGTGTCGAGCTGGATCGACTGGGCGACGAATTCGGCAGGCGCCACGCTGGGATTCTCCGCGTTGCCGCTGATGGGCGCACTGATGCGGCGCCTGCCCGGACGCGACGGGCGAAGCGGGGGCACCGCCGTTGCGGTGACGCTCGCGGCGTGGCTCGTCGTGGGCGCCTGGCTCGCCGCGTCGACCGTGCCATGGCGGTTCACGCTCGATATCGGCACTGTGCGCGCGAACCTGGCATTCCTTCGCCTTGCTCCGTCCTTCGACGCGTGGGCTGTCGCCCGCCACGCCTTCGCGTGGATGGCCGTCGCCGCGGCGATTCGCGCGCTGGTCAGCCGCCGGCTGCGCGCCTCGGTCGCGCTCGTCGCGACGTTCGCCGTCGCCATCGGCTTGCAGGCGCTGCTCGAGTGGCATGCGCTTTCCTGGTCCGAGCTTGCCGGCGCGGCGCTCGGCGCGTCGGTGTCGCTCGCGCTGCTGGTTCCCGCCGCCGACGATCGCCTTGCGCGCATCGCGCCGGCGCTCGCGTTGTTGTCGGTCCTCGCTTACGAGCTCGCGCCGGGCCATCCCTTCTGGGCGATCAGCGGTCGCTTCTCCTGGTGGCCGCTGGTGGGCCGCGGCAATCTGCTGGCCGCGCTCGACTTCACGCTGTATTTCTGCTGGTTCGCTTTCGTGCTGGTGCTCGCGCTGCGCTGGACATCGGCGCGCGCACGAACGGCCGCGGTCGCCGGCTCGCTCGCCGTGGTCGTGCTCCTCGCACTCGAGTTCGCGCAGCGCTCCATTCCGGGGCGCACGCCCGACACTTCGCCGGCGCTCATCGTCGCGCTCGCCTTCGTCGTCGCCTGGCTGCTCACCGACCGGAGCGGCGAACGCGCTACAACCCGAGTTCGCTCCAGATCGCATCGACCCGTCGTTCGGTCTGCGCGTCGATCCTGATCGCGCGTCCCCATTCGCGCGTGGTTTCGCCGGGCCACTTGTTGGTCGCGTCGATGCCGATCTTCGAGCCGAGTCCCGATACCGGCGAAGCGAAGTCCAGCGAGTCGATCGGGGTGTTCTCGACGATCGTCGCGTCGCGCGACGGGTCGACGCGCGTGGTCATGGCCCAGATCACCTCCTTCCAGTCGCGCACGTCGACGTCGTCGTCGACGACGACGACGAACTTCGTGTACATGAACTGGCGCAGGAAGCTCCAGATGCCGAACATCACGCGCTTGGCATGCCCGGGATACTGCTTGTGCATCGATACGATGGCGATGCGATACGAGCAGCCTTCCGGCGGCAGGTAGAAGTCGACGATCTCGGGAAACTGCCGGCGAAGGATCGGAACGAACACTTCGTTCAACGCCAGGCCGAGCATCGCCGGTTCGTCCGGCGGCTTGCCGGTGTACGTGCTGTGATAGATCGCATCGCGCCGCATCGTGATGCGATCGATGGCGAACACCGGAAACCATTCGCGCTCGTTGTAGTAGCCGGTGTGATCACCGAACGGCCCCTCGACGGCCATCTCCCATCCGGTGCACGCGCTCGGCGGCAGTTCGCCTTCGTGGCCGAGCGCCTGCGCGTTCGCGCGGGTGCGAACGCCATCGGGATCGGGGAGGATCGATCCTTCGAGCACGATCTCGGCGCGCGCCGGAACCTGCAGCGTGCTGCCCACGCAGCGCGCGAGCTCGGTGCGCGCGCCCCGCAGCAGGCCGGCGAACTCGTATTCGGAAAGCGTGTCCGGGATCGGCGTCACCGCGGCGAGCATCGTGGCCGGATCGGCGCCCAGCGCAACGGCGACAGGGAAGGCTTCGCCCGGATGCGCGCGTGCGTGCTCGCGGAAGTCGAGTGCGCCGCCGCGATGCGCGAGCCAGCGCATGATGACCCGGTTGGCGCCGATGACCTGTTGTCGATAGATGCCCAGGTTCTGTCGCGCGCGCTGCGGGCCGCGCGTGACGACGAGCCCCCAGGTGATCAGCGGGCCTGCGTCGTCGGGCCAGCAGGTCTGCACCGGCAGCTTCGCCAGATCGACCGCGGCGCCCTCGAGGACAACCTCCTGGCACGGCACGCGCGAGTCGATTTCGCGCGGTGACATCTTCATCGCCTGGCGCAGCATCGGCCACTTGTCCCACGCGTCGCGCAATCCGCGTGGTGGCTCCGGTTCCTTCAACCAGGCCAGCAGTTCGCCGATCTCGCGCAATGCCTGCGTCGACTCCGCGCCGAGCCCGGCCGCCACGCGCCGGGTCGTGCCGAACAGGTTCGCCAGCACCGGCATCGAGTAGTCGCGGCCGTTCTCGTGCGGCCGCTCGAAGAGCAGTGCCGGGCCGCCCGCGCGCAATACGCGATCCGCGATCACGGTCATTTCGAGCCGTGGCGAAACCGGCACCGTGATGCGGCGCAATTCTCCGATCGCATCGAGTCTTTCAACGAAGTCGCGCAGGTCGTTGTATTTCAAGGTACGCGCCAGGAGGCCGAGCCGAAGGCATTGTGTCATCGCCGCGCGCCGTGCAATCGTTTGCACATCGTGAAATCCTACGGTTGACCGACTCGCGAGTTGGTCAATAGAATCCGAACCGTTTCGTCCGAGCCGTCGCCCGACGGTCGCTGCACAGCCAGGCGAAACATCGCGCCTCGATCCGCGTCGAGGCCAACGCAGCGGCACTGCTGCAAGCGTGAGATCCCTTCGGCAAAGCATCGAAGGGCAACGATCGAAGAGAGAGGCCCGCATTGCATCTGACGCGGGCTCGATGACGACCGCCATGCCGGCGGTGCGCGCGGCGAAAGCCGGAAGGAGTCTGGATGCTGCAGCAGCATCAGGTCGGTGCGTTGTTCGCCGTGCTCGTGCGAACCATCGGAGCGGCGCGTTTCGTGCGCGCCGTCGCTCCCGTGGCCGCGCTGGTGGCCGTCGCGTCGATCCCTCTGCCGCGCGCCGCCACGTCGTTCGATGTTTCGTCGGTCGATGCGTCGTTGCCTTCGTCGGGGTTGGTGCAGATGTTCGACGTGGCCCGGCGCGCGGCGGACAACGCGGGCCATGCGATCGCGTTCGCCGGGCATCGAGAACTGTCCGCGCAGGCCGCCCTGGGATATCGCGACGATGCGCGAAGCGCGCCCGTCGCTCGCATCGGTGACCGCTGGCTGCAGGTGCGCGCCGAACAGCGCGCGATGCAGCGCAGCGGCGAGGTGTCTTCTCGCCACGTCGGCGATCGCCTGTTGCAGGCTGCCTCCACGAGCGCGTTCGAGCATTGGCCGTCCGCGTCGCCGCTCGAGGCCCTGTCGCTGTTGGGCGACGTGGTGAAACCGATCGCGTCGTCGGACGTCGAACCGCGGGCGCCGCCGTTCGACGCGACACCGGCGAAGGAAACGGTGCCGGCCCCGCCGCCCATGGCTGGTTCGGACCTCGCGCAAGACGCGTCCACTCTCGCGCAAGATGCGTCCTCTCCGAAATTCGAAACCGTGGCGACCGAGCGCGACACGCTCTCGCCGCTGAAGCTCTCCCCCGAACAGCGCAACATCTCGCGCTTCGTCGCCCGCCGCTATCGCGTGAACCTGAGCGACGTGCAGCGTTTCGTCGCGCATGCGTTCCGCGCCGCCAGCGAGTTCCGAATCGATCCGTATCTCGTGCTCGCCGTCATGTCGATCGAGTCGAGCTTCGATCCGAATGCGCGCAGCTCCGCCGGCGCGCAAGGCCTGATGCAGGTGCTCACGCGCGTGCATCTCGACAAGTTCGCGCCTTTCGGCGGGGCGCGCGCGGCGCTCGACCCGGTGGCGAACATCACGGTCGGCTCGCGCATCCTGAAGGAATACCTGGTGCGCGAGGGCAGCGTCGAAGGCGCGCTGAAGTCCTACGTCGGCGCGGCGCTGCTGCCGCACGATTTCGGCTACGGCAGCAAGGTGCTCACCGAACGCGCGCGCATCGCCGCGGCCGCTCGCAATGATGCGACTCCGCCGTCGCCGGTGGTGCCCGCCGCCACTACGCAGATCGCGATGGCCGAAGCGCCGCAACGCATCGCGAAGGCGCTCGCGGTCGAGCCCCCGTCCGCTTCTTCGTCGCGACCCGCGTACAGCGCGTTGCACACGCCGACGCTGTCCGAGGCCAAGGCGCAGGAAGAGCTCTGAGAACGTGGTGAACCCGTCGGCGACGGCCGATCGGTTCACGCCTTCTGAACCCGGCTGGACCGCGCTGACCGCGGGTGCGAGCGGCAAGGCGCGCAGCGCGCCGCAGTTCAGCGCCGATCGTGCTGCAGGTAGCGTCCGATGCGCGAGACCGCCTCCTCGATGCGATCCATCGACGTCGCATAGGAGATGCGCAAATGGCGCTCGGCTTCGTGCACGCCGAAGTCCATGCCGGGCACCACGGAGACGAAGGTGCGTTCGAGCAGTTCGTCGGCGAAGCGCGCGCTGTCGTCGGTGTGCGCGCCGCAATCGACCCATGCATAGAACGCGCCGTCGGGCGTGACCGGAACGGGCAGGCCGATCGCATTCAACGCCGGAACGACGTAGTCGCGACGCCGGCGGAATTCGTCGCGCCGCTCGCGATATACCGCCTGCGATTCGTCGTCGAAGCAGGCGAGCGCCGCATGCTGGGCGAGCGTGGACGCGCAGATGTACAGGTTCTGCGCGAGCTTCTCGAAGGTGGCGGCGAGCGACGCGGGAACGACGAGCCAGCCCAGGCGCCAGCCGGTCATGTGGAAGTACTTCGAGAAGCTGTTGGAGACGATGACGTCGTCGCCGAGTTCGAGTGCGGTATGCGTCGGCTCGTCGTAGTGCAGGCCGAGATAGATCTCGTCGACGATGGTGAAGCCGCCGCGCGCGCGAACGCCTTCGACGATGCGCGCGAGCGCGTCGAAGGGGATCGACGTGCCGGTGGGGTTTGCCGGCGACGCGATCAGCGCGCCGCGCGTGGCCGGACCCCAGTTCGCGTCGATCGCTTCGCGGGTGAGCTGGAAGCGGGTGGCCGGTCCGACCGGAATCGGGCGAGGAACGCCGTCGAAGGCGGCGACGAAATGGCGGTTGCACGGATAACCCGGATCGGTCATCAGTACTTCGTCGCCGACGTCGACGAGCGCGCAACAGGCAAGCGACAGCGCGGCCGAGGCGCCGGCCGTGACGACGATACGGGCCGGATCGACGTCGATGCCGTATCGCACGCCGTAGTCGCGGGCGATCGCGGCGCGCAGCGCGGCAAGCCCGTTGGCCGAGGTGTACTGCGTGTGACCGGCGCGGGCGGCGCGTTCGAGCGCCGCGACGACCGGCTCGGGCGCCGTGAAGTCGGGCTCGCCGATGCTCATGTGAATGACCGGATGTCCGGCGGCCTGCAGCGCGGCAGCGCGTGCGACGACCTGCATCACATGGAACGGAGCGATTCTTTCGGTGCGGCGGGCGAGCGGATACGGGCCCGGTACAGGCGGTGGTGCAGTCATGCTGCGCACATTGTATCGGCGCGGCTGCGCGGCAACCGCCGCGAACGAACCTGACATAATCGGCGCCTCGTTCGGCAGGGCACCAGGATGACGAATTCCGCGAATCCGGATCTGCGCAAGGCGGCGCTCGAGTATCACGAGGCCGGGACCCCGGGAAAGATCTCGATCGCGCCCACCAAGCAGCTTCTCACCCAACGCGACCTGGCACTGGCGTACTCGCCGGGGGTGGCCGCTGCCTGCGAAGAGATCCTTGCCGATCCGGTGAACGCGTTCCGCTACACGGCGCGCGGCAACCTGGTCGGCGTCGTCACCAACGGAACCGCGGTGCTCGGGCTGGGCAACATCGGGCCGCTCGCGTCCAAGCCGGTGATGGAAGGCAAGGCGGTGCTGTTCAAGAAATTCGCCGGCATCGATGTGTTCGACATCGAGATCGACCAGCCCGACCTCGACCGCTTCGTCGATACCGTCGCGGCGCTCGAACCCACCTTCGGCGCGATCAACCTCGAGGACATCAAGGCGCCCGACTGCTTCTATGTCGAGCGGCAGCTGCGCGAGCGGATGAAGATCCCGGTGTTCCACGACGACCAGCACGGCACGGCGATCGTCGTCGGGGCAGCGGTGCTCAACGGCCTGCGCGTGGTCGGCAAGAACATCGGTTCGGTGAAGCTCGTCTGCAGCGGGGCGGGTGCGGCGGCGCTCGCGTGCCTGGAACTGCTCGTCGATCTCGGCCTGAAGCGCGAGAACGTCTGGGTGGCCGATATCGCCGGCGTCGTACACCGCGGGCGCGCCGAGCTGATGGACCCGATGAAGGAGCGCTTCGCGCAGGACACGCCGCTGCGCACGCTCGCCGAGCTGATCCCCGACGCGGACGTGTTCCTAGGGTTGTCGGCCGGCGGCGTGCTGAAGCAGGCAATGGTGGCGCGCATGGCGCCGCGCCCGCTCGTGTTCGCACTGGCGAACCCGGTACCCGAAATCGACCCCGAACTGGTGCGCGAGGTTAGACCGGACGCGCTGATCGCCACCGGTCGCACCGACTATCCGAACCAGGTCAACAACGTCCTGTGCTTTCCGTTCGTCTTCCGCGGCGCGCTCGACGTCGGCGCGACGACGATCACCCGCTCGATGGAGATCGCCGCCGTGCACGCGATCGCCGATCTGGCGCGCGTCGAGATGTCCGACATCGTCGCGACCGCCTACGGCGCGCACGACCTTTCCTTCGGGCCCGATTACCTGATCCCCAAACCCTTCGATCCTCGGCTGATCGTGAGGATCGCGCCGGCCGTCGCGCAGGCGGCGATGCTCGCCGGCGTCGCGACGCGTCCGATCGAGGACTTCGACGCCTATCACACGCAACTCGAGCAGTTCGTCTACCACTCGGGCCATTTCATGCGCCCGATCTTCACCGAGGCGCGTCGCGCCGCCGGCAAGCGCATCGTCTTTGCCGAGGGCGAGGAGGAGCGCGTCCTGCGCGCCGTGCAGGTGGTGGTCGACGAGCGACTTGCCCGTCCCATCCTGGTGGGGCGCCCGGCGGTGATCGAGCGCCGCCTCGAACGCTTCGGCCTGCGCATGGCGCCGGGCGTCGACTTCGAGATCGTCAATCCGGAATGGGACGAGCGCTACAAGACCTACTGGCGCGAATACCACCGACTCGCCGACCGGCGCGGGATCACCGAGGAATATGCGCAGATCGAGATGCGCCGGCGCTTGACGCTGATCGGCGCGATGATGATCCACATGGGCGAGGCCGACGGCATGATCTGCGGCACTTTCGGCGCCTTTCCGCTGCACCTGAACTACATCGACCAGGTGATCGGCAGGCGTGCCGGGGCGAGCGTCTATGCGGCAATGAACACGCTGATGCTGCCGAACCGGCAGGTCACGCTGGTCGACACGCACGTGAACGTCGAGCCGAGCGCGCCGCAGATCGCCGAGATCACGATCATGGCCGCCACCGAACTCGAGCGCTTCGGCATCGTTCCGCGCGTCGCGCTGCTGTCGCATTCGAACTTCGGCAGCTCCGCGCAGCCCAGCGCGCTGCGCATGAAAGAGGCGCTGGCGCTGATCCGCGAGCGCGCGCCCGGCCTCGACATCGACGGCGAGATGCACGGCGATCTCGCGCTCGACGCTCAGTTGCGCCGACAGGTGATGCCGCGCTCCACGCTGACCGGCGAAGCGAACCTGCTGGTGATGCCCGGCATCGATGCGGCGAACATCTCGTACAACCTGCTGAAGACCGCCGCCGGGCACAACATCGCGATCGGTCCGGTGCTGCTCGGAGCGGCGAAGCCGGTGCACATCCTGACGCCGGCGGCGACGGTGCGTCGCATCGTCAACATGACGGCGTGGATCGTCGTCGACGCGGGCGTGCCGCGCTGAGCGTGGGCGCACGCCGCCCGGCGCGCGCTGCTCCGGGGGTGCTGCAGGTCGTCTGCGCTGCGCCGTCCGCGACGCGTTGCGCGCCATTCGTCGGAACGCCGGGTGCCTGCGCAGCGTCGCGCACGCCGCTCGTCACGCCCTCGTTGACCGCGTCGAAACGGGCCGCATAGCATCCTCGCACCTGTCCTGCCGCGATGCCGAGCGCCGATGACCTCAGCCGATGTCCGCGAATCGTCCGCCGCCGCCGATGAAAGCGATGGCGAGCAACTCGATCCGCGGCGCCGGCTTGCCCTGCTCGAGGAGTGCCGCGACCTGGTGCTCGCTCAGTTGTCGCGCTTCATCGACGAGGCGCTCGATCGGCTCAGTATCGAGCTGACCATCACCGCGATGAAGGCGGCGGGGCGCGAGAGCCAGCAGGCGCTGCTGGATGCGCTCTCCCTCGTGCGGATGCATCGCAACGACATCGAATACCGCTTCCGCCAATCGTTCGCGCAACTGTTCGAGCAGCGGCTGTTCGATCGCGGACCGGCGACGCCGGAGGCCGCCGCGAGCGTGCCCCCCGGCGGTCTCGCTCTCGTGGACGAGAGCGCAATGGAGGACCGACTCGCAATCGACCGTCTGGTGCGCCGGGCGCGCCGCCAGCTCGACCCCGACGAGGTGCTCGGCGTACGCGCGCGCATGGCGGCGCTGCTCGGGCGCGACTGGTTCGACGAGGACGATTATCCCGCGTCGCCCGAGGTCGTGTTCGAGGCACTGCAGCGTTCGATCGACGAACTCGAACCCGCAACCGAGGTGCGCACCGCGTTGTTGCAGGCTTTCGAGCCGCACGTGGCGACGAGCCTCGCCGGCGTGCACGCCAGCGTGAACGAGCGGCTGCGCAGCCAGCGGGTGCTGCCCACGATCCGACCTCGACCCGTCGTCAGCGCCGATGCGCGACGGCCCGACTCGACCGCTGCCGCGCAGCGTCCCGATTCGCCGGCAGCGACCGCTCCCGGCGCGCAATCGGTCGTCCTGGCAGCGGCGGTCGGGCCGTCAGGCGCGGTTCGTGATTTCGCGCTGCCGGGCGAGCGCCTGCAGCGCCTGCACGCGTTCGACGATCTCGTGGAGCAGCTGTCGATCGACCAGGAAGTGGCGCGCCGCTCGGCGGCGCGAATGCTGTCCGATCCCGATACCTTCGGCATGGCCGACCTGCCGATGCCGATGGTGCGGCCGCCGCTGATCGCGGCGCTGCATGCACTGCAGTCTTCTTCGCGTGAGCGGGAGGGGGCGGCGCCGCTCGTCACCGAGCTGCTCGACCAGGCGCGCAGCAAGGGTTCTTCGCTCGACCAGCTGACCGTCGAGATCGTCTCGCTCGTCTTCGATTACATCTATGCCGACCGCCGCCTGCCGGACCCGGTGAAGCAGCAACTGCTGCGGCTGCAGGTGGTGGCGGTGAAGGCGGCGCTGCTCGACCGCAGCTTCTTCGCCCGCCGGCAGCATCCGATGCGCCGGCTGATCGACCGCGTGACCGATCTCGCCACCGACCCGGACGCCGATTACGGCCCGGAGTCGACGCTGGTGAGCGGCGTCGCAGGCATCGTCGACTGGATTCTCGGAAACTTCGACGATGACCTGGGCGTCTTCGACGGGGCCATGGCGCGATTCGACGCCCTGGCGCACGCCGAAGGAGAGCGGCGCGCCGCGCGCTTGCTTGAGTTGACGCGGCAGGCCGAGCGGATGGAAGCGCTCGCCGTCGCGCAGGAGGAGGCGAGCGCGGAAATCGCGTTGCGCATCGATCCGGTGACGCCCGCGTTCGTACGCGAGTTCCTGTACAAGTGGTGGTCGCTTGCACTGGCGCACGCGCGCATCTCGGGCGAATGCGGTGGCGCCAGCTGGACGCAGGCGCTGCAGTCGGCCGAGATGCTGATCTGGAGCGTGGCGCCGAAGGTGCCCGAGGACATTCCCCGACTGGCGTCGCTGCTGCCGAGAATGATCGGCCCGATGCTGAGCTCGCTGAAGGCAGTGGGCATCGCCGATGACGAGCGCCAGCGTTTCTTCGACGAACTGTTGCGCTGGCATACGCGCGCCATCGAGGATGCCAAGATCGGCGCCGGCCGGTCGATGCCGTCGGCACAGAGCGCAATCCGCATCGGCGACGACGGCGTGGCGCGTTTCGACGCGAGCGTCGGCGAGGTGTTGCAGGGCGCGGCGCGCCGGCACGGCGCCGGGCAGCGTCCGGCCGAGAATGCCGACGTCGACGCGCTGCGTCGAGGCGACCTGATCGAGTTCGCCGACGAGGCAGGCTCGACGCACACCGTGTCGATCGCGTGGATCAGCCCGACGCGCAAGCTCTTCGTGCTGTCGCGCTTTCCCGACTTCGGGCGCCCGCTCGATCGCGCGACGCTGGTTTCCTGGTTCGCCACGGGACGTGCGAGCCGGGTGGCGCCGCACAGCGCGGTCGACAGCGCGATCGACGCGATCTCCCAGGACGATCCGGTCGCCGCCGGGGGAGCGCAACGGCTGCGCGCATCGAGCGGACACTGAACTTGCGTTGCACCGCCCCGGTTCTGTGGCAATGCACGATGGCACTGCGGCGGTTCTCCATTAGCATGCGGCGGAGCCTTTGCCGGATCGGGAGTCCGCCCGATGAGCAATCTCAGCAACATTCCGCCGCATGCGGTGCTGCCGCTGCAATCGTACGACCGCAACGCGCTGCGTTCGGCCGCGGCCCGCGCGGAGCAGCGCGTGCTGCAGGCCGATTGCCGCGGTGCGACCGACGCCGATTCGGTGCTCGGCGAGATCGCCGTCGGTTTTTCGTTGCCGGCACCGGGGTCGGCCGGCTTCGAAGCGCTGTACAACCGCGTCACCGGCCTGCAACCCGTGCACGACGCCGACGAGCCGGGTTTCGTCGTCTTCCTCGAGAACCTTCCCGAAACCGCCGCCTTCGATCGCAAGGCGCGCGACCGTCTGCTCGACGTCTTTCGCGACGCGGCCGATTACTTCTTCGACCGGCAGACCGCGTTCCGCGTCTTCTATTCGGTGGACCGCAAAGCTTGACTTCAGAAGTCGCCGGCAAGCGCCTGTAGCGCCGCGAGCGCGGCCATGCCGGCCGTTTCGGTGCGCAGCGTGCGCGGACCCAGGCGAACGGCGATGAAACCCGCGCTGCGGGCCGCTGCCGACTCGCGCTCGTCCAGGCCCGATTCGGGTCCCACCAACAGTTCGACCTCGCGCTCCGCAGTGAACGAGGTCTCGCCAAAGGCGCGCTCGGCATCGGGCGCCAGCATCAGCGACAGCGCACCGGCCGGTCGCTCTCCGCCGGCGAGCCAGCGCTCGAGCGGTTGCAACTCGTGGAGCCGAGGCAGGACGTCGCGGCCGCACTGCATGCAGGCAGCTTCGATGACGCGCTGCCAGTGGTCGCGACGCCGCTGCGCGCGGGTCGCGTCGAGTCGCTGCGGCGAATGGGTGGATGACAGCGGACGAATCGCGGTGACGCCGAGTTCGACCGCCTTCTCGATCGTCCAGTCCATGCGTTCGCCGGCCGAGACGCACTGCAGCAGCGTCACGCGCAGCGGGCTCTCGGTGCGGGAGGGCAGGCGCGCGCCGACGCTTATGGTGCACCCGCGCGGATCGGCGCTCGCCAGCGTCGCTTCGAAGCGCCCACCCCGGCCGTCGAAGCACTCGAGTGCTGCGCCCGCCGCGAGCCGAAGCACGCGCACCAGATGATGCGAGCGCTGCGCGTCGAGCCGGACGGACCGGTCAGGTTCGGGCGGCTCGCCGTCGAAGCCGAGCCGCCCGGCATCGACGGCGAGCCGTTCGGCGTCGGGAATCAACACCCGCGGACGCACGATCTTCGCAACCGCGAGACGAAGTCGATGCGCGCCGCTCAGGACGCGTGTGCCAGTTCGATGACAGTGGCGCCCCGACCCCCGGTCTTGCCGGGAAGCAGCTCGCGATAGAAGTTCGGCAGCGCGAACAGTGCGCGATGCGTGTCGCCGTTGTAGTAGCGCAGGTCGCCGATGCCGCGCTCGGCCAGCCGTCGCTCGGCCGCCTCGGGTTCGAGCGACAGCGGATCGAGCGTGTTGGATGCGCAGCACAATCCCCAGTACGCGCCGTACAACGGCACGTACAGTCCGAGCGGGCGGACGATGGCGAACACGGTTGCGAGCTCGCGCAGCAACTGGCCGACCAGGTCGGGACGATACAGCGGCGAGCCGATGTGCAGCGTGACCGCAGCGCCCGGGTTCATCACGCGCCCGAGCAGGCGGAAGAAATCCGCCGTGTACAGCCGGTGCGCCGGCGTGTCGGGATCGGTGAGATCGAGCACGACGAGGTCGAAGCGCCGAGCGCTGTGCGCGAGTGCCTGAGCGCTGTGCGCGAGCGTCTGGGCGCTGTGCGCGAGCGTCTGGGCGCTGTGCCCGAGTGCCTGGGCGCTGTGCCCGAGCGTCTCCGCTTCGCGCGCCAGCGCCTCGACGGTTTGCCAGCCATCGCCGATCCGCAACTCGACGCGCGGGTCGTCGAAGGCGCCGCGGTGCACTTCCTGCAGGTGCTCGCGTGCGACGCGGATCACCTCGGCATCCAGTTCGGCCAGCACGACGCGTTGCATCGAAGGATGCTTGAGCAGCTCCTCCGTGGAGCCGCCGTCGCCACCGCCGATCACCAGCGCGCTCGCCGGGCCGGGGTGGGCGAGCGCAGCCGGGTGGGTGATCGCCTCGTGGTAGAAGAACTCGTCGCGTTCGGACGTCATGTAGCAGCCGTCCAGGCGAAAGAGCTTGCCCCACTGCGGCGTGTCGAACACCTCGAGCGTCTGGTACGGGGTGCGAACGGTTTCGAGGCGGCGCGCCGCGCGAAAGCCGAACGCGCTGTCGGCGTTCAGCCATTCCAGCAGCAACTCGCCTTCGGCCGAATCGGGGTCTTCCGAGCCGCGCAGGATTCGATTGGTGTTCTGCTGGCGCGGCGCGAACGCCACGATGAGGTCGTCGAGCAACTGCTCGGCCTTCGATGAATTGTCGGTCGAGAAATTGCAGACGTAGACATCGAGCGTGACGCCGGAGCGCTCGGGCCAGGTGTGGACCGCGACGTGCGACTCGGCGAGCAGGACCGCCCCGGTGACGCCGCCCGGCTCACCCTGGTAATCGGGAAAAGTAAAGAACTTCTCGTCGACCAGCGTGAGTTCGGCCTTGCGCACAGCCGCGCGGCACACTTCGGCGAGCCTTGCGGCATCGGTAAGCAACGACGCGTCGCAGCGGCAGCCGTACAGATCGGCAGTGAGGTGCAGTCCCTGCATTTCGTTCCAACCCAGTCCCTCCGAAGAGGGTGAAGACCCCAAGACCCCCGGACGCGCCGGATGCATCGACGGCTGATGCGCGTCGATGCGGTCGCTGCGGACGGGTGCTCCGCGGCGCCGACGCTTCCGGGACGCTCCGGGAAAGCCTTCGCGCACGCTCGATGGGCCTTGCGCGGGATGCGGCTCCCGGGCCCCGGCGCCGGTTCGGCTCCGGGAAGCCGGACGTCACCGTCCGGCCAGTCCCTGAGTATCCCCACGGTATTTCCTCGGGGATCCAGATCAGTGGAAATGTCGCCGCCCGCGCGCTCCGAAATGGCTCGGATCGGAGCTTAGGCCGGCGAGAAAAGCCTTTGATTATATAGGAATTTGTGTAGAGCTCGCCAGTGGGGCTCGCCCCCGTTTGTTAGAATGCAAGGCGTATCTCGGCTCCAGGATCGCCCTCGATGGAATCCCCTACGGAAAGCGCCACGCAGCCCCATTCCACGGTTTCGGCGGCTGCCGGCCCGCAGGACGATGCCACGCGCCTCGACCGGCGTCGCGAGATGGCCGATGCGATTCGTGCCCTCGCGATGGACGCGGTGCAGCAGGCGAATTCGGGGCATCCCGGCATGCCGATGGGCATGGCCGAGATCGCCGTTGCACTTTGGGGCAATGCGCTCCGACACAACCCCGCCGATCCGAAGTGGCCCGATCGCGACCGCTTCGTGCTGTCGAACGGACACGGTTCGATGCTGCTGTACGCATTGCTGCATCTCACCGGCTACGACCTGCCGATCGACGAGTTGCGCCGCTTCCGGCAACTGCATTCGAAAACGCCCGGGCATCCCGAGCAGGGCCTTACGCCCGGCGTCGAGACGACCACCGGTCCGCTCGGCCAGGGCCTGGCGAACGCGGTCGGAATGGCGCTCGCCGAGCGGTTGCTGGCGGAGCGCTTCAACCGCGAAGACCTCGCCATCGTCGACCACTTCACCTGGGTGTTCGCCGGCGACGGCTGCCTGATGGAAGGCATTTCGCACGAGGCGTGCTCGCTGGCGGGCACGCTGCGACTGTCCAGGCTCGTCGTCTTCTACGACGACAACGGTATTTCCATCGACGGACCGGTGCGCAACTGGTTCACCGACGACACGCAGCAGCGCTTCGAGGCCTACGGCTGGCATGTCATTCCCGACGTTGACGGCCACGACGTCGATGCGCTCGACGCGGCGATCGCGCTCGCGCGCGACTGGGGCGAGCACGGGCGCGACGGCGTGTTCGCGCCGACGCTCGTGCAATGCCGCACGCAGATCGGCCGCGGCTCACCCGCCCGGGTCGGTTCCGCCAAGGCGCACGGCGAGCCGCTCGGCGCCGACGAGGTGGCGGCCACGCGCGCCGCGCTCGGCTGGGCGCATGCTCCGTTCGAGCTGCCCGAGTCGGTGCGCCGGGCCTGGGACGCACGCCCGCGCGGCGCGCGGGCGCAAGCCGCGTGGAGCGAACGCTTCGCGCGTTACCGGGAGGCTTACCCGGCCGACGCGCAGGAGTTCGAGCGCCGCGTTGCGGGTCGGCTTCCGGCTTCGTACGACGACGCTTTCGATGCTGCCGTCGACGAGGCGGTGGAGAAGGGCGGATCGGTTGCCACCCGCAAGGCTTCGCAGAATGCGCTGAACCACTTCGGTGCCGCGCTGCCCGAACTGATCGGCGGCTCCGCCGACCTCACCGGCAGCAACCTCACCGATTTCCGGGGCTCCGGCGCGTTGCGCACGACGGAGGGTTTCGTGGCCGGGCGGCACATCAATTTCGGTGTGCGCGAGTTCGGCATGAGCGCGATCCTGAACGGACTCGCGCTGCACGGCGGGTTCATTCCGTACGGCGGTACCTTCCTCACCTTCTCCGACTATTCGCGCAACGCGCTGCGCATGGCGGCGTTGATGAAGCAGCGCGTCATCTTCGTCTTCACGCACGACTCGATCGGGCTGGGCGAGGACGGTCCCACGCATCAACCGATCGAGCATGCGGCGTCGCTGCGCCTGGTGCCCCGGCTCGACGTCTGGCGGCCGTGCGACGCCGTCGAATCGGCCAGCGCATGGGCCGCCGCGATCGCACGCGACGACGGCCCTGCCGCGTTGCTGTTCTCGCGGCAGGCGCTGCCCTTCGTGTCGCGTTCGCGCGCCCAGGTCGACGCGATCCTGCGCGGCGGGTACGTGCTTCGCGACGCAGCCGACCCGGCGGCGGTGCTGATCGCCACCGGTTCGGAAGTTTCGCTCGCGCTGCAGGCGCGCGAGCTGCTCGCCGCCGAAGGCATCGACGTGCGCGTCGTGTCGATGCCCTGTGCCGACCTCTTCGACCGGCAGGACGACACCTACCGCGGCGCGGTGCTCGGGGCGGGTGCGCCGCGCGTCGCGATCGAAGCGGGCGTGGGCGACGGCTGGTGGAAATACGGTTGCGCGGCGGTCGTTTCGATCGACACCTTCGGCGAATCCGCACCGGCCGCCGAGTTGTTTCGCCACTTCGGCTTCACGCCGCAAAACGTCGTGGACACGGTGCGCCGCGTGCTGAAGCGGCGCGTGCCCATCTGATTCCCGCGGCGCGCCAGCTGCGCACCGCGCCCCATCCGGTTTCATCACTGCAGGGGAATTCGTCATGACCATCCGCATCGCGATCAACGGCTACGGCCGCATCGGCCGCAACATCCTTCGCGCGCACTACGAAGACGGCAAGAAGCACCCGATCGAGATCGTCGCAATCAACGATCTCGGCGACGCGAAGATCAACGCGCATCTCACCCAGTACGACACGGCGCACGGGAAGTTCCCCGGCACGGTGTCGGTCGAGGGCGAGAACATCGTCGTCGATGGCGACCGCATCCGTGTGCTGTCGGAGCGCGACCCGTCGAAGCTGCCCTGGGGCGAGCTCGGCGTCGACGTCGTCCTCGAATGCACCGGCTTCTTCACCAGCAAGGAGAAGGCGTCGGCGCACCTGAAGGGCGGCGCGAAGAAAGTGATCATTTCGGCGCCGGGCGGCAAGGACGTCGACGCGACCGTCGTCTACGGCGTGAATCACGAGGTGCTGCGCGCGAGCCAGACGGTGATCTCGAACGCGTCGTGCACGACGAACTGCCTGGCGCCGATGGCCAAGGTGCTGCACGAGCGCATCGGCATCGAGACCGGGCTGATGACGACGATCCATGCCTACACGAACGACCAGGTCCTCACCGACGTCTATCACACCGATCTGCGCCGCGCGCGGTCGGCGACGATGTCGATGATTCCGACGAAGACGGGTGCCGCATCGGCCGTCGGACTGGTGCTGCCCGAGCTCAACGGTCGGCTCGATGGCTATGCGATGCGCGTGCCCACCATCAACGTGTCGATCGTCGACCTGTCGTTCATCGCGTCGCGCGAGACCTCCGTCGAGGAGGTGAACGCGGCGATGCGCGAGGCTGCGCAGGGCAGGCTGAAAGGCGTGATCGCCTACAACGACGCGCAGCTCGTGTCGGTCGACTTCAACCACAACCCGGCGTCGAGCATCTTCGATTCGACGCTCACCAAGGTGTCGGGTCGGCTGGTGAAGGCCAACAGCTGGTACGACAACGAGTGGGGCTTCTCGAATCGCATGCTCGACGTCACGGTCGCCTGGATGAACGCGCGCTGAAGGAGCGCCCGATGAGCGAACGACTCGACGCCGCCGAGACAGTGGCGCTGCTGCGCGAGATCGTCGACGGCAAGCGCACGATGCGGCTGCGCGACGCGCGCCGGCCCTGGGTGCAGATCGCCGTCGGCGAGTGCAGCGTCGAGGCGGGCGGCGTCGAGTTCGTGTTCTTCGCCGACTGCGCCACTCTCGACCATCTGGTGGCGGCGCGCCTGTCCGACGGGCGGCGCGGTCGCTTCGAAGACTGGCTGATGAACGACGGCGCCAACCCGCTCGACCTGCTCGACGACAGCGAGCGCCACGAGATCGAGCAGCAACTGCACGAGGCGCAGTAGAGCGCGCCCTTGCGGGCCACGATGCGCACGGCGCGCGCACCTGGAGGCAATCGCATGAATTTCCGACGCCTGGACGAAGTCGACGTTGCCGGCAAGCGCGTGTTCATTCGCGCCGATCTCAACGTGCCGCAGGACGATGCGCTGCGCATCACGGACGACACCCGCATCCGCGCGTCGCTGCCCGCCATCGAGCACTGCCTGCGGATGGGCGCGGCGTTGATGGTCACGTCGCATCTCGGGCGGCCGAGGGAGGGCGTCGTGCGCCCGCAGGATTCGCTGGCACCGGTTGCTGCGCGGCTCGCGGAGCTGCTCGGACGCGAAGTGCGTCTCGTCAGCGACTGGGTCGACGGCGACTTCCCGGTGGGCGCGGGCGAGGTGGTGCTGCTCGAGAACTGCCGCTGCAACGTCGGCGAGAAGAGCGACGATCCCGGCCTGGCGCGCAGGATGGCGGCGCTGTGCGACGTCTACGTCAACGATGCCTTCGGCACCGCGCATCGTGCCGAGGCGACCACGCACGCGCTCGCGCTCGTAGCGCCGATCGCCTGCGCCGGCCCGTTGATGGCGGCCGAGCTCGACGCGTTGGGGCGCGCGCTGGGTTCGCCGCGTCGCCCGCTGGTGGCCATCGTCGGCGGCGCCAAGGTCTCCACCAAACTGTCGATCCTGCAGGCGCTCGCTTCGAAGGTCGATCAGTTGATCGTCGGCGGCGGAATCGCCAACACCTTCCTGTTGGCCGCGGGTCTGCCGATCGGTCGCTCGCTGGCCGAGCGCGAGATGGCCGGCGAAGCGCGGGCGGTGCTCGATGCGATGTCCGCGCGCGGCGCCGCGGTGCCGATTCCCGAAGATGTCGTCTGCGCGAAGGAGTTTTCGGCCACCGCGCGGGGGGTTACGAAGCCCGTGCAGCAGGTGGCCGACGACGACCTGATTCTCGACATCGGGCCGCGCACGGCGGCAACACTGGCCGGCTTCCTGCAGCAGGCGGGCACCATCGTCTGGAACGGCCCGGTCGGCGTGTTCGAGTTCGATGCTTTCGCGCAGGGCACTCGCACGGTTGCCGAGGCCGTCGGGCAATCGGATGCCTATTCGATCGCCGGCGGCGGCGACACGGTAGCTGCGATTTCGCGCTTCGGCGTAGCCGACCGCGTCGACTACATCTCGACCGGCGGTGGTGCGTTCCTGGAGTTTCTGGAGGGGCGGACGCTACCGGCCGTTGAGGCGCTCGAGCAACGCGCCTGATACAGTTGGGCGTCGGAGAAATTTACAACGCTTGCTCAGGGCAGGCTGGGTTCTCATCCCTTTGTTGCAAATCAAATCCTTGCGTGCGCAGGGCACGATACTTGCAGGGATGATAGGACAGTCGGTTCCTTTCGAGACAGGCGGAACGCGGGGTTTGTGTGCGAGTTCCTCAGTGGGGCACGCGCCTAATCCGGCACTGTCACAAGGGAATTATCAGGGGATTCCCGAGGCGAAGCAATGAAAAATTCGAGCGAGACCAACGCGTCGCAAGGGCAGCACGAAGCGCGCCGACGCAACCTGTTGCGCCTGGGTGCGGCGGCTCCGATGGTGTTGACTCTCAGACCCGGTGCTTCGTTCGCCGCATCGATGCTGTGCACCGAGAGGGGGCTGGACGCCGCAGATGCAGCTCGTGCCGACGCGGCCGAGAAGCTCGCCACGTCGCCCGATGCCGATGAATGGGTGCGCGCGCAGGTCGACATCCTGGAGCTGCACAAGATCGACTTCAATGGCAACGGGCCGCAGGACACGCTCATCGAGGGCAAGTACGTGCTCGGCACCGATCGCACCACCTTCTGGCGGGTGGACGGCGGCGTAGGCGGCGGTCCGATGATTGCGTCGGCCAAGAGCACGCCCCGCGTGAGCTTCGGTGACGGCGGCGCCATCGGCAAGGACGCATCGTTCAGCGGCGACTGGAACACCTCGAATGCGCAGGGCTCACCGATCGAGAAGCGCTGGGCGCTGATCAAGGTCGACCCGAAGACGGGCGAACCGCTGGGCTACAGCTGGGAACCCGAGGCCATCGGCGGCGTCGCCACTTCGGTCGGCTGCTTCCATTCGCTGCATCCGGGCGTCGCCCGCTACACCGGCGGTTGGGACGGCATCGGCGCGTACATCAAGCGCGTGCTCGGCCTGGGCTGATAGCGGGATGCGCGGCGACGCGCCGCTATATGCCCGCGCGCGCGCGGGCTTGCGCCGGCGTCCCCTGGCCGCCGACTCCCTCGCTGTGTTCGAACCCCGCTCGTGGCGCACGCACATCGTCGGCGGCGCAGCCGCGATGCTGCTCACGCTGTTCGCCGAGCGAGGGGCGCAGCCCGTGGTCGCGCTTGTCGACGCGCTCGACCTCGCCGATTCCAGCTTTCCGGCCGACGAGGCGCGCGCGCTCGTCGACAAGGCGCTCTCCGAGTTGCATGGCTGCGAGCTGATCGAGTTCGTTGACACGCCGGCTTGCGTCGAGCATTGAGTCCATGATGCGCGGCGCGCCGACCGTCGCCGATCTCTCGCCGGCGTCGCTGCTCGAAAGGCTCGCCGGACCGGGCGTGGCACTCGACCTGGGCGCCTGCGCTGCCCGGTTCCATTCGACGCACCTTGCGCATGCCGAGGCAATGCGTACGTTGTACGGCGCCTTCCCGATCGAACCCGACTCAGGCTTCGCCGACGTCAGCGTCTCGCTCCACGTGCAACGCGCGCTGTTCGGCCAAGGCTGGGCGCGGATCTTCATCGATGGCGAGTCGCCATTCCAGGTGCTGCCGCTGGCGATGCACCTGCCGCTGATCGAATGGGGACTGAACTGGACGATCGCCCATCGTCTACATGCCTGGCTCGTGCTGCATGCGGGCATCGTCGCGCGCGGCGATCGCGCGTTGCTGATGCCCGCCTTTTCCGGCGTCGGCAAGAGCACGCTGACCGCGGCACTCATGTGCCACGGCTACCGGCTGCTCAGTGACGAGTTCTGCGCGCTCGATCCGGCCAGCGGAAGCGCCATGCCCGTGCTGCGCCCGGTGTGCCTGAAGAACGACTCGATCGAGCGCATCGCCGCGCGTTGGCCCGAACGGCCGATCGGCCCGTCCATCGCGGGCACGCACAAGGGAACGGTGGCGCACCTCGCGCCCACGCCGGAGAGCGTCGCGGCGCGCAAGCGCAGCGCGCGGCCCGAGTTCATCGTGTTTCCCCGCTACCAGGCCGGCGCGACGGCGGCTTTCGAGCCGGTGGAGCCGGCGCGCGCATTCGTCAAGCTCTCCGGCAACGCGTTCAACTATTCGCTGCTCGGCGAGGCCGGCTTCGTTGCGTTGACGAACCTGCTCGCGCAGTCCCGGATCTACGAGCTTCGGTACTCGAGCTTCGACGACGCCTTCGAATGCATCGACGCGCTCTTTGCCGACACCGAAGTCGTCGCGTTCCCGGCCGAGGCCGCGCGCCGATGAACGCGCAGCGCCTGCTTTCGTTGTTGTCCGATCCGTTGCAGCCCGAGCAGCCTGCACTCGGCGAATGGGACCGCCTCGTTCGCATCGCCAGGCTCGGCTCGGTCGCCAGCCTGCTGCACGTGCGCTACGAAGCGGCCGGGGCGCTCGATGCGCTGCCGGCGCCGGTCCTGCGCCAGTTGCGCAGCGAGCGCACGATCGCCGAGTACCGGATCGCGATGACACGCTGGAACCTGCAGCACCTGGCCGAGGTCCTGGGCCCGCTCGGCATCGAACTCGTGCTGCTCAAGGGAAGTGCGTACGTCGCGCAGGACGCTGCCTGGGGGCGCGGCCGGCTCACCAGCGACGTGGACCTGCTCGTCCGCGCCTCGGAGATCGGGCGCGCCGAAACTGCGCTGAGGGCGGCCGGCTGGCGCTTCGGCGAGATCAGCGACTACGACGAGCGCTACTTCCGCGAGTGGAGCCACGAGTTGCCGCCGCTGATGCATCCCGAGCGCCCGTTGCCGGTGGACCTGCATCACACGATCCTACCCGTCTCGAGCCGTTTGCGCCCCGATGCTGCGGCGCTCGTCGACGCTTCGATCGGGTTGCCGGGCACTGCGCTGCGTGTGTTGGCACCGCACGACCAGCTCCTGCACACGTGCTGCCACCTGTTCGAGGACTCCGACCTGTGGCACCAGATGCGCGACCTGCTCGACCTCGGTGCGATGTTGAGCGCGAGCGCCGGCGACCCGGCTTTCGACGACCGACTCGCGGAATCAACGGCGCGTCACGGATTGCAGCGTCCGCTGCATTACGGGCTGCGCTACGCGCGCCGCCTGCTCGACGCACCCG
The DNA here is from genome assembly GCA_021166725.1 of Burkholderiaceae bacterium. Classification (GTDB taxonomy): domain Bacteria; phylum Pseudomonadota; class Gammaproteobacteria; order Burkholderiales; family Burkholderiaceae_E; genus Zeimonas. The sequence continues at coordinate 18,707 of JAJPES010000051.1, read as the reverse complement.
TGCCCGAGCGCTCCGCTCGTGAAGCGGCCCGCCGCGCGCAGCCTTCGCGGATGACGACGGCGCTGATGGACGCGCTGGTGGCGCGCTCGCTGCTGCCGGCGGCTCCCGATCGTCCCGTGACTGCTTCGCGCCGCTGGGCCAAGCGCGCTTTGCGAGCGCGGTATTTCACGCGCCGCTTCCCGCCGCGCCTGCTCGCGCTGCATCTCTGGACGAAACTGTTCCGTCCTCCGCGCCCCACTGCGTTAGGATGAATGCCCGCCGCCGGGTGCGAGCGTCGCGCCCGGCCGATCCGCTCACTGCCGCATTCCCGGTCGCCTCCATGTTCCATCCCGTTCCCCGCGCCACCAAGATCGTGGCCACGCTCGGCCCGGCATCGTCCTCGCCCGAAGTGCTCGAGCGCATGCTGCGTGCCGGCGTCAATGTCGTACGCGTGAATTTCTCGCACGGAACCGCCGAGGAGCACTCGGCAGTCGTCGCCAGCGTGCGCGAGATCGGCGACCGGATCGGCCAGAGCGTGGGCGTGCTCGCCGACCTGCAGGGTCCGAAGATCCGCATCGGCAAGTTTGCCGACGGCAAGATCCAGCTCGAGGTCGGCGACCGTTTCGTCTTCGACATCGACTGCGACCTCGGCAGCCAGCAGCGCGTCGGCCTCGACTACCCCGAACTCGTCAACGACGTGAGCGTCGGCGACACGCTGCTGCTGAACGACGGTCGCGTCACGATGCGGGTCGATCGCGTCGACGCGCGCACGATCGACTGCACGGTCCTGCAAGGCGGCACGCTGTCGAATCGCAAGGGAATCAATCGGCAGGGCGGCGGGCTGTCGGCGCCGGCACTGACGTCGAAGGACATGGAGGACATCAAGACGGCCGTTCGCTTCGCCGCCGACTTCATCGCGGTGTCGTTCCCGAAGAACGCGGCCGACATGTACATGGCGCGCGAACTGGTGCGGGCGGCGGGCGGCCGTGCACTGATGATCGCGAAGATCGAGCGCTACGAGGCGATCGGCAACCTGGAGGAGATCCTGAAGGCGAGCGACGGCATCATGGTCGCCCGCGGGGATCTCGCCGTCGAGGTGGGCGACGCCTCGGTGCCGGCGCTGCAGAAGCGGATGATCCGCATGGCGAAGGACCTGAACAAGGTCACGATCACCGCCACGCAGATGATGGAGTCGATGATCGAGTCGCCGGTGCCCACGCGCGCCGAAGTCTCGGACGTGGCCAATGCGGTGCTCGACGGAACCGACGCGGTGATGCTGTCGGCCGAGACGGCGGCCGGCCGCTACCCGGTGGAGACCATCGAGGCGATGGCTCGGGTGTGCGTAGAGGCCGATCGCTCCGAGCGGCATTCGCTCGGCGCTGAGATCCTCGACGGTACCTTCACGCGGATCGACCAGGCGATCGCGATGAGCGCGCTCTTCGTGGCGCACCACATGAAGGTGAAGGCGGTGGTCTCGCTCACGCAGTCGGGCTCCACCGCGCTGTGGATGTCGCGCATCGATTCGGGCGTGCCGATCTACGCGCTCACGCCCGAGGAGCGCAGTCGCCGCCGGATGTGCCTGTATCGCGAGGTGCACCCGATCGTGATGACCTATCACGCCGTCGAGCGCGAAGCGCTGCTGCTCGAGGCCGAGCAGCGCCTGCTCGACGCGGGCATAGTCGAGAAGGGCGATCTCATCGCGCTGACGATCGGTGAACCGATCGGCAAGTCGGGCGGGACGAACACGCTGAAGGTGGTGCGGGTCGGCGAGCACGGACGGTAGCGCCTGCTGGCGAGGTCGAGGCGCCCTATGGCGCCCGGCGATTTCATCCCTTCGCCGGCGCGGTGTACCGGCGTTCGACGATTTCGCGCATCTGTGCCCGCGTGCGTGCGGGGTCCCGACCGTCCTGCAGGCTTTCGGCCTCGTCGGCGAGGTGGTCGTCCTTGATCGCCTCGCGAAACCATCGTGCGTAGTCGCCCCGATGAAGGTGGAAGAGCCACGTCGTGTCGTCCACGCCGTCGGCCAGTTGCAGGAACAGCATCAGGTTCTGCGCGCGCAGGTTCAGCTCGCCGGCAGGGCCCCGGAAGTAGAAGCTCTTGTCGGCGCCCAGCTCGCCCTCGGCGTACTTGCGCGTATGCCGTTTGTGCCCCTGCTTCGGCCGGTCGGGCCGCAGCCAGCTCGGCGCGCGGGAACCGTCGCGCCGCCAGAAGAGAACCGCCTGGCGTGCATCGCCCGCGGGAACCGGCGGCGCGTCGAGCCCGATCGTCTCGCAGAAGCTGCGCAGCGCCTCGCTCGCCTGCGCGCCCACGCCGATGAAGGTTCGCACGCTGTCGAGCACCTGTCGGGCCATCTGTTCGGGATGGACGGTGACGTAGATGGTCGCGGCGAGTTCGGCGGGCAGCGACGCGGTGGCGACGTCCGACGGCGCGGGCAGCATGTGATGCGCCTCGTCGATCAGCAGCCAATGCGGCCGGGCGAACTCGCCGCGCAGGTCGCCGATCCGTGCGACGAGCTCGCGAAAGAAGCCCGGACGGTCCTGCACTTCGAATCCGAGCAGGTTGACCACCAGGGGAGGGGCATCCGGCCTTCGCAGGAAGTCGGTGACTTCGTCGCCGGCCGGTGGATTGCGTGCGTTGCCGAGTACGACGGCGCCGTCCAGATCGTCGTAGTCGCCCTCCGGATCGAATACGCAGAGCTGGAACCCCTGCGCCGCGAGCTTCTCGAGGAGCGCGGTCGCCAGTGTCGATTTGCCGATGCCGGACGATCCGGCGATCAGCACTGCGCCGCCGTCGACGGTCAACCCGGCGTCGTCGTCTTCGCCCAGCGTGATGCGCCGTCGATGTGCCGCCGCCGCCATCGCTTGCGAGTCGTCCGCGAGGATCGCGTCGATCGCTTCGATCACGCCCGCGCCGTGGTCGCCGCGCGTCACGAGGTCGGCGCTCTTCCTGATCGATTCGAGCGCGTTGGCGACGGCGATCGAGCAGCCGCATGCGGTGAGGAAGGCGTAGTCGTTTTCGGCGTCGCCGATGGCCGCCACGTTCAGCGGGGAAAGACCGAGTTCCGACAAGCCGGCGGAGAGGCCCGTCGCCTTGTTCACCCCCGGCGGCAGGATCATCACCGCGCCCTTGTTGAAAATGATCTGCCACTCCAGGCCGAGATCGCGAATGCATTCGATCACCGCGCCCTCGTTGGGTTCCCAGGTGGCGACGATTCCTCGCCCTATCGACAACGGCGATAGGCCGCGTGCCCGCAGCGCTTCCACCAGCTCGGTCGGCGGTTCTTCCGCGAGCAGGCGTTCTTGCTGTGTCTGCGGCCAGTGGAGCAGGGCTCCGTTCTCGGCCACGACGAGATCGAACAGGTCCAGTCGGTCGAAGACGCGTTCGAGGTCCGGCAGCTCGCGCCCGGTGACCATCAGCAGTTTTCGTCCGCTGTCGCGCAGGCGTTCGAGGGCGCCGATCGTGTCGGCGGCGACTCGCCCCTCGTGCGCGAGCGTTCCGTCGTAGTCGGTGGCGAAGGCGATCAGGTACATCTGGGAGTCGTCGTGCGGGCGATGCCGATGGGCCAGCAGTTGCGGTGCCTTGCATCGGCGGGTGGGCGATAATCGACCTCCGAGGGAGTTTCGCGCAGCGTCCCGATGCCGTCAGGGGGCCCGGGGGTCTGCGCCGAGTTCACTTCGGAGGTCGCAATGCCCCTGGTTTCGATGCGTCAGCTGCTCGATCACGCCGCCGAGAACGGCTACGGAATCCCGGCGTTCAACGTCAACAATCTCGAGCAGGTGCAGGCCATCATGGCTGCCGCGAGCGAGGCGGATGCGCCGGTCATCATGCAGGCGTCGGCCGGCGCGCGGAAATACGCCGGCGAGCTGTTCCTGCGCCACCTGATCGAAGCGGCGGTGGAGAGCTACCCGAACGTTCCGGTCGTCATGCACCAGGACCACGGACAGTCGCCCGCCGTGTGCCTGCAGGCGATCCGCCTGGGTTTCTCGTCGGTGATGATGGACGGCTCGCTGCAGGAAGATGGCAAGACGATCGCTTCCTACGAGTACAACGTCGACGTTACGAAGCGCGTCGTCGAGATGGCGCACACGGTGGGCGTCACCGTCGAGGGCGAGCTCGGCTGCCTCGGTTCGCTCGAGACGATGAAGGGCGACAAGGAAGACGGCCACGGCGCGGAAGGCAAGATGACGCGCGAGCAGTTGCTCACCGATCCGGAGCAGGCGGCCGATTTCGTCAAGAAGACGCAGGTGGACGCGCTGGCCATCGCCATCGGCACCTCGCACGGCGCGTACAAGTTCTCGCGCAAGCCCACCGGCGACATCCTCGCGATCGATCGCATCAAGGAGATCCACCGACGCATTCCGAACACGCATCTGGTGATGCACGGTTCTTCTTCGGTTCCACAGGAGCTGCTCGCCGAAATTCGCGAGTTCGGCGGGGACATGAAGGAAACCTACGGCGTGCCGGTCGAGGAGATCCAGGAAGCGATCAGGTTCGGCGTGCGCAAGATCAACATCGACACCGACATCCGCCTGGCGATGACCGGTGCGATCCGTCGCTTCTTCGCCGAGCACCCGTCGAAGTTCGATCCGCGCGAATACCTGAAGCCGGCGCACGCGGCGGCGAAGAAGGTGTGCCTTGCGCGCTATCGCGAGTTCGGCTGCGAGGGGCAGGCGAGCCGCATCCGGCCGGTTGCAATGTCGGTGATGATCGACCGGTACAGGAAGGGCGAGTTGGCGCAGGTCGTCCGCTGAATCGGCGGCGCAGCATTTCTCTGCCGAACGCGGCGTTTCCAGCTCGAATGCAGTCTTCGCGGCTCGAAACGCTGCGTCTGGCGGCGCTTCGACCGTGAACCGCCGCCGGCAGCGGCTCACTCGGCCGACGATCGGCGCCCGGGTTCCTCTTCGATCGTCTGCCCCAGCGCGTTGTCGACGATGAGCGGCGTCTCGAAGAACTGCCGCGTGGGCGTGCTGCCGTACTTCGTGCGCACGCCCTCGAGCCAGGTGTCGTCGTGCGCGGCGTCGGCGGCCGCCTTCGTCTTCCACAGATACAGGGCGCCGGTGCGGGCGTTGGCGGCGTCGTAGAGGAAGGTCTTGCGGATCAGCTGGCCGTCGGCGCGCCAGCGCGGCGCCACTGCGCGCATTCCCTCCACCACTTCTTCGCGGGGCATGCCGCTCGGAAGGTCGAACCAGACGAGTTCGCTGATCATCGGTGCTGCTCCTCGTTCATCGGCGCGTTGTCTTGCGCTGCGCCGAAACGGCAATCGGCGGCATTCTTACCACGCGCTGAACGCCATTCTCGTCGCCAGCAGGTACAACAAGCCTGCGAACACGCGCCTCAGCGTCGCGACGGGCAGTGCATGCGCCTTTCGCGCCCCCCACGGCGCGGTCAGCACGCTCGCCGCCACCAGCGACGCGAGCGCCGGCAGGTAGACGAAGCCGATCGACATCGACGGCAGCGTGTCGATGCGCCAGCCGCCCGTCACGTAGCCGATCGTGCCGATGAGCGCGACCGGCACGCCGATGGCCGCGGCGGTGCCGATCGCGCGGTGCATCGTTACGCCGCACAACAGCATGAACGGGATCGTGAGGAAGGCGCCGCCGGCTGAGACGAGGCCGCAGATCACGCCGATCAGGTACGAGATGCAGAAGGTCGCGATTGCGCCCGGCATCTCGCGCGCGGCCTTCGGCTTTCGTCCGACGAGGATCTGCGTCGCGCCGGCGAAGACGATCACGGCGAAGGCGAGGGCGAGCGCGCGCTGGCTGATCCAGCCGGCCGCCAGGGTGGACGACAGCGCGCCGAGCAGCATTCCCGGCGCGATGCGCGCGACGATGCGCCAGTCCACCGCGGCGTGCCGATGGTGCTCGCGCACGCTCGCGCTCGACGTGAAGAGCACCGACGCCATGCCGGTGCCCAGCGCCAGGTGCACGGTGTATTCGGGGGCGAGCGACTGGGCGCCGAACAGTGTCGCGAGGATCGGTACCAGCGTCATGCCGCCGCCGATGCCGAGCAGCCCGGCGAGGAAGCCGACGCCGGCGCCGGCGAGCAGGTAGGTGGCGATCCAGATCATCGTGAGTGGCCCGACAGGGGAAGCGGCTTTCGTTCGGTGGTCGTGCTGCGGCACGCGGGTCTCTATCATGAAGGAACGCGCTCGCCCCGACGCTGGCACGCAGGGAGCAACGATGCCGAAGTTCGCCGCGAACCTTTCCTGGCTCTACACCGAATTGCCGTTCTTCGATCGCTTCGAGGCCGCCGCGCGCGACGGCTTCCGCGCTGTCGAGTTCCTGTTTCCGTACGAACATTCGGCCGTCGAGATCCGCTCGGCGCTGCTCGCCAACGGACTCGAGCAGGTGCTGTTCAATGCGGCTGCGGGCGAGACGCGGGCCGGCGAGCGCGGACTCGCCAGCCTGCCCGATCGCGTCGATGCGTTCCGTGCGTCGATCGACCAGGCGCTCGACTACGCGTCCGTGCTCGGCTGCACGCGCCTGCACCTGATGGCGGGCGTCGTGCGCGACGACGTGCCGCGCGCCGGGCAGCGTGCGACCTACGTCGACAACCTGCGCTGGGCCTGCCGCCGGCTGGCGAGTTCCGGAATCACCGCCCTCATCGAACCGATCAACCGGCGCGATGTTCCCGGCTATTTCCTCACCACCCAGGCCGACGCGCATGCGATCGTTTCCGAGGTCGCCGAGCCGAACCTGAAGGTGCAGATGGACCTGTACCACTGCCAGGTCGTCGAGGGCGACGTGTCGACGAAGATTCGCCGACATATCGCCGACGTCGGGCACGTCCAGATCGCCGGCGTCCCCGAGCGCGCGGAGCCCGATGTCGGCGAGTTGCACTACCCGTATCTTTTCGCGCTGCTCGACGAACTCGGCTACGACGGTTGGGTCGGCTGCGAATACCGTCCGCGCAACGGAACGCGCAGCGGCCTGGGCTGGCTGCGCGGCCTCGCCGCCTGATTTCGCCGCCCGTTCGGGCAGAATGGCGCTTTTGCGCCAACGACCGATGCCGATCGTTCATCGCTCGACGCTGCACTCGCTGCCGCTGGTCTCGCGCGGCAAGGTGCGCGACAACTACGCGGTCGGCGACGACCGGCTGCTGATCGTCACCACCGACCGCTTGTCGGCCTTCGACGTCGTCCTTTCCGAACCGATTCCCGACAAGGGTCGCGTGCTGAACCGCATGGCGCTGTTCTGGTTCGACCGGCTTGCCGACGTCGTTCCGAATCACCTCACCGGCGTCGATCCGGAGTCGGTCGTCCAGCCCGACGAGCGCGACCAGGTACGCGAACGTTCGATGGTCGTCCGGCGGCTGCAACCGATCCTCGTCGAGGCGGTCGTGCGCGGCTATCTGATCGGTTCGGGCTGGAAGGACTACCAGTCGAGCGGCGCGGTATGCGGCATAGCGTTGCCGGCCGGACTGCGCCTGGCCGATCGACTGCCGCAGCCGATCTTCACGCCGGCGGCGAAGGCCGAGCAGGGCGAACACGACGAGAACATTTCCTTCGACGAGATGTCGCAGCGTATCGGCGCAGCGCTGGCCGCACGCATTCGCGACGTGAGCCTGGAGTTGTATCGCCGGGCGGCCGAGCATTGCGCGGCGCGAGGCATCATCGTCGCCGACACCAAGTTCGAGTTCGGCCTCGACGAGAGCGGCACGCTGCACCTGATGGACGAAGTGCTCACCGCCGATTCGTCGCGCTTCTGGCCGGCCGACTCGTGGCGGCCCGGCGAATCGCCGCCTTCGTTCGACAAGCAGTACGTGCGCGACTGGCTCGAGAGCGTTCCTGGTTGGGACAAGAAACCGCCCGCGCCGCACCTGCCGCCGGAGGTGGTTGCGCAGACCGCCGAACGCTATCGAGAAGCGCTGCGACGGATTGCGGGCGAGGAGCTGCCGGTCGAAGCGCCGGGGGCGGGCGCCGGGCGCGCGAGCAAACGATGAACGACGAACGACCGAAGAGCGGCGAGCGATGAGCGAGATCTCCGTCGGCAACGAGCCCATGGCAACGGAGGCGGTCGATGCCCTGGTCGGCGTCGTCATGGGTTCGAGCAGCGACTGGAGCGTGATGCAGCACGCCGCCGCAGTACTGCGCGAATTCGGCGTGCCCTTCGAGGCGCGCGTCGTTTCGGCGCATCGGATGCCCGACGAAATGTTCGAGTATGCCGAGAGCGCGCGAGCGCGGGGCCTGCGGGTGATCATCGCCGGCGCGGGGGGCGCTGCACACCTGCCGGGAATGATTGCGGCGAAGACGATCGTGCCGGTGCTCGGCGTTCCGTGTCCGTCGAAGTATCTGCGCGGCGAAGATTCGCTGCTGTCGATCGTGCAGATGCCGCGCGGAATTCCTGTCGCCACCTTCGCGATCGGCGAGGCGGGCGCGGCGAACGCGGCGCTGCACGCGGTGGCGATGCTGGCCGTCGGCGACCCGGCGTTGGCCGATCGGCTCGTCGCTTTCCGCAGCGCGCAGAGCGAGTCCGCGCGCAGCACGACGTTGCCGTCGGCGTGACGCCACGTCGACGATGAACCGGATTGCGCCAGGCGCCCAGGCCGACGCCTCCCCGCCGTGTCGGCCCACGCTGCCGCTCGCGCCCGGCAGCTGGCTCGGCATGCTCGGTGGCGGCCAGCTCGGCCGCATGTTCTGCATGGCCGCCCAAAGCCTCGGCTATCGCGTCTGCGTGCTCGACCCCGGCGCCGACAGTCCGGCCGGCTCGATCGCCGAGCGCCACCTGCGCGCCGACTATCTCGACGCTGCAGCGCTGGCCGAACTCGGCGAAACCTGTGCGGCGGTGACGACCGAGTTCGAGAACGTTCCCGCGCGCGCGTTGCAGCAACTGTCCGAGCGGACGATCGTCGCGCCGTCGGCCGATAGCGTGGGAATCGCACAGGATCGAATCGCCGAGAAGGGCTTCGTTCGCGCGGCGGGACTGCCGACCGCGCCGTACCGGCCGCTGCGCAGCGTCGAGGACGTTCGCCAGGCGCCCGCTGCGCTCTTTCCGGGCATCGTCAAGGCGGCGCGCCTGGGCTACGACGGCAAGGGGCAGGCCCTCGTCGCGAATGCCGAAGAGGCATGCCTTGCCTTCGCCGAGCTCGGTTCGGTGCCCTGCGTACTCGAGCAGCGGCTCGCGCTCGACAGCGAAGTGTCGGTGCTGCTGGCGCGCGGGTTCGACGGCACGAGTCTCGCGTGGGACGTCGCCGGCAACGTGCACCGGGGCGGCATTCTCGCCCGCACCACGTTTCCGGCGCGCATCGATCCGTCGCTCGCGCAGCACGCCTTCGACGCGACGCGGCGCATCGCCGACGCGCTCGGGTATGTCGGCGTGCTGTGCGTGGAATTCTTCGTGCTCGCCGATGCAACGCTGCTCGTCAACGAGATCGCGCCGCGTCCGCACAATTCCGGCCACGCGACGATCGACGCCTGCGTGACGAGCCAGTTCGAGCAGCAGGCGCGCGCGCTCGCCGGCCTGCCGCTTGGTGAACCGCGCCTGCTCGCGCCGGCCGTGATGCTCAATCTGCTCGGCGACCTCTGGTTCGAGCATCGAACGGATGCGATGCGCGAACCCGATTGGTCGGCGGTGCTGCGGCATCCGTCGGCCAAGCTGCATCTGTACGGCAAGCGCGAAGCGAGACGCGGCCGCAAGATGGGCCACGTGACGATACTCGGTGCGTCGGTCGACGCGGCGAGCGCCGTCGCCGACGAAATCGAGCGAGCGCTCGGCATCGGGGAGCGCGGGCAATGACGCTCGTGCGTCCGGCCGACGCCGCGGCGATCGAGGAAGCAGCGGCGCGACTCGCGTCGGGCGGGCTCGTCGTCTTTCCCACCGAGACCGTCTACGGGCTCGGCGCGGACGCGGCGAACCGCGACGCAGTCGCTGCGGTGTACCGGATCAAGCAGCGCCCGATCGGCCATCCGTTGATCGTGCACGCGCTGGACGACGGCCCTGCGATGGCCTGGACCGAGTGGTCGCAGCGCGCGCAGCGGCTGGCCGAAGCGTTCTGGCCCGGGCCGCTCACGCTGATCCTGAAGCGCGCCGCCGACGCGCCTGCCTGGGCCTGCGGAGTCGAGTCGACGATCGGGCTGCGCGCGCCTGCCCATCCGGTGGCGCGCGCGCTGTTGCACGCTTTCGCGCGACGCGGCGGGATCGGCATCGCCGCGCCCTCGGCGAATCGTTTCGGTCGCGTCAGCCCGACGCGCGCCGAACACGTCGTCGAAGACCTCGGCGACGATGCGCCGCTCATTCTCGATGGCGGTCCGTGCGAGGAGGGGGTCGAATCGACGATCGTCGATCTCAGTCGGGGCCGTCCGGTGCTGCTGCGCCCCGGCGGCATTTCGGTCGCGCAACTGGCCGCGGTGCTCGGCGAGGAGGTGCTCGAGCGCGACGCGCATGCGCCGCGCGCCTCCGGCACGCTCGATGCGCATTACGCGCCGGCCACGCCGGTCGAGGTCGTCGACGCCGAGGAAGTGCCCGCGCGGGTGGCGCAGTTGCGCTCGCAGGGCAGCAGCGTCGCCCTGTGGTCGCGCTCGGTGCCGGCCTCGATCGCCGACGTGGGCTTGGCGATGTCGCACGACGCGCGAACGACCGCGCACGAACTCTACGACACGCTGCGCCGCCTCGATCGCTCCGGCTGCGATCGCATCGTCATCGAACGCGTCCCGCGCACGCCCGAGTGGCGTGCGGTGGGCGATCGGCTGCGACGCGCTGCTGCTGCTTCGTAGGAAGGGAAGGGGGAAACCGTGGTCTGACCCCGGTTTCCGGTTTCCCCCGGTTTCCCTTTTCTTCACCGCTCCTGCGGCTGCACCAGCAATATCGGCCGTCGCGTGCCGCGCAGCAGCGTCTGCGCGGTGGAGCCGAGCAGCATCGCGCCCAGGCCCGTGCGACCGATGGTTCCGGCGCAGACGAGGTCGGCTGCTTCGCGTTCGATGGTTTCGAGCAGCGCGCGGTCGGGGCGATCGCTCTCGACCAGGTCGATGCGCACCCTGGTGTTGCCGGGTTCGGCGACCAGCGCCTCGAGCGCCTGGCGCCGCTCGGCAACGACTGCTGCATGCTCGCGGGCGAACTCCGGATGCACCGGTCGGCCGTAGCGTCCGTTGCGCATCAGGTTCGGGCTGACCACGTGGACGACGACCACCTCGGCGCCCGACGGGGCCAGAGCGAGCGCGTGAGCAACCGCGCGGTTGCCGATCGGCGACAGGTCGGTGGCCGCAACGATGCGCCGGATCACCGGCGGCAGCAGCGAGACGGATGCGACTGCGGCACCGGGGACCACCAGCACGTTCAGCGCGGAGTCGCGCAGCAGCTCGAGCGCGACCGAGCCGGTGAACAGGCGCTCGACTGCATTGCGCTGATGCGAGCCGACCAGCAGCAGGTCGGCCTGTTCGCGCTCGGCCAGTTGCGCGAGCCGTGCTGCCGGCTCTCCTTCGTGCGCGGAGACCATCACTTCGACGGGTAGCGACGGCAACGCCCGACCGATCCGGGCAACGATCTCGTCGCGCAGGTGTTGCCGCGCGAGTGCCGGATCGTCGAGCAATCCGAGGCGCGTCGCCTCGCGCCGGGGGTCGTCGACATAGGCGGCAAGCAGCTTGCACGAGCCGAGTTCGGCCAGCCGGGCTGCGAACAGCAACGCGGCGTCGGCCTGCGGGGTGAAGTCGTAGGCGACGAGCACGCGCAGCGTGCGTTCGTTGCGCAGCCACGAAAGAAGCGGCGGCGCGTCGCGCAGCACGAGCATCGGCGTCTCGGTCGTGCGCAGCACGCGTTCGCAGGTCTTGCCCAGGCGAACGGCGACGCCGTCGCGCCGGCCGATCGCCGGCAGGACGAGCAGCCCGGCGCCGCGTTTCTTCGCCTCGGCGACGATCGCCTCGTCGGGCCAGCCCGCCGGCAACTCGGTGTTCACCGTCACGCCGGTGCGGCGCAGGGCGTCGGCAGTTGCCTGCAGGCGTTCTCTGGCGTTCTCCTCGATCGCGTCGAGCGCCGGCGCCGGGCCCAGCAGCACGCTGCGCGTGTCGAGGACGTGCACCAGCGTCAGCTCGCCCCCGGTGCGTTGCGCGAGCAACGCGGCGAGCGCGGCAGCCTCGTCGGCACGGTCGCTGAAGTCGGTTCCGCACAGCACCTGCATGCCTTTCTCCGTTTTCGGCAGGCAGCGATTGTAGGCCGCCCGCGTCGATGTTCGGCGTCAGCCGTGCGGCCCTGCGCCGCCTGCAGCTTCCTTCGCGGCAATCGCGCGACAGAATGCGGCAACCGCCTCGACGACCTCGTCGGGCCGATCCAGGTGCGGGCTGTGGCGGCAATCGGCCAGCTTCAGCAGTTGCGCATCGGGTTGCAACTCGGCGATCCGATCGAGCTGCCGCATCGTGCCGTACTGGTCGTCCTCGCCCTGGATCGCGAGGATCGGACAGCGGATCGAGGCGACTTCCTTCTCGATGCTCCATGCGGCGAAGGCGTCCGACAGCCAGACGGCGGTCCAGTGGCGGAACGCTCCGTCGACGTCGTCGTGGTAGCGGCCGAGCTGCTCGCGCAGCCCCGGCGCTTCGTAGCGCCGCGCGATTTCGGCGATCGCGTCGGTGCACACCGGCTCGACGAACAGGTGCGGGGCGAGCACGGCCACTGCCGCGTCGGCTTCGACGAAGGTGCCCGCGTGGATCAGCGCGATCGAGGCGCCGTCGCTGTGCCCGACGAGAATCGGTCGTTCCAGGCCGAACACGCGCAGCAACTCGGGCAGCACGTCGATCGCCTCTTCGTGCATGAAGCGCGTGCTTCGCGGTGCGTCGATCGGCTCCGATCCTCCGTAGCCGCGGCGGGAGTAGACGATCCCCGGCAGCCCTGCCGATGCGCATACCCGATCGGGGAAATCGCGCCACAGCGCGATGCTGCCCAGTCCCTCGTGCAGGAAGACGAGCGTCGGCGAGCGCGAGCCGGGGTCGCCGATCGACCGGCACTCGAGACGCCGAGCGCCGACGACGACGTGAAAATAGTGCTCGTTAGGGTTACGCATATGAGTTATATTGCAGGTCCTTCCATTGTCCGACGCTCGATGTTGCATGGTCTCCGTGGTGGGCAGCAAGCCGGAAGACGAGAACGCGTTCCTCGAAGCGTTGGGTCGGCGTGTTCGCGAGCGACGTGAGGAAGCACACCTCACGCGAAAGCGCCTCGCCGAACTCTCCGGCCTGTCCGAGCGTTATCTCGCGCAGCTCGAGTCGGGCGACGGAAACATCTCGATCCTGCTGATCCGCCGAGTGGCCGAGGCGCTCGCCTGTCCGGTGGAGCAGTTGATCAGCGACCGATCCTTCGATGCCGAGATCGTCACGGCGCTCGAGTTGCTGCGCGGCCTGCGTCCGGAGCAGCGCCACGAGGCGGTGATGCAGTTGCAGCAGCGCTTCGGCGAATCGAGCCGCGAGCGCTCGCGGCGAATTGCGCTGGTGGGCCTGCGCGGCGCCGGGAAGTCCACCCTGGGCGTGCAACTCGCGGCCCGGCTGCGCGTTCCGTTCCACGAACTCGACCAGCAGATCGAGCGCGAGCTGGGCGCCTCGCTCGGCAGCGTCTTCTCGATGTACGGGCAGGACACCTTCCGCGAGGCGGAGGCGCGGGTGCTGGACCGGCTCACCCGCGCGCACCGGCGCTGCGTGATCGCCACCGGCGGCTCGCTCGTGCTCGAGCCGCGAACCTACGAGCTGCTGCGCGAGCGCTGCTTCACCGTCTGGTTGCGCGCTTCGCCCGAAGATCACATGGACCGCGTCGTCGCGCAGGGCGATCTGCGGCCCATTCGCGGACGCGAGCACGCGATGGCCGAGTTGCGCACGATCCTCAAGCAGCGAGAGCGACTGTACGCGCTGGCCGACGCCGTCGTCGACACCAGCGGCGCCGACGAGGCGCAGAGCCTCGAGAAGCTGCTCGCGCTCGTCGAGGCGACGGCGTCGCACCTGCCGCAGGAACGGGCGGGTTGAAGCGATGACGAATGCCGCGCGCGAGAAGGATCCCGTGCGCGCGATAATCCGATGACGAACTGGAGGGAAACCGCCGTGGCCGAAATCTCGAGTGCCGATCATTCCGTGAGCCCGCCTCGCATCCGCGTTCCGCGCAGCTACAACGCCGCGCACGACCTGCTCGAGCGCAACCTCGGCGCCGGTCGCGGTGATCGCATCGCCTACGTCGACGATCGCGGCTCTTGCACTTATGCCGATCTCGCCGCGCGGGTGAACCGCTTTGCATCGTCGCTCGCCGGACTCGGCCTGCGCCGCGAGGAGCGCGTGCTGCTGTGCATGCTCGACACGATCGAATGGCCGGTGGCGTTCCTCGGTTCGATCAAGGCCGGGATCGTGCCGGTGGCGGTGAACACGATGCTGCGCCCGCAGGATTACGAATACATGCTGCGCGACTCGCGTGCGGCGGCGCTGCTCGTCTCGCAGGCGCTGCTGCCGTCGTTCGAGGACGCGATCGATTCGATTCCGTCGCTTCGCTCGGTCGTCGTCTCCTCGGCGCCGGGCTCGAACCCGATTGCGGCCGGCGGCAAGCGCGTCGATTTCGACGCGCTGCTGGCCGACGGTCGCGAAGAATACGACTGCGCCGAAACCGTCGCCGACGAACCCTGCTTCTGGCTCTACTCTTCGGGATCGACCGGCTCGCCCAAGGGTACGGTGCACGTCCACTCCAGCCTGATCGAAACGGCGGAGCTCTATGCACGCCCCGTCCTCGGCATTCGCGAAGACGACGTCGTCTTCAGCGCGGCAAAGCTGTTCTTCGCCTATGGCCTGGGCAACGGCTTGACCTTCCCGATGTCGGTCGGCGCCACCACCGTGCTGATGGCCGAGCGTCCCACGCCGGAAGCGGTGTTCCAGCGGCTCACCGGCGAAGCGCCCGCTGCGCTGGCGGCGATGGGCAAGCGCCCGACCATCTTCTACGGTGTGCCGACGCTGTATGCGGGCATGCTCGCCAACGCGGCGTTCCCGGCCGCCTCGCAACTGTCGCTGCGCGTGGCGACGTCGGCCGGCGAAGCGTTGCCGAAGGGTATAGGCACGGGCTTCACCGAACGCACGAAGGTCGAAATCCTCGACGGCATCGGCTCCACCGAAATGCTGCACATCTTCCTGTCGAACCAGTCCGGGGTGGTGCGCTACGGCACCACCGGCAAGCCGGTGCCGGGCTACACGCTGAAGCTGGTCGGCGACGACGGACACGAAGTAGGCGACGGCGAAGTCGGCGACCTGTACATCAGCGGGCCGTCGTCGGCTGCGCAGTACTGGAACCAGCGCGAGAAGACGCGCGACACCTTCCAGGGGGTCTGGACGCGCAGCGGCGACAAGTACCAGCGCGATGCCGACGGCTACTACACCTACGCGGGCCGCTCCGACGACATGATGAAGGTGAGCGGGCAGTATGTTTCGCCCTTCGAGGTCGAGTCGGCGGTTGCCTCGCATCCGATGGTGCTCGAGGCCGCGGTCGTCGGCTCGCGCGACGCCGACGGACTGCTCAAGCCGAAGGCCTTCGTCGTGCTGAAGGAGCCTTCGCGCGCCACCGACGCGCTTGCGCAGGAGATCAAGGCGTACGTGAAGGACCGGCTCGTGCCGTTCAAGTATCCGCGCTGGGTCGAGTTCGTCGACGAGTTGCCGAAGACGGCCACCGGCAAGATCCAGCGCTACCGACTGCGCGATCGCGAGGGCTTCACCGGGTGAGCGCGAGTCGCGGAACAGGCGCGCGCGCCTCGTCGCGCGGCTGAACGGGCGGCACGAGAAGGCGCGGCAGCATGCGCACCGACCCGCGCTTTGCGTCGCTGCGGATCGTCGATCATCCGCTGATCCAGCACAAGCTCACGCACATGCGCGATCGCGAGACGTCCACGCGCACGTTTCGCGATCTGCTGCGCGAGATCACGCTGCTGATGGGCTACGAGATCACGCGGGACCTGCCGCTGACCCTGCGCCGCACCGAGACGCCGCTGGCTGCGCTCGACGCGCCGGTGATCGCCGGCCGCAAGATCGGCATCGTGCCGATCCTGCGTGCCGGGCTCGGCATGGCAGACGGACTGCTCGAGCTGATTCCCGCGGCGCGCGTCGGTCACATCGGCCTGTATCGCGGCGCCGATCGCCGACCCGTCGAGTACTACGTGCGATTGCCCGACACCGCGGAACGGGTCTTCATCGTCTGCGATCCGATGATCGCCACCGGGCACTCGGCGGCGCACGCGGTGCAGGTGCTGCTCGATCGCGGCGTCGCGTCCGACGCCGTGCGCTTCCTGGCGCTGGTTGCGGCACCCGAAGGGATGGCGGTGTTCGCGGCGCATCACCCGCAGGTGCCGGTCTATGTCGCCGCCCTCGACGATCGTCTCGACGCGAATGCGTACATCGTCCCCGGACTCGGCGACGCGGGCGATCGGCTGTTCGGCACGAAGCACTGAAACGAAGCGAAAAGAGGAAGGATCGGAATGCGTGTATTCGAAAGTCTTGCCGAACTCGCCGCCTGCGTCGGCGAGGAAATCGCCGTCAGCGACTGGATCGAGGTGACGCAGCAGCGCATCGACGCCTTCGCCGAGGCGACCGGCGACCGGCAATGGATCCACGTCGACCGCGAGCGCGCCGCGAAGGGGCCCTTCGGCACGACGATCGCGCACGGTTACCTGACGCTGTCGCTGCTGCCGATGTTCATGGAGAGCGCGATCGAGTTGCGCGGCGTTCGGATGAGCGTGAACTACGGGTTGAATCGAGTGCGCTTTCCGGCGCCGGTGCCGGCGGGGAGTCGGCTGCGGGCGCGGTTCAGGGTGGCGGCGGTGGAGGACCTCGGGAACGGGGGGCTGCAGATCGTCACCGAGGCGACGATCGAGCGCGAAGGGGGAGACAAGCCGGTGTGCATCGCGGAGACGGTGGCTCGGCGGTACGCGTAGCCCTCGCACGGTCGGTTGCGCGCGGTTGGTCGGCGCGCGGCGCGAAGCGCAAGGGCTCGGGGCTTGCGCTGGGCGGGCCGCGGCGCCCTGCGGGCACGCCGGCGCAACGGCCCCGCTTGCCGCGGCCGACGGCTTCGGCCCCCGCTACGCGGGGGCTTCCCGGCTCTGCCTCGGAAATTCGCACCCGCAACGCAGCGGCGCTTCGCGCCGCGGCGTGACGGGTCCCGCGAATTTCCTTTCGGCAGCAGCCGGCTCGCCGACGGCCACGGCAAGCGGAGCCGTTACGTCGGCGTGCCCGCAGGCGCCACGGCCCGCCCAGCGAGAAGCCCCGAGCCCTCGCGCTTCGCGCCGAGCGAGCCGCCTTGCGCACGTGGGGCGTGGTGTTGCGCTTCGCGTTCCCGGATGAATGCTTTCGGGTGCTTCAGTCGCCCCAGACCTCGCGGGCGACTTCGACCACGCGCTCGAGTTTGCGCCACTGCTCTTCCCGCGAGAGGGCGTTGCCGTGGTGCGTGCTCGAGAAGCCGCATTGCGGGGACAGGCACAGGTTCTCGAGCGGGACGAAGCGGGAGGCTTCGTCGATGCGGCGCTTGAGCGCTTCCTTCGTTTCGAGTTCGCCCGACTTCGTCGTGACGAGGCCGAGGACGATGCGCTTGCCGGCGGGAAGCGCCTTCAGCGGTTCGAAGCCACCGGCGCGTACGCTGTCGAACTCCATGAACCAGCCGTCGACGTTCGTCGAGAACATCGCTTCGACCACCGGGTCGTAGCCGCCTTCGGCGACCCACGCGCTGCGGAAGTTGCCGCGGCAGGTGTGCATGGTGACGTGCAGTCCCGCGGGGCGGTCTTCGAGTGCCGCGTTGATCGCATTCGCGTAGGTGCGCGGCAGTGCGGCGGGATCATCGCCGTTGGCGCGGCAGGTCGCCTGGATCTTCGGGTCGCACAAGTAGGCGAACGTGATGTCGTCGAGTTGAAGGTAGCGGCAGCCGGCGTCGGCCAGATGGCGGATCGCCGTGCGGTACGCCTGCGCAACGTCGGACCAGAACGCGTCGAGGTCGGGATAGACGTCGCTGGAGATCGCCGCGCGGCCGCCGCGCAGGTGCAGCATCGACGGCGAAGGGATGGTCATCTTCGCGGTGCGCGTCGTCTGCTCCTTCAGGAACGCGAAGTGATCGGCCATGATCGGGCGACTGCAGGCGACGCGGCCGGTAACCGTCGCGATCGGCGGCTGCTCGGACGTCGCCGCCACGCCGAACTTCGGACCCGGGTTCTCCTTCAGCGTCACGCCGTCGAGTTGCGACAGGAAATCGAGGTGCCACCAGTCGCGGCGGAACTCGCCGTCGGTGATCGATTGCAGGCCGACTGCTTCCTGATGCCGCACGGCTTCCCGGATCGCGCGGTCTTCGGCGGCGTGTAGTGCGGCTGCGTCGACCTCGCCGCGCCGCCAGCGCGCGCGCTCCTCGGCGAGCCAGGCGGGGCGAAGCAGGCTGCCGACGTGGTCGGCGCGGAACGGGATCGTCACACTGGATCCGCTTGCAGTCGTCGACACGGGCCGTCTCCTCGATGCATTCGAACGACGCCAAGTCTAGCGAAAGCGATCGGCGCGTCCCGCGGAAGGGTCGACGACGAATTTGCAGGGAGAGAACGACAGCGCGCCGCCCGCGCCCGCGCGGACGGCGAGCCGGTGCCGAGGCGCTGCGCGCTCAGCTGAACGCCTGGATCCCCGTCTGCGCCCGCCCGAGGATCAGCGCGTGGATGTCGTGCGTGCCCTCGTAGGTGTTGACCACCTCGAGGTTCACCAGGTGTCGCGCGACGCCGAACTCGTCGGAGATGCCGTTGCCGCCCATCATGTCGCGTGCCATGCGCGCGAT
>JAJPES010000043.1 GCA_021166725.1 Burkholderiaceae bacterium | reverse complement strand
GGGCCGCGCGCCCTGCGCGCGCGGCGGGGCTCACGTGCCGGACGGGCGCCTTGCGTCGAGCACCATCACCGCCTCCACCTCGAACGCAGCGCCGCGCGGCAGGGTGGCGACGCCGATCGTGGAGCGCGCGGGATACGGCGCCTCGAACCATTTCTGCATTGCGTCGTTCACCTTCGCGAAGTGCGCGAGATCGGTGAGGAACAGCGTGAGCTTCACGCAGTGCGCCAGCGACCCGCCGGCAGCGCTTGCCACCGCCTGCAGGTTGCGAAACGCCTGCTCGACCTGCGCTTCGATGCCGCCATCTACCAGCGCGCCGCTGGCCGGGTCGAGGGCGATCTGCCCCGACAGGTAGACGACGTCGCCGACGCGCACCGCCTGCGAGTACGGGCCGATCGCCGCAGGCGCGTCGGCGCTGCGAACGATCTGTCTCTCGGTCATGCTTCCTCCCCGGATTGTGGCAGCGGAAAGATCAGGCAGGTGGTGGAACCCAGCGCGTACAGGCGCCCGGCGGCATCGACGACGCGCCCCTCGGCGATTCCGATGCGGCGGGTGACGCTGGCCACGCGTGCCTCGGCACGCACGGGGCCGGTGCGATCGGTGAGCGGGCGCACGTAGTTCACCTTCAGTTCGAGCGTCGTATAGCCGTAACCGCGCTCGAGCGTGGTGTGCACGGCGCAGCCGAGCGCCGAATCGAGCAGCGTCGCGACGTAACCTCCGTGCACGCTGCCGATCGGGTTGTAGTAGTCGGTCTTCGGCGTTCCCTGGAAGGCCATCGTGCCGTGCCCCGCTTCCACCGGAACGAAGTCGAGCGTCTGCATGATCGGCGGCAACGGCAGTTCGCCGCGCCCGATGCGCTCGAGGAACTGCAGCCCGGAGCCGACGCCGATCTCGGCTGCGGCGATCTTGCCCGGCGCGGCCATCAGGAGTCGCACTTCGCGCTCGCGAGCGAGCCACTTCTCGAGCGTAGCCTCGGCCTGCGGGTCGCGCTGCTGCGGTTCGGTCTTCATCGCGGTCTCGGTCGCGTGCGCATGCTCGCGCATCGTATCAAGCGAGGCGCCGATCGGTGGTTCCGGCGCGTGTCCACATTACAGCGCCGGAAGGAACAGCGTTTCCAGGGCGATCGCCAGCACCGCGAGCAACAGCACGGTGCCGATCAGCAACGCAGCAATCGCGACGAACACGTTCGACCAGCCGCCCTGCGAGCGCCGCGCGAGGCCGACGTTGTATCGCGCGTCCCAGCGCTCGTCGGACACCAGGCTGAACACGATCGCCTCGATCATCGCGACGACGACGACCAGGCTGGCGACGAAGAAGCCCGGATGCCGATACCAGGGATCGGCGCGCAGCGCCAGGCCGATCGCGGGCATCGCGATCAGCGGATAGATCGGCCACCAGCGCGCTCCGAGATAGGCACGGTGAGCGCCGGAGAAGCCGACGAACAGCGCGAGCAGGCCGGCAACGAGGCGAGAACGGAAGCGGGCGGGAGCGGTCACCGGCGCGATTGTCCGCGATGACGCCCTTGCCGCCAAACGCGCGGGCTCCGCACCGCGCCCGAAACGCGCCGCTGATAGACTCGGCGTCTCCCCTGCCCTGCCCGCCCTCCCGATGCTGCACGAGCCCACGCCCGACCGCACGGACGCGTCGGACGAGCCGCGGCATGCCGCGGCGCACGCCGCGATCCGCATCCGCGGCGCGCGCCAGAACAACCTGAAGAACCTCGATCTCGACATCCCGACGGGAGAACTGGTCGTCGTCACCGGCGTCTCGGGCTCGGGCAAGTCCTCGCTGGTGTTCGACACGCTGTACGCCGAAGGCCAGCGCCGCTACGTGGAGACCTTCTCCGCCTACGCGCGGCAATTCCTCGACCGGATGGACAAGCCGCAGGTCGATCGCATCGAGGGCGTGCCGCCGGCGATCGCCATCGACCAGACGAATCCGGTGCGCACCTCGCGTTCGACGGTCGGCACGATGACCGAGTTGAACGACCACCTGAAGCTGCTGTTCGCGCGCGCCGCTACCTTGCACTGCCGCGGCTGCGGAAAACCGGTGCGGCGCGACACGGTGGCCAGCGTGCGCGACGCGCTCGTCGAGCGTGCCGTCGCGGCCGGCGATCCCCGCATCGTGCTCGGTTTCCCGGTGCCCGTTCCGGCGAACTTCGGCGAAGCCGAGATCCGCGCGCACCTGGACGCGCAGGGTTATGCCCGAGTGCAGGCGCGCGAGGTCGACGGCGAACGCATCGTCTTGCACGTGGTGCAGGACCGCTTCCGCGTCTCGACGGTCGAAGCGTCGCGGCTGGCCGACTCGATCGAGGCAGCGTTTCGCCGCGGGCACGGCCGACTGACGCTGCACGTGCTCGACGACGACGGCAGCGAGCACGAGCGCTGGCGCTACAGCACCGGCCTTCATTGCGCCGACTGCGACATCGCCTATGCCGAGCCGCTGCCGAGCCTGTTCTCGTTCAATTCGCCGATCGGCGCCTGCGAGCACTGCCGTGGCTTCGGCCGCGTCATCGGCGTCGATCTCGGGCTCGTGATTCCCGACGGGAGCAAGACGCTCGCCGAAGGCGCGGTCAAGCCCTGGCAGACGAAGAGCTTCGCCGACTGCCAGCGCGACCTGATGAAGTACGCGCCGCGCGCCGACGTTCGCACCGGCGTGCCGTGGCGCGCGCTCGACGAACGCGAGCGCCGCTGGGTGATCGACGGCGCGCCCGACTGGACCGGCAGGTGGGAAACGCAGTGGTACGGCATCCGCCATTTCTTCGAGTGGCTGGAATCGCGCGCGTACAAGATGCACATCCGCGTGCTGCTGTCGAAGTACCGGTCGTACGACACCTGCAAGGCCTGCGCCGGGGCGCGGCTGGTGCCCGACGCGCTGCTCTGGCGAGTCGGCGACGACGTGCGCGGCGAGGGCGGGCACGGCATCCACGAACTGATGCTGATGCCGATCGATCGCCTCGCTGCGTTCTTCGCACGGTTGCAGCTGCCGGCTCCGCTGGACGAGGCCACCGTCCTGCTGCTCGACGAGATCCGCAACCGGCTGCGCTTCCTGGGCGAGGTCGGACTCGGCTACCTGACGCTCGACCGGCAGTCGCGCACGCTGTCGGGCGGCGAGGTACAGCGGATCAACCTGACGACGGCGCTCGGCACCTCGCTGGTCAACACGCTGTTCGTGCTCGACGAGCCGTCGATCGGCCTGCACCCGCGTGACATGGGTCGCGTCATCGCCGTGATGCAGCGGCTGCGTGAAGCCGGCAACTCGCTCGTCGTCGTCGAGCACGACCCGCTGGTGATGCGCGCCGCCGACCGCGTTCTCGACATCGGCCCGGGCCCCGGCGCGCGCGGCGGGCAGATCGTGTTCTACGGCACGCCGGCCGCGCTCGCCGACGCCGACACGCTCACCGGCGACTATCTCGCCGGACGGCGCGCGGTGGACGCCGGGCGCCGCCTGCCGGTAACGCCGTCGACGAAGCGCCTCGTGCTCGAAGGCGCGCACGAGCACAACCTGAAGCTCGACAGCGTCGAGTTTCCGCTCGAACGGCTCGTCTGCCTGACCGGCGTCTCCGGCAGCGGCAAGTCGACGCTGATGCAGAACGTGCTGCTGCCGGCGCTGCGCCGGGCCAAGGGACAGCCCACCGATGCCCCCGGCGCACACGATCGGCTGCTCGGCGACGACTGGATCGACGACGTCGTCTTCGTCGACCAGTCGCCGATCGGCAAGACCGCGCGCAGCAACCCGGCCAGCTACGTCGGCGCCTTCGACGCGATCCGCAAGCGCTTTGCGGCGGCGCCGCTTGCCCGCGAGCGCGGCTACACGGCCGGCACCTTCAGCTTCAACGCCGGCGACGGTCGTTGCCCGACCTGCAGCGGCAACGGCTTCGAGCACGTCGAGATGCAGTTCCTCTCCGACGTCTATCTGCGCTGCCCGGACTGCAACGGCAGCCGCTTCCGCGACGAGGTGCTCGAAGTCACGATCGAAGGCGACGACGGCGTCGCGCGCTCGATCGCCGGCGTGCTCGACCTCACCGTGCGCGAGGCGCTATCGGTGTTCAGCGGGGCGCGCGACGTGCGCGCGAAGCTGCAGCCGCTCGCCGACGTCGGGCTCGACTACCTGCGCCTGGGCCAGCCGGTGCCCACGTTGTCGGGCGGCGAAGCGCAGCGCCTGAAGCTCGCCGGGCACCTGGCCGAAGCGGCCGCGCGCGGACTCACCGAGCCGACGACTCCCGGCCATCCGTTCGCGAAAGCGGGCCGGCGCGGCACGCTGTTCCTGTTCGACGAGCCGACTACCGGCCTGCACTTCGACGACGTCGCGAAACTGCTGCGTGCTCTGCGCAAGCTGCTCGCCGCAGGCCACTCGCTGCTCGTCATCGAGCACAACCTCGACCTGGTCCGCGCGGCCGACTGGATCGTCGATCTCGGGCCGGAGGGGGGCGACGGTGGCGGCGAACTCGTTGCCGCGGGGACGCCCGAAGACGTGATGCGCGAGCCGCGCTCGCACACCGGCGCCGCACTGCGCGACCACGAGGCGCAGCTCGATCGCGACGAATCGAGCGCGACGCGCGAGGGCGGCGGGCACGAAGACGCGGAATGCGACCCGCACGGCAACCCCGCGCGACACGTCGGGGACGCAGTCCTGCCCGCGCGCAACATGCTGCGCGAGCGCGCGCGCTCGTCGATCTTCGTGCACCACGCGCGCGAGCACAACCTGAAGAACGTCGACGTCACGGTGCCGCGCGACCTCTTCACGGTGATCACCGGCGTATCGGGCTCCGGCAAGTCGACGCTGGCGTTCGACGTGATCTTCGGTGAAGGACAGCGTCGCTACCTCGAATCGCTGAACGCCTATGCACGCCAGTTCGTGCAGCCGTCGGCGCGCCCCGACGTCGACGGCGTCTACGGCATCCCGCCCACCGTCGCGATCGAGCAGCGCGTCAGCCGCGGCGGGCGCAAGAGCACGGTGGCCACGCTCACCGAAATCCACCATTTCCTGCGATTGCTCTACACGAAGCTCGGCGAGCAATACTGTCCCGACTGCCACGTGCGCATCGAGCCGCAGTCACCCGAGGCGATCGCCGCGCGCATCCTGCGCGACTACCGGGGCCGGCACGTCGGGCTCCTCGCACCGCTGGTAGTCAAGCGAAAAGGCCTCTATACCGACCTCGCGAAATGGGCCAGGACGCGCGGCTTCACGCACCTGCGCGTCGATGGCGCGTTCCTGCCCACCGAGCGTTTCCCGCGCATCGACCGCTACGTCGAGCACGACATCGAACTGCCGGTGGCGTCGCTGCACGTAGACCCGGCCCGCGAGGCCGAACTGCGCGAAGCGCTCGCGCAGGCGCTCGGGCACGGAAAGGGATTGGTGATGGTCGCTGCGCCGCTCGATGCGCTGCACGCCGCGAGCGTGGGCGGCGACGGCGACGCGTGGCAAGCCGCCTGCGGCACGATCGAAACGCGGCTGTTCTCGACGAAGCGCGCCTGCGCCTCGTGCGGAACGAGCTTTCCGGAGCCCGACCCGCGCCTGTTCTCGTTCAACTCGAAGGCCGGCTGGTGTCCGTCGTGCCTGGGCACCGGCATCCGCCTGCCCTACCTGCCGGGGATCGTCGACACCGGGCGCAGCGAGGACGACTCGACGAGCCAGTCGGTCGGCGACCACGCCGAGGCGCTCGCCGACCAGCGCATCGCCGAGACGCGCAACGCACCGGATGCGTCGGCCGGCGAAGCCGCTGCGCTCGAGCGCAGCGTCGACGAGGTCGAGGCCGAACTGCGCTGCCCGCAATGCGAGGGCAAGCGGCTGAACCGAAACGCGCTCGCCGTCACGCTGCGCGGCAGGTCGATCGCCGACGTCGCCGCGTTGCCGGTGACCGACTGCGCGCACTGGATCGACTCGCTCGAACTGGACGGTCGCGAAGCCGAGATCGGTCGCGACGCGCTGGCCGAGATCCGCTCGCGCCTGCGCTTCCTCGGCGAAGTCGGACTCGGCTACCTCGCGCTCGAGCGCAGCGCGCCCACGCTGTCGGGCGGCGAGGCGCAGCGCATCCGGCTCGCCGCACAACTCGGCTCGACGCTGCAGGGCGTCTGCTACGTGCTCGACGAGCCGACGATCGGGCTGCACCCGCGCGACAATGCGGTGCTGCTCGACACGCTCGAAGCGCTGCGCGACAAGGGCAACACGCTGCTCGTCGTCGAGCACGACGAGGACACGATCCGGCGCGCCGACCACGTGATCGACATCGGACCGGGTGCAGGGCGCCTCGGCGGGCAGATCGTCGCCAGCGGTCCGCACGAGACGCTCGCGCGCAATCCGCGCAGCGTCACCGGCCGCTTCCTCGCGCATCCGCTTGCGCATCCACTCGGCGCGCAGCGCCCCACGGCTCCCGACACCGCGGGCCTCGAATGGCTGAGGCTGCGCAACGCGCGTCTTCACAACCTCGCGGGGATCGACGTGCAGATCCCGCTCGCGCGCCTCACGGTCGTCACCGGCGTATCGGGCTCGGGCAAGTCGACGCTCGCGCGCGACCTGCTGTTGCGCGGCGTCGCCTCGCACGTGCACGCGCGCAATCGACGCGAAGCGGCGCCGCGCATCGCCGGCGCCGATGCGATCGAGAACTGGGAAGGGATTTCGCGCGTGCTCGAGGTCGACCAGACGCCGATCGGCAAGACGCCGCGTTCGTGTCCGGCGACCTACGTCGGCTTCTGGGATGCGATCCGGCGCCTCTTCGCCGACACCGCCGAAGCGCGCCTGCGCGGCTGGGGCCCGGGACGCTTCAGCTTCAACATCGCCGGCGGACGTTGCCCGGCGTGCGAAGGCCAGGGAATGCAGACGATCGCGATGAGTTTCCTGCCCGACGTGAAGGTGCCCTGCGACGTCTGCGGCGGACAGCGCTTCAATGCCCAGACGCTCGAGGTCGCGTTGCGCGACCGTTCGGTCGGTGAAGTGCTCGCGATGAACGTCGACGAGGCGCTCGCGTTCTTCGCAGCGCACCCGCCGATCGCGCACCCGTTGCAACTGCTGCAGGAGGTCGGCCTCGGCTACCTGAGGCTCGGGCAACCGAGCCCGACGCTGTCGGGCGGCGAGGCGCAGCGCATCAAGCTCGTCACCGAACTGGCGAAGGTGCGTGCCATCCACGCCGGCGACGATCCGCGCGTGGCGGCGGCGCGCGCACGTGCCATCGCGCGCGGGCGCAAGCTGCCGCCCGCGTCGAACACGCTGTACGTGCTCGACGAGCCGACCGTGGGATTGCACATGGCCGACGTCGAGAAGCTGATCCGCGTGCTGCACCGGCTGGTCGACGCCGGCAACACGCTCGTCGTCGTCGAGCACGACGTCGACGTGTGGGCCGAGGCCGACTGGATCGTCGATCTCGGCCCCGAAGGGGGCGCCGGCGGCGGTCGCGTCGTCGCCACCGGGTCGCCCGAGGAACTGGCCGCGCGCGCCGACACGCACACGGCGCGTGCGCTGGCCGACTTCCGCGAGCAGCGCGACGCGCTTCAGCCGCGGTAGACGTTCAGCTTCAGCCGTTCTCGCTCGATCGCGGCGGCCACCGGCGGCACCTGCGCGACGCGCTGCACGTGCGCCCAAAGGCGCGGCAGCGATTCCGGGTCGATGCCGGCGAAGCCGCCCCAGCGCAGCAGCGTGAGCGAGTAGATGTCGAGGAACGACAGCCGCTCGCCGAGCAGGAAACCGTCGCCCATCTCGACCACCCATTGCTGGATCCGCTCGAGATACTTGCGGTACTGGCCGATGGCGAAAGCCTTGATCGCCGCCTGCGCCGACTCGTCGTCGGTGAAGCGCTCGGGCATGAACACGTGCGTGAAGGTCGGATGCACCGTGTTGTTCATCCACGCGAAACGCGACATCGCCTGCGCGCGCGGCCACGACTCGGTGGGCAGCAGGCCCGCCTGCGGAAATCGCCGGTCGAGGTAATCGCAGATCGCCACGATCTGGTTCAGCGGCTTGCCGTCGACGACCAGCGTCGGCACCTGGCCGTTCGGGTTCAACGCCAGGTATTCCGGCGTGCGCTGCTCGCCCTTGTGCAGCTTGACCACGTGCGCGACGAAATCCTGGCCGGTGGCCGCCTTGACGACCTCGAGCGACGCGTGCGGAACGAAGGAGCAGGCGCCCGGCCCGTAATGCAGTTCGATCATGAAGTCTCCGGAATCGAAAGCGACGCCCGCCGCTGCGGCGTCGCCCGCCGAGTATACGAGGGACGTGCTCTGCCGAGCGGTAGCGGCAGGCGCGCAACGCTGTATCACCGAAGGTCCATGTTTCACGTTCGATACAGCGTCGTCAGCCGGACGCGTGCGCATACGCCTCGCCGATCAATGACTTGCGCCGGCTTGTTCGCCGGCACGGTCCTTGCGTCCGAGCAAGGGGGGAGGACGTGCACGGCGCTTCCTCACCGGCTACCCGTCACAACAGAACGCAGGAGAGCTCGAATGAGAATGACGCTCATCGCCAGCGCGATTGCACTGGCCTTCGCCAGCGGTTCGGCTTTCGCGAACCCGACGAACAACTCGTCCGATCCAAACGGATCCAACACGCAGACCGCGAGCGCAACATCGACGCAGGGAGGCGACGGCGCGCCCCAGGCGAACGAGAACTCGACTGCGTCGCTGATGAACGACAGCAGCACGAACAGCAGCAACAACACGACCACGAACACGACGACGAACACGGCGCAGACGTGGAACACGAGCATCGTCGCCACCGCGAACCTGAGCGCCACGGTCAGCGGCAACACGATCAGCAACCTGGGCAACATGGCCACCAACAGCGGCAGTGCCCGCGGCGGTCGTGCCGGTGACGGCTTCGGCGGTACCGGCGGCGTCGGCAACGGCGGCAGCGGCGGCGCGGGCGGCAACGGCGGCAGCGGCGGCAACGCCAACAACGGCAGCGCTACCAACGGCAGCGCGAGCGCCGGACCGTCGACCAACGGCAGTTCGACGAACTGGGGCGCGAGCGCGGGCGACGGCGGACGCGGCGGCGACACCGGCAACGCGAACGGTGCCTACGGCGGCGACGGCGGACGTGCGCGCGCCGACGGCGGGCTGGGCGGCAATGCCGGCAACTCGACGTCGACTGGAACCGGAACCAGTAACGGCGCGATGGGCGGCAACGGCGCGGTCGGCGCAGTCGGTGCGCCCGGCGGCAGCGCGTCGGCATCGTCGAGCAACGGCAGCGCGTCGAACGGTTCCGCGACGACCGGCGATGCGGGCGATTCAGGCCGCGCAGGCAACGCGCGCTCGAATGCGAACGCAACCGGCCCGGTCGGTTCGACGGCGAGCGGCGGGAGTTCCGGCAGTACCGGCGGCGCGACGGGGGGCGGCGCCAGCGGCGGCTCGGCCGGCTCTACCGCGGACGGTCGCAACCGCAACAACGACATCGGGTCGACAGGCGGTACGGGCGGCGCGAGCACGGGTGGCGCGGGCAGCACGTGCGGCACGGCGAGCACCGGCGGTGCGGGCGGTTCGACGTCCACCGGCGGTGCCGGCGGTACAGCGACGGCGACCAACACCAGCGGCGCGGCAGGCGCCGCGGCGCCTGCCACCAACGGCAGCGCGACGAACGGCGGCTCGAGCGCGAGCACCGGATCGGGCGGCGCGGGC
>JAJPES010000007.1 GCA_021166725.1 Burkholderiaceae bacterium | reverse complement strand
CGCGGGCCCACCCCCCTCGGGGCCCCCCCCGCGGGGTCCCTCCCCCCGGGGCCCCCCCCCCCGGGGTTCGCCCCGGTTCGCTACGGTCTCTTCGCACGTTCTTCAGCTCACCGTCGCTTCGTCGGTGCGCTTGTCGCCCTTGTTGTCGACCCAGGTGATGCTGATCTTGTCGCCGGGCTTGGCGTCCTTGACCTTGAACTGCAGGTACGGGTTCTTCGAGATCGCCGGACCCCAGTGCGCGCGCAGCACCGGCTTGCCGTTGAGCGACGCGGTCACTTCGGTGATGTGCCAGGCGGGGATCACCTTGCCCGAGGCGTCCTTTCGCTGTCCGGTTTCCATTTCGTGCGCCATCAGTACGCGAACGTCGGCCGCGCCGTCCTTGGCGGTGGCGCGAATCTTCATCGGGTCTGCCATTTCGCAGCGTCTCCTGTGCAATAGGGGATGATCGGAAACGCAGTCGCTTCAGCCGCCGCAGCCGCCGAGCGTGACCTTGATTTCCTTCCGGGCCATGTAGTACTTCCCGTCGGCCTTCACCAGCGCGACGACGTCGGAGCTCTGTCCCATCTTGATGCGCATGCTGACCTCGGGCTGAGAGCCCTCGAGGATGTCGTAGGCGCCGGCCAGCGCATTCGGGTTCTTGTCGACGAGCAGCGCGATCGACTCGGTTTTCGGCAGGTTGCTCTTGACGCCCACCGGCACCACGGCGCCGTTCTCGGCGATGTCGGGCGAGACGATGACGACGTCCTTCGACTCCGTAGCGCCGGCGGCGCCGAGCGCTTTCAGCGTGTCGGGAACGCCGGTGACGTGGAACATCTTCTCGTCGAATGCCTGGGCCGCGGCGGAGCCGGGGCGCAGCAGGCCCAGCGACAGCAGCGCACCGTACAGGCCGGCGCTACCTGCAACCTGCAAGCTCGTACGTCTCGTTCTATTCATGGGGGCAGTCTCCTTCCTGGAAGGGCGAATTGACCGATTGCCGCAGCATATCGGAGTTGCAGCAAGGATTGGCGGGTTCTTCAATGCCGATCCTCGAGGACCCAGTTCACGATTACCCGGATGTCGTCGTCGGCGATCGCGGCATTCGCCGGCATCGGTACGTCGCCCCAGGTTCCGCTGGTGCCGTTCTTCACGCGCCCGACCAGCATCTCGGCGACACCCGGGCGTCCGCGATACTTCGCGCCGACTTCACGGAAGGACGGGCCGACCATCTTCGCGTCCACCGCATGGCACGCCATGCAGTTCGCCTCGCGCGCGAGATCCTCGGGTTTGCGCTGGTGCGGAATCGACGCGAGCATCGTCGCCTGCGCGTTCGCCGCGACTTCGGCGCCGTCGAGCCGGTCGCGCGCCGGACGGGTCGTGTCGGCGCCGCGCACCGGGCCGATGATGCGGTTCTGCGCCATCAGGTTGCCGTGCGCATCGCGCGCGTGCTCGGGCAACCCGGCGACGGCGAGCCGGGCCGGATCGGTCGCGCATCCGCTCATGCAGGCATCGCCCTGCACGTCCGGCTTGCCGTCGGCGCGCCACATCGGCTCGTAGAACGTCATCCCGTCACGATTGGGCAGGCGCTTCTGCACGTCGACCATATTCCGGTCGGACAGAACGAAATCGGCGGGGACGACGTCGGCGAGATTGAGGATGTACGCGGTCACCGCGTAGACCTCGTCGGGCGACAGCGACTTCGGCGCGTTCCACGGCATCGCGCGCCGAATGTAGTCCCACAGCGTAGAAACCTGCGACAGCTTCATCATGGTGCTGCGCTGGGGGAAGTCGGTGCGCTTCAGGTTGGCGACGTGGCCGCTTTCGATGTCCGCCTTCGTCGTTCCGCCGACGATCGGGGTGAACACCTCGTTCGATTCGCCGAAGGTGCCGTGGCAGACCGCGCACTTCTCTTCCCAGATCTGCTCGCCCGCCTCGACCGAACCCGACCCCTGGGGAAGCCCCTTGAAGTCGGCGCGAACGTCGATGTCCCAGGCGTGGATCTCCGAGCGCGTCGCCGGCCGGCCGATGCCGACCCACGGAGCGGCTTTCGACGCGCCCGCCGCGACCTTCGAGCTGGTGCCGGCTGCCGGATCGGCGCCGGCGGCGAACGCCGCAGCGCCGACGAAGGAGGTCGCCGCGGCGAGCGCGAGCGCCAGCGTCGCCGCCGGCAGCACGAGCTTCAGCGAGCGCACGCGCTGCTCACCAGACCTGCGCATTGAACACCTCGCCCGATTCGGCGACCCGCCACGACTGGATCGCATTGTTGTGATAGATCGAACGCGTGCCGCGCACCGCGCGCAACTGGTTGATCTTCGGTTGCACTGCCCCGGTCTCGTCGATCGCACGGCTTTGCAGCACTGCCGGAGAACCGTCCCAGGTCCAGTCGATCGAGAAGCGCGTGAGCGCCTTCGGCAGCACGAGGCTGCCCAGGCGTGCGGTGCGCCAGTTGCGTCCGCCGTCGGTGGAGACATCCACCCGCTTGATCTTCCCGCGACCCGACCAGGCCAGCCCGCTCACGTTGTAGTAGCCGCGGTCGAGCAGCACCTGCCCGCCCGATGGCGTCGTGATGACCGACTTCACTTCCTGGATCGACGTGTATTGCCGATGCTGGCCGTCGGGCATCAGGTCCACGTAGTGGATGGTCTCGTCCTTGGTGAACCAGGGCCGGTTCCCCACCTCCAGGCGACGCAGGTACTTGACCCACGAGACGCCCTGCACGCCGGGCACGACCAGCCGCAGCGGATAGCCGTTCTCGGGGCGCAGCATCTCGCCGTTCATCCCCCAGGCGACGATCGCGTCGTCGAGCGCGCGCTCGATCGGGATCGTGCGCGTCATCGACGAGCCGTCGGCGCCCTCGGCCAGCACGTACTTGCCGTTCCTGCGGTCGATTCCGCACAGGTCGAGCAGCGTGGAAAGCGGCACGCCGGTGAACTCGGCGCACGACAGCATCCCGTGCGTGTACTGCACGGTGGGCACCGCGTTGTTGCCCCACTCCATGCCGCTGTTCGCGCCGCACTCGATGAAGTGGATGCGCGACACCGACGGCAGGCGCATCAGGTCGTCCATCGTGAATACGCGCGCCTCGCGCACCAGTCCGTTGACCATCAGGCGGTGGCGGCTTGGATCGATGTCCCACCAGCCCTGGTGATGACGCTCGAAGTGCAGACCGTTGGGCGTGATGATGCCGAACATTCCCTGCAGCGGAGCGAAGCTCACCGAAGAAGCCGATACGCGCGTGAGCCCCGGGCTCTCGCGGCGCTGCAGGTTGCGCTCCCATTGCGACGGGACGCCGTAGCCGCGCGCCGCGACCGGTTGGCCGAGACCCGTGGTATGCGGCGGCAGTTCGAGGATCGCCTTGTCGCCGGGGCCGTCGACACCGGGCGCCTCGCGTGGCGCCGCGGGCTGGTCGGCGGCGCCAGCCAGCGCTTTCCCCGCACCCGCTGCTCCGGCGCCCATCGCCAGCGCCTTGCCCATGAAGCTGCGCCGCGCGCGGCGCGCGCGCTCCAGCGCCTCGGCCGACAGCGTGTTCTCCGGCGCCGGCCGGATGCGACCCGAAAGGCGCGTCGCAGCGCCGTCGCCCACGCTGCCGTGCGCGTCCAGTGAATCGTTCATCGAAGCTCCTCGCGCGACGCGGGGCGCGCATCCCACTCTTCGGCGAGCCGGCGCATCCCCGAGCGCTCCTCGGAGTGCGTCTCGGTGCGCGCCGCGATGTGCGTGCACACGGTCCGGCAGATTTCGGTGAGCGCGGCATCGCGCACGCCGTAATAGATGAAGTTGCCGTCCTTGCGACGGCTCAACGCACCGGCGCGGTACAGCGTGTTCAGGTGACGAGAGACGTTCGTCTGCGTCGCTCCGGTTTCGGCAACGATCTGCGAGACGCTCTTCTCCTCGCGGCAGATCGAATGCAGGATGCGCAGTCGCACCGGCTCGGAAAGCAGCGCGAAATAGCTCGACACTGCCTCGAATACCTGGCCCAGCGTGTCCATCGGGAGGTCTCCTCGCCGCCGAGCGCAGTGTTTCTTCTATTGCGCGCCCAGCTTTTTGATAGGATGACTATATGAGCGCATAGTCATGCAGTCAAGCGAAAAAGGCGCCGACATGACCCGATCGCCTCGATCCCCCACGCGCCGCCTCGTCGCTGCGAGCTGCGCGCTCGTCTGGCTGGCGCCCCTTGCACCGCTCATCGCCTCCGATGCCCGGGCTGCGGGAACGCCGGCGCTCGACGGAACGCACTCGCCGCAGGCACTGCTGGCCCAGAGGGACGCGCTCGTCGTCGTCGCGCTGTTCTCGGTGCCCGGATGCCCCTGGTGCGAGATCGTCCGGCGCAACTACCTGCGCCACGTCGGCGGAGTCGTGCGCGGCGTGCGCGTCGCCGAATACGGGATTGCAGATTCCCGCGCGTTCGAACACACCGGAAGTGGCGACGCTCCGAAGAGTCCGGCCGCGCTGGCGAAGATGCTCGGCATCCGTTTCTCCCCCACCGTCGCATTCCTCGGCGACGACAACCGCGAACTCGCCGAACGCCTGGTCGGCTACAACTCGCCGGATTTCTATGGCGCGTATCTGGATGCTGGAATTGCGCGCGCGCTGGCGCGCGCGGAAGAGAACCGAGTGAAGGGTGAAGGGTAAAGGGGGAAGGGGAAAAGCCCCGACCGTTGCAGACGCGGCTTTTCCCCTTCCCCCTTCTCCCTTCTCCCTTCTCCCTTCCCTTCCTCAGTGAAAATGCGTCGACTCCGGCTCCACGTCTCCCGGCATCTCGGCGTGGACGATCTCGCCCTTGCCGTTCGGGTATAGCGGCACGCCGCAGTCGTCGCAGAACTCGGGTTCGCTGAGGTCGCGCCACAGGCGCACCTCGGACACGCCGACTTCACGCAACACTTCGCGGATCTGCTCGATCGGCGAAGGCTCGTCCTGGTCGGACTCGGCGCCGAGCAACGGCCAGACGACGCCGTGGGCGACTTCGTCCTCGTCGCGAATGCTCAGGCCGATCCGGTATTCGTCCAGTCGCTCGTGGCCGAAGCCGGCGACGGTAGCCTTGATGTCGGTGGCTTCGAGGTCGAGCGCGTGCGTGAGGTAGTGCACCGCTGCGCGGATCGAATACGGACGCACGCGCCGGTCGGATTCGCGCAGGTTGATGTGATACGCATCGGGCAGAAGGCACTCGAAGCCGCAACCCGGCAACAGCGGTTCGATCGTCGGACGCGCCTGCGCGATCCACGCTTCGAGGCACGGAACGCGACCGGCGTGATCGCCCGCATCGGACTCCTGCCAACGGAACACCGGCGCGCCTTCGGGAGCCGCAACGACACCGAGCAGGAAGCGCGTGTCGGCCAGCATGTCGGCCGTTTCGGGCAGCGATTTCAGGTCGACGCGCGCGGTGGCGCCGCCGATCGCTGCCTGTCCGACGCGGCGCGCAAGACGACGCAGTTCGGCGTAGTCGTCCGGAAGCTGGTCGATGCTGAACAGGTACGGCAGCATCTGGAAACGTGCCGCG
Source organism: Burkholderiaceae bacterium (assembly GCA_021166725.1). Taxonomy (GTDB): domain Bacteria; phylum Pseudomonadota; class Gammaproteobacteria; order Burkholderiales; family Burkholderiaceae_E; genus Zeimonas. Next base: position 20,427 of record JAJPES010000007.1, on the reverse strand, counting down.
CGCGCGAGCGTGTGCGCGCGCCAGTGCGTGGCGAGCGTATCGGCCGCCTGCGCCGGTATCGACCCGGACGGTATGCGAAAGCGCGTCCAGACGACGAGCGGCGCGACCACCAGCAACGCATCCCAGCGCTGGCCGTCGACGTCGATCGTGACGGTTTCCGCAGCCTCCTCGACCGCCTCGACGAGTGCGCCGTAGGCCTCGCCATCGGTCTGGTTCAACCGGTCGAGCGCATCGTGCGCGCCCTGCACGTGACCGCCGTCGAGCATTCGCTCGATGCGCGTGGCGAGTTGTGCCTCCCAATAACGATCCTCGAGACGGCTGCCCGAGTTCGCCAGGCCCAGCGCGGCCGACACGAGCCGCTCGGCGTCCGGCGACAAGTGGCTCTTGCGGTCACGCGATCGCCCGGGGCGATGTTCTTTCATGCTGGCCTTGGTCATCCTGCCCGAAGTGTAGTCGAATTCGTCGACGCCTCCGGCACCGCCGCCGGCACCGCGACGAGCGAATCGAGCACGCTCCACAGCGCGGGCTTGCGCGTCTGCGCGGCGATCGCGTCGAGCACTTCGCGATGCGCGCGCAACTCTTCGTCGCTCGCCGCCAGCACGAGCAATCCGGGCGGCGGCCACTGCCCGGATGCGCCCATCTCGTCGAAGGCGTCGATGGCCGGACCGATCGCGATCTCGAGCGTCTCCTGGCCGCGTGTCATCGCGAGATAGACGTCGGCGAGAAGCTCCGCGTCGAGCAGGGCCCCGTGCAGCTTGCGATGGGCGTTGGAGACGCCGTAGCGCTCGCACAGCGTGTCGAGCGAATTGCGCCGCCCGGGATGAAGCTCGCGCGCCATCGCCAGCGTGTCGATCACGCTCGCGCCGAAGTCGGCGAAGCGACCGAGCTGCAGGCGGCCCAGTTCTGCATCGAGGAACGAAAGGTCGAACGGCGCGTTGTGGATCAGGATCTCCGCGTCGCGCACGAAGGCAAGGAAGCGCTCGGCGACGTCGGCGAAGCGCGGCTCGCTTTCGAGACGATCGCGCGTGAGTCCGTGCACCGCGAGCGCGCCTTCGTCGATGTCGCGCTCGGGATTCACGTACAGGTGCAGCGACCGGCCGGTGAGGCGGCGGTCGACGATCTCCACGCAACCGATCTCGATGATGCGATGGCCGTCCTCGGCGGAAAGCCCGGTTGTCTCGGTATCGAGAACGATCTGTCTCATGTCGCATCGTGGGCGCCCGCCGGCGCCTCGATCTCGTCGTGCAGTACGTGTCGCGGCCGCGAGACGAGCGTGTAGACGGTGGGCAGCACGAACAGCGTGAGCACCGTGCCGAAGGTCATGCCGCCGACGATGACCAGGCCGATCTGCATGCGGCTCTCGGCACCCGCGCCCGAAGCGAGCGCGAGCGGCACGGCACCCAGCACCATGGCGCCGGTGGTCATCAGGATCGGGCGCAGTCGCAGGCGCGCCGCCTCGAGCGTGGCCGGAACGATCGCCACGCCGCCATCGCGCATCTGGTTGGCGAATTCGACGATCAGGATGCCGTGCTTGGTGATCAGGCCGACCAGCGTGATCAGCCCGATCTGGCTGTAGACGTTCATCGTCCCCCCGCCCCAGCGCAGCATCAGGAGCGCGCCGGTCATCGACAGCGGGACGGTGAACATGATGATCAGCGGATCTACGAAGCTCTCGAACTGCGCGGCGAGCACGAGATAGATGAAGCACAGCGCGAGCGCGAAAGTGATCAGCAGCGTAGCCGACGACTGCTTGAATTCGCGTGTCTGTCCGTTGTAGTCGAGCGCATAGCCCAGCCCGAGGTGCTCGCGCGCCAGCGATTCGACGACCTCGACCGCCTCGCCCATCGAAGCGCCCGGCGCCAGGTTGGCGGTGATCGTCACCGCACGGCGCTGACCGAAGTGGTTCAGCTCGCGCGCGGTGACGCCCTCCTTCACACCGACCAGGCTGGACAGCGGCACCATCGTGTCGTTGCGCCCTCGCACGAAGATCTTCGCGATGTCCTGCGGCGTGCTGCGGTCGCCAGCGGCGAACTGCACGACGACGTCGTACTGCTCGCCTTGGCGCTTGAATCGCGTGACCTGCCGTCCGCCGAGCGCCGTCTCCAGCGCGCGGCCGATCGCATCGACCGCCACACCGGCATCGGCCGCGCGATCGCGATCGATGTTCACCTTCAACTCGGGCTTGTTCAGCCGCAGGTCGGTATCCACGCCCTGGAAGCGCGGATCGTCGCGCAGCGCCTGCATCATCGGCTCGAGCGTTCGCTCGATCTCGTCGTAGGAATCGGAGCTCAGCACGACGACGTTGAGCGGGCGCTCGCGCGGCGACTGCCCGAGCGAGGCCGGCGCCACGGCAAAGGCCTGCACGCCGGGAATGTCGCGCAGCTTCGGCTGGAACTCGGCGATCATCGCCGGAACCTTGCGGTCGCGTTCGGCCCAGTCGACCACGCGAATGAACGAGATGCCCTGCGTGACCGTCGGGCTGCCGGAGACGACGAAGACGCGGTCGGCCTCGCGGATGGACAGCGCGGCCGCCTCGATGCGCCGCGCGTAACGATCGGTGTAATCGATCGATGCGCCGTCGGGGCCGTTGAAGATCGCGACGATGGTCGCGCGGTCCTCGATCGGCGCGAGCTCGCGCTTCGTCGTCTGGAACAGCCACACGCTGGCGCCGGCCACCATCACGCCGAGCAGCACGACGAGCCATCGAACGCGCAGCGTCGCACGCAACGCGCGCTCGTAGCCGCGCGACAGCGCCCCGAGCGCACGCTCGATCGAGCGCAGCAGCATGCCGGGATCCGGGTCGTGGCGCAGCATGCGCGAGCACAGCATCGGCGTCAGCGTGAGCGCGAGGAAACCCGAAACGAGCACCGCGCCGGCCAGCGTGAGCGCGAACTCGATGAACAGTCGCCCGGTGCGGCCGGTGGTGAACGAAACCGGCGCGTAGACCGCGGCGAGCGTGAGCGTCATCGCGATCACGGCGAAGCCCACCTCGCGCACGCCGCGAAAGGCCGCCTGCACCGGCTGCATGCCTTCCTCGATGTGACGATAGACGTTCTCGAGCACGACGATCGAGTCGTCGACGACCAGGCCGATCGCCAGCACCAGCGCGAGCAGCGTCAGCGTGTTGATCGAGAAGCCGGCGGCCAGCATCAGCGTGCACACGCCGATCAGGCACACCGGGATGGTGATCAGCGGAATGAAGCTCGCGCGCACCGTCCCGAGGAACAGGAAGATCACCGCCGCGACGAGGACGATCGCTTCGAGGATCGTCTCGTAGACCGACTCGATCGAGCGCTCGATGAACAGCGTATTGTCGTTGGCGATGTCGACGGTGACGCCCTCGGGCAGTTCCTCGCGCAGCCGCGGCAGCTCGGCCTTCAGCGCCTGCGCCAGCGTCAACGGATTGGCGGTGGCCTGCTTGATCAGGCCGAGCGAGATTGCATCGCGCCCGTTGAAGCGCACGATGCTGCGTTCGTCCTGCGGCGCGAGCGTCACGCGGCCGACGTCGCGGATGCGCACCGCGTAGCCGTTGACGGTGCGCACGACGACGTTCTCGAACTCGGCGACGCGCTGCAGGTCCGATTGCGAGACGACGGTGAACTCGCGCTGCCGGCTCTCGATGCGACCCGACGGCAGTTCGACGTTCTGCCGGCGCAGCGCGTCCTCGACGTCGCCGGGCGTCAGCGAGAAGCCGGCCAGCCGGTCGGGGTCGAGCCACACGCGCATCGAGAACTTTCGCTCGCCGAAGATGCGTACGTCGGCCGCGCCCGGCAAGGTCTGCAGGCGCGGCTTCACGAGGCGGTTGGCGATGTCGGAAACCTCGAGCGGCGACAGCGAGACGCTCGAGAACGCCAGCCAGATGATCGGGTTCGCATCGGCCTCGACCTTGGCGATCACCGGTTCGTCGATCGTCTCCGGCAGCTTGGCGCGCACGCGCGCGACGCGGTCGCGAACGTCGGCTGCGGCGCCGTCGGGATCGCGCTCGAGCCGGAAACGGACGGTGATCTGGCTGCGCTCGGGGCGGGAGATCGACGTCAGCACGTCCACCCCCTCGATGCCGGCGATCGAATCCTCCAGCGGCCTGGTGACCTGCGACTCGACGATGTCGGCCGACGCGCCGAGGTAGCTGGTGGAAACGGTGACGGTGGGCTCGTCGATCTTCGGGTACTCGCGCACCTGCAGGCGCGACCACGAGACGATGCCCAGCAACAGGATGATCAGCGACAGGACGGTGGCGAATACCGGCCGCCGGATGCAGACGTCGGAAATGCGCATGCGTCAGCCGCCCGCGTGCGGCGCTTCGACGATGCGCACCTCGCTGCCCTCGGCAGGCAGCTTCAACTGCCCGGCGGTGACGACCTGTTCCCCGCCTCGGATGCCTTCGACGATCTCGACGCGTCCGTCGCGGCGCAGGCCGGTGGACACGCGCACTCGTTCGGCGCGGCCCTGGTCGATGCGAAATACGTACTGCTCCTGGCCGACTGCGAACACCGCCTCCTCGGGGATCATCACCGCCTGTTCGCGCTGGCCGAGCGTGAGCGCGACCCTGGCGAACATGCCGGTGCGCAGCAGGCCGTCGGGATTCGACATCTGCCCGCGCGCCACCACCGAGCGCCCGTTCGCGTCGACCTGCACGTCGATTGCCTCGAGAGTGGCCGGGAAGCGACGTCCGGGCCAGGCATCGAACTCGACGTCGAGCCGCTGCCCGCGGCGCAACTGGCCGAGATAGCGCTCGGGCAGCCGCAGGTCCACCTTCATGCGCGAGACGTCCTCGAGCGTGACCAGCACGTCGCCTTCCTTGACGTAGTCGCCGGGGCTCACGTTGCGCAGGCCCAGCACGCCGGCGAAAGGCGCGCGGATCGACGTCTTCGCCAGGCGCGCCTGCGCCAGTTCGAGCTTCGCCTCGAGGACCTGCAGGTTCGCCGCCGCCTCGTCGCGCGCGCGCTCGCTGAGGAATTTCTGCTTCGCCAGATCGGCCGAACGCTGATAGTTCGCGCGCGCCAGCGCCACTTCGGCCCGCGTTTGCTGCACCTCGGCTGCCGCGATCGACGCATCGAGCGCCACCAGCAGGTCGTCCTTGCGCACGCGCGCACCACCGTCGAAATGGATCGAACGGATGCGTCCGGCGACTTCCGGCTTCACCACGACCGATTCCGCGGCGCGCAGCGTGCCGACCGCAGCGACGGTTTCGGCAAGCGAGACCGACTCGGCGCGCGACGCCTCGACGCCGATCGCCCCGCGCGCGGGGACGGCATCGCGTGCGGCGCGATCGGCCTCGGGCGCGCGCGTTGCAGGAGCCACGGGAACCGCGCGGGCAGCCGGATCGTCGTTGGGCAGGCGGGTCGCTGCACGCGAAGCGGTGCCGGGGCCGGCTACTTCGAGCGCCGGCGCCAGGCTGCGGTGCAGCCCCGACGCCCACCATCCCAGGCCGAGCGCGCCGACCAGGGCGAACAGGTAGAAAAGGATTCGCTTCATCGATGCAACATGCGCGGAACTTCGGAGCCGGTTCCCGCGTCTTCCCCGCGCCGGAGCCCGGACAATCTAGCACGCTTCACCGCGGGGGAACTCCGCGGTTGGCCAGCGCGTCGGCGCGCTCGTTCCCGGGATGGCCGGCGTGACCGCGCACCCAGTGCCAGCGCACGCGATGGCGCGCCACGAGCGCGTCGAGTTCGCGCCACAGATCCTCGTTCTTCACCGGCTTGCGGTCGGCGGTCTTCCAGCCCCGCCGCTTCCATCCGGGCATCCACTCGGTGATGCCTTTCTGCACGTACTGCGAGTCGGTGTGCACTTCGATCGGCACCTGCCGATCGAGCGCGGCGAGCGCGCGGATCACGGCAGTAAGTTCCATCCGGTTGTTCGTCGTGCAGGCTTCGCCGCCGAACAGCTCCTTCTCGTGCGGTCCCCAGCGCAGCAGCGCCCCCCAGCCGCCCGGGCCCGGATTGCCCTTGCACGCTCCATCGGTGTAGATCTCGACCGTGTCGGTCATCGCTGTCCTGGGGTTTGCGGCACGGATAGTCCTATCGGTTGCAGGTGAATCGCGGACGGATTGTAATGGCCGCTACCGGAGGAAGACGATGCTCGAAAAACAAGTAACGAAGTACCTCGAAACGCTTCGCGATCGGCATCCGATTCCGCTTCGCGTGCGCCTATGGGACGGCTCGAGCGTCGAACTCGACGACTCGCCGCAGGTGGAATTGCGCGTCAACGACGTCGGCGCGGCCCGCGTCCTGCTCAAGCCCTCGCTGTCGGCGCTGGGCGAGGCCTTCGTCGAGGGCCACGTCGACGTCGACGGGAACATCGCGGAAATCATCTCGATCGCCGAGCGACTTTCGCTGGCCGGCGAAGAAGACAAGGCAGCCGGCCGCCTGCCCTCGTGGATCGCCCGCCACACGCGCAAGACCGACCGCAAGGCGATCGAGTACCACTACGACGTCTCCAACGAGTTCTACGCGAGCTGGCTCGATTCGCGGATGGTCTACTCGTGCGCCTATTTCCCCGACGGCGACGAAGACCTCGAAACGGCGCAGCGCCTGAAGCTCGACCACATCTGCCGCAAGCTGATGCTCGCACCCGGGCAGAAGCTCCTCGACCTGGGCTGCGGCTGGGGCGCGATGGTGATCCACGCCGCGCGCGAATACGGCGTGCAGGCGGTGGGCATCACGCTGTCGACGAACCAGTACGAACTCGCCCGCGAGCGGGTGCGCGAAGCGGGGCTCGAAGACCGCGTCGAGATCCGTCTGCAGGACTACCGCGACGTTCCCGACAGCGAGCGCTTCGACCGCATCTCGTCGATCGGCATGTTCGAGCACGTGGGGTTGAAGAACCTGCGTGTCTATTTCGACCGAATCAATGCGCTGCTCGAGCCGGGGGGCGTCGTGATGAACCACGGCATCACGTCGGCCGACGTCGACAACCGATCGGTGGGCCTCGGCGGCGGCGAGTTCATCGACCGCTACGTATTCCCCGACGGCGAACTGCCGCACGTCTCGCTGGCGATCCGCGACCTGTCGGCCGCCGGCCTCGAACTGGTCGATGCCGAATCGCTGCGCCGCCACTACGCGCGCACGTTGTCCTTCTGGTCCTCGGCATTCGAGCGCGACATCGACCGGCTGACCGCATTGGCGGGCGAGCGGCGCGCACGGATCTGGCGCGTTTACCTCGCCGGTTGCGCGCACGCCTTCGCCCACGGCTGGATCAATCTCTATCAGCTGCTGGCGGTCAAGCCGAAGCGAAGCGTCGAGGGCGCGCACAGCCCGCTTCCGATGTCGCGCACCTACATGTATCGCTGATCGGTCGATTCGCGTCGCGCCGGCAGGCGGGCCACGCCGCGTGACGCGGCGATCGCCACCGGAGCGGCGCGCCTGGCCAGCGGCGCGCGGCGCACCGGGCCGACCAGTCGCATCGCGCGCACGCGCTTGATCGCCGACACGACGTAGACCGCGCCGCAGATCGGCCACCAGCGATCGCCGGCGCCTTCCATGAAGCGCGTGCGATCGAGCCACTTCTGGGTGCGGCACGGCGGACGATAGCAGCCGTAGCGGCCCCGGTGGAACTCGAAACTGAGCAGCTTGAACCAGTCGCGCAGGCGCGGCAGCGCGATGAACTGGCCGTCGCGCGGCACGAAGGCTTCGGCGGAAATCGAACGCGTCCACCACTGACGCATTCCCCACAGGCTCACCGGATTGAAACCGGAGACGATGACGCGCCCTTCGGGGCGCAGCACGCGATCGACCTCGCGCAGCACCTGATGCGGGTCGGCGGCGAACTCGAGGACGTGCGGCAGGACGACGAGGTCGAGCGACTCGCTGGCGATCGGCAATTCCTCGAAATGCTCGATCAGCAACTCGGGGGCGAAACCCTCGACCAGGTCTTCCGGCCGACACGCATGCATGCGATGCGGCATCCGGTTGTCGCGCAGCGCATCGACGCCCGGCGCACCGAGCTGCAATGCATGAAAGCCGAACAGGTCGGAAACGGCAGCGTCGAAATGCGCCTGCTGCCACGCGAGCGCGTAACGCCCCGGCGGCGACGCGAGCCAGTCGTGCCACTCGCCGACTCCGGTGCTCGAGGCGGCGGGACCGGAATGCCTTTCCTCGTCGTTCATGCGTGCCTGCTCCCTGCGCGACGCCCAGCCTATTGTACCGACCGATGCTCGATTTCGACTTGACCGGCGGATCATGCATCCCGTACGATCGCCCGCGGTCCGACCGAGACAAATCAGACAGTTAGGGGGCATCGTTGTTGTCGATTCTTCAAACGTTGCCCGGCCGGACGAAAAGTCGTTCCGGCGCCCGCGCAGCGCGCCTGCGCCGTTCGGCCGCAAACCGGTCCGCACCCCTTCGAGTGCTCTGTGCGGCATCGGCGCTGCTGCTCGCAGCCGGTTGCTCCACTGTCCGCATGTCGCCAGGCGCGGCGCCGATCGACCCGGCGGCTGCCACCTCGGCCGCTTCGGCTCCCGCGACCCCGTCCGACGGTTCGCCGCTCGGCGAGTTGGCGCTGAAACCCGCGCTGGTCGACGTATCGGCGAAGGCCGACGCGCCGCCGGCTCCCGCTGCCCGTGCATATGTCGACTTGTGGGAGCGCATTCGCGCCGGCTTCGCGATGCCGGAACTGCCCACGCCGCTGGTCGAGGAGAAGGAGCGCTTCTACCTGCAGCGGCCCGACTATCTGCAGCGCATGTTCTCGCGCGGCAACCGCTATCTGTTCCACATCGTCGAGGAGATCGAGCGCCGCGGCATGCCCACCGAGCTGGCACTGCTGCCCTTCGTCGAGAGCGCGATGAACCCGACCGCGCTGTCGAGCGCACAGGCCGCCGGACTGTGGCAGTTCATCCCCTCCACCGGGCGCGCCTACAACCTGCAGCAGGACTGGTGGGTCGACAACCGGCGCGACGTCGTGAAATCCACCGCAGCGGCGCTCGACTACCTGCAGAAGATCTACGCGCTCGCCGGCAACGACTGGTTCCTCGCGCTGGCCTCGTACAACTGGGGCGAGAACGCGGTTGCGCGGGCGATGCGACGCAACGAGTCGCGCGGTCTGCCCACCGACTACCTGTCGCTGACGATGCCCGCCGAGACGCGGCAGTACGTGCCGAAGCTGATCGCGCTGAAGAACATCGTGCTGCACGCCGCCGAACTGGGTGTGCAACTGCCGGCGCTGCGCAACGAACCGTACTTCGTCACGATCGAGAAGACGCGCCCGATCGACCTGGCGCTCGCCGCGAAATTCGCCGGCATGAGCGTCGCCGAGTTCGTGGCGCTGAATCCGGCGCACAACCGCCCGGTGATCGCCGCGAGCCGCAACAACCAGATCAAGCTGCCGGCCGATCGTCTCGACGCCTTTCTCGCCGCCGTCGAGCGACACGGCCAGGAGAGCCGCGCATTCGCCACCTGGCAACCGCACACGCTGCAAGCGGGCGAAACCATCGAATCGCTCGCCCGGCGCGCCGGCATCACCACGGCCGAGCTGCTCGACGCCAACGACCTGCGCCGCGGACAGCGCATCCTCGCCGGCACGCGCATCCTCGCACCGCAACGCAGCGTCGAGGACGAAACGCGGCTCGAAGGCTTCGAGGGCCCGCGCGTCTACGAACTCGTCGAACAGCCCGCCGCCTGGTACCGGCTGCGCCGCGGCGACACGCTCGCATCGGTTGCGCGAAGATACGGCACCTCGGTCGCAGCGCTGCGTTCGTGGAACCGGGTCGGGGCGAAGCCGCGCGTCGGCACGCTCCTGAAAGTGCGCCCTGCATCGACGCAGACCGTACTGACCACCGAAAACGGCGACCGGCGCGTCGTACGCCGCAACGACGACGAGCCGAAGATCGTCCATGCAGTGCTGCGAAGGCAGGAAGCGGGCGACGACGCGTCGGACGACGTCGACGCGAAGCGTCCGGCGAAAGCTCCTGCGTCGAAGGCGAGCGCATCGACCTCGACTGCGTCGAGGACGGCCACGTCGAAGTCGGCCGCGGCCAACATCGGTGCGCCATCGAAGCCCGCGGCCAGGAAGGCGAGCAATCCTCGTCCCGTTGCCGCCCGGGCGTCGAAATCGCCGGCGAAGACCGCCGTCACGCGACAGGCGCGCGACAACGCGAAGACCGCACCGTCTCCGCGCAAGCGGGTGAACAAGAGGACCTGACGGCGAGACCGCGCGAGTCGCGCGGAGCGGGCGGAGATCGGCTTCTGCGCCTCAAGCCGCTTCCGCCGCTCCCAGCAACTCCGCCGTGTACGCCTGCCGAGGCGCGGCGAACAGCCGCTCGGTCTCGCCCGCTTCGACGACGACGCCGTCCTTCATCACGATCACGTGGTGCGCCATCGCGCGAATCACCGCGAGATCGTGCGTGATGAAGACGTAGGCGATTCGGTAGCGTCGCTGCAGCGCGCACAGCAGCTCCAGCACCTGCTGCTGGACGGACAGGTCGAGCGCCGACGTCGGCTCGTCGAGCACGAGCAGTTCGGGACGCAGGATCGCGGCGCGGGCGATCGAGATGCGCTGGCGCTGCCCGCCCGAGAACTCGTGCGGATAGCGCTCGAGCGAACCGGCATCGAGACCCACTTCCTCGAGCATCTCGGTGACGGCTTCGCGACGCTGGCCGGCCGACAGCGCCGGCTGGTGCAATGCGATCCCCTCCTCGACGATCTGCAGCACGGTCCGTCGCGGCGACAGCGAGTGAAACGGATCCTGGAAGACGATCTGCAGGTTGCGCCGGCGCGCACGCAAGGCGCCGGCGCCGAGTTCGTCCAGGCGCGTTTCGCCGAAACGGATCTGGCCGCGCGTCTCGCCCTGCGCCAGGCGCAGCAGCGTCAGCCCGAGAGTGCTCTTGCCCGAACCCGATTCGCCGACGATTCCCAGCGTCTCGCCGCGCGCGACGCGCAGGTCGACGTCGCGCACCGCTTCGAAGCGACGCTTGCGAAACCACGAGTCGCCGATCGGAAAACGGCAGCCGACTCCGGTCGCCAGCAGCAACGCGGGCGCCGACGGGTCGGCCGGCGCCACCGAGCGCTTCGGGCGGCTTTCGATCAGCATGCGCGTATAGGGCTGGCGCGGCGCCTCGAACAGCGCAGACGTCTTCCCCTCTTCGACCAGATGCCCGTCCTTCATCACCGCGAGGCGATCGGCGAAGGAGCGCACGAGCGGCAGGTCGTGCGTGATCAGCAGCAGCGACATGCCGAAGTCGCGCTGCAATTCGTCGAGCAGCTCGACGATGCGCCGCTGCACCGTGACGTCGAGCGCGGTGGTCGGCTCGTCGGCGATCAGCAGCTTCGGCGAGCAGGCGAGCGCCATCGCGATCATCGCGCGCTGGCGCTGGCCGCCGGAGAGCTGGTGCGGGAAGCTGGAGAACCTGCGCTGCGGCTCGGGAACTCGCGTGCGTTCGAGAAGTTCGATCGCGCGACGCGTCGCCTGCGCGCGCGACGCTCCCTCGTGGCGCTCGATCGCCTCGCAGATCTGGTCGCCGATCGGATAGAGCGGATTCAGCGCGCTCATCGGCTCCTGGAAGATCATCGCGATCTCGCGCCCGCGAATGCCGCGCAGCTCGCGCTCGCTGGCGCCGAGCAGTTCGCGCCCCGCGAAGCGCACCGAGCCGGCGTAGCGCGCATCCGGGTTCAGTCGCAGCACCGACAGCGCCGTGACCGTCTTGCCCGAACCCGATTCGCCGACCAGCGCGAACTTCTCGCCGGCGCGCAAGTCGAACGAAACCCGATCGACCACGCGCGTGGCACCGCTGGCCCCGACGAAATCGACCGACAGATCCCGCACCGAGAGCAGCGCCTTGCCGCTGCGGTCGGCCGCGTGCGCTGCGCGGCCCGCTCCGGCACCGCTGCGATCGGCCGCGCCGCTTCCGGCCTCAACCCTTGCGCGTATCGAGCGCATCGCGCAGCGCCTCCCCGATGAAGATCAGCAGCATCAACGTGCCGACGAGCACGACGAAGGTGCCCAACGAGATCCACCAGGCATCGAGATTCGCCTTGCCCTGCGCGAGCAGCTCGCCCAGGCTCGGCGTGGACGGCGGCACGCCCAGGCCGAGGAAGTCGAGGCTGGTCAGCGCGACGATCGCCGCGCTCATGCGGAACGGCAGGAACGCGATGACCGGCGTCAGCGAGTTCGGCAGCACGTGCCGCCAGATGATCTGCGCGTTCGACAGCCCGAGGGCGCGTGCAGCCGTCACGTACTCGAGTTGGCGGTTGCGCAGGAACTCGGCGCGCACGTAGTCGGACAGTCCGATCCAGCTGAACAGCGACAGGATCGCGAGCAGGATCCAGATGCTCGGCTCGAACATCGACGCGAGGATCAGCAGCAGGTAGAGCTCGGGAATCGATCCCCAGATCTCGACGAGCCGCTGCATCGCCAGGTCGAGGCGCCCGCCGAAGAAGCCCTGCACGGCACCGGCGACGATGCCCAGTGCCACGCCGATCGCGGTGAGCGCCAGGCCGAACAGCACCGAGATGCGAAAGCCGTAGAGCAGTCGCGCCAGCACGTCGCGGCCCCGGTCGTCGGTGCCCAGCCAGTTCTCGCCGGACGGCGGCGCCGGGTTGGGGCTGGCGGCGAAGTAGTTGATCGTGTCGAAGCGGTAGCGGTTGGGCGGAAAGATCGCCCAGTTGCCGTCGCTGGAGAGCCGTTCGCGGATGAACGGATCGAGGTAGTCGGTCTCGGTGCGGAAGTCGCCGCCGAAAGTGGTCTCCGGATAGTTGCGCAGCAGCGGGAAGTAGGTGTGCCCCTCGTAGCGCACGACGATCGGCCGGTCGTTCGACAGCACCTCGGCCACCAGGCTCAGTCCGAAGATGACGAGGAAGATCCACAGGCTCCAGTAACCGCGGCGATTGGCGCGAAAGCGCAGCCAGGCGCGCCGTCGCGGCGACAGCGATGTGCGCGGCGCCCGGGCGGCGAGCGGCCCGGTGCCGGCGAGCGAGGCGTCGGCGCTCACCGCGCCCCCGCCGTGAACTTCACGCGCGGATCGACCCACGTGTAGGCGAGATCGGTCAGCAGCTTCGCGATGAGGCCGAGCAGCGAGAACACGTACAGCGTGCCGAGCACCACCGGGTAATCACGCCGGATCACCGCCTCGTACGACAGCAGCCCCAGGCCGTCCAGCGAGAACAACGTTTCGATCAGCAGCGACCCGGTGAAGAACGCGCCGATGAACGCAGCCGGAAAGGCGGTGACCAGCGGAATGAGCGCATTGCGAAACACGTGCTTGTAGAAGACACGCCGCTCGGACAATCCCTTCGCGCGCGCGGTCAGCACGTACTGCTTGCGGATTTCCTCGAGGAAGGTGTTCTTCGTGAGCATCGTCGTCACGGCAAAGCTGCCGACGACCAGGCAGGCGAGCGGCATCGCCAGGTGCCAGAAGTAGTCGAGCACCTTGCCGATGACGCTCAGCCGGTCGAAGTCGTCGGAGGTGAGGCCGCGCAGCGGAAAGATCTGCCAGAAGGTGCCGCCGCCGAACAGCACGAGCAACAGCACGCCGAGCACGAAGCCGGGAATCGCATAACCGACGAGGATGGCAACCGAGGTCCACAGGTCGAAGCGCGAGCCGTGGCGCACCGCCTTCGCGATGCCCAGCGGTATCGACACCGCGTAGACGAGCAGGAAGCTCCACAGCCCGAGACTGATCGACACCGGCATCTTCTCGACGATCAGCGCCCAGACGCTCTTGTGGTGCAGGTAGCTGGTGCCGAGATCGAACACCGCATAGTTGCGCAGCATCGCCAGGAAGCGCTCGTGCGCCGGCCGGTCGAAGCCGTACATCCGGCGGATTTCCTCGATCTGCTGTGGGTCGACGCCCTGCGCGCCGCGGTATCCGCCGGTGGCCGCCACCTCGCCGCCGCCCAGCCCACCGCGCAGTTCGCGCACCAGCTGCTCGACCGGCCCGCCCGGCACGAACTGGATGATCACGAACGAAACGAACAGGATTCCGACCAGCGTCGGAATCATCAGCAACAGCCGCTTGGCGACGTAGACGAGCATCGGCTACCGGCGCTCCCACCAGGTCTGCAACGCCCACGGCTCGGCCGCGTAGTACAGCGGCAGCGTCTTCGGATGCGCGAGCCTGTTCCAGTACGCGACGCGATGCGCCGGCGCGTAGAAGTGCGGCACGAGGTACCAGCCCGCGCGCAGCACGCGATCGAGGGCGCGCGCCGCCACCACCAGTTCCTCGCGCGTCTGGCTCTGCAACAGGCGCTGCACGATCGCATCGACCACAGGATCGTGGATGCCGGCCAGGTTGTCCGAGCCGGCCTCGTTGGCCGAGGCCGACGTGAAACGCTCGATCAGTTCGTTGCCCGGCGTCTGGCTGGCCGAATACAGCGCGACCGTCACGTCGAAGTCGAAGTCGTCGAGCCGCTTCTGGAACAGCGCCGGATCGGTGACGCGCAGGCTGGCGGCGATGCCCAGCTTGCCGAGGTTGCGCGCCCAGGTGACGGCGATGCGCTCGAGCCCCTTCGAATAGCTGAGGATCTCGAACTCGAAGGGCTGGCCGGCAGCGTTGCGCAGCACGCCGTCGTCGTCGACATTCCAGCCCGCCTGCGCAAGCAGCGCAAGCGCTTCGCGCAGATTGCCGCGCAGGCTGTGCGGCGGATTCGTGTCGGGCGGCAACACCGCCTCGCCGAACACGGCAGGATCGAGCCGATCGCGGAAGGGTTCGAGCAGCGCGAGTTCGGCAGGCGAGGGCTTGCCCTTCGCCTCCATGTCGCTGTTCGTGAAGTAGCTGCGGCTGCGCACGTACTGTCCGTAGAAGACCTGCCGGTTCATCCACTCGAAATCGAAGGCGAGCGCCAACGCATGCCGCACGCGAGCGTCGGCGAACTCCGCACGGCGCGTGTTCATCACGAAACCCTGCATGCCCGCCGAGTTCGAATGGGCGAACTCCCGCTTGACGATCTCGCCCGAGTCGTACTGGCGCCCGGTGTGGCCGCGCGCCCAGTTGCGCGCCGAATTCTCGGCGATCCAGTCGAACTCGCCGGCCTTGAACGCCTCCATCCGAGCCGTCTCGTCCTTGTAGTACTTGTAGACGACCCGGTCGAAGTTGAACATGCCGCGACGCACGTTCAGGTCGCGCGCCCAGTGATCCGGGTCGCGGCGGAACGAGATCGAGCGTCCCCAGTCGGTGCGCTCGATGCGGTACGGGCCGCTGGCGATCGGTTCGTCGCGCGCGATTTCGTCGAAGGGGCGCCCTGCGCCCCATTTGCGCGAGAACACCGGCAACTGCATGCCGATGATCATGTGCAACTCGTGATTGCGCCGCTTGAACTCGAAGCGGATGGTCCGCGCATCGACCTCGACAGCGCGCGCGACGTCGCCGAAGTACTGGCGAAAGCGAGGGTGCGCCTTCGGCCCGACCAGCGTCTCGAACGAGTACTTCACGTCGGCCGCGGTCACCGGATCGCCGTTGGAGAAGCGCGCCTTCGGATTCAGCCGGAACGTGATCGACAGGCCGTCGCCGGCGAACTGCATGTCGTCGGCGAGCAGCCCGTACATCGTGAAGGGCTCGTCCTGGCTACCCTCGGCCAGCGTCTCGAACATCAGCACCGACAGTCCGTCGGCGGCGATGCCGCGCAGCGTGAACGGATTGAGCTTGTCGAAGGAGCCGAAGCCGGCAAGGTTCAGCGTGCCGCCCTTCGGCGCGTGCGGATTCACGTAATCGAAATGGGCGAACCCGGGCGGATATTTCGGCGCGTCGCCCCAGGCCAGCGCGTACTCGGCGCGCGCGGCGTTCATCGAGAGCGCGAGCACGACGAACGCGACGGCCAGCGCGAGCGGCGCGCGAAAGCGGCACAACGCGCGTGCGACAATAAGCATCGGCGAGAATTCTAGCGGAGGCTTCACGAATGGGATTCCTCAGCGGCAAGCGGATCCTGATCACCGGCTTGCTGTCGAACCGGTCGATTGCCTACGGGATCGCGCGCAAGTGCCACGAACAGGGTGCCGAGCTCGCGTTCACCTACCAGAGCGAACGCTTTCGAGACCGGGTAAACGAGATGGCGGCGGCCTTCGGCTCGTCGCTCGCGTTTCCGTGCGACGTCGCCGAAGACGGGCAGATCGACGCGCTGTTCGCGTCGCTGGCCGAACGCTGGGACGGCCTCGACGGCCTGGTCCACGCGATCGCCTTCGCCCCGCGCGAGGCCATCGCGGGCCGATTCCTCGAAGGGGCGAGCCGCGAGGCCTTCCGCATCGCGCAGGACATCTCCGCGTGGAGCTTCGTCGCGCTCGCCAAGGGTGCGCAACCGCTGATGCAGGGTCGCAACGGCGCAATGCTCACGCTAAGCTACCTCGGCGCAGTGCGTGTGGTTCCGCACTACAACACGATGGGCCTGGCGAAGGCGAGCCTCGAGGCCGCGATGCGCTACCTCGCGGCCGACCTCGGACCGCAGGGCACCCGCGTGAACGCGATCTCGGCCGGGCCGATACGTACGCTCGCCGCCAGCGGCATCCAGGACTTCTCCAGGATTCTCGACCACGTCAGCGCCAACGCGCCGCTTCGACGCAACGTCACCATCGACGACGTCGGCAACGCGGCGGCCTTCCTGCTGTCCGATCTAGCCGCCGGCATCACCGCGCAGGTCACCTACGTGGACGCCGGCTTCAGCGAGGTCGCCGGCGGGATCCCCGGGGTAGAGACCTGAGAATGCCGGTCCCCTCGCAGGCAGCGCGCACCGCGCCCACCGCCGCAACCACGACGCCGGCGCCGTCGCTCGTCCGCGACGCGGCTACGCCACGACTCACCTCCTTCTCGCACGGCGGCGGCTGCGGCTGCAAGATCTCTCCCGGCGTACTGTCGCAACTGCTGCAGGGCGCCGCTCGCCTGCCGGTGCCGCCGCAACTGATGGTGGGCCTGGACACCGCCGACGACGCTGCCGTCTATCGCATCGACGACGAGCATGCGCTGGTGGCAACCACCGACTTCTTCATGCCGATCGTCGACGACCCGCACGACTTCGGACGCATCGCCGCGACGAACGCGTTGTCCGACGTCTACGCGATGGGCGCCTCTCCGATCCTCGCGCTGGCGATCGTGGCGATGCCGATCGATCGTCTCCCGCTCGACGTGATCCGCCGCATCCTGCAAGGCGGCGAAGCGGTCTGCGCCAGTGCCGGCATCCCGCTGGCCGGAGGCCACACCATCGATTCGGTCGAGCCGATCTACGGACTGGTGGCGATCGGACTGGCGAATCCGACGCATATCCGTCGCAACGACGAGGCGCGTCCGGGCGACCGACTCGTACTCGGCAAGCCGATCGGCGTCGGCATCGCTTCGGCTGCGTTGCGCAAGGAGCGCCTGTCGGCCGAGGGCTACGCGGCGATGATCGCGTCGACCACGCAACTGAACGTGTCGGGACCGGCGCTCGCCCGTCTGCCCGGCGTGCACGCGATGACCGACGTCACCGGTTTCGGCCTGCTCGGCCACATACTCGAGATGTGCCGCGGCGCACGCGTGCGGGTGCGCCTGTCATCGGCGTCGGTGCCGCGATTGCCCGGCACCGAGCAACGACTTGCCGAAGGTTTCGCCACCGGCGCATCGGCACGCAACTGGGCCGCCTACGGGCACGAAGTGCGGCTTGCCAGCGGCGACGACGCGCTGCGTGCGTTGCTCACCGATCCGCAGACCTCGGGCGGGCTGCTGGTGGCCTGCGAAGCGTCGGCCGTCGCCGACGTGCTCGCAACGCTGCGCCGCGACGGCTTCGCGGCAGCCTGCGAGATCGGAGAGGTGCTCGCCGGCGAACCCGGCATCGACGTTGTCTGAGCGGCCACGCAGCCGCGCGCATCAACGGGCGTGCGTCGGCCGCAGCACGAGCACATCCGCGGCGTCGCGCTCGATGCGCTCGCGCGAGGTCACCATCGGCAGGTAGCGGACCTTCGACCACGGCTGCACGAGATCGCCGTAATGCGGCGAGAGCCGATGCCCGCTCTGCCCGGTCGAGACGATGAAGCGCGACGCGTCCGGGTCGGCGAGATCGTAGATCGCCCGGTAGCCGGGTGCCCACCGATTCTCGAAGGGTGCCGCCGCGTCCCACGGATCGTGGCGCGCGACGTCGATCGTGCTCGGATCGCCGCCGCTGGGCGAGCGCAGGTCGAACCATTTCGACAACAGCCAGTGGCGCCCGAACGGCCGATGCGCCGAGACCGCCGGGTGCAGCCGGCCCCACTGCCAGCTTTCCGGCTCGCCGCCGAGACGACGCGTGAGATCGTCGACGACTTCGTCGAGCGAACGCGTCAGCATGTCGGCGCAATCCTCGACGGCCGCGGTTCGGCGATCGTCGCACCAGTGCGCCCGCGCCGGATCGGCGAGCACGTCGCGCAGCGGGTTGTGACGCATCCGGTGCCGCTCGAGTTGCGCGAAGAGCTCGGCGCCGACCTCGTCCTCGAACACCGCGCGGCGCAGGTGATCGATCCACGCAACGGCGATCAGCGGCTCGGGCCGCTCGGCAACCAGCGTCGGCGCATCGCGCTCGGGCTGCGCTTCGGCCCATGCGCGCAGCATCGCGAGCACGTGGCGCGCGCGCTCGCTGCGCGGGCGCGTGCCGAGCAGCGCCGGCAGCAGCTCGCCGACCGCCGGTGAGCCGAGATCGGCCTGGATGGCGGCGAACGCCTCGGCATCGTGAACGGCAAGCGCGCGCAGCTTCGCGGTGATCCGGTCGGAGCGATACGGCAGCGCCCATTCGCCGGCGATGTGATGCGGGTAATCGTCGTCGACGATCCGCTGGTTGGCGGTGACCAGCATGCCGTCGGCGGGCTGCAGGGACTGCGGCAGCTCGTCGAACGGAATGGTTCCGATCCAGTCGTAACGCGCATCCCAGCCGGGCGCCGGCAGGCTGCCGCGCAGTTCGTTGTCAGCACGACGCAGCGGCACGGTGCCGGCCGCCACGAAGCCGATTCGTCCGTCGGCGTCGGCATACACGACGTTCTGCTGCGGCCCGTGCAGATCGCGCAGCGCCGTCCGGAACGACGACGCGTCGGTGGCGGTGTTCATTCCGAAGCCGGCGCGGATCGTGCGGTCGGCGGGCGAGAGCATCGTCCACGCCAACGACAGCACGTGCGGCGCCGGTCCGCGCGCGTCGAGCAGCTCGCGGGCCGGCGCGAGCACGTCGGAGATCACCGGACCGTGGCGCGTTTCCCGCACGACCTGCTCGACGTCCGGCGCTCCCTTCACATGAATCGTCTCGGTGCGCGTATCGAATCGAGCCCACCCGTCGGGCGTGCGATAGCGGCCCGGGTCGTCCGGGTCGACGCGCTCGAGATAGAGGTCCTGCGTGTCGGGCGCGGTGTTGGTGAAGCCCCAGGCGACTCGGTCGGTGCGTCCGAGCACGACGTACGGCAACCCGGGAAGCGTCGCGCCGATCGCCTGCAGGCCGGGCGCCGACAGGTGCGCGAGATACCAGAGCGACGGCGCGGCGAGGCCCAGGTGCGGGTCGTTGGCGACCATCGGCTTGCCGCTCGGCGTTCTGCTGCCGTCGACCGCCCAGTTGTTCGAGCCGAGGCCGTCGAGCGATGTCGACGGCAGCGCCTCGACGATCGCCTGCGCGAGCGCGAGCGCTTCGAACGGAGTAAAGGCAACCCCGGGTGTGCCCTTGGATCGCGAGTGCACGGCGTCGCCGTACAGCGTGGCCGGATCGGCGAGCGGCATCGGCGGGGTGGTCCCCGCCAGCTCCGCCACCTGCTGCGCATCGAGCCGGCCGAGCAGCGCCAGGCGCAGTAATTCCATGCCGTGGTTGCCCGACAGATCCCACGCCATCATCGTCGCCCAGCCGATCGAATCGGCCGGCTCCCAGCGCTGCGGTCGGACACCGAGCAACAGGAACTCGGGCGACAGCTGCCACGGCCGCGCCTTCAGGTGCTCGATCCACGCGTTGATGCCGTCGGCGTAGGACTGCAGCGCCGCGCGCGTGGCGGAATCGAGTTCGGCCTCGATGCGCTGCGCGTTGCGACGGACGCCGAGCATGCGCAGGAAGCGGTCGGTGCCGAGCGCGTCGAGGCCGAGCGCCTCGGCGAGTTCGCCGCGCACGATACGACGATGCATCTCGAGCTGCCAGAGACGGTCCTGCGCGTGCAGCAGGCCCAGTGCGCGGGACGCATCGAGTTGCGACGCGGCCAGCACGTGCGGGATGCCGTGCGCATCGCGGACCACGCGCACCGGCGCGGCTAGACCGTCGAGCGCAAGCTCCCCGCTCGACTGCGGCAGTGCCAGGAAGCGCCACGCCAGCGCTGCGCCCAGCAGGAGCAGCAGCACCAGCGCGAGCAGCGAACCGAGCAGTCGCGTGATCGATCGCCGCTTGCGCGCCCGATCCATCCTCCCCTCCCTGCCGCTTTCGGCGGCGGCCACGGCCTGTTCACACTACGATCGTCCCCGCGCCGGGGCCTGCCGAGCCGCCAAACGAGGCGCTGGCGACGCGCGTGGCGGTGCCACGCAAGGAGCCGGCAACGAAGTGTGGCGGCTCG
>JAJPES010000049.1 GCA_021166725.1 Burkholderiaceae bacterium | reverse complement strand
CGAACAACCATCAGGGCCCGCAGCGTGATTGCTGCATACACAGGCCGGATATAAGGGTGCAATGAATCCGCCACGTCCAGACCCTCGAAGCTCGCTTGCCACAAGGGAGGCGTCCATATAAGTTCGGCCGCGCGACCCCGGCGCGAGCAGCGCAAGGGGAGCCGGCGCTCAGCGCCGGCCGCCGCAGCCGAGCGCCGACTAGCGAGGCGTTCGCGTCGCCGCCGGGCCCTGCCGCGCCGAGCGGCGCGCGCCGGCCGCGTTGCCGCCGGTCCGCAGCCGCCTGCCGCGACGCGCTTACAGCTTCAGCGACTCCATGTAGCTGTTGAAGCCCGCCTCGTTGAAGCGGAACCAGGCGATCTCCTGGTTGCGGAACTGCTCGTAGTCGGTCCAGATCTTCTTCCAGTTCGGATTCTTGTTCGACAGATCCGAATACAACTGCAGCGCCGACTTGTAGGCCGCGTCGAGGATCGACTTGTCGAAGCGGTGCAGCTTCACGCCGTTGGCGACGAGTTCCTTCAGCGCCACCGGGTTCACCGCGTCGTAGTGCGCCTGCACGCTGACGTGCGAGGCGAACGCGGCCGACTCGACGATCGCCTGCAACTCGGGCGAGAGCGCTTCCCACGCCTTCACGTTGACGTACAGCGTGATCTGCGGACCGCCTTCCCAGAATCCGGGGTAGTAGTAGTTCTTCGCAACCTTGTAGAAGCCCAGCTTCAGATCGTCGTACGGATTGACGAACTCGACCGCGTCGAGCGTGCCCTTCTCCAGGCCCTGGTAGACCTCGCCGGCCGGAATGTTCTGCGGAACGACGCCCAGCGGCTCGAGCACCTTGCCGACGAAGCCGCCCATGCGGAACTTCAGGCCCTTCAGGTCGGCCGCCGACTTGATCTCCTTGCGGAACCAGCCGCCCATCTGCGCGCCGGTATTGCCGAACGCGAAGTTGACGATGTCGTACTGGCGATAGAACTCGCGGAACAGCTTGCGGCCATTGCCCCAGGTGTACCAGGCCGTCATCTGGCGCGAGTTCATGCCGAAGGGCACCGCGCAATCGAGCGCGAAGGTGTCGTCCTTGCCGAAGAAGTAGTAGGCCGCGGTGGTGGCCGCTTCGACCGTGCCCTGCTGCACGGCATCGACGACGCCGAAGGCCGGAACCAGTTCGCCCGGCTGGTGCACGGTGACGTTCAGCTTGCCGCCGGAGGCCGCGTTGACGTTCTTCGCGAACAGCTCGGCGCCTCCGTACAGCGTGTCGAGCGACTTCGGAAAGCTCGAGGTGAGGCGCCAGCGCACCGCCTGCTGCGCATGCACGGCCGGGGCTACCCCGGTGGCGAGAATGCCGGCCATGCCGGCGCCCTTCACGAACTTGCGTCGCTCCATCTCGATGTTCTCCGTTGGATTTCGTGGTCGACGCTCGACCGCGGCCGGGCGCCGGTGCCGGCGATTCTACCCGCGCAATCGGCATGCGACGGAGCCATGCGGGAAGACCCTGCCAGCCGCCGGGGACAGCCACGCGCGCGCCGCGCCTTCCGCGGGACGGTTCAACGTCGACGCGCCGGCATCAGGTCGGTGCAGGTTCCTTCGGCGACCTCCGCCGCGAGGCCTATCGTTTCCCCGAGCGTGGGGTGCGGATGAATCGTGCGTCCGATGTCGGTGGCGTCGGCGCCCATTTCGATGGCCAGCGCAATCTCGCCGATCAGGTCGCCGGCGTTCGTTCCGACGATGGATCCGCCGACGACGCGGTGCGTTTCCTCGTCGAACAGCAGCTTCGTGAAACCCTCTGCGCGCCCGTTGGCAAGCGCGCGCCCCGACGCCGACCACGGAAAGCTCGCCTTCGTGATCTTCACGCCCTGCGCCTGCGCCTCTTCCTCGGTCAGCCCGACCCAGGCGATCTCCGGATCGGTGTACGCAACCGAAGGTATGACGCGCGCGTCGAAGAAGCTCTTCCGCCCGGCGGCCGCCTCGGCCGCGACGTGTCCCTCGTGCGTCGCCTTGTGCGCCAGCATCGGCTGGCCGACGATGTCGCCGATCGCGTAGATGTGCGAAGCGCTCGTGCGCATCTGCCGATCGACCAGGCGCACGAAGCCGCGCTCGTCGACGTCGATGCCGGCCTTCTGCGCGTCGATGCGCCTGCCGTTCGGCGTGCGCCCGACTGCGCACAGCACGAGGTCGTAGGTCTGCGGCTCGCCGGGCGCGTTCGCGCCTTCGAAGGAGACGCGAATGCCGTCGTCTCTCGCCTCCGCGGCCACGGTCTTCGTCTGCAGCATCCCGCGATCGAAGCGCTGTGCGTTGTGGCGCTGCCAGACCTTGACCGCTTCGCGGTCCGCGCCGGGCATCAGCGCATCGAGCATCTCGACGACGTCGATGCGCGCACCGAGCGTCGAATAGACGGTGGCCATCTCCAGCCCGATGATGCCCCCGCCGATGACGAGCATGCGCTTCGGTACGAACGGAAGCGCGAGCGCGCCGGTGGAGTCGACGATGCGCGGGTCGTCGGGCAGGAACGGCAGTCGTGCTGCACTCGAACCGGCCGCGACGATCGCCTGCTCGAAGCGGATCAGCTGCCGCTTCGAGTCTTCGCCGTCGGTCGGCTCGACCTCGATGCGATTCGCGTCGACAAAACGCCCGTAACCGCGCACGACCCGCACCTTGCGGCCTTTCGCCATCGAAGCGACACCGCCGGTGAGCTTGCCGACAACACGGTCCTTGTACGCGCGCAGCGCATCGAGATCGATCTTCGGTTCGCCGAACCCCACGCCGACCGACGCGAGATGTTTCGCCTCGTCGATCACCGACGCGATGTGCAGCAGCGCCTTCGACGGAATGCAGCCGACGTTCAGGCACACGCCGCCCAACACGGGATAGCGCTCGACGAGTATGGTGTCGAGCCCCAGGTCGGCGGCACGGAAGGCCGCGGCGTAACCGCCCGGCCCCGAACCGAGCACGAGCAGCGCGCACTCGACGTCGGCCGGGCCGCTCGTCGCCGCGGCTTGCGAGGGTGCGGCACCGGAGCCGGAGCCCGGCGACTGCGGCGACACTTGCTGCGGCGACTGCTGCGAAGCCTGCGCCGGCCCCGCCGCCTGCTGCTGCGCCCGCAATTCGACGATCGGCGTTCCCTCCGAGACCTTGTCGCCGAGCTTCACGAGCATCTTCGCGACCACGCCGCCGGCCGACGACGGGATCTCCATCGACGCCTTGTCCGACTCGACGGTGATCAGCGACTGCTCTGCGGCGATGGTGTCGCCCTCGGCAACCAGCACCTCGATGACCTCGACTTCCGCGAAGTCGCCGATGTTCGGCACCTTGACCTGGATCGTCTCGCTCATGGTTCGACTCACAGGAGAACGCGCCGGAAATCCGCGAGCAGCTGCGCCAGCCGCGTGTTGAAGCGCGCCGCCGAAGCGCCGTCGACGACGCGGTGATCCCACGACAGCGACAACGGCAGGATCAGCCGCGGCTCGAAGCCCTTGCCGTTCCACGTCGGACGCATCGCGCTGCGACACACGCCGAGGATCGCCACCTCGGGCGCGTTGATGATCGGCGTGAAGTAGGTCCCGCCGATTCCGCCCAGGCTGGAGATCGAGAAGGTGCCGCCCTGCATCTCGCCGGGCAAGAGCTTGCCCTCGCGCGCCTTCGCCGCCAGTTCGGCCGTCTCGCGGGCGATCTGCAGGATACCCTTGCGATCGGCATCGCGGATCACCGGAACGACCAGGCCATTCGGCGTGTCCGCGGCGAAGCCGATGTGCCAGTAGTCCTTGACGACGAGGTTCTCGCCGTCGAGCGACGAGTTGAAGTCGGGGAACTCCTTCAGCACGGCGACGCAGGCCTTGATCAGGAACGCGAGCAGCGTCACCTTGGTGCCGTCGCGCTCGTGTTCGCGATTCAGCTGTTGACGGAACGCCTCCAGGTCGGTGACGTCGGCGTCGTCGTGGTTCGTCACGTGGGGGATGGTCACCCAGTTGCGGTGCAGGTTGCCCGCGGCAATCTTGCGGATGCGCCCGACCGGCTTCGTCTTCACCGGGCCGAACTTCTCGAAGTCGACCTTCGGCCATGGCAGCAACCCGAGCACCGCGCCGGTCGCGGCACCGGCGCCTGCCGCATCGCCTTCCGCACGGGGCGCAGCGCCCTGTGCGACGGCAGCCTTGACCCAGTTGCGAACGTCGTCGTGCAAGATGCGCTCCTTCGGGCCGGAGCCGCGCACCTGCGTCAGGTCCACGCCGAGCTCGCGCGCGAACTTGCGCACCGACGGCGACGCATGCGGTTTGACGACGTGCGTGCGGTCGTAGTCGAAACCGGCCGTCGGCGACGGTTCGCCGTGCGACAGACTGGGTTCCTGCGCCGCGGCGCGCGGCGGCGGCTCGGCGTAGGCCGAGCGCGCCGAGTCGCGCTCGACCTGCGCGGGCGACGGCTCCTGCGGTGCAGCCTGCACGCGTGCTCCGCTGACCGGCGCCGTGGCCGGAGGCGTCATCGAAGACGCCGATTCCGGCAGGCCGGTGCGCGCCTGCGCGGTTGCCGCGGGCTCGTCGCGCGGCACCGCAGCCTGTGCGGCGGCCGGCGCCGGCGCAGCCTGCGGTGCGCCCGGCTGCCGCGCGGCATCGCTCGCCTGGGCCGCCTGCGCCCTCAACTCGACGATCGGCGTGCCTTCGGAAACCTTGTCGCCCAGCTTCACCAGCAGGCGGGTGACCACGCCGGCCGTCGATGACGGAATCTCCATCGACGCCTTGTCGGACTCGACGGTGATCAGCGACTGCTCGGCGGCGATCGTGTCGCCTTCATTGACCAGCACCTCGATGACTTCGACCTCGTCGAAGTCACCGATGTTCGGCACGGACACCTGCATCGTCTCGCTCATGGGCTCGCTCTTCGGTGAGACTCGCTGCCCCGGCGCGCTGCTGCGCGCGACAGGGTCGTTCGTGGGCCGCAACGCGGACACGCAAGCGCGCGGTCCGGAGGGGAAACACCCTCAGACGTGATGCGGGTTCGGCTTCTCGGGATCGATGTCGTACTTGCGGATCGCGTCGGCCACGAGCTTGCGCTCGACGACGTCGTCATCGGCGAGCGCGGTCAGCGCGGCCACCACCACGAAGCGCCGATCGATCTCGAAATGCTCGCGCAGCCGCGCACGAAAATCGGAACGGCCGAAACCGTCGGTGCCGAGCACGTGATAGCGCCGCCCCTGGGGCAGGAACGGACGGATCTGGCCGGCGTAGGCCTTGATGTAGTCGGTGGACGCCACCAGCGGACCCGAAGTGTTCTGGAACATCCGCGTCACGTACGGCACTTTCGGCGACTCGCCCGGATGAAGCATGTTCCAGCGCTCGCAATCGAGCCCGTCGCGGCGCAGTTCGGTGAAGCTCGTCATGCTCCAGACGTCGGCCGCGATGCCCCAGTCGCGTTCGAGCAATTCGGCCGCGGCGATGACCTCGCGCAGGATCGTTCCCGAGCCGAGCAGCTGCACGCGCTGCTTCGCTTCCTCCGCACCGGCGCGGAAGCGGTAACCGCCACGAACGATGCCCTCCTCGTCTCCCGTCACGAGCCCCGGCTGCGCGTAATTCTCGTTCATGACGGTGATGTAGTAGTAGACATCCTCCTGCTCCTGGATCATCCGGCGCAGCCCGTCGTGGACGATCACCGCGAACTCGTGGGCGAACGCCGGGTCGTAGGACACGCAGTTCGGGATCACCGACGTCAGCACGTGACTGTGCCCGTCCTGGTGCTGCAGCCCCTCGCCGTTCAGCGTCGTGCGCCCCGCCGTACCGCCGAGCAGGAATCCGCGTGCGTGCATGTCGCCGGCCGCCCACCACAGGTCGCCGGCGCGCTGGAAGCCGAACATCGAGTAGTAGATGTAGAAGGGGATCATGATGCGGTCGTTCGTCGAATACGACGTGGCGGCCGCCATCCACGAGCAGAACGCGCCCGCCTCGTTGATGCCCTCCTGCAGGATCTGCCCCTTCGCGTCCTCGCGGTAGTACATCACCTGGTCCTTGTCGACCGGCGTGTATTTCTGCCCTTCCGGCGCGTAGATGCCGATCTGGCGGAACATCCCCTCGATGCCGAAGGTGCGCGCCTCGTCGGGCACGATCGGCACGACGCGCGGCGCGAGTTCCTTGTTGCGCACGAGCGCGGTGAGCACGCGCACGAAGGCCTGCGTGGTCGAGATCTCGCGGCCTTCGGCGGTGGGTTCGAGCACCGCCTTGAACATGTCGAGGTCGGGGATCGTGAACGACTCGCTCGAACGCGTGCGTCGCTGCGGCAGGAAGCCGCCGAGTGCGCGCCGGCGCTCGAGCATGTACTGCATCTCGGGCGTGTCTTCGGACGGGCGGTAGAACGGCAGGTCGTGCAGCTGCTCGTCGGGAATCGGGATGTTGAAGCGATCGCGGAACTGGCGAATCGATTCGTCGTCGAGTTTCTTCAACTGGTGCGTCGGGTTCTTCGCTTCGCCGGCGCGCCCCATCCCGTAGCCCTTGACCGTCTTGGCGAGGATCACCGACGGCTGCCCGGCGTGGTTCGACGCGGCGTGAAACGCCGCATAGACCTTGTGCGGGTCGTGCCCGCCGCGGTTGAGCCGCCAGATGTCCTCGTCGGTCATCCGCGAGACCATCTCGAGCAGCTTCGGATGCTTGCCGAAGAAGTACTTGCGCACGAAAGCGCCGTCGTTGGCCTTGTAGGCCTGGTACTCGCCGTCGACCGTCTCCTCCATCACGCGCTGCAGGATGCCTTCCTTGTCGCGCGCGAGCAGCGGATCCCAGTACGAACCCCAGATCAGCTTGATGACGTTCCAGCCCGAGCCGCGAAAATCGCGCTCGAGTTCCTGGATGATCTTGCCGTTGCCGCGCACCGGGCCGTCCAGCCGCTGCAGGTTGCAGTTGACGACGAAGATCAGGTTGTCGAGCTTCTCGCGCGTGGCCAGGCTGATCGCGCCGAGCGACTCGGGCTCGTCCATCTCGCCGTCGCCGCAGAACACCCAGACCTTGCGCTGCGACGTGTCGGCAATGCCGCGCGCGTGCAGGTACTTCAGGAACCTCGCCTGGTAGATCGCCATCAGCGGCCCGAGCCCCATCGACACCGTGGGAAACTGCCAGAACTCGGGCATCAGGTTCGGGTGCGGATACGACGGCAGGCCCTGGCCGCCCACTTCCTGGCGGAAATGATTCAGCTGGTCCTCGGTGAGGCGCCCCTCGAGGAAGGCGCGTCCGTACAGGCCCGGCGCCGAGTGGCCCTGGAAGTAGACGAGATCGCCGCCGTGCTCGGCGCTGGGCGCGTGCCAGAAGTGGTTCATCCCGGTGCCGATCATCGTCGCGAGCGACGCGAACGACGCCAGGTGCCCGCCCAGCCCCCCGCCATCGGGCGACTCGATGCGGTTGGCGCGCACAACCATCGCCATCGCGTTCCAGCGGATGAACGAGCGGATGCGCTCCTCGTAGGCCGCATTGCCCGGGGACGGCACCTCGAGATGCGGCGGGATCGTGTTGACGTAGGCGGTGTTCGCCGAGAACGGCAGGTACGCGCCCGATCGGCGCGCCATGTCGATCATCTGCTCGAGCAGGAAATGCGCGCGCTCGGGCCCTTCCCGGTCGATCACCGCCTCCAGCGCATCGAGCCACTCGTGCGTCTCGGCGGAATCGGTATCGGCGGGAATTTCCGGCGCGCGGGGCGGAACGGGCACGGCAGACATGGCGTCTCCAGCTTGGAAGGGTTTCGTCCGATTCTAGGAAGCAGCTCCGCAAAATACAAGGCGAAATTCCGAATTATGGGAGTGTTTTTCTTATTGTGGAAATAGCACGACGAAAATGGAACGCTCGACGAGCAGATGCGCACACGTCCTTTCGGTCGGGACTGTCTACACTTGCCGCTAGATGAACGCACGTTCCGACCCGTCGACGCGCCGCGCCGAGATGCGGGCCATCCGCTGGCTCTCGCTGTCGCACGCCTTCGGCATCGGCCTGTTCGTCGTGCTGATGGCGTTCTTCTTCTGGTACCTGCAGGAGCTCGAAGCCGACCAGCAGAAGCAGACGCTGTACCGCGACATCGCCGGCGCCCAGACGGCGCTGCGCCGCGAGTTCCGCGACGACCAGGACGAACTCGTGCTGGCGGCGCCCGAATGGTCCGCACGGGCACACCGCGGGCAGCCGATCGGCAAGCCGGTCACCGACTTCCTCGCGCAGCAG
Source organism: Burkholderiaceae bacterium (assembly GCA_021166725.1). Taxonomy (GTDB): domain Bacteria; phylum Pseudomonadota; class Gammaproteobacteria; order Burkholderiales; family Burkholderiaceae_E; genus Zeimonas. The sequence continues at coordinate 3,375 of JAJPES010000049.1, read as the reverse complement.
CCGGCTGCGGTCTATGTCGCGATCGCCGACGCCGAGGGGCGCGTCGTCTACGTCGCCCGCGCGCGCGACGTGGCGCCGCTCGCCTCGCGCGCCGAAGGCGCGCGCATCGCCGACCCGGCCGGGCGCGCCGCCTTCGACGAGGCGCGCAAGACGCTGCGTTCCACCTACACCGCGCCCTTCACCGCCCCTTCCAGCGACGTGCTGTTCGAACTGGTCACGCCGATCGCCGGTCCGAACGGGTTCGGCGGCGCCGTCATCGTCGGCTATTCGCTGAACCAGGTGATGAGCGGTTCGCTGCTGCAGACGATCCGCGACCGCTACCAGCTGGCGATCGTCGATCGCGACGGCAACTCGCTGGTGAGCTCGTCGCTGTTCGAAATCGACTTCGCGCACCTCACGCGCGAGGTCGCGCTCGATCCGCCCGGTCACGGCGTGCGCCTGCGCGCCTTCGCCTACGACCAGCAGCCGCGCCTGGTCGACCGCACACTGGTGGCCGCCGTCGTCGGCCTGTCGCTGGCGATCCTCGCCAGCCTGGTCGCGCTGTGGGGTCACGCTCGCCGTCGGCTCTTTGCCGAGTACGAGCGCGATCGGCTGTTCACGCTGTCACCCGATCCGCTTTGCGTGTTCGAAACCGACGGCGCGCTGGTGCGCGGCAATCCGGCGTTCCGGCAAGTGCTCGGCGCCGGCGAACGCCGCCGCCGCATCGACCGCTGGGTGCATCCGGACGATCGCGACCAGGTCGCGATCGCGCTCGAGCAGATCCGCCGACCGGGGGTGTCTTCGTCGAGCTTCGAGGCGCGCTTCCGCGCGCAGGAGCCGGGCATCGCGATGGGCGACTCGCACGCGGCGGCACCGAAAGGCGCGACCGCAGGCTGGCGCTGGCTGCACTGGTCGCTGCGTCGCGACCCGGACGCGCAGCGCCCGCTCCTGTATGCGGTCGCGCGCGACGTCACCGAGCGTCGCAATGCGGAACTCGCGCTCGCGGCCGAGACGGCATACCGGCGTGCGATGGAGAACTCGATGCTCACCGGAATGCGCGCCTTCGACATGGAAGGACGCATCGGCTACGTGAACCCGGCTTTCTGCAACATGGTCGGCTTCAGCGAACAGGAGCTGGTCGGCAGCTCGCCGCCCTACCCGTACTGGCCCGGCAGCAACGACGCGAACCGCGAGAACCTCGAACGCGTGCTCGCCGGCTGCACGCCTGCCAGCGGCTTCGAAGTCAAGATGCGCCGCAAGGACGGATCGATCTTCGACGCGCGCATGTACGTCTCGCCGCTGATCGATGCCGAAGGCCGGCAGACCGGCTGGATGACGTCGATGACCGACGTCACCGAGCCCAAGCGTATCCGCGAGCAGCTCGCCGCCGCGCACGAGCGATTCACCACCGTGCTCGACGAACTCGACGCATCGGTGTCGGTGGTTGCGCGCGCCACGGAAGGCTCGCACCACGGCGCCGAACTGCTGTTCGCGAACCGCATGTATCGCAGCCTTTTCGGCGCCGACAGCCGCCGCCACGAAACGCTTCTCGAAGCGTACGCGCAGGCCGGCGAGACGAGCGGGCCGGCCGAAGTCTTCGACCCGGCGCTCGGCCTGTGGTTCGACCTGCGCGTTCGGCAGATCCGCTGGGTCGACGGCAGCCCGGTCGAACTGCTCGTCGCCACCGACACCACGCGCCGGCACCAGATCGAGGAACAGCAGCGCGAGCAGGACCGCAAGCTGCAGCGCACCTCGCGCCTGGTCACGATGGGCGAAATGGCGTCTTCGCTTGCCCACGAGCTGAACCAGCCGCTGACCGCAATCGCCAACTACTGCATGGGGATATCGGCGCGCGTACGCGCAGCGGCTGCATGCGGCCAACCGATCGCAGCCGGCGACCTGCTCGATCCGCTGGCCAGGACGACTGCGCAGGCCGCGCGCGCCGGCGAAGTGATCCGCCGCATCCGCAACTTCGTCAAGCGCAGCGAGCCGGAGCGGCGGCGCTGCGAAGTCGCGACGATCGTTGCCGACGCGGTCGGACTGGCCGACATCGACGCGCGCCGCCTGGGCATTCCGATCGTCACGGAGATGCCCGAGGGGCTGCCCCCGCTGTTCGTCGATCCGATCCTGATCGAGCAGGTGCTGCTGAACCTGCTGAAGAACGGCCTCGACGCGATGCGCGACGCCCCCGCGGGCGCTTCGCGATGCGTCGTGCTCGCTGTCGAGCAGCACGACGAGCAGCTCGAATTCAGCGTCACCGACCGCGGCGCGGGCCTGGCCACCGACACGCGCGATCGGCTGTTCGAGCCCTTCTTCACGACGAAGAGCGAAGGCATGGGAATGGGGCTGAACATCTGCCGCTCGATCGTCGAATCGCACAAGGGACGCCTGTGGGCGCAGACGCCCGAGGACGGCGGCTGCAGCTTCCGCTTCACCGTGCCCATCGACGCGCGCGTCGTCGCCGCCGTTGCCGCCTGAGCAACCGTGTGAACCGATCGTCCATGCCCGTCCCGCTGTCTTCCGTCCTCCCCTGCGAGAAAAACCCGCCGATGACCATGACTTCCGACCCGCGCCTCGAACCGATCGACTCCGACGAGCCCGAGCCGCGAGGCGGCGGCCTGGTCTACGTGGTGGACGACGACGAGGCGGTGCGCGACTCCACGCGCTGGCTGCTGGAAGCCAACGGCTTCGAGGTCGCCACCTTTGCCGGCGCCGAAGAGTTCCTGGAGCAGTTGCCCGACCCGGAGCCGATCGCCTGCCTTCTGCTCGACGTGCGCATGCCCGGCATGTCGGGGCTCGAACTGCACGAGGAACTCGTGCGCCGCGGCTCGACGCTGCCGCTGATCTTCGTCACCGGCCACGGGGACGTGCCGATGGCGGTCTCGCAGATGAAGAAGGGCGCCTACGACTTCCTCGAGAAGCCGTTCAGCGACGCGCAGCTGCGCCAGCTGGTCGGCGAGTGCCTGAAGCGCGCCGAAGCGCTGGCGCGCAACCGGCGCGACGATCGCGATGCGCACGAGCGCGTCGAGCGGCTCACCGCGCGCGAGCGCCAGGTGCTCGACCTGATCGTCTCCGGCCGCCTGAACAAGCAGATCGCCGACGACCTCGGCATCAGCATCAAGACGGTCGAAGCGCACCGCGCGAACATCATGGACAAGCTTGGCGCGCGCACGATGGCCGACCTGATGCGCATCGCACTGCGCGCTGCAGGCGAGCGGCCGGAGGAATGAAGCGCGGAGCGGCCGCCCAGGAGGCTGTCGGACCATGGACAGGGGTCGCGCAGACGGCAGGGATGCAGTGCAAGGCGCGCGGAGGCCGCGATAACCGGCGGGGTAGACCCCCGAGCGCAACCCCGCAAAACGCCCAGCCCGACGCCGGCCACCCCGGGCGAGCCCC
>JAJPES010000014.1 GCA_021166725.1 Burkholderiaceae bacterium | reverse complement strand
CTGCCGCGCCGGGGGGCTTGAACGGTTAAAACCCGGGGAAAGACCACCGTAAAACCCGGGACCCGGGGTAAAACCGGGGTAAGACAAGGGTTCTGTCCGGAAGAACGGTGGTCGGACCCCGGTTTTCCCTTCCTCAGAGCGAATACGGAAACCGCACCGTCAACTCGAAGTCGGGGGTGTCGTCGGTCACGCCGATGCCGAGCGATACGTTGAGGTTCGTCTTCTGCGTGAGGCGGTAGCCGAGTCCGAAGCGCATCGTGCCGAGTTGCAGGCGGCCGGTGCGCGCGAGCACGCGCGCGACTTCTTCCGGATCGCGCTGCTGCATGCTGCCGACGATGCTGTGCTGGTAGCCGATGCTGAACGACGCTCGATCGTTCAGTGCAAGTCCCATGCCGGCATTCAGGTCGATAACGCTGCCCGGGCGCACCTTGCCGAAACCGTGCCCGACATCCCGCGCGAAGTTGTACGTATAGGCCGCGCCGCCGAAGAAGACTGCCGGATCCGACGGATAGAGGAAGGTGACCCCGGTCTGCAGCCCGTGAAAGCCGGAGCCGGTGGGCAGCTCGGTCTGCAGGCCGGTCTCGTCGATCGGTACCTCGAAGACGCCGGTGCCGGTACGCGACTTGTAGCGCAGATGCCCGATGTACACGGCGTTGTCGCCGCGGAATGCGTTGAACTGGTAGCGCCCGGCCAGCTCGATGTCGCCGAGCCCCGAGCCGCTCGCGTCGAAAGTTTCGTCGGTGAACGACGGCGTGGCGAGCGCGCGCGTCTGCGTGTGGCTGCTCGCATGCACCCACGGCACCTTCGCTTCGACCTCGAAGCGATTGGTCACGCCGTAGCGCCCGGTGAGCGCCAGCGTGTGGATGTCGCGCGATACACGGCGAACGTCGATCAGCCCGATCGTGATCGCCGGAATCACGCTGAAGCCGACCAGCGCGACCCGGTTGTCGGTGGAATGGACGAACTGGTACGAAGGTTCGAGCACGAACTTGCCATGCGGCGTCAACGCCGTCGGTTCTTCGAAGATGCGTGCCGGCGCAGCCGGCTGCGCGGGCTGCGGCGGCGCTTCGCCTACTGGGCCGCTCGGCGCTGCGGCCGCAGGCGTCACGCCCGGCGTTTCGGTGACCGGCGCCTGCGCGAGGTCGCCGGCGCCACGGCCGGCCATCGCGGCGAGATCGGCGTCGCCACCGCGCGTCTGCTGCTGGAAAGCGCGGCGGATCGCGAGGAGCACGCGTCGCTCTTCCTGCAGTTGCGCCTCCAGCGCGCGCAGTCGTCGTTCGCCCGCCTCGATGCGCTGCGCGAGGGCCCGCACTTCGGCCTCGCTCGGCGCCTGTTGCCCGCTCGCCGTTGCTGGCACGAGCAGGGTCGTCGACCCCGCTGCCAACACCGCGGCGAAAGCGCGCCTCGTGGCACGTCTTCCTGTTTTCGTGCTCATCACCCCTCCCCTGGACGACGGCCGGAAAGGCGATCACCTATCCGTAGCCGCCGAACGCCCTCTCCCGCGCCTGGCGCTCGGGCCCCGCCTTCGTCTCGATCGACAGGCGCCGCGCCAGGCGATACAGCGTGACGCGCGAGACGCCCAGTTCGCGCGCGGTGGCCGACACGTTGTGGGCATTGCGTTGCAGCGCGGCGAGAACCAGCTCGCGCTCGCTGCTCTGTCGTGCGCCGGCCAGCGAGACGGCACCCATGGAGCGGGGCGGCGCGTCGAGCCCGAGGTCGGCCGGAGTGATCCACGTCCCCTCGCACAGGATCATCGCGCCGTGTACGCGATTGACCAGCTCGCGCACGTTGCCCGGCCACGAGTGCGCTCGCAGCCCCGCCAGCGCCGCTTCGGAAAATCCGAGCAGCGCCGGCGAAGCGTCGCGTCGATAGCGAGCCAGCACGTGCCGCGCATGCGCTTCGACGTCGTCGCGCCGCGCGCGCAGCGGCGGCACTTCGACGCGCAGCACGTTCAGGCGATAGAACAGGTCTTCGCGGAAACGGCGCTCGCGCACTGCCGCAACCAGGTCGACGTGCGTGGCGGCGACCACGCGCACGTCGAGCTTCAGCGAGTCGGTCGAGCCGACGCGGGTGATCGTCGATTCCTGCAGGAAACGCAGCAGGCTCGCCTGCGCCTCGAGCGGCAGGTCGCCGATCTCGTCGAGGAACAGCGTTCCACCGCCGGCGGCTTCGAGGCTGCCGATTTCGCGTCGATGCGCGCTGGTGAACGAACCCTTCTCGTGACCGAACAGCTGCGACTGGATCAACGACGACGGTATCGCTCCGCAGTTCAGCGCCACGAAAGGGCCGTTGCGGCGGCTCGACGCGCGATGGATGGCCTGCGCGGCAAGCTCCTTGCCGGTGCCGCTCTCGCCGCTGATCAGCACCGGCGCATCGGCGCGTGCGACCTTCTCGATCGTGCGATACAACTGCTGCATCGGCGGGCTCGCGCCGATCATGCCGAGGGTGGCGGCACCTGCGCCCATTCGAAGTTGGCGCTCGCGCAGTTGCGCCTTTCCATGCGCATGGCCGAGCGCGAAGCGCAGGTGATCGGCCTCGACCGGCAGCGTCAGGTAGTCGAAGAAGTTGCACAGCAGCTGCGCACAGGCAGGATCGTCGACCGCCCCGCGCGGCGCGATGCCGATCCATTCGAGGTCGGTGCCGCTGATCGCGCCGAGCAAGCCGGTGCGACGGAAGGCGGCGCAATCGTCGAGGACGGCAATGCCGACGCTGCAGCGGGTCGCCTCGACGGCGAGCGCATCGACGTCGCATACACGCTGCGCCGCCCATCCGCTTGCCATCAGGAGGGCATCGATGTCGAGCGTCCCGCCCGACCGCTGGACAACCATGACTCGACGGCTCACTGCTCTTCTTCCTTCCGGCGCCGGCCTCGCCGCGTCGCTGCTCGTCGCGCAGCCGGGGCCGGGCATGGCTGAGCTGACAGACTAGGCGGCTCGGAGTAGCCGCCCAATACCCCTTTTGGGGGATCCCGAACGAGAGGGACGCGCGTCCGCAGCCCGGAAGGCGGAATGCTTGCGCGGGCCGCTCCTCTGGACTCATGCTTCGGACACCGGGTTACCGGATATCGTCCAACGACGGGGAGACAACGCATGCCCGCGCATCCGATCGAGAACCTTCGAACGCTCGCACTGGTCGGACACGCGGGAGTGGGCAAGACCTCGCTGATCGAGTCGATGCTCAGCGCGGCGGGCGCGATCGCGGCGCCTGGCTCGGTCGAGCGCGGCAACACGGTCTGCGACTACGACCCGCTCGAAAAGGAACACGCGCACTCGCTGAAGGTCGCCTGCACCCATTTCGAGCACGAAGGCGTGCGGGTCCACCTGCTCGATACGCCCGGATATCCCGACTTTTCCGGTCGGGCAATGGCGGCACTCGACGCCGTCGAGTCGGTGGCCATCGTCGTCGACGCGCAGCGCGGCGTCGAGATGTCCACCGCCCGCATGGCACTGCTCGCGCAGACGCGGCGCCTGTGCCGCTTCGTCGTCGTGCACCGCATCGACGCCGAAGGCGTCGACCTGCCGGCCCGCGTGGAGGAGCTGCGTGCCACTTTCGGCGCCGAATGCCTGCCGCTGAACCTGCCGGCCGACGGCGCGAAGCGTGTCATCGACTGCTTCTTTTCACCGGAAGGCGTGGCGACCGACTTCTCCTCGGTGGCCGACGCGCATCAGGCGCTCGTCGAGCAGGTCGTCGAGGTCGACGACGCGCTCACCGAACGCTACCTGGCGGGCGAATCGATCGAGGCCGGCGAACTGCACGACGCCTTCGAGCGCGCGCTGCGCGACGGCCACATCGTGCCGGTGCTGTTCGCGTCGTCGCGCAGCGGCGTCGGCGTGAACGAGTTGCTGGACTTCGTCGTGCGGCTGGCACCCAGCCCGCTCGAAGGCAACCCGCCGCTGTTCGAGCGCTGGCCCGGCGGCGACGCCTCGCGTGCCGATCCCTTCGCCACCTCGCGTCGCGCCGACGACCACGTGCTCGCGCACGTCTTCAAGGTCGAGATCGATCCGTACGTCGGGCGCATCGCGATCGTGCGCGTGCACCAGGGAACGATCGTTCCCGACACACCGCTGTACGTCGGCGAGGGCCGCAAGGCGGTGCGCGCCGGCGCGCCGCAACTGGTCCAGGGTCACGACCTGCGCCCGCTCGCCGCAGCCGGTCCCGGCGAAATCTGCGCACTCACGAAAATCGAGGAGCTCGCCTACGACGCGGTGCTGCACGATGCGCCCGACGACGCGACGATCCACTATCGGCCGCTGCCGCTGCCGCACGCGGTCTACGGCCTGGCAATCCGCGTGAAGAAGCGCGGCGACGAGCAGAAACTCTCCGAGGTGCTGCACCGACTTTGCGCGGAAGATCCGAGTCTCGCGGTCGAGCACGATCCGACGACGCACGAGGCGGTGGTGCGCGGCCTGGGCGAAGTGCACGTGTCGCGCGTGCTCGAGCGCATCCGCTCGCAGTACAAGCTCGAGGTCGACGCGCATCCGCCCACCGTGCCGTATCGCGAGACGATCTCGGGCTACGCCGAAGGCCATCACCGTCACAAGAAGCAGAGCGGAGGCGCGGGCCAGTTCGGCGAGGTGTTCCTGCGCGTCGAGCCGTTGGCGCGCGGCGAGGGCTTTCGCTTCGTCGACGAGGTCAAGGGCGGTGCGATTCCCGGGCCGTTCATCCCCGCCGTGGAGAAAGGCGTGCGGCAGGCGCTCGCCGGCGGTGCGGTCGCCGGCTTTCCCGTGCAGGACGTCAAGGTCACCGTCTACGACGGCAAGACGCATCCGGTCGACGGCAAGGAGATCGCATTCATCACTGCCGGACGCAAGGCTTTCCTCGATGCAGCGTCGAAGGCGCGTCCGGTCGTGCTCGAGCCGATCGTCGCGCTCGAGCTGACAATTCCGGCCGACGCCATCGGCGCGGTGTCCGGCGAGTTGTCGGCGCGTCGCGGACAGGTCTCGGGCGCCGACTCCGCGCGGGCCGGAATGGCGACGATGAATGCGCGCGCGCCGATGGCCGAGCTGGCCGACTTCCAGGGAAGACTGAAGGCGATCACCGGCGGCCAGGGCAGCTATTCGCTCGAGCTGCTCGGCTACGAGGAAGCGCCCGCACCGGTTCAGCACAAGCTGCACGCCGCGTGGCGCCCGCAGCAGGAGGAGTGAGAATCCCTCGCGTGTCACAATCGAAGGCTTGTCGAACCAGCGAGGTGATGCGCTCCATGTACGAGGATCTCCGTCTCTACATCGATGGCGAGTTCATCGCGGCGCAGGGCCGCCGCGAGCAGGACGTCTTCGATCCCGCCACCGGCGAGGTGATCGGCAAGCTGCCGCACGCCACGCGCGAAGATCTCGATCGCGCGCTCGCCGCCGCTCAGCGCGCGTTTCCCGGCTGGCGCGACACCTCTCCGCTGGAACGCAGCCGCATCCTGCGCAAGGCCGCCGACCTGCTGCGCGAACGCGCGCCGGAGATCGGCCGCAACATCACGCTCGACCAGGGCAAGCCGCTCGCCGAGGCGGTCAACGAAGTGAAGGGCTGTGCAGAGCACGCCGAATGGCACGCCGAGGAAGGCCGGCGCATCTACGGACGCGTGATCCCGCCGCGCCACCCGGCGGTGCGCCAGCTCGTCGTGCGACAGCCGGTCGGCGTCTGCGCGGCGTTCACGCCGTGGAACTTCCCGGCCAGCCAGGCCATCCGCAAAATCGGCGCCGCACTCGCCTCGGGCTGCACGATCGTGCTCAAGGGACCCGAAGACGCGCCGAGCGCGATCGTCGCGCTCGCACGCGTCTTCCACGACGCGGGGCTTCCGGCCGGGTGCCTGAACGTCGTCTGGGGCGTACCGCACGAGGTCTCCGACTACCTGGTGCGCTCGCCGATCGTGCGCAAGGTCTCGTTCACCGGCTCGGTGCCGGTCGGCAAGCAGCTCGCCGCGCTCGCCGCACAGCACATGAAGCGCACGACGATGGAGCTGGGCGGTCATTCACCCGTGCTCGTCTTCGAAGACGCCGACGTCGATCGCGCCGCCGATCTGCTGCAGGCGTTCAAGTTCCGCAACGCCGGACAGGTCTGCGTATCGCCCACGCGCTTCTATCTGCACGAGAAGATCCACGATCGCTTCCTCGCGCGCTTCCTCGAGAAGACGCGCGAAATGAAAGTGGGCGCCGGACTCGACGAGGGCACCCGCATGGGTCCGCTCGCACACGAGCGCCGCGTGCCGGCGATGGAGCAGTTCGTCGACGACGCGAGCCGGCGCGGCGGGCGCATCGAGCTGGGCGGCGAACGCCTGTCCGAGCGCGGCAACTTCTTCGCGCCCACCGTCGTCACCGGCCTGCCCGACGACGCACTGCTGATGACCAGCGAGCCCTTCGGCCCGATCGCGCCGTTCGCACGCTTCAGCGACTTCGACGACGTCATCCGTCGCGCCAACGCGCTGCCCTACGGCCTGTCGTCGTACGTGTTCACGACGTCGACGAAATACGCGAACGCCGCGGCCAATGCGCTCGAGGCCGGCAACGTCAACATCAACCATTTCGGACAGGCGATCGCCGAAGCGCCGTTCGGCGGCGTGAAGGACAGCGGCTGGGGCAGCGAAGGCGGCATCGAGACCTTCGACGGCTACCTGAATACCAAGTTCATCACGCAACGCGACTGACCCGATGGCCGGCGCACGTTCCACCGTCGAACTTCTGCGCCGGCTCGTCGCCTTCGATACGGTCAGCGCGAAGCCGAACGTCGAACTGATCGACTGGGCCGCGCAGCGGCTGGAAGACGCGGGCTTTCGCTGCTTCGTCCAGCACGGCGACGAAGCGGGAAAGGCGAACCTGTTCGCCACCGTGGGCCCCGACGACGTCGCCGGCTGGATGCTGTCGGGGCACTCCGACGTCGTGCCGGTCAGCGGGCAGGACTGGTCCTCCGACCCCTTCGTATTGCGCGAGCAGGACGGAAGGCTGCATGCACGCGGCGCCGCCGACATGAAGGGCTTCCTCGCCTGCGTGCTCGACGCTGCGCCGCGGCTGGCCGCGCGCCGCTTGCGCGCGCCGCTGCATGTCGTATTCTCCTACGACGAGGAGACGACGATGCGCGGCATGCGCACGCTCGCTGCGCACCTCGCCGACGCGCCGCTGCTGCCGGCCGCGTGCATCATCGGCGAGCCTACGTCGATGCAACTCGTGGTCGCCAACAAGGGAGCGGCCGGCTACCGGGTGCACGTTCGCGGGCATTCAGTGCATTCGTCGCTGCGCGATCGCGGAGTCTCGGCCGTCGAGCAGGCGGCGCAGATCATCGTCTTCATCGGCGAGCTGCAGCGAGAGCTCGATGCCGCCGCCCGGCACGACGGCTTCGAGTATCCACACACCAGCGTGCACGTCGGGCGCATCGAGGGCGGGACGGCGCACAACATCACTGCGAAAGACTGCGAGTTCGTGCTCGAGATCCGCACGCTGCCGGGCGTGCGCTCGGCAGAGGTGCTCGAGCGGGTGCGCCGACACTGCGACGAGGTGGTGCTGCCGGCGATGCGGCGCATCGCCGCCGACACCTCGATCTTCTTCGACGAGATCTTCGACACGCCGCCGCTGGACGAGCGCGGCAACCGGTCGCTGGCGCAGGCGGTCGCGCCGCTGTGCGAACACCCGGAAGCGCGCCGCGTGAGCTTCGGCACCGAGGCGGGAATCCTGCAGGCCATCGGCATTCCCACCGTCGTCTGCGGGCCCGGCGACATTGCCGTTGCCCACCAGCCCGACGAATACGTCGAAACCGCGCAACTCGAGCGTTGCAGTGTCTTCCTCGACGCGCTCGGCCGGCGCCTGTCGGAAGACGCGAGAGACTGAGCGCTGCGCAGGGTCATTGTGAGACAATGACCGGTTAGTTTCCTTTCCGTGCCGCTGCGCACAGCCGCGGCCCCTCCGCCGATGGCCCTGTGGATCTCCATCGCGATCGTCACCGTGCTGGCGACCGCCCTGGTCGTCTGGCCGCTCGTTTCGACGCGCCGCCCGGTCGCGAACGCGCGTCGCGACGACGAACGACGCCTCGCCGTGTTCCGCGACCGGCGGCGCGAAATCGAGCGCGAGCGCGACGCCGGACGGCTCACGGCCGCCGAGGCGGAACAGGCGCACGCCGACCTCGTCCGCCAGCTGGCCGAAGACCTGCCGGAAGCGACCGAGGCGGATGCATCCGCGGATGCCTCGAGTTCGACGAGCGGCACCGCCGCCGCACTCGCAGCGCCGTCGTCTTCGCCGCGCGCGGCTTGGGTCGCCGCGTTGTTCGTCGCTTTGCTGGTGCCGCTCGTGGCGCTGGGCGTGTATCGCCAGGTGGGCGCACCGCATCTCGCGTCGGTCGATCCGAACGCCGCGCCCGGGCCGGTCGACGCAGCGCAGGTCGAAGCGATGATCGATCGCATCGAGCAGCGAACGCGCGAGCAGCCGGATGACGCCGAAGCATGGGCGATGCTCGCCGAAGCGCGCAAGATGCAGGGCCGGCACGACGAAGCGGTCGCCGCATTTGCGAAGGCGATCGAACGATTGCCCAACGACGCCCGACTGCTCACCGATTACGCCGAATCCGCTGCATTGCGCGCGGGCGGTGATTTCGCCGGCCAGCCGGTGGAACTGCTCGAACGGGCGCTGGCGATCGACCCGAACGAACCGAAAGCGGTCGCACTGATGGGGGCCGCGCAATACCGGCTCGGCAACCTGCCGCGCGCGCGCTCGTACCTGCAGCAACTGCAGACCTTCCTCGCTCCCGGCAGCGAGGAGGCAACGCAGATCGCCGGCATTCTGAAGCGCATCGACGGCGAGATCGGAGCGACATCGCCCGCCGACGGCACGGTCGCGCAGGCGCCCACCGCGCAGGGCGCGGCCGTCTCGCTCGCCGGCACCGTCGCCGTCGATCCATCGCTTGCCGAGCAGGCCGCTCGCGGCGGCACGCTGTTCGTCATCGCGCGCGCCAGCGGCGGCCCGCCGGTTCCGATTGCCGTCGCGCGGCTGCCGGCACCCACCTTTCCGGTTTCGTTCACGCTCGACGACAGCAACGCGATGGATCCTTCGCGCCGGCTCTCCGGCGTCGCATCGCTCGAGATCGAGGCGCGCCTGAGCCGTAGCGGCCAGGCGATGCGCGAACCCGGCGATCTGTTCGGCCGCGTCGAGAACGTGCGACCGGGCGCCGACGACCTGCGCATCGTCCTCGACCAGGTCGTTTCGCGTTGACGTTGTCCGTCGCCGACGCGGGGCTCGAGGTGCGCGCGCTGGCCTGCGCCGCCGGACTGCGCACGCTGTTCTGCGCGCTCGACCTGCGCATCGCGCCGGGGCAGTGGACGATGCTGGTCGGCCCCAACGGCAGCGGCAAGTCGACGCTGCTGCGCACGCTCGCCGGCCTGGCGCGGCCGCTGTCCGGAAAAGTCCTGTGGCGGGGCGCGCCGCGCCGCGTGGACGACGCCGAATGGCGCGCGCAGTGCGTCTACCAGGGACACGCTCCCGGATGGAAGGACGCGTTCGACGTGCGCGAGAACCTTTCGATGCAACTGGCGATCGACGGCCTTCCAGCGTCGTCGGGCACGCTGCAAACGGCAATCGAGCGTGTCGGCCTGGCGCGCCAGTCGCGGCTGCCCTTCGCGCGACTGTCGGCCGGACAACGACGCCGCGTTTCGCTCGCCCGCCTGTCGTGCTCGCACGCCCGCAAGCTGTGGCTGCTGGACGAGCCGGGCACCGCGCTCGACGCCGACGCGCTGGGCCTGCTCGGCACGCTGATCGACGCGCACCTGCGTGAAGGCGGCCTCGCGCTCATCGCCACCCACCAGCCCCTGCCATGCGCCGCGATCCCGACCCGGCTCTCGCTCGACGACGCGAGATCGTGAACGCGCCCACGCCACCGGGCGTGCTGTCGGCGTTGCGCTGGGCTTGCGTGCGCGATCTGCGGCTGGCGATGCGCTCGCGCAGCGAGCTCGCGCTGATCGTCGTCTTCTTCCTGCTGGTGACGAGCCTGTTCCCGCTCGCCGTCAGCCCCGATCCGGACCTGCTGCGCACGATCGCCGCCGGAATCGTCTGGGTCGCCGCACTGCTGGCGAGCCTGCTGGGGCTCGCCCGCCTGTTCGCCGCCGACCACGGCGACGGCACGCTCGAGCAGATGGTGCTCGCACCGGCGCCGCTACCCGCGCTGGTTGCCGGAAAAGTGCTCGCGCATTGGGCCGCCACCGGACTGCCGCTGGTATTGCTCGCGCCGCTTGCAGGTCTGCAGTTCGGCCTGGGCGCCGAGGCGATCGGCGTCCTCGTCGTCTCGCTGGCGCTCGGTACGCCGATCCTGTCGTGGCTCGGCGCCGTGGCCGCTGCGCTCACGCTCGGCGCACGCGGCGGTTCGTCGCTGCTGGCACTGCTCGTCCTGCCGCTGGCTGTTCCCGTGCTGATCTTCGGCGCCGGATCGGTGGAATCACAGGCTGCGGGGCTCGGATCGGAGGCGCACCTGTCGTTGCTGGCCGCCGGCGCAATCGCCGCCTGGGTGCTGGGCCCGGCTGCAACGGCGCTCGCGGTTAGAATCGCACACGAATGACCACCTTTGCCCGGTCCTGGTATCGCTATGCGTCGCCGGCCAGCTTCTTCCCGCTCGCCCAGCGGCTGACGCCGGTGTTTGCCGCAATCGCCACGCTGCTCGCGGTTGCCGGCCTCTACGTGGCCTTCTTCGTCGCCCCCACCGACTGGCAGCAGGGCGAGGCGTACCGGATCATCTACATCCACGTGCCGGCCGCTTGGATGGCGATGTTCATCTACCTCGTGATCGCGTTCTGGTCGGCGATCTCGCTCGCGTTCAATACGCGCCTGTCCGCGATGATGGCGCAGGCGCTCGCCCCGACCGGCGCGATGTGGGCCTTCGTCGCGCTGTGGACCGGCGCCTTCTGGGGCAGGCCCACCTGGGGCGCCTACTGGGTGTGGGACGCGCGCCTCACGTCCACGCTGATCCTGCTCTTCCTGTACCTCGGCTACATTGCGTTGCGCGCGTCGATCGACGATCCTCGTCGCGCCGATCGCGCGGCAGGACTGCTCGCGCTGGTCGGCGCGATCAACGTACCGATCATCTATTTCTCCGTGCGCTGGTGGAACACGCTGCACCAGGGCGCCACGATCTCGATGACGGCCGCGCCGAAGATGGCGCAGACCATGCTCACCGGAATGATGCTGCTGACCTTCGCCGCGTGGGCGTACACGATTGCGGTCGCGCTGCATCGCGTGCGCAGCATCATCATCGAGCGCGAGGCGGCGAGCGGCTGGATGTCACGCATCGCCGACGACAGCCGCGCGCCGGCCGACGACGGCTCCGCATCGAGTGCGATGGCGCGCTGAGCGGAGACGAAGCGATGCTCGGCTGGTTGCACATGGGCGGCTACGGCTTCTACGTCTGGAGCTCGTACGGCATGCTCGCGCTCGCCATCGTCGTCGAGCTGTTCGCCCTGCACCAGCGCCGCCGCACGGCGCAGCGACACGCCGACGAACTGCGTGCCGAGCAGTCGCTGCGGGCCTCCGAGCAGCCGCTCCGAGCTCCCGAGCAGCGGTTGCTGCGAGCCCATCTCCGCGGGAATACCGAATGAAAGCACGTCATCGCCGATTGCTGTGGATCATCGGCGGCCTCGCGGCACTGGCCGTCGCCGCCACCTTCGTCACGAACGCATTCCGCAGCAACCTCGTGTTCTTCTTCACGCCGACGCAGATCGTCGACGGCGAAGCACCGACCAACAAGACCTTCCGCATCGGCGGGCTGGTCGAGCCCGAAAGCGTGAAGCGCGTCGGCGACGGCACGACCGTCACCTTCCGCGTGACCGACAATGCGAAGACGATCTCGGTTGCCTACACCGGGATCCTGCCCGACCTGTTCAAGGAAGGCCGCGGCGTCGTCGCGCAAGGGACGCTGCAATCCGACGGCACCTTCAAGGCGCGCGAAGTGCTCGCCAAGCACGACGAGAACTACATGCCGCCGGAGGCCGCCGAGGCGCTGCGCCGCGCCGGGCACCCGGTGGGTGCGCCGTCGCAGTTCCAGCAGGCCGACCGCTGAACGCACATCGTATCGAGGAGGTTCGCAGATGATCGCCGAATTCGGGCAGTACATGCTCGCCCTCGCGCTCGCCGTCGCGATCGTCCTCGGCGTCCTGCCGATGGCCGGCAGCTTCGTGCGCGGCACGACCGGCGCGCGCTTGATGGCGGTCGATCGCCCGGCCGCGCTACTGCTCGCGGCGCTCGCGATCCTCGCCTTCGGTTCGCTCGCTGCCCTGTTCGTGCGCAACGACTTCAGCGTCGCACTGGTCGCCACGCACTCGAACCTGCACCTGCCGCTGCAGTACCGCATCGCCGCCACCTGGGGGTCGCACGAAGGCTCGATGCTGCTGTGGGTGCTGATCCTGTCGTTCTGGACCGGCGCGGTCTCGTTCTTCTCGTCGTCGCTGCCCGACGTGCTGCGCGCGCGCATCCTGTCCACGATGGGGCTGGTGGGCGCCGGCTTCCTGCTGTTCCTGCTGTTCACGTCCAATCCCTTCGAGCGTCTGATGCCGGCGGCCATGGACGGGCGCGACCTCAATCCGCTGCTGCAGGACCCCGGCATGGTGTTCCACCCGCCGCTGCTCTACATGGGCTACGTCGGGCTTTCGGTGGCCTTCGCGTTCTCGATCGCAGGGCTCATCGGCGGTCGCTTCGACGCCGCGTGGGCGCGCTGGGCACGGCCGTGGACTGTCGTCGCATGGTGCTTCCTCACGCTGGGCATCGCGCTCGGTTCGTTCTGGGCGTACTACGAGCTGGGCTGGGGTGGCTGGTGGTTCTGGGATCCGGTCGAGAACGCCTCGTTCATGCCGTGGCTGGTCGCCACCGCCCTCGTCCACTCGCTCGCGGTGGCCGAAAAGCGCGGCACCTTCAAGAGCTGGACGGTGCTGCTGGCGATCCTCGGCTTCGGGCTGAGCCTGCTCGGTACCTTCCTCGTGCGCTCGGGCGTGCTCACCTCGGTGCACGCCTTCGCAACCGATCCCGCACGCGGCGTGTTCATCCTGTTCTTCCTGTCGCTCGTCATCGGCGGATCGCTGACGCTGTTCGCCGTGCGCGCGCCGACCATCGGCAACGGCCCGGGCTTCTCCGCCGTCTCGCGCGAATCGCTGCTGCTGGCCAACAACGTGCTGCTCGTCGTCGCGATGGCCGCGGTGCTGCTCGGCACGCTTTATCCGCTGATCCTCGACACCCTCGAGATGGGCAAGATCTCGGTGGGGCCGCCCTACTTCGAGTCGGTGTTCGTGCCGCTGATGGCGCCGGCGCTGTTCCTGATGGGGATCGGTCCCGTCGCGCGCTGGAAGCAGGCGCAGTTGCCCGATCTGTTCGCGCGCCTGCGCTGGGCGCTGGCGATCGCCGTCGTCGTGTCGCTGCTGCTGCCGCTCACCGTCGACGGCTTCCGGCCGATGACGAGCATCGGCCTGTTCTTCGCGCTGTGGATCGCCGGTTGCGTCGTCGTCGCGGTGCTCGACATGCTGCGCGGTCACGATGGACGGATCTCGCTGCGCCGTGCGCGGCTGCACCCCGCAAGCGCATGGGGAATGCACTTCGCGCACCTGGGCGTCGCGATCTTCGTCGCCGGCGTCACGCTGTCGAACAGCTATTCGGTGGACCGCGAATTGCGAATGGAGGTCGGTCAGACGATCACGCTCGGCGACTATTCCCTGCGCTTCGTCGGGCTGCGCGACGTGCCCGGGCCGAACTACGACGCGACGCGCGGCCGCTTCGAGGTGCGGCGGGCGGACGCCGCCGAAGGTGCGGCGCCGATCGCAATCCTGTCGCCCGAGAAGCGCATCTATCGCGCGAGCGGCCAGCCGATGACCGAAGCGGCAATCGATCGCGGCCTGACGCGCGACGTGTATCTGTCGATGGGCGAGCCGCTGGGCGGACAGGCGTGGGTCGTGCGCGCGCACGTGAAGCCGTTCATCAACTGGATCTGGCTCGGCTGCGTGGGAATGGCGCTGGGCGGCTTCGTGTCGGCGGCGGACAAGCGCTATCGGCGGCGGCTGGTGGAGCGTGCCGCGGCGCAGGTCGCGCCGGCTGCGGCATGAACGGCATTCGACTGCTTCGCGTTCGACGGTCGGCGCGTCGGACCGGTGATGCGCGCGAGCGCCTTCGCCTCGTGGCGCACACGGCTTCGGCCCCCGCTTCGCGGGGGCTTCCCGGCTCTGCCTGGGATTTTCGCACCCGCGGCCGCGGGGCGCTGCGCGCCCCACGGCGACGGGTCCCGCGAAATTCCTTTCGGCAGCAGCCGGCTCGCCGAGCGCGCCGCGAGGCGAAGGCGCTCGCGCGGCGCCACCCCATCTCGAATTCAACTGACGCGGTAGATACGCTCGCCGCCCTCGGGCTTTTCCGAGGTGATGGTGAGTCCGAGTTTTTTCTTGAACGCCCCGGCAAAGGTGCCGCGCACC
>JAJPES010000073.1 GCA_021166725.1 Burkholderiaceae bacterium | reverse complement strand
GTATCGACGCCTTCGCCCAACGCGGCAATGCGCCCTGCCGTCCTCTGCCCTGCGGGTTCGAGCCGGAAAGCCGCGATGCGGCGTTGCCGAACCCGGTCGATAGCGACGGCTATCGACCGGAACCGGCGCCTTGCCTCGCGGCTTTCTGGCTCGAACGCGACCCCTGTCCATAGTCCGACAGCCTCCTACAGCAGGCGCGCGAGCAACGCCGCCAGCAGCGAGAGCAGCACCGTCGACGTGATCGGGATCGACCAGTCACGACCGAAGGCGCGGAACTCGAAGTCACCCGGCAGCCGTCCGATGCCGAAGCGGCGCAGCACCGGCATCAGCCCCGAGAACAGCGCGAGCGCGACGACGACGACGAGCAGCCATTTCAGCATGAGGAAGGGAAGGGAGAAGGGCAAAGCTGCGCGGGCTGCGCTTGCGTCATTTCTTCGCGTGCTGCTGCAGGAAGGCGACGATCTCGGGCACCGACAACTTCGGTTCGCGCGGGTCGGAGCCGCTCTGCACGCGATTCATCCAGTCGAGGTTCTCTCGCATGCGCTCGACGACCTTCGGCCACTCGCCGGCGGTGTGCTGCGCGGGGTCGGGCAGCGCGTGGCACTGGCTGCACGCCTCGGCAAAGACGCGGCCCGGCCCGTGTTCGAGCGCCCGCGCGACTTCGGGTTCGGCCTGCAGGTCGAGGCTGCGCTGCGCATGCCGCTGAAGATAGGCGACGATCTCGCGCTCCTCGTCGGCGCTCGGAGCCGCCATCGCCCGCTCGCCGGTGCCCGGCGCCCGCATCAGGTCGGCCATCAGCGGCCCGAGATTGCCGCGTCCTTCCATGCGCGGCACCATGCGCCGCACCACCTCGGGCCAGCGGCTCGCATCGTGCATCGCCGGATTGGGCAGGTTGTGGCACTGCACGCAATACAAGGCGACGAGCCGCGCGCCGCGCGACTCGGCCTGCGGCAACTGCGACGGACGCATGCGATCGGGCAGGATGCGCAGCAGCATCGCGCCATGGCTGCTTCGCTGCCATCGCTCGCGCGACGCCTGCACCAGGCCTTCGAGATCGTCCATCGACAACGCGCGTTCGTCTGCCCGATGCGCCTCGTGGAGCGGACGGGCCGGCGGCCGCTGCTCGATCGAGCGGGTGACGACTTCGGACGGCCGCGACGCCGTGGTCGCCGTCGCGCCGACCGGCGACGCGGCGATCACGACGAAACCGCCGACCGCGGCCAGTGCGACGAGCGCGACCGACGCCAGCCCGGCAATCATCGGCGCACGGCGGACGATCGACGCGGCGCGACGCAGGGGCCGATTGCGCCCGGACATCGCCTACAGCGACGCCCGACGGTCGCGCGTGCGGAACCCGACGGCATCGTCCGGAACGCCGCGGCCGAACGCGATCGCCTTGAACAACTCTCCCATTTCCGCCTCCGACAACAGGCGCTGGACCGCCTGCGTCTCGCGCGTCCAGCCGACGGGATCTTCGCGCGGAAGCGCGACGCAGGCCTCGAGCAACCCGCAGTCGAGCAGGAATCGGGCCTGGGAAGCGTAGCCGAGCGTGTCCAGCCCGGCGCCAGCGGCAGCTTCGGCGACGCCGCTGAAATCGACGTGCGCGGTAACGTCCTGCAGCCCGGGCCACAGGAACGGATCGTCGTGCGCGCGGTGGCGGAAATGGCAGCGCAGCGTGCCCTGGTCGCGCTGCGGGTGGTAGAACTCGCGGCGCGGAAAACCGTAGTC
Organism: Burkholderiaceae bacterium; assembly: GCA_021166725.1. Lineage (GTDB taxonomy): Bacteria > Pseudomonadota > Gammaproteobacteria > Burkholderiales > Burkholderiaceae_E > Zeimonas. The sequence goes on along the minus strand of JAJPES010000073.1, from coordinate 69,454 downwards.
GATCAGCAGCATCGCGCCGCGCACGAGCCGCGAGCCGACCGTGGCGACCCACGCTTCGGCCTGCTCGCCGAGTTCCGAGACGTAGCCGAGCGGCGCCGAATCGACGGAAGCATCCGCATCGCCGTCGAAGCCGCGCGCATCGTCGGCACCGGCGCTCCATGCCTGGCCCAAGCGCTCGCGCACGCGCGCGGCGAAGCGCTCGTCGGCGACGCGCTCGGCCCAACCGAGCGACCCGTCGTCCGCGAGCGACACCAGGCGCTCGTACACCACCGTGCCCGCCAGGCGGAAGACGCGCACCGGCATCGCATCGAGGACTTCGTTGGCGAGCACGACGCCGTCGATGCGCCGAGGAAGCTCGTCGAGCCAGCGCACGCGCGCGAGCAGTTCCTCGCCGGCAGCGGCGATCGCTTCCCGCTGGCGCTCGCGCAGCGTCGCCGACAGCTCGACGATGGCGTAGGCCCGCGGCAATGCGTGCGCATCGCGCAGCGCCGACAACAGCTGCGCGGCGAGCGCGCCGGAACCGGCGCCGAACTCGACGATCTCGCCCGAGCCGCCGAGCCACTGCGCGCACTGCGTCGCGATGCAGCGACCGAACAGCGACGACATTTCGGGAGCGGTGACGAAATCGCCGTCGGCGCCGAACACGCGGTTCGGCCCCGTGTAGTAGCCCAGCCCGGGCTCGTAGAGCACACGCTGCATGTAGCGGTCGAAACCGATCGAACCGCCGGCCGCATCGATTTCCGCGCCGATGCGCCGCACCAGCTCGCGCGAATCGGCGAGCGCCTGCCCGGAAGGCCCAACCGCGTTCACGCAACGACCGCTTCGCGCTGCTGCGGTTCCGACTGCAGCAGCGCGTCGATCTGGCGGTCCTTCTGCTGCCACAGCTCGTGCAGCCACGCCTGCACGCGCTTGCGGGCACGCGAGTCGGTCATCGCGTCGGCGCGGAAGAACTCGGCCGGAATCGGCCTGCGCGTCATCCGGACGACGATGCGCTCGACGTCGCCGCGCAGGAACTGCCAGAAGGTCGGCACGCCGCCCGGATAGACGATCGTCACGTCGATCAGCGAATCGAAGCGCTCGCCCAGCGCATTGAGCGTGAGCGCGAGCGCGCCCGACTTCGGCTTGAGCAGGTTGCGATACGGCGAGCGTTGCGCTTCGTGCTTCTCGCGCGTGAAGCGCGTTCCCTCGACGAAGTTCATCACGCTGGTCGGCAGCCGCGCGAACTTCTCGCAGGCCCGGCGTGTCGTCTCCAGGTCCTCGAGGCGCTTCTCCGGATGCCTGCGCAGATACCTGTCGGAGTGACGCCGCATGAACGGGAAGTCGAGCGCCCACCAGGCCAGTCCCATCACCGGCACGTAGATCAGTTCGTACTTCAGGAAGAACTTCATCAACGGGATCCGCCGGTTCAGCAGCCGCTGCAGCACGAAGATGTCCACCCACGACTGGTGGTTGCAGCTCACCAGGTACCAGCCGTGAGGATCGATGCGCTCGAGGCCTTCCACGTCCCACTCGGTGGGCTGGGTGAGCCGCATCCACCCGTTGTTGCCGGCGATCCAGCGCGTGGCGATCGAATTGAGCAGCGGGTCGATCGCGGTGCGCACGCGCTCCAAGGGCAGCAGCAGCTTCACGAGCGCGAGCAGGAACAGCAGCCCGCACCAGAACAGCGTGTTGACGGCGAGCAGCATCACGGCGACCGCTGCGCGAGCGACCGGTGGCAGGAAGGCGAGCATGTGCGAAGCGGCGTGCAGCGGAAGCGTCGATCGTACCAGCCGTCTTGGACGGATGCCGTACACTCGTCGCTCCATGCACCCGAATCGCGTCGTCCTGGTCACCGGCGCGGCGCGCCGCATCGGCGCGCGGATCGCAACGCACCTGCACGCGCACGGCGCCGACGTCGCGATCCACTGCCGGCATTCGGTCGAACAGGCCGGCGCGCTCGCCGCCCGGCTGAACGCCGCTCGCCCCGATTCGGCACGCGTCTTCGAGGCCGACCTCTCGCAGGCGAGCGCCTGCGAGCAGCTCGTCCGGGCGGCAGCCGACTGGCACGGACGCATCGACGCACTGGTGAACAATGCATCGACCTTCCTGCGCACGCCGCTCGGCTCGGTGAACGAAGCGCTGTGGGCGTCGATCGTCGACGGCAACCTGAAGGCGGCGTTCTTCACCAGCCAGGCGGCAGCGCCGTGGCTGCGCGCCGGCACGGGCGCGATCGTCAACGTCACCGACGCGCGTGCCGAACGCCCGCTCGCCGGCTTCTCGGCCTATGCCGCCGCGAAGGCGGGCCTCGTCGCACTCACCCGCGCGCTCGCACTCGAAATGGCGCCCGAAGTCCGGGTGAATGCCGTGGCGCCCGGCTCGCTCGACTGGCCCGAGCACGACGTATTCACCGACGCCGAACAGCGCGCGATCGAAGCGGCGATTCCGCTGCAACGCATCGGCACCGGCGAAGACGTCGCGCGCGGGGTCGCGTTCCTTCTCGACGCCGACTACGTGACCGGCCACGTACTGCATGTCGACGGCGGCAGCTCCCTCGTCTCGCGCTGAACAGCGAATCCGATGACCACCGACATCGCCTCATTCTCCGACTGCTACCGCGTCCTCGTGCAGGACATCGAGATCGACTGCTTCCTCGGTGTCTACGAGCGCGAGCAGGCCAAGCGCCGTCCGATCGTCATCGATGTCGATCTCTACGTGCCCGACGTCACGCGACAGCAGCGCCGCGACCTGCTCTCCGAGACCGTGAACTACGAGCGCGTGGTCGAGGCGGTCGAGCGACTGGTCGGCGGCGATCGGCGCTTCCGGCTCGTCGAGACGATCTGCGGCGAGCTCGCCGACGAACTCGCGCGGCTTCCCGGGCTGCGCGCGCTGAAAGTGTCGGTGACCAAGCCGCAGCCGCTGCCGCGTGCGCGTTCGGTGCGCGTCGAGGTGTGGAGGTTCGCGTGAGCCAGCACGACCGCGACTCGTCGGTGACGGCGGACGACACGAGTGCGGCGAGCTCCGGGCCGGCGAGCGCGCGGGCGCACAACGGCGCGCACGAGCTGCAGCGCAAGCGCGACTACGAGCGGAACAAGCTGCACAAGCGGCTGTTGCGGCTCACCGGCGAGGCGATCGTCGACTTCGGCATGATCGAAGCCGGCGACCGCGTGATGGTCTGCCTGTCCGGCGGCAAGGACAGCTACGCACTGCTCGACCTGCTGCGCACGCTGCGCACGCGTGCCCCGATCGACTTCGAGCTGGTCGCGGTGAACCTCGACCAGAAGCAGCCGGGTTTCCCCGAGCACGTACTGCCCGACTACCTGCGCACGCTCGACGTCACCTTCCACATCGAGGCGCAGGACACCTACTCGATCGTCACCCGCGTGATCCCGCAGGGACGCACGATGTGCTCGCTGTGCTCGCGGCTGCGCCGCGGCATCCTCTACCGCGTAGCGGACGGACTCGGCGCGACGAAGATCGCGCTCGGCCACCATCGCGACGACATCCTCGAGACCTTCTTCCTGAACCTGTTCTTCGGCGGAAAGCTGAAGTCGATGCCGCCGAAGCTCGTCTCCGACGACGGCCGCCACATGGTGATCCGCCCGCTCGCCTACGTGAAGGAGGAAGACCTTGCCGCGTACGCCGAGTGGCGCGCGTTCCCGATCATTCCGTGCAACCTGTGCGGCTCGCAGGAAAATTTGAAGCGGCGCGAGACCAAGCAGATGCTGCGCGAATGGGAGCGACGCTACCCGGGGCGCGTGGAGAACGTCTTCGCATCGCTCGGGCGCGTCGTTCCTTCGCATCTGCTCGACCGATCGGCGTGGGATTTCGCCGGCTTGCGTGCGACCGGCGAGCCGTTCGCCGACGGCGATCGAGCGTTCGATCCGGATCCCGAGTTCGAGCGGCCGCCTGGGAGGCTGTCGGACCATGGACAGGGGTCGCGTTCGAGCCAGAAAGCCGCGAAGCAAGGCGCCGGTTCCGGTCGATAGCCGTCGCTATCGACCGGGTTCGGCAACGCCGCATCGCGGCTTTCCGGCTCCAACCGCAGGGCAGAGGACGGCAGGGCGCACGCATCCCGCAGACGTTGATCGACAGATCGACCCGAATGCGCGTAAAGCGCGCGTTATTCACCGCGGCGACGCGAAGCGCGCGTGGCGCCGCTCCGTTTCGTTCTCGCAGTGGAAGCATCGCCGAACGCGACCCCGTTCGCCGGGCGGCCTTGCAAAGTCCTCAGCCGCTCCCCTGCCCGGCGTCGCGCGGCGCCCCGCCTCGCAGCGTCTCGTCTTCACCCGCCGCCACCGCTCCCACGCTTCCCATGCGCCGCAGCCGGAACAGCGCCGCCCGCGCGAGGAACACCACCGCCACCGGCGCACCGATCGGCAGCAGCACCACCACGGTCCACGGCTGGATCGACAGCACGCCCTGCGTTGCGCTGAACCACAGCACCGAGGCGGCAGCGATCGACCAGGTCCCCATCGTGTACGGCAGTGCCGCCGGATGCGCGCGCAGGAAGAAATGCGGAAAGCGCAGCAGCCCGCTCGCTCCGACGACGCAGAACGCGGCGCCGTTGAGCAGCAGCAGCGAAACGACGATGTCGACCCACAGCGGCACGAGCGGAAGCGCGAGCGACGCTTCGGCGCTCATTCGATGATCTCTCCGCGAAGCAGGAACTTGCCGAGCACCGCCGTGCTGACGTAGCCGAAGAGCGCGATGATCAGCGCCGCCTCGAAATACATCGTTCCGCCCGATCGCAGGCCGAGCACCAGCATCACGAGCATCGCGACGACGTAGAGGAAGTCGAGCGCAAGGACCCGATCCTGCGCGCTCGGACCGCGCAACACGCGCACCAGCGCGAGCGCCATCGCGACGACGAGCAGCACGAGCGTGGCCAGCGAGGCCATCGGCAGCAGCGAACTCATTCGAAGATCTCCTTCAGCGGGTGCTCGTAGCGCTCCTTGTAGCGCGCGACGAAGGCATCTACCCCGTCTTCGTCCAGGTCGAAGACGTGCAGCATGTACCAGCTGCGGTCGGCGGCAAGCTCGGTCCACACGGTGCCGGGGATCACCGTCGTGATCGTCGCCAGCGCGGCGATGGCGTTCGGGTCGTCGAGCTCGAGCACCATGCGTACGAAGCGTCCGCCGGGCATCTGCGCGGGGCGGCGCAGCGTGCCGCGCGCCACGGCGAAACTGGAAGCGACGACGTCGCCGCCGACGCGCAGGATCAGTCGCAGCAGGATTCCCGGGCGGCGGATGCGCGGCCGCCGCGGCAACAGCGGCGCCGTGAGCAGCGGCATCGCCACCGCGACGACCATGGCGATGACCAGTTGCCCCGTGCTGGCCGAGCGCGCCAGCACCAGCCACAGCACGAACAGCGAAACGCTGAGCAGCGGCGCGGGAAAGACGCGTCTCACGGCCGCTGCACCGGCCGTGCGGTGAGCACGGCATCGACGTACGCCGCCGGCCGGTGCAGAGCCTGCGCCGCGAAGGCGGTGTAGCGCATCACCGGTTCGGCGCGGATCGTGATCAGCGCGCACAGCGCGAGCAGCGCGGCGATCGGCAGCGTCTCGATGACGCGCAGGCGCGGCGCCGCACGCTCCTGCGGCGCCCAGAAGTAGCGGATGCCCGCTCGCGACAGCGCAATCAACGACAGGAAGCCCGAACCGATCAGCGCCGCGACCATCGTCAACGCGGCGACACCGGGTGCCGACAGCGGGTCGGCAGCGTGCGCGGGACTCGGCGCGAGCGCCGACGAGAGCATCGCGAACTTGCCGAGAAAGCCCGACAGCGGCGGCAGTCCGGCAATCATCAGCGCGCATACGATGAACGCCAGGCCGAGGAAGGCGAGCGCTCCCGGGATGACGCGGCCGAGCAGCACCGTCTCGTCCTCGTCGAGGTTGGTGTCGGGCCGCTCGATGTATTCGACCGAGAACGGAAGCGGGTCGACATCGTCGTGCGGCACCTGCGGCTCGACTTCGCGCGCGCGGTCGATCAGTTCGACGAGCAGGAACAGCGCCGCCAGCGCGAAGGTCGAGCCGATCAGATAGAAGAGCGCGCCGGCGGTGAGCGCCGGACGCGCGAAGCCGATCGCTGCGACGAGCGTCGCCGACGAGATGACGACGCTCCAGGCAGCCAGGCGCCCCGGATGATGCGAGGCGAGCATGCCGATCGACGCGACGGCGAGGCTCGCCATGCCGATCCAGGTGAGCGCCGCACCGCCGAAGTTCGCCGAATCGCCGGCGTCGACGCCGAACAGCAGCGTCCAGATGCGCAGGATCGCGTAGACGCCGACCTTGGTCAGGATGGCGAACAGCGCCGCCACCGGCGCGCCGGCCGCCGAATAGGCCGGCACGAGCCAGAAGTTCAGCGGCCACATCGCCGCCTTCGCCAGGAAAGCGACCGCCAGGATCGCCGCGCCGGCGTGCAGCAGCGGCCGGTCGGCCGCCGCCACCTGCGGGATGCGCGCGGCGAAATCGGCCAGATTCAACGTGCCGGCGGCGCCGTACAGGACGGCCACGCCGACCAGGAACAGCGACGACGCGAACAGGTTCACCGCGATGTAGTGCAGCCCGGCGCGCACGCGCGCCGCGCCCGAGCCGTGCAGCAGCAGCCCGTAGGAGGCGGCGAGCAGGATCTCGAAGAAGACGAACAGGTTGAAGACGTCGGCCGTGAGGAACGCGCCGTTCACGCCCACCAGTTGCAGCTGGAACAGCGGGTGAAAGTAGACGCCGGCGCGGTCCCAGCGAGCCAGCGAGTAGACGAGCGCCGCCAGCGCGATGACGCCGGTGACGAAGAGCATCATCGCCGACAGCCGGTCCGCCACCAGCACGATGCCGAACGGCGCGGGCCAGTTGGCCGGCAGGTACACGCCGACCGCGGCCGCGTCGCGCTCGGCGACGACCATGAGCAGCGCGATCGCCGCCGCGAGCACCGCGACGCACGACAGCATGCCGAGCGAAGCACGCAGCCGACGGCGACGCTCGGCGAGGAACAGCATCAGCGCGGCGGTGGCCAGCGGCAGCACGATCGGCACGACGATCAGGTGCGGCAGCGCAGCTTTCGCCCAGTCGATCAAGTTTCCTCCCGGCCGTCGACGTGGTCGGTGCCGGCCAACCCGCGCAGCGCGAGCAGCACGACGAGAAACAGCACGGTCATCGCGAAATTGATCACGATCGCGGTGAGCACGAGCGCCTGCGGCAGCGGATCGGTGTAGTGCTGCAGGTCGTGCGGAACGCCCGGCACGACGATCGGCGGCTGGTCGATCGACAGGCTTCCCATGCTGAAGATGAACAGGTTCACCGCGTACGACAGCAGCGACAGCCCCATCAATACCTGGAAGGTGCGCGGGCGCAGCAGCAGCCAGACGCCCGAGGCGGCGAGCACGCCGATCGCGGTGGCGAGGACGACTTCCATCAGCCCGGCCTGCGGTGCGCGCGCAACGACTGGTGCGCGAGCGCGATGAGCATCAGCAGCGTGGCGCCGACCACGACGGCGAACACCCCCGCGTCGAACAGCAGCGCGCTCGGCAAGTGCACCTCGCCTCCCCACGGCATTTGCAGATGCGCGGTGTGCGTCGTGAGGAACGGATAGCCGAAGAAGATCGCGCCGGCGCCGGTAGCGACGACGAGCAGCAGCCCGGTGGCGATCCACCACGGCGTGCGCAGGTGCACGCGCGACTCGATCCACGCCGTGCCGAGCACGACGTACTGCGTGAGGAACGCGATCGCGACGACCAGCCCGGCGACGAATCCGCCGCCTGGCGCGTCGTGCCCGCGCAGGAACAGGTGCAGCGCGACGACGAAAGCGATCGGCAGCAGCAGGCGCACGAGCACGGCCGGCACCGTGCGGTAGCCGATGCCCGGGTCTTCGCCGGGCGCCGCTTCGAGGACGTCGTCGAGCGGATCGCCGGCGATGCCCGGTTTCTGCTGCTCGGGGACGATGCTCTCGCGCGGCGGCCGGAAGCGGCGCAGCAGCGCGTAGACGACGAGCGCGACGATGCCGAGCACGGCGATCTCGCCCATCGTGTCGAAGCTGCGGAAATCGACCAGCGTGACGTTGACGACATTGCGCCCGCCGCCTTCGGGCAGCGCGCGCGCGAGCAGGAACGGCGAGATACTCTGCGGCGCCTCGCGCGTGAGCATCGCGTACGACAGCGCGGCAGTGCCCGCGCCGACGACGATCGCGAGCACGAGGTCGCGCGCGCGGCGCGTGCGCGCGCGCAACGCCACGCGCGCGTCCTCCTCGAAGACGCGCCTGGGCAACCAGCGCAAGCCGAGCAGGAACAGCACCGTCGTGACGACCTCCACCGCCAGTTGCGTGAGCGCGAGATCGGGCGCGGAGAACCACAGGAAGGTGACGCAGGTGACGACGCCGGCGACGGCGAGCATCGTCACCGCCGCGAGCCGGTGGAACTTCGCCTGCGCTGCCGCCGCGACCGCGGCGACGATGCCGATCGCCCACAGGCCGACGAACACCGGCGACGGCGCGACGCGCGGACGATCGCCCCAGCTGATGCCGTCGAGGCCGAGCGCGGCCCAGGCGGCGAGCAGCGTGAGCGCGACCATCCAGAACAGCTGCGCCTGCAGGCGGTCCGAGCCCAGCGCGCGCATCAGCCTGCGCGCGCCGGTGTTGGAGACGATCGTCGCGCGCTCGAACGCTCGCTTGCCGTCGAACCAGCCGACGATCGGCGTGCCGTGCAGTCCACGCTGCAGCGCGCGGCGCAGCCACAGATAGCCGATCGCGCCGCCGGTCATCGCGATCAGGCTCATCGCCAGCGGCGCGGTGAAGCCGTGCCAGACCGCCAGGCTGTAGGGCGGCAGCGTGCCACCGACCACCGGAAGCGCAGCGGCGGCCAGCGCAGGTCCGACCGCCCAGCCGGGGACGATCCCGACGACCAGGCAGGCGAGCACCAGCAGTTCGATCGGAACGCGCATCCAGCGCGGCGGCTCGTGCGGTACGCGCGGCAGATCGGTGGACAGCGGACCGAAGGAGACGCCCCAGGCAAAACGCAGCGAATAGACGACGGCGAAGATCCCGGCCAGCGTCGCCGCCGCCGGCAGCGCCGTCTCGACCCACGGTGCCGAGCGCACGAACACCGTCTCGGCGAAGAACATCTCCTTCGACAGGAAGCCGTTGAGCAGCGGCACGCCGGCCATCGCCGCGCTGGCCACCAGCGCCAGCGTCGCCGTGATCGGCATCGCGTGCACGAGTCCGCGCAGCCGGCGAAGGTCGCGCGTGCCGGTTTCGTGATCGGCGATGCCCGCCGCCATGAACAACGATGCCTTGAAGGTTGCGTGGTTCAGCATGTGGAACACGGCAGCCACCGTCGCCGTCGCGCTGTTCAGCCCGAGCAGCAGCGTGATCAGGCCGAGGTGGCTTACGGTCGAGTAGGCGAGCAGCCCCTTCAGGTCGTTCTGGAACATCGCGATGTAGGCGCCGAGCACCAGCGTGACGAGCCCCGCACCGCCCACGACCCAGAACCACGGATCGGTTCCCGCCAGCACCGGCCACAGCCGGGCCATCAGGAACACGCCCGCCTTGACCATCGTCGCCGAATGCAGGTAGGCCGATACCGGCGTGGGTGCCGCCATTGCGTGCGGCAGCCAGAACTGGAACGGGAACTGCGCGCTCTTGGCGAGCGCGCCCGTCAGAACCAGGAGCAGCATCGGCAAATACAGCGGGTGCGCGACGATCGCGGCGCGCGCAGCGAGCACGGCATCGAGGTCGAAGGAGCCGACGATGCGCCCGAGCAGCAGCACGCCGGCGAGCAGCGACAGCCCGCCGCCGCCGGTGACGACCAGCGCCATGCGCGCGCCGCGCCGTGCATCGCGCCGGTGGTGCCAATAGCCGATCAGCAGGAACGAGAAGAGGCTGGTCAGCTCCCAGAAGAAGACGAGCTGGATCAGGTTGCCCGCCGTGACCACGCCGAGCATCGATCCCATGAACGCGAGCAGGAACGAGAAGAAGCGCGCGACCGGATCGGACGGCGACATGTAGTAGCGCGCATAGAGCACGACGAGCGCACCGATGCCGGTGATCATCATCGCGAACATCCACGCGAAACCGTCGATGCGCACGACCAGGTCGAGCCCGAACGAAGGAAGCCAGGAGACCTGCTCGCGAACGACGCCGCCGTCGCGCACCTGTGGGAAGAGCGACGCCACCCACACGGTGGCGGCGATCGACAGCGCGCCCGCCAGCGTGGACTCCGCGTTGCGGGCGTTCGACGGCATCAGCGCCGCGACGACGCTGCCGATGAAGGGAAGAGCGATCAGTAGGGCGAGCGACATCCGCGACCGGACCGGTGGGCGATCGAGCGTAGCAGATCGCGCGGCGCCGACGAGCGCCGGGCGCAGCGGCCTGGCGCTCAGGCGGCGCGGTGCAGCGTCTCCGACGGAAGCTCGCCGAACATGCGGCGGTAGTCGCAGGCGAAGTGGCTCAGGTGCCAGAATCCCCAGCGCGCCGCGACGTCCTGCACGCTGGTTCCCGCGGCCGGCGCTCGCAGCGCGCGCCGCACGCCGTTGAGTCGCAGCGCACGCAGATAGGCCACCGGATTGAGCCGCAGCACCTCGCGAAAGCCGTACTGCAGGGTGCGTCGGCTCACCCGCAACTCGCGGCACAGGTCCTCGATGGTCAACGGCTCGTCGACGTGCTCGCGCATGTACTCCTGCGCACGGCTGACCAGCGCGTGGCTGCGCGTAGGCCCCGCCGCGGGAACGCTCTCGTCGCCCATCACCGCGAAGGTGTCGACGACGCTGCGATAGACCGCCTGCTCGAGCGCGCGCCGCGTGACCGGATGCAGCAGCTTCTGCGGATGCCCGCAGATCGACTCGAGCGCGAGCAGCAGGAAAGCGCGCAGCCGTCGCACGCGTTCGGGCGCCGGCGAAGCCACCGAAACGCCGCGCAGGTCATCGTCCACGTCGCGCTGGTCGATCTCGAGCGCGTAGGCGCGCAGCGCGTCGATCGGCATCGACAGGCCGACGAGGTCCAGCGGCACCGGCGCGCGGAAATCCAGCCCCCGCCGGTCGCGCAGCACGAGCACCGAATCGAGGCCTACCGGACGACCGTCGAAGCAGCCCTCGCCCTGCAGCGCGACGGGAACACCGAACATGTAGGCGCCGGAACGTCCCGAGCCGAGCTGGTGCACCGACTGGTTCGTCGTCTCGCGAAACAGCTGGATTCCGGCGAACAGTGCCTCGCACAGAAAGCCCTCGAAGGGGCCCGGCGTGAGCTGCTCGTAGGTCTGGTCCCAGCCGCTCAGATGGGCAGCGTGCTCGTCGGCATCGTGCGAGCGCATCCGCGCGAACGAATACTCGTCGCGCTGGGACTGCGTCGGGGGCCGCTCGCCGATGCACATCGTAGTCTCCGCGATTGCCGGCCACGGGAATCGCCCGCGGCCGCAACTGCCCAGGGCCGGGTCGTGAGACGACCGCGGGAGGCAGATTGAATCCCTATTCGACGCGCTTGGCAAGCCCCGAAATCAACGGTTCGTTGCATCCGCAACCGATTTCCGGCGTTCAACGAAAGGTCGCGCCGGCGCGCATCGATTGCCGATTTCGGCTAACGCCTTGCCGAAACCTGCTCCTAGAATCGCTGCGAGTCGACGAAGAATCGACCGAACGAGGAGTGCTCCCGTGATGAACCGATTCGCCGCACACCTGCTTCAGGCGTCGCTGCTGGCGCTTGGAATCAGCGCAGCATCGGCGCAATCGTTTCCCGAGAAACAAACGGTGCACGCTGCGCCGCCGGCCGGACCGACGCGTGCGTACGTGTCCGACATCGCCATCCAGCACATCGTCGACGGGCGCCTGCACGTGGTCGACGTCGACGCCGCGCGCTACGTCGGCCAGATCCCGCTCGCCTACGCCGGACAGGCGGTGCTGTCGCCCGATCGCAAGCGCATCTACGTCTCGACCACCTATTACCCGCGCCTGTGGCGCGGCACGCGCGCCGACGTCATCGACATCTGGGACGCGGAAACGCTGTCGTTCATCGGCGAGATCCCGATCCCGGAGCGGCGCGCGCAGGCGCTTAACTACAAGGGACTGCTCAGCGTCTCGCCCGATTCGCATTGGCTCTATGTGCAGAACGCCACGCCGGCCAGCTCGATCAGCATCGTCGACCTGCGCGAGCGCAGGCTGGCCAGCGAGGTGGCCAACTCCGGCTGCTGGCTCGCGCTGCCGGTGCCCAGCGCACCGAACCGCTTCGCCACGCTGTGCGGCGACGGCACGATGGAAACGATCACGCTCGACGAGCGCGGCGCGCTCGCCTCGCGAGCGCGCAGCGAGCGCTTCTTCGATGCCGACGTCGATCCGATCTTCGTGCACGCGGAGACGATCGGCGACCGCTTCTTCTTCGTCTCGTTCCTCGGCAAGGTGTACGAGGTCGACCTCTCCACGGAGACGCCGCGCGCGGTCGGCAGCTGGTCGCTGGTCGGTGCGGCCGACGCGAAGAAGGCGTGGCGCCCCGGCGGCTACCAGCTGTTCGCCATTCACGCGAAGAGCGGCCGGATGTACGTGCTGATGCACCCGGAAGGCCAGGAAGGTTCGCACAAGAACCCGGCCGCCGAGATCTGGGCCTTCGACCTCGCCGCGAAAAAGCGCATCGCGCGCATCCCCGGCAACAACGCGATCTCGGTCACGGCGATCCAGGGCGGCGCGCCGCGCCTGGTCGCACTCGACGCGATGACGATGGGCCTGGTGCTGATCGACGCCGGCGACAAGCCGCGCGTCGTGCAGCGCATGGACGGCGTCGGCGAGGCGTCCACGCTGATCGAGATGCAGTGATGGCGCTGCCTGCGCTCGATCCGGTGCTCGGCCACGCGGTGGCCGGCGCGCTCGCCCTGGTGCTCGCCGTAGGCGCGTGGTCCAAGCTCGTCGACCTCGAAGCTTTCGCCTTCGCCGTCGAGCGCTACCGGCTGCTGCCGCCGGCCGCCGCGCGCGCCCTCGGCTTCGTGCTGCCCTTCGCCGAAATCGCGGCGGTGGCGCTGCTCGTCGTGCCGGGCCTGCGCCCGGCCGGCGCGCTGCTCGCCGGCACGATCCTCGTGCTGGTCAGCGGCGCCGTCGTCGCCAACCTGCTGCGCGGCCGCATCGACATCGACTGCGGTTGCGGCGGCCCGGGCCAGCGTCAGACGCTCTCCTGGCGCCTGCCCATGCGCAACGCCGTGCTCGTTGCCGCATGCGCGCTCGCCGCTGCGCCGGCCGCCTCGCGCCCGCTCGTGTGGCTCGACGCCTTCACCGCCACCTTCGCCGCCGCAGCGCTCTGGTTCGTCTACGCCGCCGCCGACGAACTGCTGTCCGATTCGCAGCGCCTGTCGCCGCACGCCCACCGCCTGCCCTCGCCGGGGATCCGCCGATGACCGAAGCCCTGATCGTCTCGAACCTCGTCCTGTGGGTCGCGGTGCTCGCGCTGCTCGCTACCGTGTACGCGCTGGCGCGCCAGATCGGCGTGCTGTACGAACGCATCGCGCCGATGGGCGCGCTGATGCTCGACGCCGGACCGAAAGTCGGCGACGTCGCGCCCGCGCTGGCGCTGGAGACGCTCGACGGGCGCGCCTTCGCCACCGGCGGCGCGCGCGACAAGAGCCTGCTGCTCTTCTTCCTGTCGCCCACCTGCCCGGTGTGCAAGAAGCTGCTGCCGATCCTGCAGCGCATCGCCGCCGACGAGCGCAGCTGGCTCGAACTCGCCTTCGCCAGCGACGGCGAACGCGACGAGCACCAGGCGTTCCGCACGCGCGCGGGCCTGGCGGCCTTCCCGTACGTGCTGTCCACCGAGCTCGGCATGGCCTACCGGATCGGCAAGCTGCCCTACGCGGTGCTCGTCGACGAAGTCGGGCGCGTGCGCGCCAAGGGGCTCGTCAATTCGCGCGAGCAGCTCGAGAGCCTGTTCACGGCGCGCGAACTCGGCGTCGCTTCGGTGCAGGAGTTCCTCGGCGACCGCGGCGAAACGATGCAGACGATGGAGGCGAGCAGGCCATGAACTGGTTCGATGCGGCATTCGAACGATCGGCGCGCGCCGCCGCCCAGCGCACGTCGCGCCGCTCGGCGATCGCACGACTGGGACGCATGCTCCTCGGCGCCTCGGTCGCGCTGCCGGTGCTGCCCTTCGACCGCAGCGCGCACGCCGCCAATGCGCACGGCGCAGGCGCGGCGAAAGGCGGCAAGGTGCAGACCGACGACAAGCAGTGCGATTACTGGAAATACTGCGGCGTCGACGGGTTCCTGTGCTCGTGCTGCGGCGGCACCGTGAACTCGTGCCCGCCGGGCACCGAGCCGTCGAAAGTGTCGTGGATCGGCACCTGCCGCAATCCGGCCGACGGCAAGGACTACCTGATCAGCTACTTCGACTGCTGCGGCAAGAGCGCGTGCGGACGCTGCCTGTGCAACACCAACATCGGCGAGCGGCCGGCGTACCGCATCACGCTGCACAACGACATCAACTGGTGCATGGGCAGCACCAGCACGATGTTCCATTGCACCACGTCGCTGATCGTCGGCGTGGCGGAAAAATCCTGAGACAGGGAGGAGAGATGAAGGCCAGGACCACCACCCTCTGCGCAGCGCTCGCGCTCGCATTCGCCTGCGGCACCGCTTCGGCGGCCGTTCCCGAGGCCGAGGCTGCACGCCTCGGCAAGGACCTCACCCCGATGGGCGCCGAGAAGGCCGGCAACAAGGACGGCACGATTCCGGCCTGGGACGGCGGCATCACCAAGGCGCCGGCCAACTGGAAGCTGTCCGACCCGCGCGTCGATCCGTACAAGGACGACAAGGTGCTGTTCTCGATCGACGCATCGAACGTCGACAAGTACAAGGACAAGCTCTCCGAAGGCCAGCAGACCCTGATTCGCACGCTGCCCGGCTACCGGATGGACGTCTATCCGACGCACCGATCGTGTGGCTACGCCGACAGCGTCTACAAGCGCAGCGCCGAGAACGCGCGCGTGGCGCGACTGAAGGACGGCAGTTGGGAACTGGAGAACGCCGTCGGCGGCGGCGTGCTGTTCCCGGTTCCGAAGAACGGCGCGGAAGCGGTCTGGAACCACAAGCTGCGCATCCAGAGCGAGGGGCGCATCGAACACTACTCGACGCTGTTCTCGGCCAAGAGCGGCGACTTCTCCCAGCTCGCGCAGAACCAGTGGGTCACCTACCCGCTGCACATGGACAAGGACAAGAGCTTCGACGAGCTGAAGATGTCCGAAGCGAACATCCTGAACGAAGTCGTCTCGCCGGCGGCGCGCGCGGGCGAAATGATCCTCGTGCACTGGTTCATGGATCGCGGCTCCGACGCGTGGCTGTACTTCCCCGGCCAGCGCCGCGTGCGCCGCGCGCCGTCGTTCGCCTACGACAACCCGGTGCCCGGCTACGAGAACCTCGAGACGGTCGACCAGTACCCGATGTACGCCGGCGCGATGGACCGCTACGACTGGAAACTCGTCGGCAAGAAGGAGCTCTACGTTCCGTACAACAGCTGGAAGCTGATCGACAAGAGCCGCAAGTACAAGGACATCTACCTGCCCGACTACGTCAACCGCGACCTGATGCGCTACGAGCTGCACCGCGTCTGGGTCGTCGAGGCGACGCTGAAGGAAGGCATGCGCCACATCTTCCCGCGCCGCGTGATGTTCATCGACGAAGACAGCTGGACGCTGCTGCTCACCGACCTGTACGACGCGCAGGGCAAGGTCTGGCGCGTGCAGGAAGCGAGCCTGTGGGTCGCACCCGAGATTCCGGCGTGCGTGAGCCAGGAGTTCGTCGGCTACGACCTGAACGTCGGGCGCTACATCGCGGAGACGGCCACGCAGGAGGCCGCGCCCACCGACTGGCTCGCCGGACGCGAAGGCCGCATCAACCCGAACATGTTCAGTCCGGACGAGTTGCGCCGCCGCGGCGAGCGTTGAACGCCGGCGACACGAACGAACCCTTTGGCGGATGACATCGACGCCGGCAGCGCCGGCAGCAGAACGAAGAACGGGGAGAACGCTGCGATGACGAAGAAGAATGCAGGCGCCGCGACGAAGCGGCCCGCAATGGCGAAGCGCGCCGCGCTACGGCCGACGGCCGCCGCGCATGCAGTGACCTTCGCGCTGGCGACGCTGGCGGCCGGGCTGGCCGGCACGCCGGCGCACGCCTTCAAGTTCGAGAACGATTGGGTGAAGGGAAGCTT
Source organism: Burkholderiaceae bacterium (assembly GCA_021166725.1). Lineage (GTDB taxonomy): Bacteria > Pseudomonadota > Gammaproteobacteria > Burkholderiales > Burkholderiaceae_E > Zeimonas. Next base: position 53,321 of record JAJPES010000073.1, on the reverse strand, counting down.
CGACTCGACCATTTCGCTGGGCTTCGTCAAGCGGTTGCAGAAGCCCGACCGAAGCATCATCGGCAACGACAACGGAGGCGACACGCCGGTGACGAGCGAGCTCGGGCGGCGCAGCGACGCGTTCTACGGCCTGCCTGCAGGCAGTACCGTCGCGGTGCCCGACTTCAACTACCTGCAGGCCGACGACGGCGACCTCAACTACAAGAAAGGCGACATCGTCTCGGCGGCATTGAAGGGCACGCACGAACTCGTGCTGCACTTCCCGCGCCAGTGGAGCGGGATGCTGCGCGCATCGTGGATCAAGGACTGGAGAGCCGACGAAACCCGGCGCATGCCGCTCGATCCCGACGCGCGCGACGCCATCGACCAGGTCACGCTGCTGGACGCGTGGCTGGCCAAGGAGTTCGAGATCGGCGGCCGGCCGGCGAAGATCAAGGTCGGCAACCAGGTGATCAGCTGGGGCGAGGACATCTTCATCTACGGCGGCGTCAACGTCACCAACGCGATCAACCTGCAAAGCGCGCATACGCCGGGCATGCAGTTGAAGGAGATCTTCCGGCCCGCGCCGATGGTGTCGATCAACGCGAACGTCGCCGACGGGTTGAGCGTCGAGGGCTACTACCAGTTCCGCTGGAACGCGTTCAAGTTCGACCCGGTGGGCACCTTCTTCTCGGTAACCGACGTCATCGGCAAGGGCGGGCACAACGCATTCATGAGCTCGTCGCTGCTCGGCCTGCCGCCGGGAACGGTGGGCGACCTGGGCACGATCAATCCCACCACCGGCCAGCGCTTCACGCGCGCCGAGCTGGCCCAGGGCACCGCGACGATTCCGCTGGCCGGCGTGCCGCTGCCTACGCTGGTCGACCAGATGCCGACCAACGAGCCGAAGGACTCGGGCCAGTTCGGCCTGGCCACGCGCTGGCTGCCGGAAGGCTCGGAGACCGAGTACGGGCTGTACTGGATCCGCTATCACGACAAGCTGCCCACCGTCGGGTTCCAGTTCGATCCCGCCCTGTACACGACCAACGTCGCGGGACTGGGCTACTTCGTCGACTACGGCGAGAGCCGCAACGTGTTCGGCGTCTCGGCGAACACGATGCTCGGCGGCTGGGCGGTCGGCATGGAGCTGTCGTACCGGCCGAAGGACAGCGTCGGCATCGACGCCACCGTGTTGCCTCCGCAGGCCGGCAAGTACTCGGTCTTCGAGTTCCCGGGCAAGACGATGCGCGGCTTCGTCACCGAGAAGAAGTGGCAGGCGCACCTCACCGGCTTCAAGCTGCTGGCACCCGCCGACATGGGCGGCGCCATCGGCGCGGTCGGTGCCGAAGAGGGCTACTTCCTCGGCGAAGTCGCGGTGGCGCACTACCCGGGCCTCGACCGTTCGGGGCGCATCCCGTACCTGCTCACCGACTACACGCTGCCCGACAAGACGTCGGCGGGGCTGGTCTTCTCCACCGGCCTCACCTACGCCAACGTAGGCAACACCGGCTGGAACGTGCTGCCGCAGCTCGACGTCGCCTGGGACTTCCACGGCACCTCGCCGAACGCGGTTCCGTTCGTCGAAGGCCGCAAGGCGACGACGGTCTCGCTCAACTTCAACCGCTCCGACAAGTGGAAGGCCGGCATCGGCTATACGCGCTTCTGGGGCGGCGGCGGCAACAACCTGATGAAGGACCGCGACTTCCTGTCGCTGGTCACGTCGGTTTCGTTCTGATTCCCGCGAAGCAACAACTCCCGTCCCACGGTGGCACCCGATGATCGCCCGCAGCGTAGAACGTCTCCAGCGCCTGCTGTTCGGTCATCGGGCGCTGGTGCTCGCGCTGCTGGCGCTGTTCACCGTGGTGATGGGCGTGTTCGCCAGCCGGCTGCACATGGACGCCGGCTTCGACAAGCAGCTGCCGCAGCACCACGAGTACATCCGCACCTTCTTCGAGTTCCGTGACGAGGTCTTCGGTGCCAACCGGATCATCGTCGTCGTGCGCGCGCGCGACGGCGAGATCTGGAGCGCACCGGGCCTGCGCAAGCTCTACGACGTCACGCAGTCGGTGATGTTCCTGCCGGGCATCGACCGGCGCACCGTCACCTCGCTGTGGACGCCGAACACCCGCGTGCTCGGCGTCACCGAGGAAGGTTTCAAGGCCGAGGACGTCATCGGCGGCGACATCACGCCCGACCGCCTCGACGACGGGCGCATCGAGCGCATCCGGCACAACGCGCTGGTCGGCGGCTACATCGGAACGCTGGTCTCCACCGACAACGCCGGCGCGATGGTCGTCGCCGACCTGCTCGAGACCGACCGTGCCACCGGAAAGAAACTCGACTACCTCGACTTCGCCTCGCGCATCGAGCAGGAAGTGCGCGGCCGGCACGAGGACGCCGGCTACGAGATCCAGATCATCGGCTTCGCCAAGCAGGTGGGCGACATCGCCGACGGCGCGACCAGCGTCGTGCATTTCTTCGCGCTCGCCTTCGTGCTCACCGCATTGTCCGTGTGGCTGTACTGCCGCTCCTGGCGCCTGACGCTGCTCACCCTCGCCTGCTCGCTCGTCTCGGTCGTCTGGCAGTTCGGCACGCTGCGCCTGCTCGGCTACGGACTCGACCCGCTCGCCGTGCTCGTGCCCTTCCTCGTGTTCGCGATCGGCGTCTCGCACGGCGTGCAGCAGATCAACTACATCGTCAAGGAAACCTGCGCCGGCGCCGACAGCGGCACCGCGGCGCGGCGCGCGTTCACCGGACTGCTGATTCCCGGCTCGATGGCGCTGGTCACCGCGTTCGTCGGCTTCGCCACGCTCACGCTGATCCCGATCCCGATGATTCGCGAGCTGGGCATCACCGCGTCGATCGGCGTCGCGTACAAGATCGTCACCAATCTCGTGATGCTGCCGATCGCCGCGTCGTACCTGGGCTTCGACGACGCCTACGTCGCGCAGATGACGCGGCTGCGTGCGCGCCGCGAGCAGGTGATGGCCTGGCTGGGCAGGATCGCCAACACCCGCAACGCGATCATCGGCACGCTGGCCGGCGCGGTGCTGTTCGCCGTCGCGTTCCAGCAGAGCCAGCACCGCCACGTCGGTCACCTCGCTTCGGGCGCGCCCGAACTGCGCGCCGATTCGCGCTTCAACCGCGATGCAGCGTCGATCGTCGCCAGCTTCGACCTCGGGCTGGACGTGCTCACCGTCGTGTTCGAAGCGCCGAAGGACGGCTGCTACAAGCAGCCGGTGATGGCCTACATCGATCAGTTCGCCTGGCAGATGCAGAACACGCCGGGCGTCATCTCGGTGGCTTCGGTCGCGCAACTCGCCAAGCAGGCCTATGCCGGCACCAACGAGGGCCATCCGAAGTGGACCGCGCTGGCTGCCGACGAGCGCTCGCTGGCGAATTCGGTGGGCCTGATCCCGGAAGGCACGGGGCTGTTCAACCCCGGCTGCACGGTGCTGCCGGTGAACGTGTTCCTCACCGACCACAAGGCCACCACCGTCAAGGATGTGATCGCCGCCGTGCGCGCCTTCCGCGACGCCGAGCAGATGAGCGGCGTGACGCTGCGCCTGGCCAGCGGCAACGTCGGCGTGCAGGCCGCCACCAACGAGGTGCTCGAGACCACCGAGCTGCCGATGATGATGTACGTCTACCTGACGATCGTCGCGCTGGTGTTCTTCACCTACCGCGACTGGCGCGCGATGCTCGCCTGCTGCATGCCGCTGACGCTCGCCACCTTCCTCGGCGCGTGGTTCATGAAGGAGCTCGTCATCGGGCTCACGGTAGCCACGCTGCCGGTCATGGTGCTGGCGGTGGGCATCGGCGTCGACTACGCGTTCTACATCTACAACCGCCTGCAGCTGCACCTGGCGCAGGGCGCCAACATCGCCGTCGCGTTCCGCCAGGCGCTGATGGAGACCGGCAACGCGACAGTGTTCACCGCGATCACGCTGTCGGTGGGCGTGGCCACCTGGTCGTTCTCGGAACTGAAGTTCCAGGCCGACATGGGCCTGCTGCTCACCTTCATGTTCATGGTGAACATGCTGATGGCGATCACGCTGCTGCCGGCGATCGCCGTCACGCTCGACGTGCTGATCCCGCGCCGCCGGCCGGTACGCGCGCCTTTCCTCGTCCACTGAAGCGTCAAGCGTCGCGGGTGTCATCGTGTTCGAAACCCTGATCCGCCGACTGTCGCGCGAACCGAGCGCGCCCCCCCTCGCGCACGCGGCATTCGAGCGGCGCCAGCTGGCAGTGGCCGCGCTGCTCGTCGAGGCCGCGCACATCGATCGCCACGCCGGTCCCGACGAGCGCGGCGCGGTCGCGCGGCTGCTGCGCGAGCACTTCGGACTTTCGGAGCACGATGCGCGGCGGCTCGTCGAGCAGGCCGAGGAGCGCTACGCCGCCAGCCTCGACGACTGGATCTTCGCGCGTGCGGTGCGCGACGGATTCGAGCCGACCGAGCGCGTCGAGGTGCTGCGCATGCTGTGGGAGGTCGTCTACAGCGACGGCCGGCTCGCCGCCTTCGAGCTCGAGCTGCTGCAGCGGCTGTGCGCGGCGCTGGGCATCGACGACGAAGCGGCGGAGAGCGCACGCGTGCTGGCCTTCGCGAGCGCCAACCCGCACGACCCGGAGCAGGCGGGCGAAACATGAAGCGATCGTTCCTTCGCATCGCGGCGGCGCTGTGCGCGGCGCAGCTGCTCGCCGCCTCCAATCTGGTCGGCGACGATCCCGCCGACGGCGCGGCCAGGGCGGCCACCGCTGCCGACTCCGCTGCGAAGTCCGCATCGGCCGGCACCGCTGCGTCGGGCCCGGTGCAGGCGCAGAAGGTACGGCACCCCGAGCACGCACCGCTGCTCGCGGCGGTGCGCACCGGCGCGCGGCTGGTGGCGGCCGGCGACTTCGGAACGATCCTGCTGTCCGACGACGAGGGGCGCAGCTGGCGCCAGGCGCAATCGGTACCCACGCGCGCGACGCTCACCGCAGTCGAGTTCGTCGACGAGCGGCACGGCTGGGCGGTCGGCCACGGCGGCGTCGTGCTGTCCACCGACGACGGCGGCGAGCACTGGAGCCTGCGCCACGAGGCCGGGAACGAGGTTGCACTGTTCTCGGTGCACTTCGACGACCTGCGCCGGGGTCTTGTCGTCGGCTCCTTCGGCTTCGCCGCGCGCACCGACGACGGCGGCGCGACCTGGCGCCGGCTGAAGCTCGGCGACGAGGACGTGCACCTGTACCAGATCTTCTCCGACGCGCACGGCGCCACCTGGATCGCCGCCGAGATGGGCAGCGTCTTCCGCTCCGACGACGGCGAGCACTTCGAGCGCATCGAGGTGCCGTACAGCGGCTCGCTGTGGGGCGGAATGGCATCGCCCGACGGATCGGTCCTGCTGTGGGGCATGGGTGGAACGCTGCTGCGCAGCGCGGACGGCGGGCGCTCGTGGCGCGAGACGTCCACCGACACGCAGAACCCGATCACCGCGGCCTGCCGCCTGCCCGACGGCCAAGTGGTCTTGGTCGGCCTGGGCGGCACCGTGCTCACGAGCCGCGACGGCGGCACGACGGTGAACACCGAGATCCGCCCGACCCGGCACGCCTATACCGCGGCGATCCTCGCGCACGGCAAGCCGCTGCTGTTCAGCCTGGCCGGCGTCGAAGCGCCGCAACCCTGAAAACGTGCGAGCCAATCGTCCATGCCCGTCTCGCGCGGCAGGAAGCTCATCGTTGCAAATGCCTCGCCATGACCCGATGAACGCGCATATGCGTGCAGTGCTGAGCGCGATCGCGACGGCCGCCTGCGTGGCCGTCGGCGTCGCAGCGCTGGCCGGCGGCATTGTCGCGATCCCGTCCTTCGCGCAGTCGCGCAGCACGGGTTCGCCGGCGGCGACGCTGTACGCGCTGAACTGCATGGGCTGCCATCCGGCGCCGAAGACGCGCGAGCACGACGCCGGTCCGCTGCGCGGCGAGTTCTTCCACAACGACAAGGGACGAAACTTCTTCATCCGGATGCCGGCCGACGGCCGGCACCTTTCCGCGGCGCAGGAAGCGCGCCTGCTCGAGGAAGTGCTCACCTGGAAGCGCGGCTGCGCGGCGATCCGGCAGGACGCGCCGATGGTCGGTTATTACGGCGAGCCGTCCGCGCGATGAACGGGCGGCGCGGGTGGACTGCGGCGCTCGTCGCCGGGCTGTGTGCTGCGGTGGCGGGAAACTTCGCGATACGCGCATCCACGGCATCGAACGCGCCGGCATCGACGGCATCGAAGGCGACCGCTTCCACTTCGCTTGCGCCCACCCCGGCCCCCACCTCGGTCGCGTTGCCCGCCGCCGCGCCAACGGACACCGGCGCGATCCTTGCGCACGCGCTCGCCGGCGCCGGCCTGCCAGCGGCGCGGCCGGACGCGGTCGTCGCCTTCGGCCGCGAGCTGTTCTTCGAATCGCGCCTGTCCGGAGACGGCAGCCGCAGTTGCGCGAGTTGCCACGCGCCCGACAAGGCCTTCGCCGACGGCGAAGCCCTTTCGCGCGGCTACAACCACGCCGGTCATTTTCGCAATACGCCGTCGCTGCTCGGGCTGGCGTCGAAGACGCGCCTGATGTGGGACGGCCGCTACCCGATCGAAAGCCTCGCCGACGTCGTCGTCGACATGCTCGTATCGCCGGTGACGATGAACGCGGACAGGCAGATCATCGCCGAACGCGTGCGGCAGATTCCGCCGCTGCTGCAGGCGTGGCAGCGCGCCTGGGGCGAACGCACGACACCCACGATCGACGGCATCGTCGCGGCGCTCGCCGCCTATTCGGCTTCGCACGGCAACGAGGAGAACGCGGTGGATCGCGCTCGCGCCGGCGACACGGAGGCGTTGTCGGCCGAAGCGCGCGAGGGCCTGCGCCTGTTCGAAGGCAAGGCCGGCTGCGCGCGCTGCCATTCGGGCGCCGCGTTCAGCGACGGACGACTGCATCGTCTCAGCGTGCCGGAGAACCCCGAGATCCTGCGCGACCCGGAGCGCACGATCGGCCTGCTGCGCCATCACGCGGTACACGGCGCACGCGATCCGATGTCCGAGCAAATCGACAGCGGCGCGCAGGCCTGGACGCACCGGGCCTCCGATCGCGGTCGCTTCGCGACGCCTTCGCTGCGCGGCGTCGGGCACACCGCGCCGTACATGCACAACGGCACTCTCGCGACACTCGCGCAGGTCGTCGATTTCCACGACCGCGGCGGCGGCCGCGCAAGCGAACTGCAGCCGCTCGGTCTCGACGCGCGCGAGCGCGCCGCGCTCGTTGCCTTCCTCGAGGCGCTGTCGCCGCCGCTGCAGGCGGAGAGCGCGCCCCCGGTCGGCGACTACGCGACAGTGGCCGGAGCCGGCCGATGAAAATGCGAAAGGCGGTGGCTTTCGCCCTGGCCGTCGTCGCGGGCACCTTCTCGACGATCGCCGGCGCCGTCGCCGTGTCGACGCTGCTCGCGAGCCTTTCCCGGCCTCTGCCTGCCCCTTCCCCCTTCTCCCTTCTCTCTTCCCCTTCTCCCAACCTTCCCCCTTCCCTTCCTCTGGGCCCGCTGCCCCCCGTGCCGATCCCCGTCGACAACCCGATGTCGGCGCAGAAGATCGAACTCGGCAGGCTGCTGTTCTTCGATGCACGGCTCTCCGGCGACGCATCGACGTCGTGCGCGTCGTGCCACGTCGCGCAGCACGGCTGGGCGCATCGCGAAGCGCTCGCTCCCGGCTATCCCGGCCACCGGCTCTGGCGAAACAACCCGACGGTGCTCAATGCCGCCCATTTCCGCCGCCTGATGTGGGACGGCACGATCGACCGCCTCGAAGTGCAGGCGCGCTCGGCGATGCAGGCGCCGGTCGAAGGCAACGGCAAGGCCGGAATCGTCGAGATGCGGCTGCGACTGGTGCCCGAATACGTCGAGCGCTTTCGCGACGTGTTCGGCACCGAGTGGCCGCAACTCGACGACGCCTGGCGCGCGATCGCCGCCTTCGAGCGCACGATCGTCTCCGATCAGCAACGCGTGCCCTTCGATCGCTTCATCGCCGGCGACGCGACTGCGATGACGCCCGCCGCGCAACGCGGCTACGCGCTGTTCACCGGCAAGGCACGCTGCATCGCCTGCCACGAAGGACCGCTGGCGAGCGACCAGCAGTACCACGCGCTCGGCGTACCGCGCCAGACGCTGTTCGACTCGAGTCCGCTGGTGCAGGTCGCGGTGCGCTGGCAGAACGCCCAGCGCGACGCGCCGCGCGCGCTGTATCGCGATGCCGAAGAGGATCTGGGTCGCTGGTATCGCACGCGCGATCCGGCCGACATCGGTCGCTTTCGCACGCCGTCGCTGCGCGAGTTGCGCTATACGGCGCCCTACATGCACAACGGCGTGTTCGCCACTCTCGCCGAAGTGGTCGACTTCTTCGATCGCGGCGGCGGCGACGCGCCGAACAAGTCCGCGCTGCTGCGGCCGCTGGGCCTGAGCGACGCGGAGAAGAGCGATCTGGTCGCCTTCCTCGAAGCGTTGAGCATGGACGAGCCGCTGGTCGTCGCGACGCCGAAGCTGCCGCCGATGATGCCGCTGGTCGATACCGCGCCGGCGGCCTGCACGACCGAGCCACACTCCGGGACCGAAACGCGAGCGGCGCTCGCAACGAGCGGCAGATGAGCGCGGGACGGCTATGGAACCGCTACGTGATGCACCGGCGCCGCTGGTGGATCCCGCTTGCCGCCGTACTCGCGATCGGCGTGCTGAGCATGCTGTACATGGGCGCGCGCACCTATTCCGACGCGCCTCCGGTGCCCGACTTCGTCGACGACAAGGGCGCGACGCAGGTCGCCGCCGACGCGATCCGGCGCGGGCAGGCCGTGTTCCTGAAATACGGCCTGATGAATTACGGCAGCTTCTTCGGCGACGGCGCCGGACGCGGCCCCGACTTCACCGCCGATGCGCTGCATCGCGTGGCGATCGCGATGCGCGACTGGCACGCGTCGCGCAACGGCGTCGACGCCGACTCGGCGCTCGCCGCCGCGCAGCGCGAGTTGCGGCGCAACCTCTACGACGAGCCGACGAACACGGTGCGCATCGGCGCTGCACAGGCCTATGCCGCACGCGACCTCGAGCGACAGGTCGCCGCGCGCTTTCGGGGCGAGGGCAACGAGCCCTTCCATCCGGCCGGCTGGATCTCCGACGACGCCGAACTGCGCGACCTCGCCGCGTTCTTCTTCTGGGGCGCGTGGGTGTGCGGCGCCAAGCGCCCGGGCGAGAGCTACTCGTACACGCACAACTGGCCGTACGACGAGTTCGCCGGCAACCGTCCGAGCGCGCAGGTCGTGCTGTGGAGCGCGGTGGCCGTGCTCGCGCTGGTCGCGGCGCTGGGCGGCGTGCTGTTCGCCTACGGACGCTATTCGACGATCGCCGGATGGCGCTCGTCGGAACGCGAGATATCGAGCGCGCAGGCGCAACGCAGTCGACGCGTCGCGTTTCCCGGCGAGGCGATCGTCCGCTCGCCGTTGCAAGCGTCGCCGTCGGCGCTGCAGCGCGCGACGTGGAAGTTCTTCGTCGTTGCCGCCCTGCTCTTCGTGCTGCAGATCGTCGCCGGCGTTCTCACCGTGCACGACTTCCTCGGCATCACGCGCGTGTTCGGCATCGATCTCGCCGAGACGCTGCCGATTCCGGTCGTGCGCGGCTGGCACCTGCAACTCGCGCTGCTGTGGATCACCTCGTGCTGGATCGGCTCGTCGATCTTCGTGATCTCCACCGCCGCTCCGCAGGCGATCGCCGGGCAGCGCCGACTCGTCGACGCGATGTTCGTGCTGCTCGTCGTCACCGCGCTCGGCGGCCTGGCCGGCGTCGCGCTCGGCCCGCACGGCGTGCTCGGCGAGCGCTGGCACTGGCTGGGCAGCCAGGGATGGGAATTCGTCGAGCAGGGCCGCCTGTGGCAGTCGATGCTGTTCGTCGTGATCGCGCTTTGGGCGATCGTGCTCGCGCGCGCGGTCGTCCCTACCTGGAAAAGCGGCGACGCGTGGACGTTGCCGAAGTGGCTCGTCTGGTGCGTCGCCTGCGTGCTGCTGCTGTTCCTCTCCGGCTTCGTCGCGGGCCCCGAGACGAACTTCGTCGTCGCCGACTTCTGGCGCTGGGCGGTCATCCACATGTGGGTCGAAGCCTTCTTCGAGGTGTTCGCCACCGCGCTGCTCGCCTACTGCATGGTGCTGATGCGACTGGCGAGCCACGCGGCCGCGTCGCGCATCGTCTACCTGGCGACGCTGCTCTTCCTCGGCTCGGGGCTGCTCGGCATCTCGCACAACTTCTACTGGAACGCCAAGCCGGTGGTCACGCTCGCCATCGGCAGCGTGTTCTCGACACTGCAGGTGGTGCCGCTGATCCTGCTCACGCTCGAAGCCTGGCAGTTCCGCAACGCGCCGCGGCGCGCCGGCGCGTCGTTCGCGCACGGCGAGGCCTTCCTCTTCCTGCTCGGCGTGAACTTCTGGAACTTCCTCGGCGCGGGCATGTTCGGCTTCCTGATCAACCTGCCGATCGTCAACTACTACGAGCACGGCACCTATCTCACGGTGAACCACGGGCACGCCGCGCTGATGGGCGTCTACGGCAACCTCGCCATCGCGATGATCGTGTTCTGCGCACGCAGCCTCGTCGAGCCGGCGCGCTGGAACGCGTCGCTGCTGCGCATCGTGTTCTGGTCGATCAACATCGGGCTGATGGGGATGGTCGTGCTCGACCTCTTCCCGGTCGGCGTCGCGCAACTCCTCGACGTGCTCGAGAACGGCCTGTGGCACGCGCGCTCGCAGGTCTTCGTGCAGGGGCCGCTCTTCCAGACGCTGACCTGGGCGCGCGTCGTCGGCGGCGCTCTCTTCGTGCTCGGCGGCGTGCTGCCGCTCGCGTGGTTCGTGCTGACGCGCTCGGCGTCGCTGAAGCCGTCGCTGGAGGAGGCGTTGCCGGCGCCTACGCGATCAGCGCCCGCGCCTTCGCTTTGACCTCGTCGAGTTCGCCGGACGACACCTTCGCTCGATAGCGCGCCTTGCGCGCGACCCAGTCGACGCTTCTCACCTGATCCGCAAGCACGACGCTTCGCGGCTCGCCGCCGAGTTCGACCTCGAACGGATAACCCTTGCTTCGTGTCGTCACCGGGCAGCACAGCATGAGACCGCTGCGAGCGTTGTAGCTCGACGCGCTGAGCACCAACGCAGGCCGGTGTCCGGCCTGTTCGTGCCCGGCCTGCGGATCGAACTGCAGCCAGACAACGTCGCCGGACTCAGGGACGTAACGCCTGTGGGCGATCAAAGAGCTTCGCGTCCGACGGGATGTCCGAGATCGAACTCCGAATGCCGGTTCTCGGGCGTTATACCGGCGACGAGCTCGTCGAGGTTGTACTCGGGGCGATCGAGCGGCTCGATGACGATCCGGCCGTCCTCCTCGCGAATGTCGATCGCGTCATCCACTTCGAGCCTCACCGCCTGCAGGATTGCGGAGGGAATGCGAACCGAGGCGCTGTTTCCCCACTTTTTGACGGTTGTTCTCATGGCAAGCCCTCGGTAATGTATCTCCAATGTAGATACATTACCGAGCTTTGCAGCATTGCGCAATGCGACGCCCGGCGTAATCCTCAGGGATGCCGCCCGCTCGCGCCCTCTGCATCCGGCTCGAGACCGAGCAGGCCGCGCACCGCCGCGAAGCATGCGTCGGCCGCGGCGACGTCGAAGTGCACCGTGGTGATCCCCAGGCGGCGCGCGCCTTCCACGTTGCGCATCTGGTCGTCGACGAACAGCACGCGCTCGGCGCTCGTGTCGAGTTCCTCCAGCGCCAGCCAATAGGCGCGCGGATCGGGCTTCAGGATGCCGGTATGGGTCGCATCGACCAGCGCGTCGACGTCGCGCAGGATATCGAGCCGCGCCATGAACGGACGTCCCCAGAAGAGCTCGAGTTCGTTCGACAGGATGCCCACGCGCAGGCCGGCCGCGCGCGCTGCGCGCACCGTGCGGCGCGCGGATTCGCGCACCGAGCGGTTCGGATCTTCGCCGCGGACCGCCTGGAAGAAATCGAGCGGTGTCCAGGCCGGCTGCCCGAGCAGCGAACCCACCTCGCTCGCGCGATGCGCCCAGTAGTCGCGCTCGCTGATCTCGCCGCGCTCCATGCTGCGCCACAACGGGTCGGTTGTCGGATCGACCGGGCCCAGCCAGGCGAAGGTTCCCTGCGCCAGCCCGAGCAGCCGCTCCGACTCGCGATGCCGCTCGAACGCGGTGTAGGTGACGACACTGCCGAAATCGAGCAGCAACGCGTCGAAGCCGCGCACGGCCCGAGCGCGCACCGCCGCGCGAGACCCGACTGCGCGCACCGCCGCGCGAGACCCGACTCCGAGTGCTGCCGTCGTGCGAGACCCGGTTGCGATGGCCGGGCTGGCTTCGCCCGTCTCCGCCACGTCTTCGCTCTCGCTCACGTCATCCTCGCTTCATGGCAGCACCGCAAACGGGCGACCGAGTGTGCAGGAACGTCGAAATGGTTGTCAACGAGACCAACTGTGGAACGATCAGCACAGGAGGACCGGGCAGTGTCGCGCGCAATCCCTCGACCTTCCTGCGAAGCGGAGTACTACCGAAATTAGTTGCGATGACAACAGTCCGATGGTAGAACGGCGCCAAAGCGCTCGCACGAAGACGCGCCGCACAGGAGACCCGATGGTTACCGAATCCCCCATTGCGCCGCGCAGCGGCCTTGGACTGCCCGCTCTGGTCGCTACCGCGGTCGGCGTCGTCGTCGTGCAGAGCACGATGATCAGCATGCTCAACGGGGCGGGCCTCGGCGCACTGAACTACCTCGTCGCCATCGGACTCGCAGCGCTGCTGGCCGCCAGCTACGTGCTGTCCTTCGCCGAGCTCTCGCTGATGCTGCCGCGCGCCGGATCGGTCGGCGCCTACACGCAGGCAGCGATCGGCCCGGGCCCCGCGATCATCGCGGCGCTGTCGGGCTACGTGGCGGTGGCGATGCTCGGCATCCCGGCGGAGCTCATCCTCGTCGATGCGCTCGTCGCGCAACTCGTCCCCGGGCTGTCGGATGCGGTGGGCCAGCCGAGCCTGCTGCTGCTGGCCGCGTTCTGCCTGTTGAACCTGCGCGGCATCGACGCCTTCGCACGGCTGCAGAGCGTGCTCGTCACCGTGATGTTCGTCGGCATCCTGCTGATCGGCTTCTCCGGAGCGATCAGCGGAAACGTCGGCGCGGTGATCGCTGCCCAGCCCTTCGAGCCGGCCGCCGCGCTGTCGCTCGTCGCGCTGGCGATCTGGGGGCTCGTCGGCCTCGAGTTCGTCTGCCCGATGATCGGAGAAGCGCGCAACCCGAAGCGCGACGTGCCGCGCGCGATGTTCATCGGGCTCGGCCTGATCGTCGTCGCCTACTGCATGTACTGCATCGCCGGGCTGGCGATGCTTTCCCCCGAAGCGCTCGGCGCGGCCACTCCGCACGTGGAACTCGCGCTGGCGATCTTCGGCGAGCCGGCGCGCATCGGATTCGCATTGCTTGCGATCCTCGGCAGCGCGACGCTGCTGAACACCGTGCTGGCGAGCGTCTCGCGGATGGTGCAGGGGATGGCGCAGAGCGGACAGTTGCCCGCGCTGTTCGCGCGCGAGAACCGCGCGGGCGCTCCGGCGCCGGCGCTCGTCGCCCTTGCGCTGGGCATCGGCGCGGTGCGCATTCCGCTGGGCATGGACGCCGGCTCGATCCTGTCGCTCACCGTAGCGGCGGCAGGCTGCTGGTTGATCGCGTATATCATCGTCCACATCGATCACATCGTCCTTCGCTATCGCTTGCCCGACACGCCGCGCCCGTTCCGCTCGCCGTGGTTCCCGCTTCCGCAGCTGCTGGGCATCTTCGGCATGGCCTACGTCTTCCTGAACATCTCGCCCACCCCCGAACTCGCCGCTCCGATCTACCGCAACGTCGCGTGGATGCTGGGCATCACGTGCGCGTTCGCGCTGTTCTGGACGCTTCTCGTGCAGCGGCGCAACCCGTTTCGCGCCGTTCCGTTGACGACGGCCGCGCCTGCGGTGGGAGCGCACGTCGCGGCGGCGAGCGCTTCCGAATGAGCACGAGCCGCGGCGGGCGCAAGCCCGCGTCCCCGCGCACCCGCCGCAACGTCGCGCAGCCGATTCCCAACGACGGCGACGCGCTGTGGCTGCACGAATTCATCCCCTACAAGCTGGCCGTCGTCGCCAACCGGCTTAGCCAGTCGATCGGCGCACTGTTCGAGGAACGCTTCGGCATCCAGATCCCCGAGTGGCGCATCCTGATGGCGCTGCACGCGCACGGCCCGACGGCGCCGAACGAGGTGGTCGAGCATACGAGCATGGACAAGGCGCGCGTCAGTCGCGCGCAGCGTCGCCTCGTCGAACTCGACCTCGTCGCCGTCAGCGAAGATCCACGCGATCGGCGCAGGCTCGTGCTGTTCCTCACCAAGAAAGGCACCGCGCTGTGCCGCTCGATCATCCCCGAAGTGCGCCAGATGGAGGCCTGGTTTCTCGACGTGATCGATGCGCACGAGCGCGAGACGCTCGATCGCGTGCTCACGCGGCTGTTCGAGCGCAGCCAGGAATTGCGCGAAGCTGGCAACCGGCCCCCGGCCGGCAACGAGAAGCGCGGCAGGACGGGCTGAACAGGCTGTCTACACCATTCGCGACGGCAGCCAGGTCGCGATCCACGGAAACAGGGCGAGCACCAGCAGCCGCACCATGTCGACGACGGCAAAGGGCGCGATGCCGCGCACGACCGTGGCCAGCGGCACGTTGCCGATCGACTGGATCACGAACAGGTTGATCCCCACCGGCGGCAGGATCATGCCGATTTCGCAGACGGTGATCAGCATCACGCCGAACCAGATCGGGTCGAAGCCGAGCGCGGTGATCAACTGGAACACCGGGCCGACGGTAAGCAGGATCATCGACAGCTCGTCCATCAGCGCGCCGAGCACGACGTAAGTGAGCATCAGCAGGAGCATCACCAACCAGCGGTTCCACTGCAGGTGATCGACCGCCGCGATCAGCGCGTCGGTCAGGCCGGTGGCCTCGATGAAGGCGTTGAAGATGCCGGCGCCGATCAGGATGACGAAGATCATTCCGCTGGTGAGCGCGGTTTCGGTGAAGCCGCGTTCGATCACCCGCAGCGTCAGGCGCCCCGAGAACGCGGCGAGCACGATCGCCCCCACCGCGCCGACCGCAGCCGCCTCGGTGGGCGAAAACCAGCCGAAATACATTCCGCCCAGCACCAGTCCGAACAGCAGCGCGACCTGCCAGACCGAGCGCAGCGCGCGTGCGCGCTCGGCCCACGAGCTGCGCGCTCCCGCCGGCCCCGCCTCGGCGCGCCGACGGACCGACCATGCGACGGCAACTCCGTACAGCAGCATCCCGAGGATGCCGGGCAGCACGCCGGCGAGGAACAGGCGTCCGATCGACTGCTCGGTGGCGAGCCCGTAGATGACGAACAGGATCGACGGCGGGATGATCACGCCCAGCGTGCCGCCGGCGGCCACCGACGCGCAGGCGAGCGAATCCGCGTAGCCGTGCCGGCGCATCTCGGGTAGCGCGACGCGTCCCATCGTCGCGGTAGTGGCGATGCCCGAGCCGCTGACCGCGCCGAAGATCGCGCAACCGCCGACAGTAGCCATCGCCAGTCCGCCGCGCAGATGCCCGACGACGGCCGCGACGAACGAGTACAGCGCCTGCGACAGGCCGGCGTGTCCGGCAAACACCCCCATGGCGATGAACAGCGGCACGACCGATAGCGAATACGGGAACACCGCCTCGAAGGTCGTGCGCCCGAGCATGAAGCCCGAAGTCTCGATGCCCGACGCCACCGTGAGCCCGGCGAAGCCGACCGCACCCATCGCGATCGCCACCGGCAGCCGAAGCATCACCAGCACGATGACGGCCGCGAAGCCGAGGACGCCGAGCAGCGGAGATGCAGTCATGTCGGAGCAGGCAAGTGGCTCGGCGCGCGCAAAGCCGCGGACCGTCTGCCGCGGGCGCGCCGATGCGCAGCCCCGCTTCGCGGGGTTCGCTGCGCTGCTCCCAGCGCCGGCTGCGCGGGCGAAGTCGCTGCGCGAGCTTCGCTCGCTACGCTCGGACATTGCGGCCGCGAGAATGATGAACGACGTGCGCTCAGCGCGCACACCGGCCTTCGACTTCCGTTCGTGCCGCGCCGACGCGACTCGAGCGGCAAGCGGCAGCGGGCCGGGTGGACGCACGGGCGGGCCATGCCGGGGCCGGGTGCCCGGTGACGGCGCGCCGACACGCCCAACCGGCCCGCTGCCGCCTGCCGCGACCGCGCGAGAAGCGCGCGGCCGAAAGACATCATGCGCGACCCCCGCCGCGCGCGATCTGCACCAGGCACACGCACGTCGACACGCCCGTGCCGAACAGGAT
Organism: Burkholderiaceae bacterium; assembly: GCA_021166725.1. GTDB lineage: Bacteria > Pseudomonadota > Gammaproteobacteria > Burkholderiales > Burkholderiaceae_E > Zeimonas. Next base: position 36,944 of record JAJPES010000073.1, on the reverse strand, counting down.
CGGCGCCCAGTACCAGATCATCGGAATCGCCACCGTCGGCGAACGGTCCCCGTACTCGAGCACCTGGCTCGCTGCGATTTGCACGTACCAGGCGATTGCCACCAGAAAAACCGCCGAGACGACCGACCACAACAGCGACAGCGACGTCTGCAGTGCCCGCGGCAACCGTTCGTGCACCAGCTCGACCTCGACGTTCGCCCGCTGCTGGAAGACGTAGGGGATGCACAGGAACACCCCCGTCATCACCATCAATTGCGTGACGTCGACCATCCCCGGAATCGCCTCGCCGCTCACACGGCGCAGCACGACGTCGGCCACGGTTAGCAGCGCGCAGGCGATCAGGATCGCCACGCCGATCCACGCGCACGCGCGGCAGAAAGCGTGCAGCAGCGACTCGAAACGCACGAGCACGCGAGCCGCGCCCCGGTGCTCAGAAGCTGTGAATGAATCCGGCGTGCCCGAGCGGGCCGCCCAGGCGCGTCCAATCAAGGCGCAAAGCGCAGCCGTAGCTCGGGCTACGGCGGGCATTTGCAACGCAGAGTGGGCGCGCCTGGGCGGAACGAGCGGGCATGGCGGATTCGTTCACAGCTTCAGACCTTCTCGACTCTCGCCACCTCGCGCTGCATCGCGATGTAGATGTCGCGCGCGTTGCCTATGCCCTGCTTCTCGAAGTCCTGCATCGCCTTGTTGAACATCTGGGTGAGACGTTCGCCCCACTGCCCGCGCTGCTCGTCGGTGAGCGTGACGATCTCGTTGCCGCGCTCGACGGCGGTCGCCTTGCCGGCGGCGTCCCATTTGTCCCACCAGCCCTGCACTTTCGCCAGCAGCGCCTCGCCGGAAATCTGGTCGACGACCTTGCGCACGTCGGCCGGCATCGCCTTGTACCTGCGATCGCTCATCGCGAACCAGAACGCCGCGGTGTAGACGTAGGCCTCGCAGTGGTGCTTGGTGACCTCACCGAGCTTGAACGCGCGCACCGGGTCCCACGGAAAGCACGCTCCGTCGAGCACGCCGCGCTGGATGCTCTCGTAGACCTGTGCCGGCGGCATGCCGACCGGGCTCGCGCCGAGGAACTCGAGCATCATCGAGATGGTAGGCGACGGCGTACGGATGCGCAGCCCGCGCAGGTCGTCGGGCGTCACGACGCGCTTCTCGCGAGTGTGGAAATGCCCGCCGTTGTGCGTCATCAGCAGCAGCGGCTTCAGTCCCTGGTAGTCGGGGCCGAGCATCTTCGGATAGAGGTTCCACAATGCGCGCGAGCCGGCCTCCGCCCTGCGCACGAGCAGCGGCATCTCGACGATCGTGCTTCGCGTCATGCGCCCGCGCGGCAGGCCGCACAAGCCGAAGGCGACGTCGACGATGCCGTTGCGCACCTGGTCGAGCTGGTTCTGCGCCTGTCCGAGCGACGAAGTTCCCGGCGACACCTGCACGGCGACCGCCCCGTTCGTCTTCGCCTCGAGCTCGCGCGCCCAGGGCTCCATGAAGTCGGTGTGCAGGCCATGCGATGGCGGCAGGTAGTGGCTGAGCTTGAGCTGGATCTTCGGCTGCGCATGCACGATGGCGGGAAAGGCGCCCACGGCGGCGGCCCCTGCCGCACCCGCCACGACTCGACGACGCGATGGCTGCATGAATGTCTCCTCTCTGGTGTGCTCCGAAATCTAGTGCCTCCGGGTCGAGGAAGTCCAGTTTCGGGGAAACCCGCGAAGGGCAGGCGCTGGCCGGGGCGCCCGCAGCACAGTGTTTCGAGCTCAGCACGAAACACGGCACTGGCTAGAATGTCGCGTTCGCGCCGGCCCGCACTCCCCGGAACCCCCGCACGCCTTGCGCATCACCCGCCTCATCCGGATCCTCTTCGTCGCCTGGCGCTACGGACTCGACGAGATCGCCGTCTCCGGCGCCGCCGCGACGACCGGGTCGCGCTGGGCGCTCGCCGCCGGGCGCGTGCTGCGCTTCGGCCGCCGGCTCGACGCGCCGGCAGGCGCGCGGCTGCGCCAGGCGCTCGAGAGCCTGGGCCCGATCTTCGTCAAGTTCGGCCAGGTGCTGTCCACCCGCCGCGACCTGCTCAGCGCCGAAATCGCCGACGAACTGGCACTGCTGCAGGACCGCGTACCGCCCTTCCCCGGTACGCTCGCCGTGCGCGAGATCGAGCGCGGCCTGCGCAGTCCGATCGCCGCGCTGTTCGACGTGTTCGAACGCGAGCCGATCGCGTCGGCATCGATCGCGCAGGTGCATCTGGCGCGACTGAAGGACGGCAGGGAAGTCGCCGTCAAGGTCGTGCGCCCGGGCATGGCAGCGGTCATCGATCGCGACCTCGAACTGCTGCGCACGGCGGGCAGCCTGCTCGTGCGCGTGTCGGCCGATGCGCGCCGGCTGCGCCCGCTGGACGTCATCGACGAGTTCGACACCTACCTGCACGACGAGCTCGACCTGATCCGCGAAGGCGCCAACGCCAACCAGCTGCGCCGCAACTTCGAGGGCTCGCGTCTGCTGCGCGTACCCGAGATCCACTGGGACTGGTGCGCGACCAACGTCCTGACGATGGAACGCATGCGCGGGATCCCGATCAGCCAGACCGAACGGATGCGCGAAGCGGGCATCGACCTGAAGCGGCTGTCGCGCGAAGGCGTCGAGATCTTCTTCACGCAGGTGTTCCGCCACGGCTTCTTCCACGCCGACATGCACCCGGGCAACATCCTGGTCGGCGCCGAAGGCGAGGACTTCAACCGCTACATCGCGCTCGATTTCGGCATCGTCGGCACGCTGTCGGAATTCGACAAGGACTACCTCGCGCAGAACTTCCTCGCCTTCTTCCGGCGCGACTACCGGCGCGTGGCCGAACTGCACATCGAGTCGGGCTGGGTGCCAGCCGATACGCGCATCGAGGACCTCGCCGGCGCCGTGCGCGCCTGCTGCGAGCCGTTCTTCGACCGGCCGCTGAAGGAGATCTCGCTCGGACTGGTGCTGCTGCGGCTGTTCCAGGCGTCGCGCCGCTTCAACGTCGAGATCCAGCCGCAGCTCGTGCTGCTGCAGAAGACGCTGCTGAACATCGAGGGACTCGGCCGCCAGCTCGACCCCGACCTGGACCTGTGGGTGACCGCCAAGCCGATCCTCGAGCGCTGGATGCAGGAGCAGGTCGGGCTTGCCGGTCTGCTCGATCGGGTTCGCATCGAGGCGACGCACTGGAGCCGGATGCTGCCCGAGTTGCCGCGCCTGGCGCACCAGGCGCTGGAACGCCAGGCGCATCCGAAGACCGACCCGCTCACGCATGCACTCGAACGGCTGGTGCGCGAGCAGCGTGAAATGCGCCGCTGGATCGCCGCGCTCGCCCTGCTGGTGGTGGTGCTGGCCGCCGTCCAGGCGGTCCGCTGGTTCTCCTAGGAGGCTGTCGGACTATGGATAGGGGTCGCGCACGAGCCACACCGACGCGCGGAAAATCGGGTATGGTTTCGCGCCTTTTTCGGATCCGCTATCGATGTTGACCTCGCTGGTGATGGTCTACCTGGCCGTGACGGTCGGCATCGGCCTGTACGCAGCACAGCGCGTCAAGAGCTCGAAGGACTACCTGGTCGCCGGGCGCAGCCTGCCGCTGTACATGAACATGGCGACGGTTTTCGCCACCTGGTTCGGCGCCGAAACGGTGCTCGGCGTCTCGTCTACCTTTCTGCGCGACGGACTGGGCGGCGTCGTCGCCGACCCCTTCGGCGCGGCCTTCTGCCTGATCATTGTCGCGCTCGTCTTCGCGCGCCCGTTCTACCGGATGGAGCTGCTGACGATCGGCGACTTCTACCGCAAGCGCTACAACCGCACGGTGGAAATCGGCACCGGCCTGGCGATCACGCTGTCGTACCTCGGCTGGACCTCGGCGCAGATGGTCGCGCTCGGCATCGTCTTCAACACGCTGTCGGGCGGCGCGATCGCGCTGTCGCAGGGCATCGTGCTGGGCGCGGCGGTCGTGCTCGTCTACACGCTGTTCGGCGGCATGTGGTCGGTGGCCTTCACCGACCTGTTCCAGACGGTGATCATCATCGTCGGACTGCTCTACATCGCAGTCCTGCTCGGCGGCATGGCGGGCGGCTTCGGCGCCGTCTGGGACGCAGCGGTGCGCGAGGACAAGCTGCGCTTCTGGCCGAGCGCCAATGCGAAGGACTGGATCGCGTTCGTCGCCGCGTGGGCCACGATGGCGATCGGCTCGATCGCGCAGCAGGACGTCTTCCAGAGGGTCACGTCGGCGAAGACCGAGGACATCGCGGTGCGCGGCACGCTGATCGGCGGCACCTTCTACCTGTTCTTCGCGTTCGTGCCGATGTTCATCGCCGTCTGCGCACTGCTGATCGAACCCGACAAGGTGCACGCGGTACTGGCCGACGAGAGCCTGGATTTCCAGCTGATCCTGCCGCAACTGATCCTGAACCAGACGCCGATGTTCGCGCAGGTGATGTTCTTCGGGGCGCTGCTGTCGGCGATCCTGTCCACGGCCAGCGGCGCGCTGCTCGCGCCGACGGCGGTGTTCACCGAGAACGTGCTGCGCCCGCTGCTCGGCGGACGCATCGGCGACCGGCAGATGCTGGTGATGCTGCGGATGGTGCTGGTGATCTTCGCGCTGTGCGTGATGCTGTTTGCACTGAACAGCGAGTCGTCGATGTTCCAGATGGTGCAGAACGCCTACAAGGTCACGCTCGTCGCCGCGTTCACGCCGCTCGCCTTCGGATTGTTCTGGCGGCGAGCCACGCCGCAGGGAGCGATGATGTCGGTCGTGTTCGGGCTGGCCGCCTGGGGCATCGCCGAGCTCAGTGCGCCCGACGCGCTGATTCCGCCGCAGTTCGTCGGGCTCGGCGCGTCGATCTTCGGCATGGTCTTCGGCTCGATCGCCCCGCGCATCGCCGGCGGCGCCGGTCACCCGGATGCGGTACGCGGGAAGATCGCTCATTGAAGGTCGGCAACGACCCCTACGACTTCGTGGCTCTACAGGGCAGGGGATCCCGGGACGACCGGCGGCTGCGTGTTAAGCTTTTCGACAAGCGCTTCGCACGCCCAGTAAGTAGCTGAAATCACAAGGAAAACGTGAACATCGTCATCCTCGCCGCGGGGATGGGCAAGCGGATGCGCTCGGCGCTTCCGAAGGTCCTGCACCCGTTGGCCGGCAAGCCGTTGCTGCAGCACGTCGTCGACGAGGCGCGCAGCCTCGATCCGGAAGCGATCGTCGTCGTCTATGGGCACGGCGGCGAAACGGTATCCGAGGCGATCGCCGGGGACGACCTGCGCTGGGTGCTGCAGCAACCGCAGCTGGGCACCGGGCACGCCGTACAGCAGGCGGCGCCAATGCTCGCCGACCACGTGCCGACGCTCGTGCTGTACGGCGACGTGCCGCTCATCCGCGCGGAGACGCTCGACCGGCTCGTCCAGGCGGGCGGCAACGACGCGCTCGCGCTGCTTACCGTCGAACTGGAAGACCCCACCGGCTACGGACGCATCGTGCGGCGTGACGGACGGATCGTACGCATCGTCGAGCATCGCGATGCCGACCCGACGCAGCGCGAGATCCGCGAGATCAACACCGGCATCCTGGTCGCGCCGACGCCGGCGCTGAAGCGCTGGCTGGCGGCGCTGGGCAACGACAACGCGCAGGGTGAGTATTACCTCACCGACATCGTCGCCTTTGCCGTCCACGATGGTGTGCGTGTCGCATCCGCACAGCCCGGGCAGGTGTCGGAGACGCTTGGCGTGAACAGCAAGCTGCAACTGGCGCAACTCGAACGGCACTTCCAGGCCCGGCTTGCCGAACGGCTGATGGAGGAAGACGGCGTTCGGCTGGCCGACCCGGCACGCCTCGACGTGCGCGGAACGCTGCGCTGCGGGCGCGATGTGTTCATCGACGTCGGCTGCGTCTTCGAAGGCGACGTCGAACTCGGCGACGGCGTCGAGGTCGGCCCGTATTGCACGATCCGTTCCACGCGGATCGGTGCCGGCACGCGCGTCCTGCCGTACTCGAACATCGACGGCGCCGCGATCGGCGAAGATGCGCGCATCGGCCCCTTCGCGCGGCTGCGTCCGGGCACCGAGCTGGGCAACGCCACGCACGTGGGCAACTTCGTCGAGATGAAGAACACGAGGATGCGCGCCGGATCGAAGGCGAACCACCTCGCGTACATCGGCGACGCGTCGATCGGCGAACGCGTGAACGTCGGCGCGGGCACGATCACCTGCAACTACGACGGCGTGAACAAATACGAAACGGTGATCGGCGACGACGCGTTCATCGGCAGCGACACGCAACTCGTGGCGCCGGTCAATGTCGGGCGCGGCGCCACGATCGGCGCAGGCACCACGCTCACCCGCGACGCGCCGGAGGGACGGCTGACCCTGTCGCGCGCGAAGCAGGTGACGATCGATTCATGGAAGCGGCCGGCGCGCAAGAACCAGCGCACCGGATAACGTGACGAAACGCGCCGGCCAGTGCGTCGGTCGGCCGCGAGCGGCCGGCGACCGCGTCGGCGCACAGGAGCAGTCGGCAACATGTGTGGAATCGTCGGAGCAGTAGCCCAGCGCAACGTCGTGCCGATCCTCATCGAGGGTCTGCGCCGGCTCGAATACCGGGGCTACGACTCCGCCGGCATCGCGATCCTGAACGGCGCGATGAATCGGGTGCGCTCGGTCGGGCGCGTCTCCGACCTCGAAGCCCGCGCGCGCGAGATGCGCGCGATCGCTCCGACCGGCATCGCGCACACCCGCTGGGCAACGCACGGCGGCGTCTCGGAGAAGAACGCTCACCCGCACTTCTCGTCGGGCGGCGGCGTCGAGGTCTCGGTGGTGCACAACGGCATCATCGAGAATCACGAAGCGCTGCGCACGCGGCTGCTCGCGGCGGGCTACCAGTTCGTCAGCGACACCGACACCGAAGTCGTCGCGCACCTGCTGCACAGCCACGTCGCCTCGGGTTCGAAGCTGTTCGAGGCGATGCAGCGCACGGTGCGCGAACTGGAAGGCGCGTACGCGATCGCCGCGATCCATGCCGCCGAGCCGCACACCGTCGTCGGCTCGCGCAAGGGCTCGCCGCTGCTGCTCGGCGTGGGCGCGTGCACGGCGGAGGGCTGCGAGAACTTCCTCGCCTCCGACACCTCGGCGCTGCTGCAGGTCACGCGTCACGTCGCCTACCTCGAGGATGGCGACGTCGTGCGCATCGGCACCGACGGCTATGCGATCGTCGACGCCGACGGCAAGCCGGCGCAGCGACCGGTCGTCGAGAGCCAGCTGTCGGCCGACTCGATCGAGCTCGGCCAGTACCAGCACTACATGCAGAAGGAGATCTTCGAGCAGCCGGGCGCCATCGCCAACACGCTCGAGATGGTGACGAACGCGTCGTCGGTGTCCGCCGGCCTGTTCGGTGCCGAAGCCGAGGAAGTGTTCGCCCGCACGAAGCACATCCTGATCCTGGCATGCGGAACAAGCTGGCACGCCGGGCTCGTCGCGAAATACTGGCTCGAAGCGATCGCCGGAATCCCGGTGTCGGTGGAGATCGCCAGCGAATACCGCTACCGCGATTCGGTGGCGCTACCCAAGACGCTGGTGATCACCGTATCGCAATCGGGCGAGACGGCCGACACGCTGGCCGCGCTGCAGCACGCAACGACGATCGGCCTGCGCGATTCGCTGTCGATCTGCAACGTGCCCGAATCGGCGCTGGTACGCCAGAGCCGGCTGCGCTTCCTCACGCGGGCGGGCCCCGAGATCGGCGTCGCATCGACGAAGGCCTTCACCACGCAGCTCACCGTGCTCTTCGTGCTCACCCTCGTGCTCGCGCGCCAGCGCAAGCGCCTCGCTGCGAGCAGGGAGAAGGAGCTGCTCGCGCAGTTGCGCCACCTTCCGGCGGCGATGAACCACGTGCTCGAATGCGAGGAGGCGGTGCGCCACTGGGCGAACCGTTTCGCACCGAAGCAGCACGCGCTTTTCCTCGGCCGCGGCGTGCACTACCCCATCGCGCAGGAAGGCGCGCTCAAGCTCAAGGAAATCACGTATATCCACGCCGAGGCCTACGCGGCGGGCGAACTGAAGCACGGCCCGCTCGCGCTGGTCGACCGCGACATGCCGGTGGTCGTCGTCGCACCGAACGACTCTCTGATCGAGAAGCTGAAGTCGAACCTGCACGAAGTGCGCGCCCGCGGCGGCGAGCTGTTCGTGTTCGCCGATCGCGACACGCACATCGAGCCCACCGACGGCGTGAACATCATCAACCTCGGCGACCACGCCGGGCTGCTGTCGCCGATCCTGCACGTGGTGCCGCTGCAGTTGCTGGCGTATCACGTAGCGCTGGTGCGCGGGACGGATGTGGATAAACCGCGCAATCTGGCAAAGAGCGTGACGGTCGAATGACCGGCGCGCCTGGCTGCGCGGCCGAAGTCGTCCCGGCTCAGGAACGGCGATCGGGCGCATTCCACCCGACGTGAACCTGGGCTTGCGCCTGGACGTCCTGGCGCGTCAGCCTGCTCTCGTGCTTCGCCGCATACCCGGGCGCGACCCGCGGCCCTTCGGCGTTCGACTGAATCAGATACGTCGCGTTGTCGCTGTACATGGATTCGCCCATCACCGGCGCGACGGGTGCGATCTCCGCGGCAACGGGTCCCGTAGGCACTGCTCTCGGATAGTCGGTTTCGATCGTCTGGGCGTTCGCGGCAAAGGCTGCGAACGCGAAAACGGCAGGCACGGCGAGTTGGATGACGGATTTCATGACGGCTCCTTTCCGATACATGTGTGCGATGCGGGCAAGTCGGGTACGGATGTACGAATTGCCCACGTGACGGGAAGCAATTCAACGCCTCCATGCCGCCATCGTCGCGCGCCGCCATTGCACGTTCGTTTCAATCGATCCGGGAAAGATTTCACCTGCAATGCCCGTTGCCGGCGAGCGAGACCTTCGTGGATGCTCGTCGCGGCGTCCGCGTCCACCGAATCGATCCAGCAGCGGCAACGCTACACTTGGCAGCGCGACCGCAGTCACCACGACGGAAGGGCTGCAGAATTCCCCGACCGCGCTGTTGCAGGACGATTGCTCGTCCCGCGCGACAATCTGCAACGTCGTTCACTTCACCAGGACGCACCATGAGCCTGTTCGAATCGATGAAAGGAGTACCGCTCCCCACGACCGAAGCCGAGCGGAACGAACTAGCCGTTACCGAGAGTTCGCACGGCATCTGGGACTACCACCTTTCGCGCCGCTCCAACATCATGCGTTCGCTGTGCGGCGCGCCCACCATGCCGACCGCGATTCCCGTTTCGGCATGGGGCGAACAACCGGCAGAGAAGCTACCCAGGCGCCCCATGTACTGCGAATCGTGCGCACGCCTCGCCTGGCCGGAAGGCAACGCCGACAAGGGCACGACGTAACAAAAAGCCGAGCACGGCAGCCGACGCGCGTTGCACGAACCCGTCTGTCATCTCCGGGTGGAATCGCGCAGTTCGGGGTGACGCTCGATCACGCATTGCCGGCATAACGCTTCGAAACCGGGGTAGAACCGGGATTCGGCGCGAAACAGGTTCAGGCTGATGTGCTCGTCTTCCATGACCCGCGTCTCGAGCACATCGACCAGCGGCCAGGCGCCCAGGAAGAAGTTCGTCAACTCGCCGAGCGTCATCGGCTTGTCGGTGAGCGTCTGCTGCTTGCCCTGCAGTGTGTCGCCGCCGTATTCGTCGACCACCCGGTAGGCAATGGCGCCGCGCTCCTCGCGCGCATAGACGCAGGCCGCGTCGGCCGGTTTTGCCTGCAGGCGGATGCGGGCGATCTCCACCTCGCCTTCGAGCAGTCGGGGCAGGTAGCCGTTGTTCATCGATTCGGTGAGCGAGACCTCCTTGTCCCGGGTCATGCCATCGGATGATGCGACTCCGCGGCGGGCCTCGACGTAGCGGGCATCGCTCGGCGCGGGCAACTCCGGTCGGCCCGGTCTCTCGTCCTGGAAGTAGCTGCCTGGCCGGTAACTGAGATTGATGGCATTGTTCATCGGTTGCTCCCTTGTTTCGAGGCTTGTCGAACGCAAGCGTCGTCTCGGAAACCGTAAAGCCTCGCGGGATTGTCTACGAGGATCTGCTGCGCAAGCGCTGTGTCGCCGTCGATCCAGTCGAAGAACTCGTCCACCAGGGCGCCGTCGTCGGGAATGGGGGTCGACAGCCGGACGTGGGGCCAGTCGGTGCCGAACACCAACCTGTGCGGCGCGTCGGCAAGCAGAGCCTGTGCAATGGGCTTGGCGTCGTCGAAGGGCGGACGGTCGCGCGAAGAAATCCGGTTGGGGCCACTGAGCTTTACCCAGGTGTTGCCCTCGCGCACGAGCGACAACAGCGCGCGGAAGTCCGGATGCTCCGGGCCGAGCTTCGCCGGGAAATGTCCCATGTGATCGACGACGCTGGGGACCGGCAGCCGCGAAATCCTGCCTGCGAAGTGCTCGAAGCGGGTGATGTCGACGAGAAACTGCAGATGCCACCCCAGCGATGCGATACGGCGTGCCAGCTGCTCGACGCCTTCGAAATCGAGGTCCGCTCCCTTGAACACCAGGTTCAGCCGAACACCGCGCACGCCGAGCTGATTCAGCGTCTCGAGTTCCGAGTCGGAAACGCCGCGTTCGACGACGGCAATGCCACGCCACGAGATGCCGAAGTCTTCGCTGGCGCTGTCCCGCAGCGCGTCGACGAGCAGCGAGTTGTCGGTGCCGTAAACGCTGGGCTGGACGAGGACCGCACGCTGGAATCCGAGGTGATGCAGCAGCGTCGCGTAGCGCCGGCGCGATGCATCGGGAGGCGTGTATTCGCGGGTCGGACTGTACGGATAGCGATCGGCCGGTCCGAAGATGTGCGCGTGCGAGTCGCAACTGCCGGAAGGCAGCGGATTGCGCGGCTTCGAGGGATCGGAGATCGGTCCCGGAATGTCAGGCGCCGGTACGCCTGATGCACGCGTGTCTGCGATCACGACGACCTCCGTTATCTCATCAGCCCCGGCAACCATGTGGTGACTGCCGGTACGTAGGTAACCAGCAGGATCACGACGATGAATACGACCATGAAGGGACCCAGTCTGCGTCCGATCTCTTCGATCTTCAGGCCGCTGATCGCCGAAGCGACGAAGATCGAATAGCCGACCGGGGGCGTGACCATGCCGACGGCGAAATTGATCACGACCATCGCGCCGAGCTGGATCGGATCCATGCCGATGTGCTCGCCGATCCCGGTCAGGACGCCGCTGAGGATCACCATGGCCGATACGTTGTCCATCACTGCGCCCAGCAGCAGCAGGAACAGGTTGATCAGCAACAGGATCACGAGCGGGTTGCTGGTGGTCGAGAGCATCACGTCGACGATCTGCTGCGGAATCTGCTCGTCGGCGATCAGATAGGCGTAGCCGTAGGCCGTCGCGATGATGAATACGATCATGCCGCTCATCTTCAGGCTGCGCAGCACCACGTCGTACAACTGGTGCCAGTTCAATTCACGGTAGATGAACACTCCTGCGATCAGGCCGTAGACGACGCCGACCATCGATGCTTCGGTGGGCGTGAACACCCCGCCATAGATTCCGCCCAGGATGATGACCGGCGCCAGCAACGCCCAGAAGCCGTCCCTGGTCGCGAAGCGCAATTCCTGCCCCGTTGCCCTGCGATCGGGTCGGATGTCGTTCAGTCGCGCGTACCGAATGCTCACCAGCACGAATCCGGCCGAGGCGACGAGGCCCGGGATGACGCCCGCGAGAAACAGCTTGGCAATCGACTGCTCCGCCAGCACTCCCCAGATCACCATCGGGATCGACGGCGGAATCATCTGTCCCAGCGGCCCGACCGAAGTCGCGAGCGCTGCAGCGTAATCGCGTCGGTACCCCTTTCTTTCAAGCTCGTCGATCATGATCGATCCGACGGCAGCCGTAGTGGCTGGGGCCGAGCCGGAGATGGCGCCGAAGAACGTACCCGCGATGATCGTCGCAATGCTGAGCCCTCCGGTCAGGTGACCGAAGATGGCCGAGGCGAAGCGAACGAGGCGCTTCGACAGTCCTCCGGCGCCCATCAGGTCACCGGCCAGGATGAAGCCCGGAATCGCCAGCAGGCTGTTCACGTCGGTGCCGGCGAGAATTCGCTGCGCCAGAATGATCGGATTTACGTCGGCGATGAGCAGCCCACCGATCGTGAGAACCGCCAGCGTGAAGGCGATCGGTACCCCGATCGCAAGCAGCACGACCAGGCCGATACTGAGGAACAGGGCGAGTTCGCTCATCGCTGGCTTCCGGCTCCCGACGCCGCCTTTCCCTGGCGCAGCAGGTTCGACGCTGCGAACACGACCATCAGCAGGCCGGACACCGGCAGCGAAAGATTACGAGCCCAGATCGGATATCGGACGGCCGGAGACAACTGGCCGACGGTCAGGAGCATGAAGTTCCACCCGGTCCAGACCAGGTAGATCCCCGTGATCAAGATCAGGAGGTCGATGAATCGCCGAAGTGCCTTCGCCGCGCGATTCGGAAGGTAGTTCTCGATCAGTTCGACGCGCACATGCCCGCTCTCGCGAACCAGCAACGCCGCGGCCAGGAGCACGATCCACGAAAAGCAGAACATCGCGACTTCATCGGTCCACGAAAGCGAATCGCGTAGCACGTATCGAAAGAAGACACCGACGATGAGGCTTCCGACGATGACTGCGCCGCCGATGACGATGAGCAGTTCGACTGCTCGGGCAATGCCGCGCTCGAGACGTCGAACGCGGTCGGGCCCGGGAAGGCCTGTCGTTGGCAGCAGGCGGCGCACGCTTCCGGGCACCCTGGATTTACTTCTCCTGCACCTCTTTCAGTGCAGCGTCGAGGACATCCGCACCGATCTTCGCGCGATATTTCTTGTAGACCTCGGCTTCCAGGGCGCGGAAAGCGCCGAGGTCGGGCACTTCGTTCACCTTCATGCCCGCCTCCCTGATCTTGTTCAGGATGTCTTCGTCGTTCTTCGCCATCGTTTCGCGCTGGCGCGTGATCGTGTTCCTGGCTGCCTGGCGGATGTTGTCCTGCATGGTCTTGTCGAACTTCCTGAAAGTCTGCTCGGAGATCAGCAGCGCCAGTGCGTTGTACGCGTGACGGGTAAGCGAAAGATATTTCGTCACCTCCGGAAACTTGTTTGCGTAGATGACCGCCAGCGGAATCTCCAGCCCGTCGATCGTCCCCTGCTGAACAGCAGTGAAGGCATCGCTCCACGGCAGCGGAACGGGGTTGGCCCCGAGCGCACGGAAGCTGTCCAAAAACATGTCACTTGGCTGTACGCGTAACCGGATGCCGTCGAAGTCGCCCGGTTTCACGATCGGCCGCGTGTTGTTGATCGTGTGCCGGAACCCGGCCTCGGCGAAGCCGAGATTGACCACGCTCTTCGCCGCCAGCTGCTTCTCGAGGATTCGACCTACCGGGCCGTCCAGTACCTCGTGCGCCTGCTGATTGGTCTTGTAGAGAAACGGCAGGTCATTGAGCTGATACGACGGCACCACGTTGCCGATCACCGTTCCGGTGATGACGCCCATGTCGAGCGTTCCGAGCTGCAGACCCTGCAGCATCTGCATCTCGTCGCCGAGCTGGTGGCCGCCGTAGAACTGGACCTTGAATTTGCCGGGCGCCAGCTTTTCGAGCTCCTCGGCGAAATAATGGGCCGTTATCGCATAGGGATCCGATTTGCTGTCGGCAGTGGTCCATCCGATCTTCAGCACCTGAGGTGCGGCCCACGCACTGCCGATGGCGCCGAGCGCCGATGCAATGATCGCGATGAACGCGGCCGGCCTGATCCATCGGGAAAAAGTCGAAAACATCGTTGCCTCCTTCATTGCCTGACCACCGTATTCAGGACTGGGCGCCGGCGGACAACTGCGCCCGATACCAATCGAGAATCTCCGACCCCGTCCACATCACGACCCCGTCGTGCCCGAGGATGTAGTCGTACAACGCCTCCAGGTACTTGATGCGGTGAGGCACTCCGGTGAGGAACGGGTGGATCGAGATCGCCATCACGCGCGGCGCCTTCGCGCCGTCGAGGTAGAGGCGATCGAACTGGTCGCGGCCTCGTCGCAGGATCTCGTCGGAAGGCTGCTGTTGCACGGCGCTGATGACGACGTCGTTGATCTCGACCGTATACGGGATCGATACGAGCGATCCGCTGCGCGTGCGCATCATCACCGGTTGATCGTCGAGCACCCAGTCGCAGACGTATTCGATGCCGGCCTCGGCGAGCAGGTCGGCGGTGTCGTCGGTTTCGGTCAGGCCGGGACTCTCCCATCCGCGCGGCGGCTTTCCGGTCAATCGGGTGATCGCATCGATGGTGCGAGCGATCGCGTCGGTCTCGTCTTCGACCTTGTGCATCGGCCTTTGCACGAAACCGTGGCCGATGAAATCCCAGCCCGCCTCGTGCGCGGCGCTGCAAGCCTCCGGGTAGACGTCGCAGGCACTGCCGTTGACCGCGAAGCTCGCTTTCAGTCCGCGCTGTTGCAGGGTGTCGAGAAAACGCCAGAACCCCACGCGCATTCCGTATTCGTGCCACGCCCAGTTGGGAACGTCGGGCAGCAGCGGCTGGCCCATCGGCGGCGGCAGGATGACGCGAGGCATCGGCGCGCTCGGCTGCCAGTTCTCGACGTTGACGATCGTCCAGACCGCAACGCGCGCATCGCCCGGCAGCCGCAGCGGCGGGCGCCGATGGATCGGCTGGTATGGCACGCGGGCGCGCACGCTGCTTCCGATGTCGTTCGCCTTCATCGCCTTCTCCTGTCCTTCGGTGCGCGTGCTCCGCTCGCGCCGTACATCAGCGCACGCCGAGATAGCGCGTGAGCAACTCCTGCTCGGCGGGCAAATCGTTCGCCGCAGACTCGTGCACCACCTTGCCGGTCTCCATGATGTAGACGCGATCGGCGACTGCGATCGCGCTGTAGAAATTCTGCTCCACGAGCAGGATGGCGAGGCCTGCGGCCTTGAGCTGGACGATGGTGTCCTCGAGTTGCTGCACCATCACCGGGGCGAGGCCTTCCGACGGTTCGTCCATCAGAATGAGCTCCGGGTCGATGACGAGCGCACGCCCGACGGCGAGCATCTGCCGCTCGCCGCCGGAGAGCTGGTCGCCCCGATGGCGACGACGCTCGGCCAGTCGCGGAAAGATCTCGAACACGCGCTCGACGGTCCAGCCCTTCGCATCCCCCGCCGGCTTGACCATCGTCAGGTGCTCGAGCACGGTGAGCGACGCGAAGAGACGCCGGCCCTGCGGCACCAGCGCGATGCGCCGGCGCGCGACGTCGTAAGGCAGCAGGCCGATCAGTTCCTCGTCGCGCCAGGTGATCGAGCCCTGGCGCACGGTCGGCTGCTCGAAGCGCATGATCGAGCGGATCAGCGTCGTCTTGCCCATCCCGTTGCGTCCGAGCAGCGCGACGACTTCCCCGTCGGCGACGCGCAGCGAGGCCCCGTGCAGCACGTGCGCGTCGCCGTAATAGCTGTGCAGGTCGCTAACCTGCAGCATGGCGACGTGCCTTGCCCAGGTAGACGTCCTGCACCAGTTGATTGCTCCGGATGTCGGCCGGCGGCGCCTCGACGAGCAACTCGCCGTTGTTCAGGCACGTGACCCGGTCGACCAGGTTCAGTACCAGGTCCATGTCGTGCTCGATCAGCATCACCGTCAGCTCGCGCGACAGCGACCCGATGATCTCGGCCACGACGCTGCGCTCCGCCGCCGAGAGCCCGGCAGCCGGCTCGTCGAGCAGCAGCAGCGCAGGCCGGGAGACCAGCGACATCGCCAGCTCGAGCTGGCGCTGCTCGCCGTACGAAAGCTCCTTGACCAGGACCCCCGGTCGCTCGTCGAGCCGCGACAGGCGCAGGGCAGCGTCGATCCGGTCGGCCTCTTCGCCTCGTAGCCGACGGCTGCCGAGCATCGAGAAGCGACGCGGGCTCAGGCCCTCGAGGGCGAGCTGCATGTTCTCCGCGATGCTCAGGCTCTGGAACAGATTGGTGATCTGGAAGGTGCGGCTCATGCCTCGGTGCGCCCGCAGATGCGGGCGCATGCGCGTGACGTCGCGGCCCTCGAAGAGCACGCGCCCGGTGGTCGGGGGACGAAGCCCGGTGATCGCGTTGAAAAGCGTCGTCTTGCCCGCGCCGTTCGGTCCGATCACCCCGCGGCGTTCGCCGCGCCGCACGTTCATCGATATCGAATCGACCGCCTTGAGCCCTCCGAAGCGGACCCCTACCTTCTCGAGCGCCAGAACGCTGTCCGTCACCGCGCGGCTTCTCAGCTCTGCTTGATTCCCTGGAAGTTGCGCGAGAAGGTCGGCTGCTTCATGTACGCCTGCGGGTCGTAGGTCCAGAACTGCGACACGTTCTTGTAGATCTCGATCGGCGTGTTCCAGTACTTGCCTTCCTTGTTCTTCACGACCTTGCGAATGTAGACGTCGTAGATCGGGTTTCCGTAGTCGTCGAGCCGCACCGGCCGGCCGAGCGGCGAGTCGGTGAGCACCGTCGTTCGCACCGCCTCGAGGAATTCCGGGCGCTTCTCGACCGCACCGTCGATCTTCGCGATCGCGTCGGCGACCCACATCGCGCCCGAATACATCGCGAAACCGTAGAGCGACGGAAGGATGCCGAACTTCTTCTGATACGCCGCGACGAACTTCTGCGTCGCCGGATTGTCGGCGCCTTCGGCGAAGTGCGCCGACGAGACGATTCCTTCGCACTCCGGTCCTGCCGTGCGGATCACCGACTGGTCGGTGAAGTTCATCGCCGACAACATGGGGATCCTGCCCTTCAACCCGAAATTGGCGAACTGCTGCATGAAGCGATTCGCGTCGGAGCCCAACTCCATGATGAACAGCCCGTCGATGTCGAGCGCCGCGATCTGGCCGAGATACGGACTGAAGTCGGAAGTGTTCAACGGATTCCAGAACTGCTGGACGATGCGTCCGCCGCCGTCCGTGAAGACCTGGCAGAAACCGCCGCACTGTTCATGGCCGAAGGAATAGTCCTGCGCGATCGTCGCCATCTTCCTGTGTCCCTGCTTCTTCGCCCAGTCGGCGAGCGGCATCGGGAACTGGCTGGCGGCATAGCCCGCCACGCGAATCACGTTCGGAATGCGGTCGCGCTGCGTCAGTTCGTTCGCAGCGATGATCGGAATGAAATACGGAACTCCGTTGGTCTTGACGTAGTTGGCCACCGCAAGGCCGGTGTTGGCCAGCAGGTTGCCGAACAGGAAATCGACTTTCGTCTGTTCGACCAGGCGCCGGGCCTTCTGCAACGCCGTGTCGGGGTTGCCCGCGTCGTCCTCGACGCTCACTTCGATCTTGCGGCCGGCGACCTCGTAGCCGACGCCTTCCCAGTACATCTTGAAACCGTCGACCATCTCGCGCCCGCCGGCAGCGACGACACCGCTCAGCGGGGCCATCATCCCGATGCGGATCGGTGCGGACTGCGCTGCTGCCGCACGCGGCAGGCCGGCAACAGCGGCGGCCGAGAACGTCGCTCCGGCCGATTCCAGAAAGGCTCTCCGATCCATGCAATCCTCCTTCGGACTTTCAACTACGGGACTGCCGGGTGCTCGCGCGCGTGAATACCCTGCGCAGCGCACCGAGAATGCCTTCGGGCGCGAGGATCATCGTCACGACGAACATGCCGCCCAGCACCATCGGCCAGCGCGCCGTGTACTGGCTGACGACGTTCTCGAGAACGATGATGACGGCCGCCCCGACGAACGATCCGGCGAGGGTACCGACGCCTCCGATGATCGCCATCAGCAGCCCTTCCACGGACTGGGACAACTGGACGGTGGACGGACTCACGAAGTTGTTGAACAGCGCGTAGCAGGCGCCTGCGATGCTCGCGACGAGGCCGGATGCGGTGAAAGCGAGGAAGACATGCAACGGCACGTTGTAGCCGAGGCTGCGCATCCTGCTCGCGCTGTCGCGGATGCCGTTCAACGTGAGGCCGAACGGCGACTGCACGAAGCGCCAGACCGCCCACGTCACGATCAGCGCGACCGCGAGGATCACGTAATAGAAGACGATCGGGTCGGCGATCGACTCGGGGCGGCCGTCGCCGCGGATGCCGTTCTCGCCGCCGGTGATGCTGGTCCAGCGCAGGCACACGCCCCACACGATCATCCCGAGCGCCAGCGTCAACAGCAGGAAATACACGCCGGTCACGCGGGTGGCGAACAGCGCGAACAGCGCAGAAAGGCCCAGTCCCGCTGCTACGCCGAGCGCGAGTCCGACCCACGGCGAGCCGCCGGCGATCGCGCTCCAGTACAGCGCAACGTAGGTCGCGGTGCCGAACACGGCGCCGTGGCCCAGCGAGACGAGCCCGACATATCCGGCGAGCATGTCGATCGAAATGGCCAGCAGCGCGAAGATCAGGATCTCGGTGGCCAGGCTCAATCGGTACGTCGAAAGCACGAGCGGCAGCAGTGCCAGAAGCACCACGCCGAACACGGACCCGCGCAGCAGCGACGACCTGCGACGGGCGAGCTCGTCCTGCGCAACACCGCGAATCGCCGTGGACGCGTGGTCGGTCAAGAAGCCCTCCCGAACAGCCCGAGCGGACGAAACGCGAGGATCAGCGCCATCGGCCCGAAGATCACGAAGTAGGCGAGTTCCGGAAACGCGACCTGGCCGATGCTGTTGAGCAGGCCGACGAGCAGCGAGCCGACCGCCGCCCCGACGAGACTGCCCTGTCCGCCGATGATCACGACGGCGAGCGAGAAGACGAGGATCTCGGCGTCCGCCGTCGGATACAGCGTGAGGAAGGCGCCGCCGACGGTGCCGCCGAGTCCCGCGAGGGCCGAGCCGAGCATGAAGGTCGCGAGGAAGACGCGGCGAATGTTGATGCCCATCGCCTGGACCATTTCCGGGTCGTCGACGCCGGCGCGGATCAGCGCCCCCAGTCGCGTGTAATTCAGCAGGAGCATCAGCGCGATGAAGACGACGATGCCAACCGCGAGCACGAAGAGCCGGTATCTGGGGTAGTAAACGCCGGCGAACTGCACGGCGCCGCGCAGCACCTCGGGCGCCGGCACCGTGAAGGTGTCGCCGCCCCACAGCACCAGCGCGAGATCGTCGAGGACGAACGCTGCGCCCAGCGTCAACAGGACCTCTCGCAACTCGAAGCCGCGAACGAAGCGCAACAGCCCCTGATCGAGAAGCAGGCCGATCGCCGCAACGGCGATCATCGCTCCCAGGATGCCCAGCGCGAAAAAGCCGCTGGCGCTCGCGATGGAGTAGCCGATGTAGCCGCCGAACAGGTACAGCGCGCCATGCGTGAGGTTGACGATGCGCAGCAGGCCGAAGATCAGCGTGAATCCGGAAGCGACGATGAAGAGGAGCGCCGCGAAGGTCAGCCCGTTGAGCACCTGGAACAGGTTCAGGCCCGCCACACTCGAAGCGCCTCGTCCTTGTTGGAGTGCGGGCCAGTCTTCCATTCGGGCCGACGAGAAGTCAAGGAAGGGGGTTTCGGTCGCGCTTCCCGGGCGCGCGGCGGCCTGCAGCCTTCTCCTGCTTGACACCGGAGTCCGCGCAGCAGTATTTTTATCCGGTCGGTTAAACCAAATGGATAAACCATCGTGACTGCGACGGAAGCAGCCCGACTGCAAGCGCCCGCCACGGCCGGATCCGACACGCGGGCGCGCATCCTCGACGCCGCTTTCCGCTGCCTGGCGTCCAGCGGTTACGCGGCACTGAGCGTGCGCCAGATCGCGAAAGACGCCGGCCTCAACCACGCGCTGATCAGCTACTACTTCGGCACGAAGGACCGGCTCGTCATCGCCGTGCTCGACGAGGCGAACCGGCGCCTGCTGCGACGCCAGCGCGAGATGTACGCGGCGCCCGGACGCTTCGCCGACAAATGGGCGCAGGCGCGACGCTTCTACGAGAGCGACCTCGCGTCGGGTTTCGTACGCGTGCAGGCCGAGCTGTACGCGGCGAGCCTGTCGAACGAAGAGCTTCGCCGGCAGTTCGTTCCACGCGTGCAGGCATGGAAGAGCGTCGTGCTCGAGGCGGTGCGCGATGCGCTTCGAACGTACCGGCCGCAGCTCCCCGAAGCCTTCGATGCCGAGGCGATCGCGACGCTGATTTCCGAGTTCTGGCTGGGGATGGAGTTCGCACGCCTGATCGGCGACGACGACGAGCAGGCACGTCACGAGAAGGCGCTCGACGCCGTCGAGCGAATGCTGATCGCGCTGGAATCGGACACGGCGAAGCCCTTGCCCGGCTGAGCGACGCCGGCCGCACGGCCGGCCACGGAAGCGAAGGAGACGAGCATGGCCCTCGACGAGCTTCCCGAACGGTTCCGGACCATCGTCGGCCCGTTGCCCCGCCCAGGCCGGCTCGCCGGCGAGGCGCTGCGCCCGTACGAAACGATCGAGCCCGCCCGGGAGGGATTCACCGGCGACGACGGCACTCGGATCTGGTACGCCGTCTGGGGCGAGCAGGGCCCCTGGCTCGCTTTCGCATTCCCCTTCCAGATCGTGCACGCCGAGTTGCTCAAGGGCATCGTCCCGTATCTGTCCCAGCATTTCCGCGTGATCACGACCGACGGACGCGGCAACGGCCGCTCGGATCGACCGCAGGGGCAGGACCAGTACACCTTCGATCGCTACTGCGCGGATTTCGTCGCCGTGCTCGACGCGGCGGGCGCCGACCGCGTGGCGCTCGTCGGCCTGTCGGCCGGCGCGATGACGGTGCTGCGGATTGCCGGCGAATCGCCCGAGCGGATCACGCACGTCATCGTCGCCGGCGGCTTCGCCCAGTCGACGATGCGCGAGCCGGCACTCGTCGAGCGCACGCAGTTCGAACGCAGGCGCATGCGCGAGGACTGGCCCGGCTACGTCGACGCCTTCATGGCGCGCATCTTCAGCGAACCGCATTCGACGAAGCCGCACGAGGACGGCGTCCGGTACGGCTGGGCAAGCACTGCCGAGGTGATGCGCTGGTGCAGCGACGGCTGGATCGGCCACGACGTGCGCGAGCACGCGCGGCGCATCGCCTGCCCGACGCTCGTCATCCACGGCGACGGCGACCGGCGCATCCCGCACTCTTACGGCGAGGAGATCCACTCGCTCGTGCCCGGCGCAAAGATGTTGACGATCGGCGGCGGCGGGCACATGCCGGCGGTGCGCGACCCTGTCCTGTTTGCGCGCGCGGTGCGCGATTTCGTCGATGCGGCGCCGTCGCGCCGAACCTGGGTACGGGCGATGACCCGCCCGCGCCGGGCGCTGTTCGTCTCGAGCCCGATCGGCCTGGGGCATGTGCAGCGCGACCTCGCGATCGCACGCGAGCTGCGCAAGCTGCAACCCGATCTCGCGATCGACTGGTTCACCGTCGATCCCGCCGCGCGTTACCTCGGGCAGGAGGGTGAGCGCGTCCACCCGATCTGCAGCCGGCTCGCCAACGAGAGCCGGCACTTCGAGCGCGTGGCCGGCGAGCACGACCTTTCGGCGTTCTTCGCGCTGCGCTCGATGGACGAGATCATGGCGCGCAACTTCCTCGTCTTCCTCGACCTGGTGCAGGTCGAGCACTACGACGTCGTCGTCGGCGACGAAGCGTGGGACATCGACTACCACTACCACGAGAACCCGGAACTCAAGCGCCAGCCCTTCGTGTTCCTCACCGACTTCGTCGGCTGCCTGCCCATGCACGACGACGAACGCGAAACCTTTCTCTGCGCCGACCGCAACGCCGACGACATCGAGCACGTCGCGCGCTATCCGTATCTGCGCGACGAGTCGCTCTTCGTCGGCAACCCGGAGGACGTTCCCGATTGCACCTTCGGCGCCGGTCTTCCGGTGATCCGCGACTGGACCGATCGCAATTTCCGCTACTGCGGCTACTGCCTGCCCTTCGACCCCGACCAGGTGAGCGACACCGAGCGGCTACGCGCCAGGCACGGCTACCGCAGCGACGAACGCATCGTCGTCGCATCGGTCGGGGGAACCGGCGTCGGCGCGGCGCTGCTGCGCAGAATCGCCGAAGCCGTACCGCGAATGAAGCGCGAAGTGCCCGGATTGCGGATGATCCTCGTCGCCGGGCCGCGCCTGAAGCTCGAGCTGCCCGCGCTCGAAGGTCTCGAAGTGCGTCCCTACGTCCACAACCTGTTCGAGCATCTTGCCTGCTGCGATCTCGCGCTCGTGCAGGGCGGCCTGTCGACGTGCATGGAGCTGGTTGCCACGAAGCGCCCGTTCCTCAGCTTTCCGCTGCGCAACCACTTCGAGCAGTGCATCCACGTGCGACGGCGACTGGCGAACTACGAAGCCGACCACTCGGTCGACTACGCGGAGACTAGCGCCGCCCACCTGGCCGATCGCGCGCTGACGGCGATGCACGCGCCCGTGCAGTACCGGCCGGTCGAGCGCGACGGCGCGGCGCGCGCCGCGCGTCACGTCGCCGACGTGCTCGAGAACCGCGGGAGCAGGCTGCGATGAAGACGCGTCGCACGCGACTGCGTCATCCGGTGCCACGTGCGCCGGGTAGCGAAGTGCCGTAGGTGCATAAGGCTTCGTCCGGATCCTGGGACCGCCTCGACCCCGCTTGCAGCGGGGAGGGTGGGCTGTCGTCCTCGCAGACCTGCACGGGAGGTCATCATGGCTGCGTTCGCTCTTCTGTACGGCGTCGTCGCCTATGCGTTCTTTCTCGCCACCTTTCTCTATGCGATCGGCTTTGTCGGCAACCTCACGCCCAAGTCGATCGACTTCGGAACGCCCGACGGCGCGGTGGACGCGTCGCTCGCCGCTGCCGTGGCCATCGACGTGCTGTTGCTCGGCCTCTTCGCGGTCCAGCACAGCGTCATGGCCCGACCGGCGTTCAAGCGTTGGTGGACGCGCTTCGTTCCTGCATCGATCGAGCGCAGCACCTACGTCGTATTCGCCAGCGCGGCGCTCGCGCTGCTCTTCTGGCAATGGCGACCGTTGCCCGCGATCGTCTGGCAGGCGCCCGACGGCGTCGCCGGACTGCTCGCGGCAGTCCGATGGAGCGGTTGGGCGCTGGTACTGCTCAGCACGTTCCTGATCAGCCACTTCGAATTGTTCGGCCTCGAGCAGGTACTCGCGCGCTTCACCGGACGAACGCTGCCGGAGCCCGAGTTCCGCACGCCGCTCTTCTATCGGCACGTGCGACATCCGATCTACCTCGGCTTCCTGCTCGCCTTCTGGTCGACGCCGACGATGACGGTCGGGCACCTGCTGTTCGCCGTGGCGACGACCGGTTACATCCTGATCGGCATCCAGTTCGAGGAGCATGACCTCGTCGCGCGCTACGGCGAGCGGTACCGTCGATACCGCCGGCAGGTCTCGATGCTGCTGCCGGGCCGCCGTTTCGAAGGAGAAGAGATCGCCGAGCGCCCGGCGGCGTCGGCCGCTGCGCGTCCGAAGACGGAAAACTGAGCCCCGGCGAGGAAGAGGCTGCGGCCGCGCGCGTTCGAAGAGCCGCGAAATGCGGCCTTTCGGCGCGCGAGCCCGTCTACGCGATCGGGAACGCAGCACCTTGCTGCGTGGAACGATGATCGTGCCGATGCACGACAGCCTCCTAGAACTCCACCCCCGGTCCGGACCAGCGCTCGTCGCGCGGGACAGCGCGCGCCAGCGCGCTGTCCACGTCGATCCAGCCCTCGCAAGCGTTGCGTCCGCCGCGCCCGCGCCAGCGATTCAGCAGCCCCTTCGCGAGCGCGTAGACGCGAAAGAAGCGCAGCACGGCGCGTCGCTGCGCCTCGGTGGGCGGATGCGCCGCGCACACCAGCTTGTCGTCCTGCATGCCGCGATCGGTCATCGTCACCGCACCCCAGGCGCGCACCCGCAACTGCGTGCCGAGTTCCAGCCGTGGCCCGAGCACAAGCGCGTCGAGCAGGTCGCCCTCCAGCCCGACGTACGCCGGCACCGAACCGTAGTTGAACGGACACGGCAGCGGCGAGACGAAGTCGACGTGGCCGGTGGAGCCGCGCTTCAGGAAGCTGCCGCGTGGAACCTCGATCAGCACGTCGAGTTCGGACGACGCATGGCTCGCCGCCTTCGACGCGTGCGCGTCGGCGCCCATCTATCCGAGCGACCCGATGACGTAATGCACGATCACGGCCAGCGAGACGACGATACCGATGCCGATCAGGACCGGGCCGATCGGCCGCGCGCGAGCGGCGTAGCCGACGGTCATGATCATGAGTCCCGACAGGATCATTGTGATGCCGACTTCGGCGATGCCGAACATGAGGATTCTCCGAAAACGCGTTTCGACGCCTTCGCCAGTTCCGAGCACCACAATACGGTACTCGCCATCGCGGAGCAGAACAGCCATTGTTCGGCGGACAGCGGCACGGTGCCGAAGGCCGCATTCATCAGCGGCCATTCCACGCACGCGACCTGCAGCAGCACCGACAGCGCGATCGCGGCCCACAGCCAGCGGTTGTCGAACAGGTTGCGGAATGCGCTGGCCGATGCCGAGCGCGCATTCAGGCAGTTGAACATCTGCGCGAGGACGAGCGTGGTGAACGCAGCCGTGCGCGCGTTCGCCAGGTCGCGCTCGCCGGCGATCCAGCCGCCGGGAAGGTACGCGTCGAGCGTGAGCAGCGTAACCGCCGCCATGACCGCGCCGACGGCCAGCACGCTCGCCCACATCCGGGCGTCGATCACCCGCTCGCCGGAGCGGCGGGGCGCGGATGCCATCGGGTCCCCGATCGCCGGGTCGATGCCCATCGCCAGCGCCGGCCCCGAATCGGTGATCAGGTTGATCCACAGGATCTGCGTCGCGAGCAGCGGCAGTGCGATCGCGCCCGTCGCATCGGGCACGAGCCCGATCGCGTCGGCGAGCACCACGCCGAGGAACACGGTGAGCACCTCGCCCATGTTCGACGACAGCAGGTAGCGCAGCGACTTGCGGATGTTCTGGAAGATCACGCGACCTTCGCGCACGGCGGCGACGATCGTGGCGAAGTTGTCGTCGGCGAGAATCATGCGTGCCGCCTGGCGCGTCACTTCGGTGCCGGTGATGCCCATCGCGATGCCGATGTCGGCTGCCTTCAGCGCCGGCGCGTCGTTCACGCCGTCTCCGGTCATGGCCACGACGTGGCCGTCGGCCTGCAAGGCATCGACGATGCGCATCTTGTGCGCCGGAGCGACGCGCGCATAGACGTCGGTGTGCCGCACGGCCCGCGCGAAAGCCGCGTCGTCCATCGCGTCGATCTGCATTCCCGACAGCACCTCGCCGTCGGGGCCGGCGATGCCGAGGTCCTGTGCGATGCGCAAGGCGGTGTGCGGATGATCGCCGGTGATCATGATCACGCGGATGCCGGCGCGGTGCGCCTGCGCGATCGCCGGTCCGACCTCGGTGCGTGGCGGATCGATGATGCCGACGGTGCCGGCGAAGATCAGGTTGCGTTCGAGCGCTTCGCCGTCGTCGACGTGCTCTTGCGCCGCCAGCGGACGGTATGCCACCGACAGCGTGCGCAGCGCCGCGTCTGACATCGCGTCGACGTCGTCGAGAATGCGCGCGCGCGTCGCGTCGTCGAGCGCAACCACCTGCGCGCCGA
The DNA here is from genome assembly GCA_021166725.1 of Burkholderiaceae bacterium. GTDB lineage: Bacteria > Pseudomonadota > Gammaproteobacteria > Burkholderiales > Burkholderiaceae_E > Zeimonas. The sequence goes on along the minus strand of JAJPES010000073.1, from coordinate 11,434 downwards.
CGCGCACCCGATCGCACAGCCGCACCAGCACGTCGGGCGCGCCCTTGGTGACGAGGACGCGCTCGCCACCGTGCTCGTGGTCGATCTCCACGGTGGACATCCGCTTGCGTTCGGACGTGAACGCGATCTCCGCGACGCGCTCGAAACGGCGCTCGCGCCGCTCGGCGAACCCGGCCTTGCGCTCGGCGACGAGGAACGCCGCCTCCGTGGGATCGCCGTGCACCCGCCAGCTGCCATCGTCGGCCTGCTGAAGGGCGGCGTTCCCGGCCAGGCTGCCGCCGCACAGCACGACGACGTCCTCGGCGCGCATCGCCTCGCGCCGTGTCTCGTCGTCGGATCGTCCGTCCTGCGGCTCGAGCCGACCCTCGGGCGCGTAGCCCACGCCGGTCACCCGCGTCGCTCCCGAGGCGGTCATCACTCGTTCGATCGTCATCTCCGAACGCGTCAGCGTGCCGGTCTTGTCGGAGGCGATCACCGAGGCGGCGCCCAGCGTCTCGACCGACGACAGCTTGTTCACGATCGCGTTGTGGTGCGCCATGCGCTGCACGCCAAGCGCGAGCACCAGCGACAGGATGGCGGGCAGCCCTTCGGGAACCGCGGCCACGGCCAGCGAAACGCCGAGCAGAAGCACGTCGACGAGTTCGTCGGGACTGCGCGGAGGCGAGAGCGTGAGAACGGTCGCGACGACGACGGTCGCGATGACGATGACGGCAACGCCGAGCACGCGTCCGGTGCGACCGACCTCGCGCTCGAGCGGCGTCGGCGGCTCCTCCACCGCTTCCAGCAGTCCGGCGATAGTGCCCACTTCGGTGCGCATTCCGGTGGCGACGACGAGCGCGCGCGCGCTGCCCTGGACGACCGCCGTACCGGCGTACACCATGTTCGTGCGGTCGGCCAGCGCGACCGGCGCGGCAAGCGCTGCGGGATCCTTGTTTACCGCCTGGCTCTCGCCGGTGAGCGAAGCCTCCTGCACGCGCAGCGACGAAGCCTCGCAGAGTCGGGCGTCGGCGCCCACCGCGTCGCCCTCGGCAAGCACGAGCACGTCGCCGCGCACCAGCGACTCGCTCGGAACGCGCACCAGGCGGGCCTCGCGGAGCACCGAAGAAGTAGCTTCGGTGAGCTTCGCCAGCGCTGCGACCGCGTTCTGTGCGCGGGCCTCCTGCACGGCGCCGAGCAGCGCGTTGGCGATCACGATCACCGCGATCACGATCGCATCGACCGGCCAGCCGAGCGCGCCCTCGGCGAGCCACGCAGCCAGCGAGATCGCCGCGGCGAGCAGCAGCAGGTACACCAGCGGGTCGCGCAACTGCGCGAGCGCCCGGCGCCAGAACGCCACGGGCGGCGTACCGCGCAGGCGGTTCGCGCCGTCGTGCGAAAGGCGTCGGGCGGCCTCGGCGTCGTCGAGGCCGCGCCCGGGGTCCACGTCGAGCGCTCGCGCGAGCCCGGCGATGTCGCGCAGCGAAGGATCGTCGGACGAGAGCTCAGGCGCCGCCGTTCTCCAGCTGCAGTACGCCGCGGTCGGAGACGACCTGCTCGACCATCTCGGCGACCATCGATTGCTTCAGGCCGTCGACGTCGGTCTTCGCCAGCGACGCCATGCCGATGACGCCGGTGAGGAAGCCGAGCGTCTTGCAGAACAGCGCCTCGACCACGTGCGGGTGCGCGGGTGAACCGGCACGCTCGGCAGCGCAGCCGTCGACGAGCTCGGCGAGCGTGCCGAGCACCCGCCAGGGATCGGGACGCGGGGCATCGTCACCCGAGGCATCCACCCAGTCGCGGCCGGAATCGCGGATCGCGAAAACGACCCAATAATGCTCGCGGTTGTCGAGCCAGTACTGCATCCACGAACCGAGATAGGCGGCCAGTCGCGCGGACGCGCTCTTCGCGGCCTGCAACGCGGACAGCGCTTCCCGGTGCGCGCGCAGCAGGAGATCGGCCCAGATATGCCGGACGAGGTGCGCCTTGGTGGGGAAATACCGGTACAGCGACATCGCCGGAACGCCGACCTCGACGGCGAGCTTGCGCATCGACAGCGCCTCGTAGCCGCCCTCGGCGAACATCCGCAGCGAGGCGCGCACCGTGCGTTCGTGGAGCTCGCGCTGCTCGGCGCGGCTGCGCCGCGCCCGTTGCGCGCGAGGGCCGTTTCCGTCCATCGCGTTCTGCCTCTTGTCCATCAGCAGAAGTCGATTCTGACATCGTGCGCCGACGGCTGCACGGCATCCCGAACGAATCGATCGAGCGGGAATGCGTACAGAGGCTATTCTTGGGGATTCTCCGCCGCGCAACGAAGAGGGAGAGCCGCACGATGATCGTCGAGCGCATCTGGACGGCGAACGCCTACCGCAACTTCAACTACCTGATCGCCTGCCCCGAAACCGGCGAGGCGCTCGCGATCGACCCGCTCGATCATGCGAAATGCCTGAAGGCGGCGAAGGACCGCGGCTGGCAGATCACGCAGATCCTGAACACGCACGAGCACTTCGACCACACCGGCGGCAACGAAGCCGTGGTTGCCGCCACCGGCGCGAAAGTGATCGCGCATCACAAGGCGGGGCGCAGCATCCCCGGCGTCGACCGCGGCGTGAAGGCGGGCGACGTGATCAAGGTGGGACGCACGGTCGAGCTCGAATGCATGGACACGCCGGGCCACACGATGTGCCACGTCTGCCTGAGGTCGCACACCGACCAGCCGGCGCTCTTCTCGGGCGACACGCTGTTCAACGCCGGCGCCGGCAACTGCCACAACGGCGGCGACCCGGGCGAGCTGTACACCACGTTCGTGCAGCAGCTGGCCCGGCTGCCCGACGACACGCGCGTCTACCCGGGGCACGACTACATCGAGAACAACCTGAAGTTCACGATGGCGAACGAGCCCGACAACGAGGACGCGCATGCACTGCTGGGGCAGGTTGCCGGGCAGGATCCCGCACGCTCGATCGTGACGACGCTCGCGCAGGAGAAGCGCGTCAACACCTTCCTGCGGCTGACCAGCGAGAGCGTGATCGCGCAGCTGCGCGAGCGTTTCCCCGAGTTGCCCGAGCGCCCCGATCCGAAGACGGTGTTCCTGAAGCTGCGCGAGCTGCGCAACACCTGGTGAGCCACCCGGCGTTCAACCGCGCTGCGTGTCGCTCGTCGCAGGTGCCGGGTCGCGTTCGGTGTCGCCCTGCGGTGTGGCCGGCGCGCTGCGCACGTCCAGCGGACGCGTTTCGAGCGGCGGCGCCGGCGGCAGGCCGGTGACCTCGAGGATCTCCCGCTCGTCGAGCGTCTCGCGCGCCATCAGCGCCGCCACCAGTGCATCGAGCGCGTGGCGGTACTTGCGCAGCAGCTGCGTTGCCTGCTCGTGGCTCTCGTCGATGATGCGCAGCACCTCCTCGTCGATCGCCTGCGCCGTCTCGTCGCTGAACGGCTTGTCGCCGCCGAAGCTGCCGTAGCCCGGCCCGCTCAGGTACGGGTTCTCGCGCGGCGCGAGCTGCACCATGCCGAGGCGCTCGCTCATGCCCCATCGCGTGACCATGTTGCGCGCGAGCTGCGTCGCCTGCTCGATGTCGTTCTCGGCGCCCGTCGTTCGCGTGCCGTAGACGACCTCCTCGGCCACGCGGCCGCCCAGCATGCCGACGATCTTCGCGCGCAGGTAGGCCTCGGGGTAGTTGTAGCGATCGGCGTCGGGACGCTGGTAGGTGACGCCCAGCGCGCGCCCGCGCGGCACGATCGTCACCCGGTGGACCGGGTCTGCGCCGGGCATGACGAGGCCGAGCACCGCGTGGCCGCTCTCGTGATACGCGATGCGCTCGCGGTCGGCATCGCTGAGCAGCAGCGGCCGCTCGGGGCCGAGGACGATCTTCTCGAGCGCGTCGGTGAAATCCTTCGCGCGCACGGCGTTCAGGTCGCGACGCGCGGCGAGCAGCGCCGCCTCGTTCACCAGGTTCTTCAGGTCGGCGCCGGACAGGCCCGGCGTGGACGCGGCGATCACGCCCAGGTCGACGTCGGGGTCGAGCGGCACCTTGCGCGTGTGCACCTTCAGGATCGCCTCGCGGCCCTTGCGGTCGGGCAGGTTGACGACGACGCGGCGGTCGAAGCGTCCCGGGCGCAGCAGCGCCTTGTCGAGCACGTCGGGCTGGTTCGTCGCGGCCAGCACGATGATCCCCTCGCGGCTGGAGAAACCGTCCATCTCGGTGAGGATCTGGTTCAGCGTCTGCTCCTGCTCGCTGGAACCGCCGATCGCCATCTGCCCGCGTGCGCGCCCGATCGCGTCGAGCTCGTCGATGAAGATGATTGCCGGCGCGTTCTCGCGCGCCTGCTTGAACAGGTCGCGCACGCGCGCCGCGCCCACGCCGACGATCATCTCGACGAACTCGGCCGCGCTCATCGAGAAGAACGGCACGCCCGCCTCGCCGGCCACCGCTCGCGCGAGCAGCGTCTTGCCGGTGCCGGGCGCGCCGACCAGCAGCACCCCCTTCGGGGCGGTGCCGCCCAGGCGCTGGTACTTCGCCGGGTCTTTCAGGAAGTCGACGATCTCGACCAGTTCGTTCTCCGCCTCGTCGATGCCGGCGACGTCGTCGAAAGTGACCTTCTGCGCGTTCTCCTGGTCGTAGCGGCGCGCGCGACTCTTGCCGATGCCCATCAGGCCCCCGCCACCCATGCCGCCCATGCCCTGCTGCGCGCGGCGAAACAGCCAGACGTAGAACGCGATGAACAGGATCGCCGGCCCGAAGCCGAACAGCAGCGTCGCCAGCGGGCTGCTTCCGGTCTGGATCGGCACGGCGCTGATCTCGACCTTGTGGTCGATCAGGAACGCCTCGAGTCCGTTGTCCACGAACGCCGGCAGCACCGTGGTGAAGGTGTCGGAGGTGCGCTGCTCCTGCTGGCGCCGCTGCTCGGCGCGGCTCGCACCGGGCGCTGCCTGCACGTTCTCGCCGGGCGGCGGCCAGGTGATCGCCTTCTTCAGGCGACCCTCGATCGACTGCCCCTGGTTGTAGATGGCTTCGACGTTGCCCTTGGCCACCTCCTGCTTGAACGACGTATAAGGCAGCGGGATGGCCTCGCCGGGCGAGGGAAACAGGTAGCGCACGAGGAACCAGTTCGCCAGCAGGATGAGCACGAACACGATCCAGGTGCGGCTCGGCGGGATGTTGCCGAAGCGCCCGCCGCCGGGAATCTGCGGTCCGCCTCCCGGGCGATCGGGCCCCGTGCCGCGCGGCGGCGGGGGCATCGACGATCGCGTCGCGTTCGATCGACTTGCCTGGGGATCGGCCACCGTCGCTCCTCGTTCAGGACATCGGGTTGGGAATGGCGTCGCGCTGCGGCGCCGGCAGCGGGATGCGCTCGTCGCCGTCGTCCGGCGGCAGCGCCATCCGGCCCGCCGCCCAGTCGGCCTTCGCCTGTTCGATGCGCTCGCGGCTCGACGACACGAAATTCCACCACAGGAAACGCTCGCCCAGCGGCTCGCCGCCGAGCAGCATCAGGCGCGCCGCTCCGATCGCCTGCAGTTCGGGGGCGCCCCCCGCGCCGAAGACGAGCAGGCGGCCGCAGTCGTACTGCGCGTCGCCATGACGCACCTGCCCCTGAACCACGTAGACGGCGCGTTCGGCGTGGCCTTGCGGAAGCGCGATGCGCGCATTCGGCTGCAATTCGGCATGCACGTAGAAGAGCGGCGAATGCGTCTTCGCCGGGCTGCGCAGTCCGAACGCCTCGCCGGCAATCAGCCGAAGCGAGACGCCATCGTCTTCGCCGCGCGGCAGCGCATCGGCCGCGTAGTGCTCGAAGGTCGGCGCGTCCTCTTCGTTCTCGCGCGGCAGCGCGACCCAGGACTGGATCCCGTCGATCGGCCCGCCCTTCTCGCGCATGCCGTCGAAACGCTCGGAGTGGACGATGCCGCGCCCGGCCGTCATCCAGTTCAGCGCGCCCGGCTGGATCGCCTGCGTAGCGCCGGTGCTGTCGCGGTGCGTCATCTCGCCGTCGAACAGGTAGGTGACGGTGGACAGTCCGATGTGCGGATGCGGACGGACGTCGACGTCGCGCGCCACCGGCGCCTGCATGACGTGCGGCCCCATCCGGTCGAAGAACACGAAAGGACCGACCATTCGTCGCGCGCGAAACGGCAGCATGCGCTCGACCTCGAAGCCGCCGAGATCGTGGCGCCGAGGTTCGATCACCTGTTCGAGCCGGGAGTTCATCGCCAAACGATAACCCCGACGGCCGCGCGGCGCGCGGCAAGCCCGCCTTTTGCGCAGCGCCTTTGCGCAACGCCCTGGCGCTTGACCCGTTCTCCGGCTCGAAACCAGAATGGGCGATGCAGGAGCGCATCATCACCCTCGCCACGCCGGTGTTCTTCGCGCTGATCGCGCTCGAGATTGCGTGGGGCGTGCGTCGCGGGCGCAACACCTACCGGCTCGACGACGCGATCAACAGCATCGGCCTGGGCGTGCTGTCGCAGGTGAGCGGCGCTTTCGTGCGCGTGCTGCGCATCGGGCTGTATGCCTGGGCATTCGAGTTCGTCTCGCCGTGGCGGCTGCCTGCCGACAGTCCGTGGGTATGGCTGTTCGCGCTCGTCTTCTACGACCTCTGCTACTACTGGCACCACCGGCTCGGCCACGAGCGCCAGATCCTCTGGGCGGCGCACGTCGTGCATCACCAGAGCGAGGACTACAACCTGTCGACCGCGCTGCGACAGACCAGCAGCGGCGCGCTGCTCGGCTGGGTGTTCTACCTGCCGATGGCCCTGATGGGCGTTCCGCCCGCCGTTTTTGCCGTCGTCGCGCTCGTCGACCTGCTCTATCAGTACTGGATCCACACCCAGCACATCGGCCGCCTCGGCTGGTTCGACCGGGTGTTCGCCAGCCCGTCGAACCATCGCGCGCATCACGCGGTGAACGAGCGCTACCTCGATCGCAACTACGGAGGGATCCTCATCGTCTGGGATCGCCTGTTCGGCACCTTCGTCGAGGAAGACGAAGCCGAGCCTCCGGTGTACGGCACGCGCAAGCCGTTGCGCTCGTGGAACCCGCTGTGGGCCAACGTCGAGGTCTACGCGTCGATGCTGCACGACTTCGTGCACACGGAGCGCTGGCGCGACAAATTGCGCGTGCTGGTCGCGCGCACCGGCTGGCGACCCGACGATCTGCGCGACGCCGATGCGCGCCACGCGTTCTCGCTCGGTAGCGCGCGCTACGCGCCGGCCGTGTCGCGCGCCGCACGCTCGTATGCGCTCGTGCAGTTCGCGATCGTGCTCGCCGCCGCCGTGCACTTCCTGCAACTGCAGGCGCAGGCCTCGCTCGCCGAGTCGCTCGCCTGGTTCGCGTGGATCGCGCTCGCGCTGACCACGCTGGGCTGGATGCTCGAGGGCCGGCGCTTCGGCGCGTGGCTCGAGGCGGCGCGCGCGGCGGCAACGGCGCGGGCGTTGCTCGCCGCGCGGGTCTACCTCGCACCGGCCGCTCCCGACTCCCTCGAAATGCTGGTCCCGATGACGCTTGGCGGCGCAGCATGGGCTGCGTGGATCGCATGGCGCGCGCCGACGCCCGATACCCGGCAGATCGACGCGCGCCGATCGGGCGACGCACCGGTCGTCGAGCACAAGCTGCCTGCTGCCCGCATCGAAGCGCGATGAGTACGAGCGTCGCGTCTATCGCGCGTGCGACGACGGAGTCCGCCTGGCGACGCGGCGCAGCGATCGTCGTACTCGCAGCGATCGCCGCGATCCTCGGCGCGACGATGCGCGATCGCGGCGCGATCGACGGCTGGACGCTGTTGCACTGGGTCGGCAAGCCGCTGGCCACGTTCACGCTCGTCGTGCTCGTGATGCGCCACGCGCCGGACGCCCGCCCGCGACTGCGCAACGCCGTGCTCGCCGGCCTGGCTTTCTCGCTCGCCGGCGACGTGCTGCTGATGCTCTCGCCGAGCCGGTTCGTCGCCGGACTGGTCGCCTTCCTCGTCGCGCACCTGTGTTACCTGCGCGCATTCAGGCTGGACGCACGCTGGTTCGGTGATCGGCTCGCACTGGCGGTGCTTGCCGCAGCGGGCGCGGCAATGATCGCGTTGCTGTGGAATTCGCTTCCGGCGCCGCTGAAGGGCCCGGTGCTCGTCTACGTCGTCGTCATCGTCGCGATGGCCGCGCAGGCCTGGGCGAGATGGCGCGATCACCGATCACACGCGACGAAGGCCGCGGCCATCGGCGCGACGCTGTTCGTCGCGTCCGACGCGTTGCTGGCGATCGACCGCTTCCGCACACCGATCCCGCTCGCGTCGCTGTGGGTACTTTCCACCTACTGGTTCGCGCAATGGGGCATTGCGCAGAGCGTGTGCGAAGCGCCGCGCGACGAGCGATGACGTGCATTGCCCAGGAAACGACTGCCCGGGAAGCGACGATGCAGATGAACGACATCCCCTTCGGCACGACCGACTGGTCGACGGTCGAGCCGACCGAGCACGCCGGCGAGCGCGGATACGCGTACTGGCGCACGCGGCGGTTCGGCGCGATCCGCGTGCGGATGGTCGAGTACACGCCGGGCTACCTCGCCGACCACTGGTGCACGAAGGGACACATCCTCTTGTGCGTCGAAGGCGAGTTGCACACCGAGCTGGCCGACGGGCGCGGCTTCACGCTCACGCCGGGGACGAGCTACCAGGTGGCCGACGGCGCCGAGCCGCACCGCTCGAGCACCGCGTCCGGTGCGAAGCTGTTCATCGTCGATTGAAGCGGGCCGTCGGGCGCCTCGTGCCGCGCGCACACCCGCTACTCATCGCGCGGCGTCGTCGGCCTGCCCGTACACCAGGTGCCCGTCGGCGACGGACGCGGCCGGCGTATACGGATGCTCCTTCGCCGGACCCTCGGCGAGTATGTGCAACACCCGCCAGCCTTTCGCCTTCAGCGCGTCGGCGATCATCGAACGGTGGCAGCGCCACCAGACCGCTTCGGAGCACATGATCGCCGTGCGCTTCGCGCCGGCGAGTTCCTCGAGCGCTTCGAGGGCGCGGGCGAAGTCGGTCGAGTCCATGTAGTCGGCATATCCGCGAAACGACGGATTGCGCCAGACGGTATGCGGCGAATCCCCACGTGCGGGGCGCCGACCGCCCAGCGCCGGCATCGCTTCATAGTCGATGCCCGCCTCTCGCAGCGAGCGCGCGAGCGCATCCGGGTTGAACTGCGGATGCTTGCGCGAGCCGGCATGACGACGAACATCCGCGACGCATTCGATCGCGTGCGCCCGCAGCAGCCCGACGAACCCGTCGATCGCCCTCGACGAGTGACCGACCGTCCACAGGCGCGCATCGCGCTCGATCGTCGGTTCGCGGGGCATCGGCCGTCCCTCAGGTCCTGCGCAGCGCGATCGCCACGCCGCCCAGCGTGAGAGCCAGCGCAATCCATTTCAGCGTGCCGAGCGGCTCGCCGAGCGTGAAAGCGGCCGCCAGCACGCCGACCACCGGCACCAGCAGCGTCGACATCGATGCCGTCTGCGGCGGCAGGCGACGCAGCGCGGCGAACCAGGTGAGGTAGCACACGCCCATCGGAACGATCGTCATGTACGCCATTGCGAGCCAGCCGGCGGCCGACGACGCGCGAGGCGTGGGCTCGAATGCGATGCCGTACATCAGCATCGGCAGGCAGCCGAGCCCGACCTGCCATGCGACCGATGAAAGCGCAGCGAGCGGCAGCGGCGTGCGCCAGACGACCGTGCCGAAGGCGAAAAGCACCGCTGCCATCAGCGTCAGCAGCGCGCCGGGCATCTTCTGCACGCCGACTTCCACGCCCTGCGAGCCGAGCAGCACGGCGATGCCGGCGAAGCCGAGCGCGAGCGCGGCCACGCCGGCCGCGTCGGGACGAGCGCCGAGCATCGGCCAGGCAAAGAGCATCGCCCAGATCGGCATCGTGTAGACCAGCAGCGCCGCTTCGCCAGCCTGCAGCCACAGCAGAGACAGCGTCGAGAAGCCCATCCAGGCGAACACGTTGACGAAGGCCGCGGCGAGCAGTCGCGGAACGACGGCCGCCGGCACCGCGATCGACTCGCCGCGTGCGAGCGCAAGCGCACCCATGCCGATCGCCGCCAGCACGCCCGCGCTGCCGCGCGCGAGCAGCGGCGGCCACTCCTGCAGCAGCATCTTCATCACCGGCCAGTTCACGCCCCAGCCGACCGACGTGATCACCAGGCAGACGACGCCGATCGCACGTTGCGACGCAGCAAGCCGTGCGAACGATCGGGAGCCGGTGGCGGTCAAGGTCGAATCCGTCGATAAAGGGAACGCCGGCCAGCCTGCCTGCATCCAAGCGGGAACCCCACGTGCTTCTTCCCCACCGAGGACCGGCGTACCGCGGGTCCAATCATCGGAGACGCAGATGAACCGACTGATGCTCGCTGTCAGCGCCACCGCGATTCTCGCCGGTTGTGCGCCGAACCCGCCCTGGACCACCGACATGGACAAGGGCGTCGCCTACCAGCAAGCCCCTGCCAGGACCGTAAACGGCGTCTGGACCGGCCCGAACGGAATGACGCTGTACAGCTACGACCGCGACACGGTCGGCACCAGCGCCTGCGTGGGTCCTTGCGCGGAGAACTGGCCGCCGCTGTACGCCCCGGCAGGCAGCCAGGCCAACGGCGACTGGACGATCATCCAGCGCCCGGACGGACGCCTGCAGTGGGCCTACAAGGGCCATCCGCTGTACTACTGGTCGAAGGACACGAGGCCCGGCGACCAGGCCGGCAACGGGTTCAACGGAGCCTGGCGACTGGCGAGGCCCTGACGGAGGAGAAGGGGGGAGGGGGTAGGGGAGAAGCCCCGAGCTTCGGCGCCCCGGGCTTTCCCCTTCCCTCTTCCCCCTACCCCCTTCCCTGTTTCGTCCGCGTTCAGCGGACGAAACGCTCGACCCACTTGACGTACGCATCGACGAAGGCCTGCAGGAACTTGCGGGTCGAGTCGTTCGAGATCGTTCCGTCGGCGGCGATGATGTCGTCGTGGAAATGCAGATAGACCTCGGGCTGGCCGAGCGTCGGAATGTCCAGGTAGGCCAGCGAACTGCGCAAGTGGTGCTGCGCGATCGCGGTGCCGATCGCTCCGATCGACGCGCCGATCACGGCGCCCGGCTTGCCGGGGAACGAGTTCTTGCCCCACGGCCGCGACGCGATGTCGATCGCATTCTTCAGCACGCCGGGCACCGAGCGGTTGTACTCCGGGGTGACGAACAGCAACGCCTGCGACGATTCGATATCGCGCTTCAGGCGTTGCGCATTCGGCGGGTAGTCGGCATCGAAATCCTGCGTGTACAGCGGCAGGTCGTCGATGCGGACGTGCTCGAACTTCAGCTCCTTCGGCGCGAGCTTCTCGACCGCGCGCGCCAGCCGGCGGTTGTAGGAATCCTGTCGCAGGCTGCCGACCAGCACCGCCACCTTGCATTCGTTCATCTCTGGGCCTCCGGATTCGAAGCTCTGTCTCGAGCAATCCGGGT
>JAJPES010000011.1 GCA_021166725.1 Burkholderiaceae bacterium | reverse complement strand
GATACCGGGCGGTATCGACGCCTTCGCGCAACGCGGCAATGCGCCCTGCCGTCCTCTGCGCGATCCCTGCCCATAGTCCGACAGCCTCCTAGGAAGCGGCGATGCCCTGGCAGGAAGCGCTGTTCTTGCTGCTCGGCGTACTGGTCGGGCTGCTGCTGCTCGGCCTTCCGGTCGCCTTCGCGTTCTTCGCGGTGAACATCGTCGGCGCGATCGTCTTCCTCGGCGGCGATGCCGGGCTGATGCAGATGGTGCGCAACTCGGTCACCGCGCTCACCAACTACTCGCTCGCGCCGATTCCGCTGTTCATCCTGATGGGCGAGCTGCTGCTGCACACCGGCGTGGCGTTCCGCGCGATCAACGCGATCGAACGGATGATCTCGCGCGTCCCGGGACGACTGCCGATCGTCAGCGTTCTCGGCGGCACGGTCTTCGCCGCACTGTCGGGGTCTTCGATGGCCAACACGGCGATGCTCGGCAGCGCGCTGCTGCCCGACATGCTGCGTCGCGGCTACGACCCGCGCATCGCGATGGGCCCGATCATGGCCACCGGCGGCATCGCGATGCTGATCCCGCCGTCCGCGCTCGCCGTGCTGCTCGGCAGCCTGGCCGGCATGTCGATCTCGAAGCTGCTGATCGCCGGCGTGCTGCCGGCGCTGCTGATGGCGACGCTCTTCATCGGCTACATCGTCCTCGTCTGCGTGCGCTACCCGTCGCGCGCCCCGCGCGAAGACGCCACGAGCGCCACCGGTTGGGCGCGCTACCGCCCCTTCGTCGTCGACGTCGTTCCGCTGTCGCTGATCTTCCTGGCCGTCGTCGGCAGCCTGGTCGCGGGCATCGCGACGCCCACCGAGTCGGCCGCGCTCGGCTGCATCGCGTCGGCGATCGCCGCGCTCGGCTACCGCGCGCTGGATCGGCGCAACCTGCAGGTCTCGCTCGTCGAGACCGCGAAGATCAGCGTGATGATCCTGTTCATCATCGTCGCCTCGATCACCTTCGCGCAGATCCTCGCGTTCTCCGGCGCCACCGACGGGCTGGTCGCGCTCGTCTCCGAATCGGGCCTGTCGCCGTTCATGATCGTCGTCGCGATGGTGCTCGTGCTGCTGTTCCTCGGCTGCTTCGTCGACCAGGTCAGCATGCTGATGATCACCGTGCCCTTCTTCGTGCCGCTGGCCAGGGCGGTCGACATCGACCTGCTGTGGCTCGGCGTGCTGTACCTGCTGACGATGGAGATCAGCTTCCTCACGCCGCCCTTCGGACTGCTGCTCTTCGTGATGAAGGGAGTGGCGCCGCCGCAGATCACGCTGGGCGACGTCTATCGCGCGGCGATGCCGTTCCTGCTGCTCGAGTTGTTCGTGCTGGCGGTGCTGATGGCGTGGCCGGGGATGGGGACGTGGCTGCCGAACGTGCTGGTGCCGTAGGCGCGCGCTTTTCGCGACGATCGAAACGACCGCGCGCTGCGTGTACGCGAAAAAAAAAACCGTTCCCATTGCCAAATGGGAACTATCGGAACCGCCCTCGGGAAATCTAGAGTCGTCGTGTGACGCGCCGCCTGCGCGGCGTCGGACCGGCTCGACAACCTGGATCCCTGGAGGCCGACATGTACCCGTCCCCCGGTAGTCTGCCCATCCGGTCCGGCCCGCTGGGCCAGAGCACGATCAACCTGAAGCGCCTGATCACCTGGGGCGATCACTACAAGATCGATCAGCCCCGGCTCGACGCCGAGCACGAGGAGATCTTCGCGATTGCGCTCGAAGTCTCCGACCTCTGGCAGCGGCGCGGCGACCTGCAGCGCCTGAAGGCCGTCACCGACAAGCTCGCCGGGGTGCTGGCTGCGCATTTCGAGTTCGAGGAACAGCAGTTCGACGGCACCGCCTATGCGCACTGCGCCGAGCATCGCGAGGAGCATCGGATGATGCTCGCCGAGTTGCAGACCATCCGCGCACGGCTCGAAGCGATGGGACCGGGCAGGGTCCGATCGGAGCCGGGATTCCTCGTGCTGAGTTACGTGCTCGGCCTGACGGTCGGCCACCTCTCGCACAGCGACATGGACGCGCACTCGGCGCGGCACGCACCGGCGTAGGCGTCGCATGCAAAGGCGCAGCCCTTCTGGCGCTGTTCGCGCCAGGGCGGGCCTGTCGTTCTCGTCGCGCGTGCTCGGTGCGCTGCTGCTGTCGAACAGCTACGCGCTGGCGCTGTTCAGCCGAACGGCAGGTACCGTGCTGGTGGTCGCGCTGGCCGCCACGTTCCACACCGGCGTTGCCGAGGTGTCGCTCGTAGCGACGGTGTTCTTCTGGGTGTATGCGTTGCTGCAAGTGCCGGCCGGCATGCTGGCCGACGTGCTCGGATCGCGTCGGCTCGCGGTGCTGGGCGCCCTCGTCACGGGTGTCGGCTCGTCGTGGTTTGCTGCCGCGGGCAGCGTGGGCGAGGCGGTAGCCGCGCGTGCGGCAGTGGCGGTCGGCTGCTCCGTCGTGTTCGTATCGATGATGCGATACGTGCGAATCCACTGGCCACAGCGGCGCGTGGCTACCGTCAGCGGGCGCTGCATCCTGGTCGGAAACATCGGCGCGATCGCCTCCGCCGGTCCGTTGAGCTACCTGCTCATGTACTGCGATTGGCGAACCGTCTCGGCTGCGCTGGGGCTGCTGTCGTTCTCGATCGCCGCCGTGCTGTGGTTCGTGATGGCCGAAGCGCCTCGGACGCCACACCGGCACGTGCGGCTCGACGCGATACTGAAGGAGTTGCGGACGGTGGCCGCGAACCGCTGCAACCAGGTCGGACTGTTGATGATGGCCGGCCTGGCAGGCAGCTACTACGGGCTGGCGAGCCTGTGGATCGTGCCGCTGCTGGGTGCGCGAGGCGCGGGTGCCGGAACGCTGGCCTTGCAGGCTTCGCTGCTGATCGGCGGCTTCGCCTGCGGCGCCTGTGCGCTGGGTTGGCTGGGCGACCGCAGCAGCCGACGCCTGACGCTGAGCGTCGCCTGCGTAGGCGCCGCGCTGTGCTGGACGTTGCTCGCACGTGCCGCGGTACCGACCGGCGTCGGATCGGCAGCCTTGCTGTTCGCGCTCGGCTTCTGCAGCGGCAGCTTCAATCTGATCTATGCGCTGGTCAGCGAGCGCAATCCGGTCGAGCACGCCGGCACCGCCACGGCCTTCATCAACGTCGGCATCTTTCTCGGTGCCGGCTCGGTGCAGTCGATTTCCAGCGCCCTCTACGTCGCTACGCAAGGCAACTTCGCCATCGTCCTCGAACCGATGATTGCCGGCGCATCGATGGCGACGCTGTTGTCGTTGTCGCTGTTCCGCCGACGCGTCGCGCACGACGCCGCCGCGCGTATCCATCCGGCACCGGTCAGTGGATGGGATCGACGCTAGTACCGATTCGCCGGCGCGCTTCGTCGAGGGTGCACGCGAGGCACCGGGCCCAGGCCCGGCGGCAGGCTCATCACCTTGCGCACGAGATCGGGCTGGCTGTGCACGCCGGTCTTCCGGAATACCCGCTTGAGGTATTCCCGCGCCGACGCCTCGGTGAGTCCCTGCTCCTCGGCGGCCCTTTTCAGCGTCATGCCCAATGCGATCAGATCGCTCAGGCGCGCTTCGCTGCCGGTCAGCCCGTAGAGCCGCTGCAGCAGTTCGACGCGCGATTCGTCGGGGTGCTCCGGATCGCGGATGAACAGCACCGCCAACCTTGCGGCACGCGGTTTCCAGGAAAGCTGGCTGGCCGGCGCCGCGATCGAGGACACGACAACCAGGTAGGGCTCCGCGGCAACCGATCGGTTCAATCGAAAAGCCCGGCCGCCAGCACCGCAGCCGTCGCGCGGACCGTCGATGGCGGCGCGGATGTGCTGCACGAGGCTGGCGCCGCTCTCGCTGACGCCCTCGAGGGTCGCGCCGTCGGTGCTCAGGCCATCGCGCCGTTCGAGAAGGCGCCGGGCCAGGAGATTGGCGAAGTCGATGCTGCCGTTCTCGTCTGCGATGACGACCGCCAGCGCCATGCTGTCGAGCGCTCCGAAACCGACCTCCTTCTCGAAGGAGATCGTGTCCAGCTCGCGCTGCAGCCTGAGCGCGCGCGCGAGGTGCGGCACGAGCACCGCCAGATCCGCGCAGTCCTGCTCGGAAAACGGCGGCATCGTCGCGTCGCGCAGGAGGAGGAAATAGCTGATCGCACGTTCGTTCTCGATGAAGTTCACCCCCATCGAATACTCCACCCCGCCGACCGAGAGGACTTCCTTGTAGACGCGGGAATCGTGGAGTTCCTCTTCGGTCAGCAGCATTCGACAATGCACGGCCTTGAAGGGGTTTGCGCGGAATCGTTCCAGCCGTGGATCCTCGCTCATCAGCGCTTCGTAGCGGAGCATGTGTTCCGCGCTCCAGTCGTAGCCGTGCACCAGACTGAAGGAGAGCCGCGAGTTGGCCAGGTCCGAGTTGCCGATCTGCGCGCCGCGCGCCTCGAAGTAGTCCGCGGCCAACTCGAGCATCGCGGGCCACTTGTCGTTATCGAGCACTGCCTCGTAGATGGCGTCGATCAGGGGAAGCACCGTTCGCATCGACCTACCTCCCTGGCGGGTCCTCATCGGTCGAGCGCGACATGGCCGGGCCATTCGCAGCTGCGCCCGACGAAATGTGCCAGTGTCGGCGGTACTTCTCAATCTCGTGGGAGATCTTGCTGCGGCCGGCACCTCGGATCGATGGATGCTCCCGCCAGCGCCGGTACCTCGTCGAGCGCCGACACCAGGTAATCCGGCGGCGACGCATCGAACTCCGCCGCTTCGCATTCGCCGCCCTGCACGACCGCCACGCGCACGCCCGCCGCTCGCGCAGCCAGCACGTCGGCCCTGCTGTCACCGACGAACAGCGCTCGCTGCGGCGCCAACCTCCACGCCTGCAGCACACGCCGAATCCCCTCGCCGTGCGGTTTCATGAAGTTCACGTCGTCGCGGCTGACGATGGGCGCGAGACGGCGGTCGAAGCCGAAGCGAACAAGGGCTTGGGCGAGTGCGCAGCGACCGATGTTCGAGACAAGCGCCGCGCGCACTCCCGAGTCGGCAAGTGAATGCAGCAGTACGTAGGCGCCCGAACGAGGCGCCCAGCGTGTGAGCGCGTCGGCATCCCAGCGGTCGTAGATCGGGCGGACGGTGTCGCGCAGCGTGGCAAGCCGGCCCTGCGTGGTCGCCTCGTCCATCCCGTCGGTCGTTGCGTCGCGCGCCACCACCGTCGTCGCGGCGTCGGTGGCGACGTTCACCGCCGCATTCCACAACTGCGCGTAGTTGCCCGCCGTACCGTAGCCGAGCGCAGCGAAGGCCGCGCGCAACTGCGCTTCGGCCTCGGCCAGTCGCCACTGGAAATCGACCAGTGTGCCTTCGAAATCGAAGATCACGCCGGCGATGCGGCCTTCCATCGCCGCCTACGCCACCACCCGCACCTCGCTCGCCGCCACGCGCCGCAGCAACCGCTCCCATCCGGCGTCGACGTCGTCCTGCAGCGTGTCGATCTCGGCCTGCTTCAGGTGCCGATAGCGCCGTTGCGGCGCGAGGTAGTCCGCCACCCTGCGCGTGCGCCGGTCGTGGCTCAATGTGTAGCGGTAGCCGTCCTCGACTTCGTAGAGCGGAAACACGCCGCTTTCGACGGCCAGGCGTGCCACGCCCAGGCCGCCGTCGTCGGCGAGCCCCCAGCCGTCGATGCACGGAATGAGCAGCGTCAGCAGCCGCGTGCCGCGGATCGATTTCGCGCGGTTCACCTTGCGGATCAGGTCGGGCAGGTAGCCGGCGGTGGCGGTGGCCGCGTAGGGGATCTCGTGCGCGGCCATGATCTCGGTGAGGTTCTTCTTGCGCGAGAGCTTGCCGGCCGGCGTCGATCCGGTGGATGCGAAGCGCGGCGTCGACGACGACTTCTGCGCGCCGGTGTTCATGTAGCCCTCGTTGTCCAGGCACACGTAGAGGAAGTTCTCGTTGCGCTCGACGGCCGACGACAGGCACTGGAAGCCGATGTCGTAGGTTCCGCCGTCGCCGGCGAAGACGACGACCTGCGTGTCGCGCTTGCCCTGCGCGTCGAGTGCGCGACGAATCCCCGAGGCCGCGGCGGCGCTCGACTCGAGCGTCGGCTGGTACACCGGGATGCGCAGCGACGAGAACGGCTGCGGCCCGGCGATGATCGCCATGCACGACGGCGGCACTACCGCCACGGTGTCGGGCCCCAGCGTGGCGAGCACGTGCCGCACCGACAGCGCCTCGATGCAACCCGGACACGCCGCGTGCCCCGAGCAGAACATCGCTTCTTCGACGACTTCGAGTCTTCTCATCGTTTCCTCCGCTGACCCTCGCGCTTCAGCTGACCCAGACCGACTCGGGTCCGCTGTCGTACGAAGCCGCGTTGCGCACGAACTCGCAGATCCGCTCGGGGGGCACGTTCACTCCTCCGACGCCGGCGAGCAGTCCTCGCACGATCGGCGCATCGGGCACGCCGTACAGCGCCGAGCGCAGTTCCTGGTGCAGGACGCCGCCGCAACCCGGCGAGTAGTTGCGATCGAGCACGATCACCTCGGCGACGCCGGCGAGCGCCGCACGCAGCGCGGCAATCGGGAAAGGCCGGAACAGCCGGACCTTGACCAGGCCCACCTCGATGCCGGCGTCGCGCATCGCATCGACCGCGTCGCGCGCGGTGCCGCACATGCTGCCCATCGTCACCAGCACCGTGCGCGCGCCGTCGCAGCGGTAGCACTCGACGATGCCCCAGCTGCGTCCGGTGAGCCGTGCCCAGTCGCTGTCGACCTCGCCGGCGAGTTGCGGAACCTTCGCCATCGCGTCGGCCAGCTCGCGGCGATGCCGCGCGAACATCTCCTGCGTGACGACGTTGCCCCAGGACTCGACTTTCGCCGGGTCGATCCGATGCGGCGGCGCGTACGCCGGCAGGAACTCGTCGACCAGTTCCTGCGCCGGTACGCGCACCGGCTCGAGCGCGTGCGACACGTAGAACGCGTCGTGGCTGACCATAGCGGGCACGAGCACGCTCTCGGCGATGCGAAAGGCCTGGATCACCGAATCGAGCGACTCCTGCGCGCTCTCGCTGTAGAACTGGATCCAGCCGGTGTCGCGCTGCGCGAGGCTGTCGGTCTGGTCGGGCCAGAACGCCCACGGCGACGCCACCGTGCGGTTCACGTTCGCCACCACGATCGGTGCGCGTGCACCGCTGGCGTACTGCAGCACCTCGTGCATCAGCAGCAGGCCCTGCGAGGCGGTGGCGGTGAATACGCGCACGCCGGCGAGCGAGGCCGGGATGCACGCGGCCATCACCGAATGTTCCGACTCGGGCGTGATGATCTCGGCGTCGAACTCGCCGGCCGCCTGGAACTCGGTGAGCTTCTCGAGGATCGGTGTCTGCGGCGTGATCGGGTAGCCGGGAGCGAACTTCGGCCGCGCGAGCTTCGCCGCCCACGCCACCGCGTGGTTGCCGGTGAGCAGCATCGTCTGCTCGCGCGCCGGACTGCCGCGGCCCTGCGCAGCCTTCCCGCTGCGCTCGCGCTGCGCGCTCGACACTGCGTCGTTCATTTCATCTCCTCGATCATTTCCATCGAGCCCGTCGGGCACTCCCGCACGCAGATGCCGCAACCCTTGCAGTAGTCGCCGTCGACTTCGTAGCCGCCGTCGGGCAGGCGGCGGATCGCGAGATCGGGGCAGTAGTGGAAGCAGTTGTCGCAGGAGATGCAGGTGCCGCACGAGAAGCAGCGCGCCGCTTCGGCCAGCGCGCGCTCGCCGTCCAGGCCGAGTTGCACTTCGACGTCGCCGTCGCGCTCGTCGGCCGGAACGCGCAGCTCCGGTGCGCGCGCCGCGTGCGCGTAATAGAAGGTGGCGATCGAGTCGAGCGGAACGAGTCGCTGCACCTCGGCGCCGAGTCCGGGCAGCCGCCGGCCGGCCAGCGCGGGTATCGCGCCGGCCACGCTCGCCGCGCGGCCGTCGCCCTGCCCGCTGCGCGCGGGCGGATCGTCATCGCCGCCGTCGAACGGGCGCTGCGCCTTCCCGCACAGCGCGCGGTCGATCGCGATCGCTGCGCGCCTGCCCATGCCGAAGGCCTCGGTGACGAAACGCGCCATGCTCGCCACGTCGCCGCCGGCGTACACGCCCGGTGCATCGGTGGCCTGCGTGGCGTCGACGCGCAGCAGCGCACCATCGGCGGACGCCGATTGGGCGAAGGGCGCGAGATCGGGGTCCTGCCCGATCGACGGGACGATCGCATCGGCGTTCAGGCGGAACTCGCTGCCGCCGATCGGCTCGACGCGAAAGCGCCCGCGCTCCGCGCCGGGCACGAAGTTCACCCTCACGCATTCGATCGCGATGCTGCCGCTGCGCGCATCGGCAACGGCTCGCACCAGCGACGCGCCGTCGACGAGTTGCACGCCTTCCTCGAGCGCCTCCTCGACCTCGGCGCGCTGCGCCGGCATCTGCGCGCGCGCTTCGAGCGCGAGCATCGTCACCTCGTGCCCGGCGCGCCGCGCGCTGCGCGCGACGTCGATCGCGGCGCTGCCGCCGCCGATGACGACGATGCGTTCGCCGAGCTCGGGCGCCTGTCCAGCGTTCGCCTGTGCGAGCCAGCCGGCACCGTCGACGACCCAGGGCTGCGCATAGTCGAGCTGCGGCAGCCGCTTCGGCCGCCGCGCGCCCGCCGCGACGTAGACCGCATCGAACTGCTCGCGCAGTTGCGCAAAGCTGTTCGCCGAATCGATCGCCACGCCGCAGCGCACGTCGATGCCGAGCGCGACGATTCGGTCGATCTCGCCGTCGAGCACGTCGCGCGGCAGCCGATACGCCGGAATGCCGTCGCGCATCAGCCCGCCGAGCCGCTCCTGCGCCTCGAAGATCGTCACGGCATATCCGCGGCGGCGCAGGTGATAGGCGGCCGACAATCCCGAAGGGCCGCCACCGACGATCGCGACGCGTTCGCTTCGCTCGACGGCCGGCGCCGGATACGACCACTGCTGCGCCAGGCCCAGGTCGCCGACATGACGCTCGAGCTTGCAGATCGAGATCGGCTCGTCGTAGCCCTGCCGGTTGCACGCCGCTTCGCAGGGGTGGTGACAGACGCGCCCGGACACGGCCGGGAACGGATTGTTGCGCGTGAGGATCTCCCACGCGCCGCGGAAGTCGCGCTCGCGCGCGCGGCCGATCCAGTGCGAGATGTCGCCGTTCACCGGGCATGCGGCGTGACACGGCGAGGGCGCGCTGACGTGGCGCGGCAGTCGTGCGCGCCAGGTGCCGGTCTTGAAGACCTCGGTGCTGCCCGTCGTCCACGCGGTGGGAGGCAGGTTGCGCGCGTTCATGCCGCACTCCGCTGCAGTTGCGCATCCACGCTGCGCCAGCCTTCCTCGCCGGCCGCCGCGTTCGCTTCCTTCTGCTTCGGCGCCTCGTCGATCAGCGTGCGCTGCAACCCTTCGAGCGACGGCTCGCCGATGGCGCGCGCCAGCGCGCCGAGCAGCACCGAGTTGACGATGCGCCCGAGACCGTGCCTGCGGGCGATCGCGAGCGCGTCCACCGCGATGACACGCCGACCGGGCAGCGTCGATGCGAAGTGCTGCGCCGGCTGCGCCGAGTTGACGACGATCAGCGTGTGCGCCGCCGCGCTCGCCAGCAGCCTGCCTTCGAGCAGGCTCGCGTCGAAGCACAGGATCGCATCGGCGGTTTCGATGTCGCAGCGCACGCGGATCGGCGTGTCGTCGACCCGGATGTACGAACTCACCGGCGTGCCGCGGCGTGCGCCGCCGTAGCTGGCGAAGCTCTGCACCTGCCGCCCTTCGGCGAAGAACGCGGTGGCGAGCAGGTTGCCGGCGGTCTGCGCGCCCTGCCCGCCCCGTCCCTGAACGATGATCTGCAGCACGTTGCCTCCTCGGCAGACGTCGCGGTCGGATGCCACGACTGCCCGATGCCGGTTTCCGATGCGGACTACATCCCTTGCCGCGCACCGCGTCCTTGATCTGCAGCAAGAGCGGGGGCGCCGGGCTTACCATCTGCATGCGTTCGGACCGACATCTGGAGGACCGTTCCATGGACAAGCGGAAACTGCCCTCGCGCCTTGCCGCCGCCGGCGCCGCGCTCGCCTCGCTGGTGACGCCTTCGGGAGCGCAAGCCGAACTGAAGGTCGGCGATACCGCACCCGTTTTCACGGCGCCGGCCGCGCTAGGCGGAAAGACCTTCGAGTTCTCGCTGGCGAAAGCGCTCGCGCGGGGCCCGGTCGTCGTCTACTTCTATCCGAAGGCATTCACCAAGGGCTGCACGATCGAAGCGAACCGCTTCGCCGAGGCCCAGGACGAATACCAGGCGTTGCACGCGACGGTAATCGGCATTTCGGGCGACGACATCGACACGCTGAAGAAGTTCTCGATCGAGGAATGCCGCAACCGCTTCGCGGTCGCCTCCGACGAGGACGGCAGCATCATGAAGGCGTACGGGGCGGTGATGCCGCTGCTCAGCAGCTACGCGAAGCGGGTGTCGTATGTAGTCGCGGCGGACGGGCGCATCGCCTACGCGTTCTCGTCGATGAGCCCCGACGACCACGTGCCGAACACGCTGGCGGCCTTGCGGGAGCTGGCCAGACAGTAGGAGTTCCCTGCGCTCGCGCAACCACGGCAACTCCGCGCCGACTCTCGGCGCACCGCCGCCGAATCGGCGGTCTGCCCCCCTTCGGCCTGCGAAAGAGGCGGCGGCTGTTGCTCGCAGGGGCCGCAAAGCGCATTGCGTGTAGTCGATCATCTACTCGGGCACTGGCCCTATCGGCAGCGCCGGAGACGACGATGAACGACACGAACCTTCCGACCTCGAAGCATGCCGCCGAAGCGATCGCGCGCGAACGCGCGGTCTGCGCGCGCAACTACGACCCGCTGCCGATCGTCATCGAGCGCGGCGAAGACGTCTGGCTGTACGACACGGATGGGCGCCGCTATCTCGACTTCATGAGCGCGTACTCGGCGGTCGCGCACGGGCATCGTCATCCGCGGCTGATAGCGGCGGCGCAGGCGCAGCTCGCGCGCGTCTGCGTCACGTCGCGGGCGTTCCACAACGATCGGCTCGGCCCCTTCCTCGAGGAGTTGTGCCGCGTCTCGGGTTTCGAGCGCGCATTGCCGATGAACACCGGCGCCGAGGCGGTCGAGACGGCGATCAAGGCGGCGCGCCGCTGGGGTTACCGGGTGAAAGGCATCGCACCCGGGCGCGCGACCATCCTGGCCGCACGCAACGATTTCCACGGTCGCACGACGACGATCGTCGGCTTCTCGTCCGACCCGTCGACGAGCGCCGATTTCGGTCCCTTCGACGGCGGCTTCCGGCTCTTCGACTTCGCCGACCTCGCGTCGCTCGAAGCGGTCGAAGGCGACGACGTCTGCGCGGTGCTCGTCGAGCCGATCCAGGGCGAAGCCGGCGTGATCGTTCCGCCCGCCGGCTGGCTGCACGCGTTGCGGCAATGGTGCGACCGCCAACGCGTGCTGCTGATCCTCGACGAGGTGCAGTCGGGGCTCGGCCGCACCGGACGCCTCTTCGCATTCGAGCACGAGTCGATCCGGCCCGACGCGCTCGTCGTCGGCAAGGCGCTCGGCGGCGGCATCGTCCCGGTGTCGGCGTTCCTGGCGGACGCGGCGATCATGGACCTGTTCGAGCCGGGCAGCCACGGATCGACCTTCGGCGGCAACCCGCTCGCCGCGGCCGTCGGCCTCGAAGCGCTGCACGTACTGCACGACGAGCAACTGGTCGAGCGCGGCGCCGTGCTCGGCCGCCACCTGCTCGCGCGCCTGCACGCCATCGCCGGTGGACGGCCGATCGCCGTGCGCGGACGCGGCTTGTGGGCCGGCTTCGACCTGCACGACTCGGGAGTCGATGCACACACGTTCGTCGAACAACTCGCGCGGCGCGGCGTGCTGACGAAGGAAGCGCACGATGCGATCCGCATCGCGCCGCCGTTGACGATCACGAAGGCGCAACTCGACTGGGGCCTCGACCGGATCGCCGAGACACTCGAAGAAAGCCTGCAGGCACCACCCGCGAAGATCACCGACCGCGCCGCATCCGAAGCACGCGGCAAGGTGCCGGAAAGCGGCCACGCCTGTGCCGATCGCGCGCGAGGCGAGACCGCGCAAGTGCTGATGTGCCCACCCGATCATTTCGACGTGCGCTATCGGATCAATCCGTGGATGCACCCGGAAGCATGGTCGCTCGATGGCGCGCGCCTGTCGCGCGACGCGCGCAGCGGCTGGCAGAAACTGCACGACGCCTACCGGCGACTCGACGTACGGATCGAGACGATGGCGTCGCAGCCCGGTTCGCCCGATCTCGTCTTCACCGCCAATGCCGGCGTCGTGCTCGACGGCAAGGCGCTGCTGGCGCGCTTTTGCAATCCGGAGCGGCGAGCGGAAGAGGCCCACGGACGGCGCGCTTTCGAGTCGTTGCGCAGCCGCGGCATCGTCGAGTCGGTGCACGAACCCGATGCGGGCGTGCTTTTCGAAGGCGCAGGCGACGCCCTGTGGGACGCGAAGCGCGAGCTGATGTGGATGGGGCACGGGCAGCGTTCCGACTTCGCCGCGCGCGATGCGGTCAGGCGCGTCTTCGGCGTCGACACGCTGTCGCTCGAACTGGTTTCGCCGAGCTTCTACCACCTCGACACCTGCCTGTGCGTGCTCTCGCGCGGCGAGATCCTGTGGTATCCGCCCGCCTTCTCGGAGGAGTCGCAGCGACTGCTGCGGGCGATCGCCGGCGCCGACGCGATCGAGGTCGACGACGAGGACGCCGCGCGCTTCGCGGTCAACGTCGTCTGCATCGGCGACAACGTGCTGCTGTGCCACGCCTCGCAGCCGTTGCGCGACGCGCTCGCCGAACGAGGCTATCGCGTGCAGGTGATTGCGCTGGATGCATTCAACCGTTCGGGCGGCGCAGTCGCCTGCCTCACGCTGCGGCTCGACCAGCGAAGCGCGCAGCGCAGGGCGGGGCAGAGCGAGCTCGCCGCATAGGAGTCTGCGCGGCAAGGGGCCGACCGGACCCCCGGGCGCCGGCGATACACTTCGCCGCATGAAGCGGCTCGACGAGATCGACCAGCGCATCCTGCGCGAACTGCAGCACGACGGACGCATCACGAACCAGGCGCTCGCCGATCGCATCGGCCTGTCGGCGCGCGCCTGCCTCGATCGGGTGCGACGCCTCGAGCGCGAGCACGCGATCGAAGGCTACCGGGCGATCGTCGGACGCGGCGCGCTGGGCGACGTGATCGTCGTGCACGCCGAGGTCACGCTGGTCGACCAGCGACAGGCCACGCTGCAACAGTTCGAGCGCCGCGCCGCGCAATGCGCCGAGGTGATCGCCTGCCACCTGCTCAGCGGCCCCTACGACTACCTGGTGCGCTTCGCCTGCAGCGACATCGAGCACTACCGCCGCATCTCGGACGCGTGGATCAACGATCTCGCGATGGGCGTCGCGCGGATCGTCTCGCACACCGAGTTGGCGGTGGTGAAGGAGTTCGCCGGGTATCCGGCTTGAGAGTTGTTCATCGCACCGCGTACTCGATCGTCAACGGCGCGTGGTCGGAGAATCGATGCGCCGTGTAGATCTGCGCCCTCCGCGCCTTCGCCGCGATGCCCGGTGTCGCGATCTGGTAGTCGATCCGCCACCCGACGTTCTTCGCCCACGCCTGTCCGCGGTTGCTCCACCACGTGTACTGCTCGGGGCGCGCGTCGAGTCGCCGAAACACGTCGACGAATCCCACCTCGTCGAACAACTGCCCGATCCACTCGCGCTCCTCGGGCAGGAAGCCCGAGTTCTTCCGGTTCGACCGCCAGTTCTTCAGGTCGATTTCCCGATGCGCGATGTTCCAGTCGCCGCACAGGATCACCTCGCGGCCACTGGCGCGAAGCTCGCGCAGGTGGCGCTGGAACTCCGCGAGGAAGCGGAACTTGGCCATCTGCCGCTCCGGCGAACTGGATCCGGAGGGCACATAGACCGAGACGACGGCGTACGAACCGAAGTCGAGCTCGAGATAGCGTCCCTCGCCGTCGAACTCGGCGCTGCCGAAGCCGCTGCGCACGGCGCGCGGCTTGCGGCGCGAGAAGACGCCGACGCCGCTGTAGCCCTTGCGCTGTCCGCAGTCGAAATGCGCGCGCAATCCGGCGAGCGAATGCGTGTCGTCGATGTCGCATTCCTGCGCGCGCACCTCCTGCACGCAGACCACGTCGGCCGCCTGCGCGTTTGCCCACTCGATCCACCCGCGCCGCGCGGCCGACCGGATCCCGTTCAGGTTCAGCGTGACGACCCGTATCATCGCTTCGACGAAATCAACGTGATATCCCGGAAATGACAGACGATCTGCGCGCGGAGTTTATCCGCTTCGCCCTCGACAGCGGCGTGCTGCGCTTCGGTGAGTTCCGTACGAAGGCCGGCCGCCTCTCGCCGTACTTCTTCAACGCCGGGCTGTTCTGCGACGGCGCCTCGCTCGGGCGGCTCGCGCAGTTCTACGCCGACACGCTGCTGGCCGCCGAAAGCGCCGGCACGCTGCGCTTCGACATGCTGTTCGGCCCCGCGTACAAGGGAATCCCGCTGGCGTCGGCCACCGCCGTTGCGCTCGCGCAGAAAGGGCGCAACGTCGCCTTCGCCTACAACCGCAAGGAAGCGAAGGATCACGGCGAAGGCGGCGCACTGATCGGCGCACCGCTCGCCGGGCGTGTCGTCATCGTCGACGACGTGATCAGCGCCGGCACGTCGGTGGGCGAATCGATGGCGATCATCCGCTCGCACGGTGCCGAGCCGGCCGCCGTGCTGATCGCGCTCGATCGCGAAGAGCGCAGCGGCAACGCGACGCAGATCGGCGAGTTCTCCGCCGCGCAGGAAGTCGCGCGCACGCACGCGATCCCGGTGATCGCGATCGCCGGCCTGCACGACCTGCTGCACTTCCTCGATTCCGACGGCGCGCTTTCGGCGGATCTCGTCGCCTGGCGCGAGCACGTCGCTGCCTATCGCGCGCAATACGGGGTTTCGCAGCAGGGCTGAAACGTCCTCGAAAGTCCCGCCCGTACACCGGGCCGCGACGCTGCCGGGCCAGCCATCCGACCGCGGCGCACGGCGGCACTGCCGCAAACGCGCGATGCGCGTCACCCGCTTCCGGTCTCGGGATCGACGCCGCGCATGCCGACCGCGTCGACCCGGGCGCCCGAATCCCACGACGACGGGATTCCGCCTTCGCTCGCGTCCGAGCACGATGACTGCAAGCGGACGACACGCGGAGACCGGTTCGCGGCATCCGCTCCGAGCAGAAAACCAGCAGCAGGAGTCGCATCATGAAGACCCGGTTCGCCACAGCCCTCTTCCTTTCGACGCTGGCGCTGAGTCCGGTAGCGAGCGCGCAAAGCTCGGCCGAGAGCGCGCAGGCTTCGCTCGAGCAGGCGATGCGCTACTACGAGAACGGCCAGTACCGGCTCGCGCTGCCGCACCTGGAGGCGGCCGCCGAAGCCGGCGATGCACATGCGCAGGAAATGCTCGGTTTCATGCACGCGATGGGCGGCATCTTCTATCCTGGAGTGGCACTCGACCGCCGCGAAGCGCTGCGCTGGTTCGATCGCGCCGCGCAGTCGGGGCAGCCGGTGAGCCGCTACATGCGGTGCGCGTTGCAGCGCACCCCCGACTACGCGCTGCCGCCGATGCCGCGCGCTCGCAAGGATTGCTTCGACCACTTCGCCGACTCGGGCATCTCGCCGGCACAGTGATGTTCGGCTGCCCCTCGCGCACCTCTGGCGGCGCACGCCGGCGCCGCGGATAATCGTACAGCTGCGTCCGCCAGCGGAGGCGCCATGGATCCGATCAGCGTCTTGATCGTCGAGGACGAGCCGGAGTTCCTCTACGCGTACTGCGAGGCGATCTCCTGCGATTCGCGGTTGCGGCTGGTCGGTGCGGTCGGAACATGTTCGGCCGCCGCGGCGCTGCTCGCGCTCGCCGTCCCCGACGTCCTCCTGGTGGACCTCGGACTGCCCGACGGCGACGGAGCCGACCTGATCCGCCAGGCGGTGAGCCGGCGCCCCGACTGCGATCCTCTGGTGGTCACCGTGTTCGGCGACGACCAGCACGTCATCGACGCGATCCGCGCGGGCGCCACCGGCTACCTGCTCAAGGGCAGCTCGCGCGCCGAACTCGTCGACTGCGTATTGGCGCTTCGTCTGGGCGGCTCGCCGATCAGCCCCAGCATCGCGCGCCGCCTGCTGCAGCTGATGCCGCACGGAGAAACGCGCATCGAACCTGCTGCGGCGGCGGTTGCGGCAGCGCCGGCACCGGGCGCGGCATCGGCGCTGAGCGCGCGCGAGGCGGAAATCCTTCGGCTCGTCTCGAAGGGGCTGCTGTTCGCCGAGGTCGGCGCGGCGCTCGGCATCTCGACCCACACCGTCGTCACGCACGTGAAGAAGATCTATCGAAAGCTCGCCGTGCATTCGCGCAGCGAAGCGGTGTTCGAGGCAACGCAGATGGGCATCCTGTAGCAACCCGCGCGGCGTGCCATGGCGTGCGCCGTCTTTCGCGCTCGTGGCGCGTCGTCGAGGATCGCGCGTCGCCTGCTGTTCGCGCTCGCGTTTGCGCTGGTCGGCGCCTGCGCACACGATTTTCGCCTGTCGCAGGAGATCGACGCAGCCGACTTCGTGCTGGGTCCGTCGCGCTACCCTCCGCCGGATTCCGCCGACTGGCAGCTGGTGCCACTGCCCGACGCCTGGGAGATCTCGCGGCCGGGCGCGCACGACGCCGGCTGGTACCGCTTCGAGGTGGACCTCGCCGACGAACCGGACGAACCGTGGCTCGCCTATTTCCCGCGCCTGCGCGACGGCGGGATGCTGTACGTCAACGGCGCGCTGGCGGCAACGGTTCCGCAGTCCGACGCCACGCAGTTCGTCCAGTGGCTGCGCCCTCACGCACCGGCGATCCCTCCGCGCCTGCTGCATGCGGGCACGAACGTCTTCCACCTGCGGGTGTCGACCAGCGGTTCCAGTTTCCGGATGGTGCCGTTCTTCGTCGGCCCGGAGTCGGAGCTGAACGGCCCGTACCAGTGGCGGCTGTTCTGGTCGTACACGAGCGCGCAGATGACGGTGATCGCGACCGTCCTGCTCGGCGTGTTCGTCCTGGTCATCTGGGTGCGCCGCCGGATGTCCTTCGAATACGGACTGTTCGGGCTCGCTGCGCTGTGCTGGGGCATACGCACGTTGATCCTCGTCGTATCGGTATTCCCGGCCCGGTTCTGGCACCTGTGGCAGACGCTTAACTATGCGGCCACCGGAGGCTTCGTCGTCAGCATGACGTTGTTCATGCTGCGCTTCGCCGGCCTGCGCAACACCCTGATCGAACGATCGCTGCTCGCGTACTGGCTGACCGGTCCGCTCGCGATGCTGTTCGGCGGTGAACAACTCGACCAGGCCGTCGGTCGCTACTACCAGGGCGGACTGATCGTCGTCTCTACCTTGATGCTCGCTGCGACGGCAGTCGCGGGTTGGCGCAATCGGACGCCGGGCGTCCTGATGCTTTGCATCGGCGTCGTCTTCGGACTCGCGCTCGGCGTGCACGACTACCTGATCCAGATCGGCGTGCTCGACTACCGGCGCCCGTACCTGCTGCACCTGTCGGCGACGGTCCTGCTCGGCGCGGTGGGCGCGCTGCTCGCCGACCGCTTCGTACGCAGCCTGCGCGACGCCGAGCAGGCGGCGCGCGTGCTCGAATCCACGGTGCGCGACCGCGAAGTCGAGCTCGAGCGCAACTACGAGCGGCTACGACGACTCGAGCGCGAGCGCGTGCTCGGCGAGGAACGCCAGCGGATCATGCAGGACATGCACGACGGCCTGGGCTCGCATCTGTTGTCGTCGCTGGCGATGATCGAGCGCGGAGCGGTCGATCCCGACGCGATCGCGCAGGCGCTGCGCGAGGCGATCGACGACATGCGACTGGCGATCGACACGCTGTCGCCGGCGCACGAAGGACTGGGCGAAGCGCTCGCCAATCTCTCCTGGCGCCTGCAGCCGCGCTTCGCCGCCGCCGGCATTGCGCTGCGCTTCCACCTCGACGAACTCCCCGATCGCATCGACCTGCCCGTGGAGGAATCGCTGCAGGTGCTGCGCGTCCTGCAGGAAGCGCTCACCAATGCGCTGAAGCACTCCGGTGCGCGGCAGGTGGACGTCTTCCTCGACGTGCACGGCGAGCCCGCACGCCTGGCGCTGCGCATACGGGACGACGGGACGGGCTTCGAAGTCGGACAATCGCACGGCGGGCGCGGACTGAGCGGCATGCGGCGGCGCGCGCGCAGGCTCGGCGCCGGCTTGCAGGTGCACTCGGGCCCCGGCGGATCGCTCGTGTCGCTCGAGGTTCGGCTGTCGATGCCCGGCGGTATCAGCCCAGACGCCGACGCAGCAGCTCGTTGACCTGCTGCGGGTTCGCCTTGCCGCGCGTGGCCTTCATCACCTGGCCGACCAGCGCGTTGAACGCCTTATCGCGCCCGGCACGGAATTCGGCGACCGACTTCGCGTTGTTCGCGACGACCTCGTCGACGACGCGCTCGAGTTCGCCCGTGTCGCTCATCTGCCGCAGCCCCTTCGCATCGATCAGGCGATCGACCGCGTCGGCGTCGCGCGACCCGCCGCTCCACAGCTCGGCGAAGAGGTCGCGTGCGCTCTTGCCGGAGATCGTTCCGTCGTCGATGCGCGCGACGAGCCGCGCGAGTTGCGCGGGCGCCACGCGACTGTCCTCGATCGGGCGCTCGTCGCGGTTCAGCGCGGCCGCGAGCTCGCCCATCACCCAGTTCGCGGCGGTCTTCGCCAGCGGCGGCGCAGCATCGGCCGGAGACGACGGCAGCGCGCGCAACGTCGCCTCGTAGAAATCGGCGACGCCGCGCGAAGCGGTGAGCATCGCGGCATCGTAGGCGGACAGACCGAAGGCACTCCCGAAACGCTCGCGCATCGCCGCCGGCAACTCGGGCAGCGCCGCGCGAACGCGCTCGACCCATGCGGCGTCGATCACCAGGGGCGGCAGGTCGGGGTCGGGAAAGTAGCGGTAGTCGTGCGCGTCTTCCTTGCCGCGCATCGAGCGCGTCTCGTCGCGGTCGGGGTCGTACAGGCGCGTTTCCTGCACGACGCGCCCGCCGTCGGCGATCAGCTCGATCTGGCGCGCCGCCTCGTGCTCGATCGCCCGCTCGAGGAAGCGAAACGAATTGAGGTTCTTGATCTCGCAGCGCGTGCCCAGCTCGGCCTGTCCCATCGGCCGTACCGAGACGTTCGCATCGCAGCGGAACGAGCCCTCCTGCAGGTTGCCGTCGCAGATGCCGAGCCACACGACGAGCGCGTGCAGCGTGCGCGCGTAGGCCGCCGCCTCGCGCGCCGAACGCATGTCGGGTTCGGTGACGATCTCCAGCAACGCGGTACCGGCGCGATTCAGGTCGATGCCGGTCATTCCGTGGAAGTCTTCGTGCAGCGACTTGCCCGCGTCCTCCTCGAGGTGCGCGCGCACCAGCCGCACGTAGCGCTCACGCTCCTCGACGCCTGCGGCACCTGGCCGGGCATCGCCCTCGTGCCAGAGCACCTGCAGCCCGCCGCCGGAGACGACCGGGATCTCGAACTGGCTGATCTGGTAGCCCTTGGGGAGGTCCGGGTAGAAGTAGTTTTTTCGAGCAAAAATGCTCTCCAGCGCAATGTGGGAGCCAAGTGCAAGTCCTAATTTGATAGCGCAGTGGACGGCTTCGCGGTTCATCACCGGCAGGGTGCCCGGCAGGGCCAGATCGACCGCGCAGGCCTGCGTGTTGGGCTCGGCGCCAAAGGCCGTCGGGGCGCGGCTGAAGATCTTGCTCCGCGTGGCCAGCTGCGTGTGCGTTTCGAAGCCGATGACGACCTCGTAGCCGTGGATCAGGGGGGCGGTCATGTCAGAAGCCTGCGGGAGTGCGCTGGTGGAAATCGGTGGCTTGCTGCAACCGGTGCGCGGCGCCCAGCAGCCGTGCTTCTTGGAAGTAGTTGCCGATGAGCTGCAGGCCCACCGGCATGCCGTGCTCGCCAAAACCGGCCGGAACGCTCATGCCGGGCAGGCCGGCGAGCGAGGCCGGCAGCGTGAAGATGTCGGCCAGGTAGTCGGCCAAAGGGTCGCTGCCGTGCGCGCCGATCTCCCAGGCCACGCTGGGCGCGACCGGC
>JAJPES010000009.1 GCA_021166725.1 Burkholderiaceae bacterium | reverse complement strand
GCGCGCGCGCCCTCGGTCTCTACGCGCTGTGCGAGACGCACTCGCCGGTCGAGCGCCCGTCGAGGCGTGCGGATTCCGTTTTCGGCCGACTTCGAAGCCGCCGAGCAGCGCAGTCATCGCGGGGGCTGTCGGCGAGCACTGTTCGAGCTCCGAGCAGCAAGCCCCGCAGGGGCGCCGCGGCGAGGGCGAGTTGCGCAGCCGCCCGCCTCGGTGAGCAGCGCAGGGGACCCCGAAGGGGCGGCTTCGTCGTCGGCCGAAAACGGAATACGCACGCCTCGACGTGCGCTCGACCGTCGAGTGCGTCTCGCTCAGCGCGTAGCGACCGATTCCGCGCGCTCGCCCGACGCGAGCTGCAGCACGCGCCACGCCGAGAACGTCGCCAGCGCCGACGCGGCGCCGCACATCGCGATCGCCATGTCGTAGTTCGCGTAGCGATCGAACAGCGCGCCGGCGAGCACCGGGCCGAGCAGCGCGCCGAATCCGGCGCCGGAGTACAGCAGGCCGATCGTGCTCGACACCGCGCGCAGCCCGAACAGGTCCGAGCAGATCGGCGGCAGCAACGAAACGATGCCGCCGTAGGACAGGCCGAAGACGAGCGCGAACAGCGCCCAGTTCGCGTACGGGCCGCCGATCCACCACAGCACGAAAGACGCGCCGAGCGCGAACTGCGCCACCACGTGCGTGCGAAGTCGTCCGAGACGGTCGGCGAGCGCGCCGATCGCGAAGCGGCCGACCAGGCTGCCGATGCCGATCAGCCCCACCAGTGCGATCGCCTGCGCGTCGGCGATGCCAACGTCGCGCGCCGCCGCCGACAGGTGGGCGAAAGGGACGAACATCGGCGCGCCGGCGAACAGCGCGGCGGCATACAGCCATCGGAAGCGACGCGTGCGGATGGTCTCGCTCAATGCCAGTCCGGGAAGTGGCGGCGCGGCGCGCGCTGCGGCTCGATTGGCGTCGGTTCCGCGGCCAGGAGGCGGCGCCTCGTGACCGTCGCCGTCCGGCGCGAGGCCGCGCGCCGCAGGGTTGCGGTCGAGCAGCCAGGCCGCCGCCACGCCGACGACGAGCGACAGCAGCGCCAGCGCGCGCATCGCTGCGCGCCAGTCGAAGGTGTCGATGAGCCACGCGGCGAGCAGCGGCACGACGAGGGTTCCGGCACCGATACCCGAGCTCGCGATGCCCGAAGCGAGCCCGCGACGCCGCACGAACCACGGCTGCACGGCGCCCATCGACGGCGTGTACGCCATCGCGACTCCCAGGCCGATGCCCAGGCCGTAGGCGAGATAGATGGCGCGCAGGTCGGTGGCGAAGCTCGACAGCAGCAGTCCGCCCGACAGCAGCGCGATGCCGACGACGCCGGTCATTCGCGGCCCGTGGCGGTCGGCGAGTGCGCCGCCGACGACGCCGAGCGAGAAATACAGCAGCGACGCGAGTCCGAACATCCACGAGACGTCGGCGCGCCTGGCGTCGAACTCGTGCGCGAGCGGCTCGAAGAAGGCGGCGAACGAGTAGGCGACGCCGAAGATCACGGTCATCACGGCGAACGCCGCCCAGACGACGATCCAGCCGTAGAACGGGGGCGACGAGGGTCGGGGCGCGGGACGCGCGCGCATCGGCTTCCCGCGCTACTGCGACGACCAGATGCGCGCGAGCAGCGCGATCAGCGTTTCGCGCTCGGTGTCGTCCAGCATGGCGGTCGCGTCGATCTCGGCGCGCGACAGCTGGCGCTCGAGGCGCGTGGCGAGGCGGCTGCCTTCGGCCGTGGGATGCAGTCCGAGCGAGCGCGCGTCGGCCGGGTCGAGCCGGCGCTCGATCAGTTTGCGCGCTTCGAGCGAGGCGATGATTGCAACCAGGTTCGGCGGCCGCACGCCCAGCGCCTTGGCGACCTGCCGGCTGTTCAGCCCCGGTTCGTGGTGCACCAGCGAGAGGACCGAGAACGACGTCGGTCGAAGGTCGTGCTCGCTCATGTGCTTCATCGAATGCTCGATGACGGCCAGGTACGCGCGACGGCAGTTGTAGCCGACCAGCGCGCCGAGGGCCCGCTGTCCCGGCGGCATTGCCGGCGCCTGTGCGTGGGCAGCATCGCCGGACGATCCGCCGACGCGATCGCGCCGATCCGCGTGCGAGTCGCCGTTGCGTTGCGCCGCGCCGGAGCTCATCGGCACCGTTCGAGGATGTCCTCGGGAATCGGGATCGCGCGCACCCGCGATCGGTCGTTCGGGTCGCGTATGCAGAACGCCCGCGTCTCGCGGCTCTCGCACAGCACGTCGTCGCCGCGCGTGATCGTGTGCCGCTGGATGAAGACCTTGTTGCGCCACTCGTCGACTTCGGTGCGGATCTGGATCGTCTCGCCGTAGGTGGCGCTCTTCATGAAGCGGGTGGTGTGCTCGAGCATCGGCGTGCCGATCACGCCGTTGATGCGCTCGAGCACGTGCCACGGCGGCACGCCGAAGCTCATGAAGAAGTGCAGCGACGAGGCGTCCATCCAGCGGTGATAGCGCGGATAGAAGACGATCCCCGCCGGATCGCAGTCGCCGAAGCGCACTTCGACGGACATGGTGGTGAATTTGCTCATTCGAGGAGGAGGTGCGGCGAAAACGAAGGCGCCATCATAGTGGCTCGGCTTGCCGCCCGTGCGGAGAAAGCGGGGCGCGCGCGCCCCGCGCAGCAGCGCGCGGAATCCGGTTATCGAGTATATCGGTTGGCGAATCGGCGCGATGCCCGCTTGCCTTGACAAGATCGCGCCGACCCCGTGATAGTGCCCCGGCCGATACGAAGCAGTCCGAGCCGGCGCCGGCGGGCGTCCTGTCCGGGCGCCGTCCCGCAGCGCGGGCGAGAACCAAATGGAGACGACATGAAACGAAGCATCGGATTCGCTGCGGCCGTCGCGCTGGCGACGGGCCTGGCTGCTGGCGCCGCCGGCGCGCAGGAGCTGAAGATCTCGCACCAGTTCAAGGCGAACGCCGACGGACGCGATCTCGCCACGCGCGTGTTCGTCGAGGAAGTGGGCAAGCGCGACAAGAACATCAAGTTCCGCATCTACCCGGGCAGTTCGCTGGGCATCAAGCCCGTCGCGCAGTTCGACGCACTGCAAAACGGAACACTCGAAATGGCGGTGTTCCCGATGTCGTACGCCACCGGCAAGGCGGCCGAGTTCTCGGCGGTGATCCTGCCGGGGACGATCCCGAACCTGGACTTCGCGATGAAGCTGCGCAAGTCGCCCTATGCCGAGAAGCTGCAGGCGCTCGCGCACAAGAACGGCGTGCACATCGTCACCTGGTGGTGGACGCCCGGCGGCTTCGCGTCGAAGGAGGGTGCGATCACCGGACCGAAGTCGGTCGACGGGCTGAAGATGCGTGCCGCCGACCCTACCTTCGAGTCGATGCTCAAGGCCGCCGGCGCGTCGGTGGTCAACATGCCGTCCACCGAGATCTATCCGGCGCTGCAGTCGGGCGTGCTCAGTGCCACGCTCACGTCGGCCGAGACCTTCGTCAGCATGCGCTTGTACGAGCAGACGAAGTTCGCAACGGTGCCGGGCGACTACACGATCTGGATGCTGATGCAGCCGCTCGTGATGTCGAAGCAGCACTGGGACAAGCTCTCGCCGCAGCAGCAGCAGATCTTCGAGGAGGCGGCGGCGAAATCCGATGACTTCTTCCTCGGCCTGCAGCGCGAGGCCGGGGAGAAGATGGCCGAGGCCTACACGAAGGCCGGCGGCAAGGTGCACCGGATGACGAAGGACGAGTTCGACCAGTGGCTCGCACTGGCGCGCGAGACTTCGTGGAAGGAGTTCGCCGCTGTCTCGCCCGAGGCGAAGGACCTGCTCGACGCGCTGCTGCAGACGAAGTGACGGCGCGCATGCGCGCCGTCTTCGTCGCGATCGACCGCCTCGCCGTCGCGCTGGCGGTCGTCGCCGCGGCGCTGCTCGTGATCGCGGCGCTGGTGATCACCTGGAGCGTACTGTGGCGCGCCAGCGGACACTCCACCTGGTGGGAGATCGAGTTCTCGGTCTACATGATGGTGGCTTCGCTGTTCCTCGCGTCGCCTTACACGCTGAAGACGCAGGGGCACGTCGGCGTGGACCTGTTGTCGCACTACCTGCCGCAGCGGCTGCGCTTTCGCCTGGCCCTCGTGGTCGCGGCGATCGGCCTGCTGGTCTGCCTGTATCTCGCCTGGCTCGGCGCGGAACTCGCCTGGGAGTCGTATTCGAAGGGGGAGACTACCGGCAGCACCTGGGCGCCGAAGAAGTGGCCGTTGTACGCGATGCTGCCGCTCGGGCTCGGACTCACCGCGTTGCAGTACGTCGTGGAGATCTTCCGGCCGGTCGAGGGGCGCGTCGATGAATGAGCTTCAGCTCGGCCTGCTGATCCTCGTCGTCACCCTGGTCGTGCTCTTCTCGGGACTGCCGATCGCCTGGGGTCTGGCGATCGTCTCGATCGGCTTCCTCGTCGTGTTCCAGGGAGCCGCGAGCCTCGCCAACGTGCCGATCGTGATGATGGACGAGTTGTCGTCGTTCGCGTTGCTGACGATCCCGCTGTTCGTGCTGCTTGGTGCGGCGATCGGCTCGTCGGCGGCCGGGCGCGACATCTACGAGTCTTTGCACCGGTGGCTCGCGCGCTTGCCGGGCGGACTCGTCATCGCCAACATTCTCGCCTGTGGCGTGTTCTCGGCGATCTGCGGGTCGAGTCCGGCCACCGCGGCGGCGATCGGCAAGGCGGGAGTCCCGGAGATGCTGCGCCGGGGCATCTCGCCGGGCCTGGCCACCGGCTCGATCTGCGCCGGCGGCACGCTCGGCATCCTGATCCCGCCGTCGATCACGATGATCCTCTACGGGATCGCGACCGAGACGTCGATCGGGCGCCTGTTCCTCGCCGGCATCGTGCCGGGCGCGCTGCTGGTGCTGTTCTTCGCGCTGTACGCCTGGCTGTCCACCGTGCTGTCGCGGCGCGGCGCTGCGGTGGACCACGCGCACTACACCTTCGCCGAGAAGGTCAGCGGCCTGGGGCGAGTGTCGCCGTTCATCGCGATCATCATCGCGATCGCCTGGGCGATGTACGGCGGGCTGGCAACGCCCTCCGAGGTCGCGGCGATCTCGGCGGTGCTCGCGCTGATCCTCGTGTTCGGCATCTACCGCGCGTACCGGCGCGACGACCTGTGGCGCATCTTCGGCGAGACGGTGCGCGAGTCGACGATGATCCTGATGATCATCGGCGCTGCCGCGATCTTCTCGTACATGATGTCGCTGCTGTACGTCACGCAGACGGCCGCGCAGGCGCTGGTCGATCTCGGCCTGAATCGCTGGCTGCTGATGCTCGCGATCAACGCGTTCCTGCTGCTCGCCGGCTGCTTCCTGCCGCCGGTGGCGATCATCCTGATGGTGATGCCGATCCTGCAGCCGGTGCTCGAGGCCAACGGCTTCGACCTGATATGGTTCGCCGTCGTGCTGACGATCAACATGGAGGTCGGCCTGATCACGCCGCCGGTGGGGTTGAACCTGTACGTGCTCAAGGGAGTCGCGCCGCAGGTGTCGTTGCCCACCGTGCTGTGGGGGGCGCTGCCTTTCGTGCTCATCATGCTGGCCACGATGGTGCTGCTCGCTTTCGTGCCGGAGCTTGCCACCTGGCTGCCCGATCGTATGATGGGCGGATAAGGCGCGGGCCCGCCAGTTGTTGTCGGTTTTTCTCCATGTGGTCACGAAGGATCGGGAGGCATCATGGCGAGAAGCGGTACTGCAACGACGGCGGACGCCGCAGGGCGCGAGATCGGTCGCGGCTGGCAGGTGCTGTGGGGCGCCCTGCTGATCGTCGCCGGCGTGCTCGCGCTGCTGATGCCCGCGGTGGCAGCGCTCGCCACCGCGTTGCTGTTCGGCTGGCTGCTGCTGTTCAGCGGCATCTTCGAACTCGTTCATGCGTTCCAGACCCGGCACCGCGAGGGCTTCGGATGGCGGCTCGCATCGGGCATCCTCACTTTCGTGCTCGGACTGGCAATCGTTTTCCTGCCGATCGCGGGAGTTGCTTCGTTGGCGCTTCTGGTCGGGGCCTTCCTCTTTGCGGCAGGCATCGCTCGCACGGTGCTGGCGTTCGGCATCAAGCCGCTGAAGGGGTGGGGGTGGGTGCTGTTCGACGGAGTGCTGTCGATCATCGTCGCGGTCGTGATCGCGATCGGCTGGCCGGCGTCGTCGATCGGCCTGATCGGCTTCCTCACCGGCTTCACGCTGGTATTCGGCGGACTGTGGCGCCTGTTCATCTGGCGCTGATGCGCGCGGCGCCCGCGCGCACCTTCGGCGGGGCGGCGAGCTGCGACGCCCGCAGGCGGCCGGCCGGCGGCTACCGCGCACTCCGATGAGCACGCCGCGTCTGGACTCCGATGCCGAGTCGCTTTCCGAGGTCCAGGACCGCGCGTTCTGGCTACTCGTCGCCGCGATCACGATCGCATTCTTCTGGATCCTGCTGCCCTTCTACGGCGCCGTGTTCTGGGCGACGATCGTCGCGGTGCTGTTCGCGCCGGTGCAACGGCGCCTGGTGAGCGCGTTGCATGGCCGGCGCAACCTCGCGTCGCTGGCGACCTTGCTGCTCGTGCTGTTCGTCGTGATCCTGCCGCTCGTCTGGATCGGCGCGATGATCGCGCAGGAAGCGTCGAGCCTGTACGCACGCATCCAGTCGGGCGAGGTGCAGCCGGGCACCTGGTTCCCGAAGATCCTCGAGGCGCTTCCGTCGTCGATCACCGCGCTGCTCGAGCGTTTCGGATTGGGCAGCCTCGCCGAGGTGCAGCAGCGCGCTGCCGAAGGCTTGTCCCGCGCGGTACGCTTCCTGCTGGAGCAGGGCGTCAACATCGGGCAGAACACCTTCGAGTTCGTCGTTGCGTTCTTCGTGATGCTCTACCTGCTGTTCTTCCTGCTGCGCGACGGCGAACGATTGGTGCGCCGCATCCGGCTGGCGCTGCCGCTGCAGCCCGCGATCAAGCGCCAGTTCGGCGAGAAGTTCACCACCGTCGTGCGTGCGACGGTGAAGGGCAACGTCGTCGTCGCGGTGTTGCAGGGGGCGCTCGGCGGTCTGGCTTTCTGGGTGCTCGACGTGCGCGGCGCGGTCCTCTGGGGCGTGGCGATGTCGGTGCTGTCGCTGCTGCCCGCGGTGGGCGCCGCGCTGGTCTGGTTGCCGGTCGCGCTGTACCTGATCGCCACCGGCGGCCTGTGGCAGGGCGTCGGGCTGATCGTCTTCGGCGTGCTGGTCATCGGCCTCGTCGACAACGTCGTGCGCCCGGTGCTCGTGGGCAAGGACACGAAGATGCCCGATTACGTCGCGCTGATCTCGACGCTGGGTGGCATCGCCGTGTTCGGCATCAACGGCTTCGTGATCGGTCCGGTGATCGCCGCACTGTTCATGGCCGCGTGGGACGTCGTTGCCGCATCGCGCGAACCGCTCGGGCTCGAATCTGCGGAGCGGGGCGACGCAGGGGTGGAGCCCTGAATTCCTCGGCTGCAGGTTTCGTGTCAAAGTTGCGCCTT
This sequence comes from Burkholderiaceae bacterium, assembly GCA_021166725.1. Classification (GTDB taxonomy): domain Bacteria; phylum Pseudomonadota; class Gammaproteobacteria; order Burkholderiales; family Burkholderiaceae_E; genus Zeimonas. Next base: position 65,390 of record JAJPES010000009.1, on the reverse strand, counting down.
CGGGCCGGGTTCTCGGCAGCTACGCCACCAGGAGGGTTCGTCGTGTTCAAGAAGATCGCCATCGCCGCTGTAGTCCTGGCCGCATTCGGGGCCGCTCCCGCCCAAGCGCAACAGGCATGCACGACGACGATCGGCAGCGTGATGTCGCTCACCGGTTCGCTCGGCGCGCTCGGGCAGGAAATCGCCAAGGGCGCCCAACTCGGCGTGGCAGACCTGAACGCGGCCGGCGGCGTCAACGGCTGCAAGATCGAACTGTCGCTGCTCGACGACCAGACGAGTCCTTCGGTGGGTGTCGATGCGGCACGCAAGCTCATCGACGTTCAGCACGTGCCGGCCATCGTAGGCGCACTCGCCAGCGGCGTGAGCGCTTCGATCCTCACTTCGGCAACCGTCGGCAGCAACGTGGTGCTGATCTCGCCGTCGTCGACCTCGCCGGCGTTCACGCAACTGGCCGACGACGGCAAGACGAACGGCTACTGGTTCCGCACGTGCCCGTCGGACGCGCTGCAGGGCGTGGCGATGGCCAAGCTCGCCACCGACGCCGGTATCAAGAAGGTCGCGATTCTCTACCTCAACAACCCGTATGGAGAAGGCTTGAGCAAGGAGTTCTCGGCCGCCTTCAAGAAGTCCGGAGGCGCGATCACGCAGAACGTCGTCTACAACCCGAGCCAGCCTTCGTATCGCTCCGAGGTCAACAAGGCGTTGAATCCGAAGCCCGACGCATTGTTCCTGATCGGCTATCCCGGCGACGGCACCACGCTCGCACGCGAATGGATCGCCGCAGGCGGACCGCAGAAGTTCCTGTTCCCCGACGGATTGCAGTCGCAGGACTTCGTCAAGGACGTCGGCGCGCAGTACCTGAAGGAGGTGCACGGCACGGCCGCCGGCGCGGTGGACACGCCGTCGCTCGAGCTCTTCAAGAAGGAGTTCCAGGCCAAGTACGGCGCGCTGCCCGCGCAGCCCTACATCACCAACGCGTACGACGCCACGGTGCTGATCGGCCTGGCGATGGCGCAGTCGAAGAAGAACGACTCGACCGCGATCCGCGACGCCCTGCGCAAGGTCACCGATCCGAAAGGCGAGAAGATCTACGCCGGCGTCGAGTCGCTGAAGAAGGGCCTGCAGATGGCCGCCGAGGGCAAGGCGATCCAGTACGTCGGCGCCTCGGGGCCGCTGCAGTTCGACAAGAACGGCGACATCGACGCGCCGAGGGTCGTCTGGGACGTCAAGGACGGCAAGGTCACGCCTACCGGCATGGTCACCGTCGAGCAGATTCGCCAGCTGCGTTCCGGCTCCAAGTAGGCGCCGATGCTCGCGGTCGGGCACGTCGTCAAGGAGTTCGGCGGGCTGCGGGCGGTCGACGACGTTTCGTTCACGCTTCGCGCGAACACGATCACCGGGCTGATCGGCCCGAACGGCGCCGGCAAGACTACGCTGTTCAACACGATCGCCGGCGTGCACCGACCCGACTCCGGAACGATCTCGTTCCTGGGGCGGGCGATCGGCGGGCTGCCCCCTCATCGTGTCTTCGACGAGGGGCTGGTCCGCACCTTCCAGATTCCGCGCCCGTTCGCCGGCATGACCGTGCTCGAGAACTGCATGGTCGTGCCGCAGCGCCAGGCCGGCGAGCGCTTCTGGAACAACTGGTTCGCGCGTGCGCGCGTCGCCGGCGAGGAGCGCGCGATCCGCGAGCGCGCGCGCGAGGTGCTGGAGTTCGTCGGGTTGTCGCGACTGGCCGGCGAATTCGCGCGCAACCTGTCCGGCGGCCAGCAAAAGCTGCTCGAGCTCGCGCGCGTGTTGATGTCCGAACCGAAGCTCGTGCTGCTCGACGAGCCCGGCGCGGGCGTGAATCCGACGCTGCTGGCGACGATCGTCGACAAGCTGCGCGAGCTGCACCAGCGCGGCATCACGTTCCTCGTCATCGAGCACAACATGGACCTGGTGATGAGCCTGTGCGATCCGATCCTCGTGATGGCGCAGGGCAAACTGCTGCTCGAGGGTCCGCCGCAGGTCGTGCGCAGCGACGCCCGGGTGCTCGAGGCATACCTCGGAGGAGTGCCCGCGTGAGTCCCGGTGCGGGCGGCGATGGCGGGTCGGCGCTCGTGGTGCGCGACGTCGTGGCCGGCTACGTGCCCGAGGTGGACATCCTGCGCGGCGCATCGCTGGAAGTTCGCGACCGCGAAATCGTCACCGTGCTCGGCCCGAACGGCGCCGGCAAGTCGACGCTGATGAAGGCCATCGCCGGCCTGGTGCCGGTGCGCTCCGGTTCGATACGGATGTTCGGCGACGAACTGGTCGGCGTTCCCGCGCATCGCATGGTTTCGCGCGGGCTCGCCTTCGTGCCGCAGACGGGCAACGTCTTCCCGCGCCTGTCGGTGCAGGAGAACCTCGAGATCGGTGCCGCGGCGCGCAGCGCGCGAGACGGCGCCGACGAGGACCTCGATCGCATGTACCAGTTGTTTCCGCGGCTGGGAGAACGCCGTCGCCAGGCGGCCGGAACGTTGTCGGGAGGCGAGCGGCAGATGGTGGCGGTCGCGCGCGCGCTGATGTCTCGCCCACGCGTGCTGATGCTCGACGAGCCCTCGGCCGGGCTGTCGCCGCTGTTCGTCGGCATCGTTTTCTCGAAGGTGCGCGAGGTGCGCGAACTCGGACTGACGATCCTCGTCGTCGAGCAGAACGCGCGTGCGGCGCTGGCGATCTCGGATCGCGGCTACGTGCTCGCCGAGGGGCGCGAGCGCATCGAAGGCGAGGCGCGCGCGCTGCTCGAGAACCCCGAGGTCGGCGCCCTGTACCTCGGCGCGCGACGGGCGCTCGCATGATCCAGTACGTCGCCGACGGCATCATCGTGGGCGCCACGCTCGCACTCGGCGCGATCGGGCTCACGCTCACCTACAACATCCTGCGCTTCGCCAATTTCGCGCATGGAGAGTTCCTCACCTTCGGCGCCTATTTCGCGCTCGTCTTTGCCGCTTTCTTCACCAGCGCGAGCACGATCGGACCGCTCACTTTCGGCTGGGGCTTTCTCGCGGCGGTGGCGATCGCGCTCGTACTCACCGCGCTGCTCGCGCTCGGCGTCGATCGCCTGCTGTTCCGGCCGCTGCGCCGCAGCGACATTACCGTGACGCTCGTCATCGCGTCGTTCGGCGCGTCTCTGATGCTGCGCAATGTCGTCGTCTTCGTCTGGGGTTCGCGCCCGGAGTACTACTCGCGAAACATCGCGGTCTCCAGCGAGATCGTTCCCGGCGTGCGCATGAGCGGCGACGAGGTCTTCGTCGTCGCGCTCACCGCGCTGCTGATGCTCGCGCTGCACCTGTTCCTCACGCGCACTTCGCTCGGACGATCGATGCGCGCCGTTTCCGATGATCCGTCGCTTGCGCGCGTGGCCGGAATCGACGTGCAGGCGGTCATCCGCTGGACCTGGTTCATCGGCGCGGGGCTCGCGGCGGTCGCCGGCATCCTGTTCGGGCTCACCGTGCAGATCTCCCCCGAGATGGGCTTCAACCTGATCCTGCCGATGTTCGCGGCGGCGATCCTCGGCGGCATCGGCAGCATCTACGGCGCGGTGCTGGGCGGGCTGATCATCGGCCTGGCCCAGTCGCTGTCGGTGCTGTTGATCGGCCCGGCGTACAAGCCGGCCGTGGCGTTCCTGCTGATGTTCGCGATCCTGCTCGTCTATCCGAAGGGCATTCTCGGAGACCGCAGTTGAACTGCCGGCGGACACGACGATGACCGGATTGTTCTCGTACCTGGTGTTCTTCCTCGCCCAGGCGTCGATCTTCGCCGTCGTCTGCCTCGGCCTGAACCTGCAGTGGGGCTACACCGGGTTGTTCAACATCGGCGTGGCCGGTTTCTTCCTGGTCGGCGCCTACACCTTCGCGATCCTGTGCGGCCCCGAGTACCTGATGCACCTGGGCGGCTTCGATCTTCCGTACCTGGTCGGGCTCGCCGGCGCGCTCGTCGCATCGGGCGTTGTCGCCTTCGTCGTCGGCATTCCCACGCTGCGGCTGCGCGAGGACTACCTGGCGATCGTGACGATCGGCATCGCCACCACGTTGCAACTCGTCGCGCTCAATGCGCAGGGCCTCACCGGCGGCAGCCAGGGCGCGGCCAGCATTCCGCGGCCGCTGCCGGAACTGCTCGACACGGTGATCGGACGCAACCTGCTGATGCTCGCGCTCGTGCTCGTCGTGCTGGCGCTCGTCTACGCCGGGCTCGAGGCGATGGTGCGTTCGCCGTGGGGCAGGGTGCTGAAGGCGATCCGCGAGGACGAGACCGCTGCGTCGTCGCTCGGCAAGAACGCCTTCGGCTACCGGCTGCAGGCCTTCGTGATCGGCTCGTCGATCATGGGGCTGGGCGGCGCGCTGTACGCCAGCTTCATCGGTTTCGTCAGCCCGGAGGATTTCCAGCCGATTCTCACCTTCCAGATCTGGACGATGCTCATCGTCGGCGGCAGCGGCAACAACAAGGGTGCGGTGCTGGGCGCGCTCGTCATGTGGGCGGTGTGGACATTGAGCGGCACCGTTGCGCAGCAGGTGCTTCCCGCCAACCTGCAGGTCAAGGGCGGCGCGGCGCAGGTGATCCTGATCGGGCTGGTGCTGATGGTGACGCTGGTGTTCCGCCCGCGCGGTCTCATCGGCGAGGAAGCGGCGGTGTCCAGCGGCGCGGTGGTCGATTCCGCGGCACTCGGGCGGGGAAGGTCCGCGTAGCTGCGGGTAAGCCAGCGTAGACGCGCGCCCCTTTCCGATCGATCCTGCAACGTGTTGCAGGAGTCATACACCGTGAGAAATGTCACGACCACGCAGGCCGGGCGGTGGCAGCATCATGCGCATCAGCGACCCGGCGGACTTCCCATGGGCGAAGAACAACAGAAGATCGATGCGCTGGTCACCCAGGCACAGACGGGCGACGAAAAGGCAGGCGACGAACTCATCGGCATCATCGAGGAGATGCTCGCCGAAGGCATCGGGCTGCCCACTCCGCGGCAGGACTGAAAGGCGGGCAATCCGGGCGGTCGATTCCGCTTCGCCCGGGAAGGCGCAGCGCCGGCGCTGTCGCTTCGTCTTCCCGAGTCAGGCGGCAGCACTGCCGGCGGCCGCCTCGGCCAGCGCAATTCGATCGCGGCCTTCGCGCTTGGCGTCGTAGAGCGCCGCATCGGCGCGCCGCAGCAGCGCCGGCAGGTCGGCGTCGTCGTCGATGCGCGACGCCACGCCGATACTGACGGTGACGTGCAGTGCGCGCTGGTCGTGCACGATCGCACAGCGCGAGATTCGTTCCTTGATGCGTGCGGCGAGCGAGGCCGCGTCGTGCAGTCCGGTGTGCGGCGCGAGCACGACGAACTCCTCGCCGCCGTAGCGGGCGACGATGTCGCCCGAGCGCAGCATTTCGACGATGGCCGCGGCCGTCTGCTGCAGGACGCGGTCGCCTGCCTCGTGGCCGAAGCGATCGTTGACCCGCTTGAACCGGTCGAGGTCGAGCATCAGCAGCGACAACGGGGTGCCGTAGCGCAGGCTGTTGTCGAATTCCTTGTGCCCCTGTTCAAGGAACACGCGCCGGTTGGCGATGCCGGTCAGCGAGTCGATCGAGGCGAGCGCGCGCAACTCGCGATTGAGCGCCTCCAATTGCTCGGTCTTCTCGCGAACGCGCGCCTCGCGGCGCGCGTTCGCCTCCGCGAGCCTCGCGTTGGCCAGATCGGCGTCGCGCTGGCGCGCGTGCACCTGTGCGAGCAGCGCGGCCAGTCCCACCGTGATGGCGGCGAGGACGAACACGAATTCCTGGGCACGCAGCACGGCTTCGTGCGCCTCGTCGGCGCGAAACGGCGCATGCCCGATCGTGGTCTTGACGACGACGGCGAGCGCCATCGCTGCGGCGGTGCCCGATGCCACCGCGACACCGAACCGTGCGGCGACCGCGATCGCGAAAGGCAGCAGCAGCGCTACGGTGATCGGCATTCCGAAAAGGGTCGCATCGCGCGTGGCGGCGAAAACGGCGAGCGCGCCGAAGGCCAATGCGAGCACTGCCCAGTCGGCCGCGCGAACCGCGCGCATCCGCTCGGCAATGTTTCCCCAGGCCTCGGCGACTCCCAGCAGCAGTGGCGTGAACACGAGCATGCCGAGTCCGTCGCCGAACCACCATACGCGCACGAACTCCAGATAGGAAGTCTGGAATCCGCGGAAATGGCTGTAGACGGCGGCGCCGGCGAGTGACGACAGCAGTGCAGCCGTGATCGGGCCGGCCAGCAGGAACTTGCGCAGGTCGGCGAGGGTGCCGAAGCGGGGGTCGAAGCCCGCGCGCCGCAGCAGCGTGAATGCGATGATCGACTCGCCGACGTTGATCGCGCCGAACAGCAGCGACTCCTGCAGCGAGAACAGCGGCAGGTCGGCCAGCAATTCGGCGAGCAGCACGAGCAGCGCCAGCGGCAACATGCCGCGGCCGTCGCGCAGCAGCAGCGCAGTCAGCAGCACGCTGTTCGGCGGCCACAGCATCGCCGAGCCCTCGGGCATGGCGGTGAACAGCACGCCGACCGTCGCGCCGAGGTAGTGGCCCAGCGGAACGGCGAACCAGACCGCGCGAGACTTCATCGCGGACGACCGAACGGAGGAACCGGCAACGGAACGACGCGAGCCGACGATGCACTCCCCGGAACCGACAAGGGCCTACCCGAAGGTAAGCCCTTGTTCGATTGGCGCGCCCGGCAGGATTCGAACCCACGACCCCCTGGTTCGTAGCCAGGTACTCTATCCAACTGAGCTACGGGCGCGAAGCGCGAGATTCTAGCACGACGCGCAACGCCGCCCACGGACCGCTGCGGCGTTCGCGCGACGCGCGCACTGCAGCGCGGTTCAGTCGTTGGCGTTCGGGAAGAACAGCTGCTCGCCGTTCACCTTGTAGTCGGCGATCGCCTGCTGGCCCTTTGCGCCGACCAGCCAGTCGATGAACTTCGTTCCCGCTTCCTTCTTCAGTTGCGGGTGCCTGGCGGGGTTCACCAGCATCACGCCGTACTGGTTGAACAGTCGCTTGTCGCCCTGCACGAGGATTTCGAGCTCGCCGCGGTTCTTGAACGACAGCCAGGTGCCGCGGTCGGTCAGCGCGTAGGCGTTCATGCCGGCGGCCGTGTTCAGCGTGGGGCCCATCCCCGAGCCGGTTTCCTTGTACCACTGGCCCTTGGCGGCGGCGACGTCGATGTCGGCGTCCTTCCAGTAGCGCAGTTCGGCGGCATTGGTGCCGCTGCGATCGCCGCGCGAGGCGAACGGGGCCTTCGCCTCGGCGATCCTCTTCATCGCATCGATGACGCTCTTGTCGCCGCGGATCCTGGCCGGGTCTTTCTTCGGGCCGACGAGGACGAAGTCGTTGTACATCACGCGCTTGTGGTCCACACCAGCGCCCTCGGCGACGAACTCCTCCTCGGCGACCGGGTCGTGCACGAAGACGACGTCGGCATCGCCGCGCCGGCCGATGTCGAGCGCCTGGCCGGTGCCGACCGCGACGACCTTCACCTGGACGCCGGCGTCCTTCTCGAAAGCCGGCAGCAGATGCTTGAACAGCCCCGATTGCTCGGTGGACGTGGTGGAGGCGACGGTGATCGTTGTCGCCTGCGCGGCGGCGGGCAGCGGCGCCGCGAGCGCGGCGGCGAAGGCCAGCGCCGCGAACGGCCCGCCGGGGGCCTTCAGACGGGCGAAGACAGATGCCATGGCAGGGCTCCTTGCAGGAACTGGCGGGCCTCGTGGGTGCGGGGGTTGGCGAAGAAATCGGGTACAAGGGTGCGCTCGAGCACGCGCCCGCGATGCAGGAAGACGACCTCGTCGGCCAGCCTCGAGACCTGGCCGAGGTTGTGCGAGGTGAGCAGCACGCGGCAGCCGTCGGCGCGGATTTCGCGGATCAACTGCTCGACGTGTTCGGTGGACGAAGGGTCCAGGCTGGCCGTGGGCTCGTCGAGCAGCAGCAGGCGCGGACGCATCAGCCACGCGCGCGCGATCGCCAGCCGCTGGCGCTCGCCGCCCGAAAGCTTCAGCGCGGGCGCGTGCGCGAGATCGCTCAATCCGACGCGTTCGAGCATGGCCAGCGCACGCTCGCGCCGCTCGCCGGCGCGAGCAGCGATTCCGGGAACGACCAGCAGGTTGTCGAGCGCGGATCCGCGAAACATCGACGGGTGCTGGAAGACGAGCGCCTGGCCGGCGAAGGCGAGGTCGCCGCCGGGACGCGAGCGGCCCTCGAAGTGCACTTCGCCCTCGTGCGGAGCGAGCAAGCCGTGGATCGTGCGCAGCAATACCGTCTTGCCGGCGCCGTTGGGGCCGACCAGTGCGCAGACGCGGGCGTCGTTCCAGTCGAAGTCGACGTGGTCGAGGATCGTGCGTTCGGACGGACGGAAGACGATTCCGCGCAGGCTGAGCAGCGGATCGAGCGCAGCGTTCGTCGCCGGCGCCATGCGCGGCGCGTCGAGGACCTCAGCCTCCATGGCGTCGCATCGCCACGCCGCGCACCGTGCTCACCAGAGCGTTGAGCGCGAGCACGAGCGCCATCAGCACCATGCCGAGCGCGACCGCCAGCGGCAGGTCCCCCTTGCTCGTCTCCAGTGCGATCGCGGTGGTCATCACGCGCGTGAAGCCGTCGATGTTGCCGCCGACGATCATCACGGTGCCGACTTCGGACATCGCGCGGCCGAGTCCGGCGAGGAAGGCGGCGGCGACCGAGAAGCGGGTGTCCCACAGCAGCACGCGCACGCGCGAGGCGAGCGGCAGGCGCAGCGAGCGCAGCGTCTCGCCGTGCTGGCGCCATGCGTCCTCGACGGTCTGGCGGGTGAGGGCGGCGACCAGCGGCGTGGTGAGGACGGCCTGCGCGATGATCATCGCGGCCGGCGTGAACAGCAGGCCGAAGCTGCCCAGCGGGCCGCTGCGCGACAGCGCCAGGTAGACGAGCAGGCCGACCAGCACGGCGGGCAGCCCCATCATCGCGTTGAGCACGGTGACGACGATCGCCCGTCCGGGGAAGCGCACGACGGCGACGAGCGCGCCCAACGGCATGCCGATCAGCGCGGCGATGGCGACCGCGCTCAGGCTCACGCGCAACGACAACGCGACGATCGCGAACACGTCGCCCTCGAAGCTGCGGATCAGCTCTTCGATCGACACATCGAACATCGGGGCAGTTTAGGTGTAGCCTGAGGAAGCGATTCATTCGGCAAACGATTTCCTATTCGAGCCGCTCCGTCGATGCCGATTCCCCTCGAGCCTTCGTCTTCGGCGATGCTGCGCTTCGGCGACGAGTCGCTGGATCTCGTCGAGCTCGCGCGCCTGCTGCATGCGATCGGTGACGCGCCCCGCGTGGGCAGCGCCGCCCGCGCGCTCGGTGTCTCGTATCGGGGCGCCTGGGGCAAGCTCGTTCGTGCCGAGCGGCTGCTCGGCGTCGCGCTCGTGGATCGCGTGAAAGGCCACGGCAGCCGTCTTACCGATGCCGGTGCCGCGCTCGCTGCCGCCGGCACGCGCTTCGAGCGCGACGCGGTACGCCGGCTGCAGGCGCCGGCACGCGCCTTCGGCGAAGCGCTCGCGCCCTTGCTCGGGCCGGGCGAGGCGGCGCTGCGCATCGCGGCGAGCCACGATCTGCTGCTGCAGGCGGTGCTCGCCGATGGAGGCGACGCGCGCTGGAACGTACGCTTCGTCGGATCCGAACAGGCGCTGGAGGCGCTGGCGGTGGGCGACGCCGAACTGGCCGGCTTTCATCTGCCCGAGCCGCTGCCGCGCTCGGGCGAGCGCGCCGCGGTGTTCGACGACGCGCGCTACTTCGCCGAGGCCGTGATGCGCCGCGAGCAGGGGCTCATCGTGGCTCGCGGCAATCCGCGACGAGTGCGGGATGTCGCCGATCTCGCCCGCCCGGGATTGCGCTTCGTGAATCGGCAGCGCGGCGCAGGAACGCGCGCGTGGTTCGATCGGTTGCTGCGCGAGCGCGGCCTGAAGCCGGCGGAGATCGCCGGCTACGAGCGCGAGGAGTTCACGCACTTCGCGGTGGCGGCGTCGGTGGCCGCAGGACTTGCCGATGCCGGTTTCGGGCTGCGCGCGGCGGCGGTGCAGCTCGATCTCGGGTTCGTGCCGATCGGCACCGAACGCTATTTCATCGCGGGCGCGCGTCGGCTGCGCACGCAAGCGGCGGTGCGGGCGCTGTTGCGCGAGCTTCGCGCCCGCGCGATGCGCACGCCGGGATACGCGCGCTGCCGGCCGTAGGAGGCTGTCGGACTATGGACTGGGCTCGAACCGGCAGGGCAGAGGACGGCAGGGCGCATTGCCGCGTTGCGCGAAGGCGTCGATACCGCCCGGGATCGACGCCTTCGCACGCCTTGCACTGCATCCCTGCCGTCCTCTGCGCGACCCCTGTCCATAGTCCGACAGCCTCCTAGCCGCGCCATCCCGGCCGCCCTCGGCTCCCCGGAGCTCGCCATGAGCCCACTCGGTAAAGCTGCTCTCTTCGCGTGCCTGACCTTCGTGTCCGCCGCGGCCCATGCGCAGGCGCTGAGCGGCACGCTGCAGAAGGCGAAGGAAACCGGCGCCATCACCGTCGGCTACCGGGAGTCGTCGATTCCGTTCTCCTACCTGGACAACAACGGCAAGCCGATCGGCTACGCGATGGATCTGTGCGCGAAGATCACCGACGCGGTGAAGGCCGAGCTGAAAACGCCCGACCTGAAGGTGAACTACTCGCCGGTCACGTCGAGCAACCGCATCCCGCTGCTGGAGAACGGCACGATCGACCTCGAGTGCGGCTCGACCACCAACTCGGTGGCCCGGCAGAAGCAGGTTGCGTTCGGGCCGACGTATTTCGTCATCAACGTGTCGGCCGCGGTGAAGAAGGATTCGGGCATCGATCGCTTCGAGCAGCTCAAGGGCAAGACGATAGTCACCACTTCGGGAACGACGTCGGTGTCGCTGTTGAAGGAATACGCGAAGGCTCGAGGCGCCGACTTCAAGGAGATCTACGGCAAGGACCACGCCGAGAGCTTCCTGCTGATGGCCGACGGACGCGCCGTCGCTTTCGTGATGGACGACATCCTGCTTGCCGGACAGATCGCGAACTCGAAGGATCCCTCGGCGTACAAGATCCTGCCCGGTTCCCTGCGCAGCGAGCCCTACAGCATGATGCTGCGCAAGAACGACCCGCAGTTCAAGGCGCTGGTCGACAAGACGATCGACGCAGTGATGAAGTCGGGCGAGATCCACAAGATCTACGCGGAATGGTTCACCAGCCCGATTCCGCCCAAGGGCATCAACCTGAACTTCCCCGAGAACGAGGCGAACAAGGAAGCCTTCGCGCACCCGAACGACAAGGGCGTCGAGTAAGGTCGTTCGCGCGCAGGGGAGGCCGTGCTCGACCTCGGCATCTTCGGCCAGGAGACCGCGGACGGCGAGACCACGTGGGGGCTGTCGCTGCTCTCGGGGCTCGAGTACACGCTCGCGCTGGTCGCGCTGTCGTGGATCGTCGCGATGGCGATCGGCTCGCTGCTCGGCGTGCTGCGCACCACCGACCGGCGCTGGGTGGTCGCGCTGGGCGACGCCTGGGTCGAGCTGTTCCGCAACATCCCGCTGCTGGTGCAGTTCTTCCTCTGGTATTTCGTCGTTCCCGAGTTCGTTCCGTCGCTGAAGCGACTCGCGCTGGAGATGGACCCGACGCGCTTCCAGCTGATGCTGTCGGTGGTCTGCCTCGGCCTGTTCACCTCGGCGCGTATCGCCGAGCAGGTGAAGTCGGGCATCCTTTCGTTGCCGCGCGGCCAGCGCATGGCGGGCTATGCGCTCGGCCTTACGCAGGCGCAGACCTACCGCTACGTTCTGCTGCCGATGGCTTTTCGCATCGTCGTTCCGCCGCTCACGTCGGAGTCGATGAACCTGGTGAAGAACTCGGCGGTGGCCTATTCGATCGGCCTGGCGGAACTGTTCTTCCGCACGCGCGAAATGGGCGAGATGACCTTTCGCTACTTCGCCGCCTTCGGCGCCGCCACCGTCCTGTACGTGCTGGTGGCGCTGGCGATCAACCGCGTGTTCGCCTGGGTCGAGCGCGCCACGGCGGTGCCCGGCTATCTCGGGGGGAAGCGGTAGCCCACCATGGCAGCCTTCGACTGGGGGTCGATCGCCGCTTCGCTGCCCTTCCTGATGAAGGGCCTTTCCTACACCATCCAGCTGACGGTGATCGCCGCCATCGGCGGCACGCTGTGGGGAATCCTGCTCGCGCTGGCGCGCCTGTCCGGAATCGCGCCGCTGGCGTGGGCGGCGGCCGGTTACGTGAACCTGATGCGCTCGGTTCCGTTGCTTCTGGTCATCTTCTGGTTCTATTTCCTCGTGCCGGTGATGCTGCAGTGGATCACCGGCGCCGCCTATCCGCCGCGCATCGGCGCCGACCGCTCGGCCTACGTCACCTTCATCCTGTTCGAGGGCGCGTATTTCTGCGAGATCGTCCGTGCCGGGATCCAGAGCATCCCCCGCGGGCAGTTGTCGGCGGCCTACGCGATCGGGCTGAACTACGCGCAGGCGATGCGCCTGGTCGTGCTGCCGCAGGCGCTGCGCAACATGCTTCCGGTGCTGCTCACGCAGACGATCGTGCTGTTCCAGGACGTTTCGCTGGTTGCGCTGCTCAACGTCACCGACCTGGTCGGTGCGGCGAGCAAGATCGCGCAGCGCGACAGCCGCCTCGTGGAGATGTACACGCTGGTGGCCGTCATCTACTTCGTACTCAGTTATGCGCTGTCGCTCGCCGTGAAGGCGCTGAACCGGCGCATCGCGATCGTCCGTTGACACCCGGGGGCGAATCGACATGCCGATGATCGAGATCCGCGACGTCAGCAAGTGGTACGGCCAGTTCCAGGTGCTTGCCGACTGCACGACCCACGTGGACAAGGGCGAGGTCGTCGTCGTCTGCGGACCTTCCGGCTCCGGAAAGTCCACGCTGATCAAGTGCGTCAATGCGCTCGAGCCCTTCCAGAAGGGCGAGGTCGTCGTCGACGGCATCTCGCTTTCGGCGCGCGACACCGACCTGCCGCGGCTGCGCGCACGCGTGGGGATGGTGTTCCAGCACTTCGAGCTGTTCCCGCACCTCACCGTCACCGAAAACCTGTGCCTGGCCCAGCGCAAGGTGCTCCGGCGCAGCAGGTCCGAAGCTGCCGGCAAGGCCATGCACTACCTCGAGCGCGTCGGTCTCGCGTCGCAGCGCGACAAGTTCCCCGGGCAGCTCTCCGGCGGCCAGCAGCAGCGAGTGGCGATTGCCCGTGCGTTGTGCATGGATCCGATCGCGATGCTGTTCGACGAGCCCACGTCGGCGCTCGATCCGGAGATGGTCGGCGAAGTGCTCGAGGTGATGGTCGGGCTCGCGCGCGAGGGGATGACGATGATGGTCGTCACGCACGAGATGGGCTTCGCGCACAACGTCTCCGACCGCGTGGTGTTCATGGACGCCGGGCGTATCGTCGAGGACTGCGCCACCGCGGATTTCTTCGGCGACATGGGCGCGCGCAGCGAGCGCGCGCGGCAGTTCCTCGGCAAGATCCTGCCGAACCGGGCGCGAGCCGCGTAGGGGGCGCCGCGCGCAGCTGCCGATCCGGCTCAGTCGATCGCTTATCATCGAAGCTGCGCCGCCACCCGGCGGCGCGCCCTGGGTCTCGCGGCGCGGGACGGCCGGCACACCGATGATCATCGACTCGCTGCTCGACACCGACCTGTACAAGTTCACGATGATGCAGGTCGTCCTGCATCACTTTCCCGGTGCGCAGGTCGAGTACCGCTTCAAGTGCCGCAACGAAGGCATCGACCTGCGCCCGTACGTGGGCGCGATACGCGACGAGGTGCGCCACCTGTGCTCGGTGCGCTTTCGCGACGAGGAACTCGCCTACCTGCGCTCGATGCGCTTCATCAAGAGCGACTTCGTCGATTTCCTCGGCCTGTTCCACATGAACGAGAAGTACATCGTGATCGAGCCGTCGCCGAAGGACGACGGCGACATCGACATCACGATCCGCGGACCGTGGCTGCACACGATCCTGTTCGAGGTGCCGGTGCTGTCGATCGTCAACGAGCTGTACTTCCGCGCGACGGTCGGCAAGCCCGATTACGCCGAAGGCCGTCGCCGGCTGGCGAGCAAGATCGATTCGATCGTCGGCCAGCCCGACCTCGCCGGCGTGCGCATTGCCGACTACGGCACGCGTCGGCGCTTCTCGCGCGTCTGGCACGAGGAGGTCCTGCTCGAATGCCGCGAGCGGCTCGGCCCGATCTTCGCCGGCACCTCGAACGTGCATTTCGCGATGAAGCACGGACTCACGCCGCTGGGCACGATGGCGCACGAGTACCTGCAGGCCTGCCAGGCGCTCGGGCCGCGCCTGCGCGATACGCAGGTGTTCGGCTTCGAGACGTGGGCGCGCGAATATCGCGGCGACCTCGGCATCGCGCTGTCGGACGTCTACGGCATGTCGGCGTTCCTGCGCGACTTCGACATGTATTTCTGCAAGCTGTTCGACGGCGCGCGGCACGACTCGGGCGATCCGTTCCAGTGGGCCGAGCGACTCATCGCGCACTACGAAAGCAATCGCGTCGATCCGAAGACCAAGACGCTCGTGTTTTCCGATGCGCTCACCTTTCCGCTGATGGCCGAGCTGTACCGGCGCTTTCGCGAGCGCACGCGCATCGCCTTCGGCATCGGCACCAACCTCACCAACGACCTCGGCTATCCGTCGCTGCAGATCGTCATCAAGATGGTCCGCTGCAACGGCCAGCCGGTGGCGAAGATTTCCGACACGCCGGCCAAGAACATGTGCGAGGACGAGGCCTACGTGAAGTACCTTCGGCAGGTGTTCCAGATCCAATAGGATCTTCCGACGCGCCCGTATCGCGTCGCTATAATCGCGCCGGTCTTTCCAGGCGGAGCACAGCGGATGAACCGGCGACCGAAACTGCTCGTCACGCGAAGGGTTTTCCCGGAGGTCGTCGAACGGCTGAAGCCGTACTTCGCGCTCGAGGGCAACGCCGACGACACGCCGTGGCCACGCGAAGAGCTGCTGCAACGCGCGGCCGATCGTGAAGCGCTCCTCGTCGTCGGCTCCGATCGCATCGACCGCGAACTGCTCGATGCGTGTGCGCAGCTGAAGATCGTCGCCACCGGTACCGTCGGCTACAACCACATCGACGTCGCCGCCTGCGCCGAGCGCGGCATCGCGGTGACGAACACGCCCGATGTGCTCACCGAGGCCACCGCCGACCTGGCCTGGGCCTTGCTGATGGCGGCGGCGCGCCGACTGTCGGAAACCGAGCGCTGGCTGCGCGAGGGTCGCTGGAACACCTGGGCCTTCGACCAGTTTCTCGGCGCCGACGTGTACGGCGCGACGCTGGGCATCGTCGGCATGGGCCGCATCGGCTCGGCGATCGCGCGTCGCGCGCGCGGATTCTCGATGCGGGTGCTGTACCACAACCGATCGACGGCGCCGAACGAAGCCGAGCTCGGCGCCCGTCGCGTGGCGCTCGACGAGCTGCTGCGCAACGCCGACCACGTCGTGCTCGTCGTGCCGTACACGCCCGAAACGCACCATTTGATCGGCGCACGCGAGCTCGCGATGATGAAGCCGGGCGCCGTGCTGGTGAACGTCGCGCGCGGCGGCATCGTCGACGATGCGGCGCTGGCGAAGGCGCTGCACAGCGGGCCGATCGGCGCGGCCGGCCTGGACGTCTACGAGAACGAGCCGAAAGTGAACCCCGCGCTGCTCGAGGTGCCCAACGTCGTGCTCACGCCGCACATCGGCAGCGCCACTCGCAGTTCGCGGCTGGGCATGGCGATGCTCGCTGCCGAGAACCTCGTCGCGTGGGCGAGCGGCCAGCCGCTGCGCACGCCGGTCGCCGCCTGAGCGTCGGTTCGTCAGTGCCCTCGATCCACCTCGAGCGAAGGCACCGTCTGGGCTTGAAGAAGGCGCGCGTCGCCGCGCAGCGCGTGGCCGACGACATGGCGCAGTCCTTCGAGATGGAAAGCGAATGGGACGGCAATGCGCTGCATTTCGAGCGCTCGGGCGTCAGCGGCAGCCTCACCGTCTCGCGCGACCGCGTGGTGCTCGATGCGCAGCTCGGCGGACTGGTCGGCCTGTTTCGCGCCAGCATCGAGGAACGGCTGCACGCCGACTTCGACCGCTATTTCGGCTGAGAAAGTGTTCCGAGGGAGAACGAACTGAACCCGACCGTCGTCCAGCTCGGCGGCGCGATCCTGTTCGCGATCGCGCTGGTCCATACCTTTTCCGCCAAGGCTCTCGAGCGCGTCGCGCATCGCTATCCGGCGCATGCCGGCATCTGGCACCTGCTCGGCGAAGTCGAAGTCGTCTTCGGCTTCTGGGCGATGGTGCTCATCGTGTACATCGCGCTCGCCGCCGGCGGCGGCGATGCGTTGCGCTACGTGGAGTCGCGCAACTACACCGAGCCGATGTTCGTCTTCGTGATCATGGTCGTCGCCGCCAGCCGCCCGATCCTGCTGCTCGCGCGCGCGGCGGTCGAGCGCGGCGCGCTGCTGCTGCCGATGCCGCCCGCCATGGCCACCTACTTCCTCGCGCTGTTCCTGCTGCCGCTGCTCGGCTCGTTCATCACCGAGCCGGCGGCGATGACGCTCGCCGCGCTGCTGCTGCGCGACCGCTTCTACTCGCTGCCGATCTCGAACCGGCTCAAGTACGCGACGATCGGCGTGCTGTTCGTCAATATCTCGATCGGCGGCACGCTGACGCCCTTCGCCGCGCCGCCGGTGTTGATGGTCGCGGCTAAATGGGAATGGACGCTGCCGTTCATGCTCGAGCATTTCGGCTGGCGCTCGGCACTGGCGTGCCTGATCAACGCGGTCGGAGCTACGCTGCTGTTCGCGCCCGAGCTCCGACAGCTGTCCGGCCGCGTCGCCCGCTCCGACGACGAAGGCGGCGCGGTGCCGTGGCAGCTCACCGTCGTGCACCTGCTGTTCCTGCTCGGCGTGGTCGTGTTCGCGCACCACGCGATCGTGTTCATGGCGCTGTTCCTGTTCTTCCTCGGCGTGGCCGGCGCGTACGAGCGCTACCAGGATCGGCTGATCCTGCGCGAGGCGCTGATGGTCGCGTTCTTTCTCGCCGGCCTGGTCGTGCTCGGCGGCCAGCAGCAGTGGTGGCTGCAGGCGCTGCTCGAGCGGATGAGTCCGACCGCCGTGTACTACGGCGCGACCGCGCTTACGGCGGTGACCGACAACGCGGCGCTCACCTATCTCGGCTCGCTGGTCGAGGGTCTGACCGACGAGTTCAAGTATTCGCTGGTGGCCGGGGCGGTCACGGGAGGCGGACTCACCGTGATCGCCAACGCGCCCAACCCGGCGGGGTACTCGATCCTGAAGAGCCGGTTCGAGCACGAGGAGATCAGCGCGCTGGGGCTGCTCGCGGCGGCGGCGATTCCGACGCTGGTGGCGATCGGCGCGTTCCGGCTGGTGTGAGGCGGCGCGTCGCGGCAGGCGGCGGCGGAGCGTGGGGCGCGTCGGATCGGTGCGTCCGGCAGGGTGCGCTACGCGGCCGCTCGGCGGCCTGGCCGCAGGCGGGTTGGCGTCGCGGCAGGTCGCCCGGCGGCGCTCCCGCTGCGGCGGTCGGCGCTGCGCGCCGACTGCCATGCGCGGCTCGCCTCGGGGTCGCGCGGCCGAACTCGCTGCGCGAGCTGCGCTCGCTCCGCTCGGACATGCGGCCGCGAGTCAGAGGTACGAAGCGCGCTGCGCGCGCCGACCCCGAGGCTGCGCTGCTCGGCGCCGCAGAGGTCGCGCCGCCGGGCGGTCTGCCGCGGCGCCAACCCGCCTACGGCCAGGCCGCCGAGCGGCCGCGTAGCGCACCCTGCCGGACGCGCCGATCCGAGGCGCCCCGACGCTACGCTGCAGCCTGCCGCTCGAGTGGCGTGATTGTTTGGAGTGCGTGCGTTGGCGCGTACGCGTAGAGCGGTGCCTTCGTCGTCGCAGCGTTGAGCGGAATTGCGCGTTTCACGCACGTTACGGGTTACGTGACGAGTTGCGCGCTCGATTTCGTTCGTTCTGCGCGCAGGCATGTCGGAGGTGGTTTCGGCGCGGATGGGAATGCGCGGATTTCGCGCGTTGTCGTCGTCGGTCGGCGTCCGGTTCGCGCTGGCCGGCCATCGCGTTCGACCCTCGTCGCGCAACGCGCGCAACGCGAGCGCCGCCGAAGATCGCTGCGGCCGGGCCCGCCTCCGCCTCGGATCAGTCCTTCAAGCGCTCCACCAGGTCGACGTAGCGCTGCATGGCGTCGTCGGACGACGTGCCGGCGAGGGCGTTCCAGGCGTCCCATTTCGCGCGGCCGACGAGATCGGTGAAGCCGGGGCGCTTGCCGTCGACGTCGCCGGCAGTTGCCTGCTTGTACAGCGCGTAGAGTTCGAGCAGCGTCGCGTTGTCCGGACGCTCGGAGAGCATCTTCGATTCGGCTACGGCGCGCTGGAAGCGCTCATTCAGGGGGGTGCCTGCGTCGGCGGCGGATCCGGTCATGAGTTCCTCCTGCGTGTCGGTCGCAAGTATCATAGCCAGACAGCGGTTCGAGGGGGGAGATGCATCGCGAGCGGATGTCCGGCGTAGACCGCGCGTGGCTGCGGATGGACAGCCCGCGCAATCCGATGGCCATCGTCGGGCTGTTCTCGTTCGCCGAGCCACTGGCCTTCGACCAGCTATCGCGCCTGTTCGCGCAGCGCCTGCTGCGCTTCGAGCGCTTCCGCCAACGCGTGGAGGAAGACCTCGCCGGCCATTGGTGGGTCGACGATCCGTCGTTCCGACTGTCGAACCATCTGAAACGGGTGCGGCTGCCTGATACTGGCGAAACAGCGCTGCGCGGGTACCTCGACCGGATGGTCGCGCAGCCACTCGACTTCTCCCGCCCGTTGTGGGAGATGCACTTCGTCGAACGACCGCGAACGCCGCCGGCGCTCGCCATCCGCATCCATCATTGCATCGCCGACGGTGTCGCGCTCGTGCGCGTCATGCTCGCACTGGCGGCGGACGACGCTGCGCCGCCGCGGCGCCGCAGGCGCGCGCGCGCTGCTGCGGACGACAGTTCCGCCTGGCAGCCGTGGCTCGACGCAGCGGCGGGCGCCGCGCGCTCGTCGTTGTGGTTGGGCGGCGAGGTGTGGGCCGAATCGAGGCGCACGCTCGAAGCGCCGGGTCACGCGCTCGATCTCGCCCAGGCCGGTACCCGCGTCGTCGCCGACGCGGTGCAGATCCTCGCGATGCGCTCGGACACGCCGACCAGTCTCAAGGGCGAGCTCTGCGGCACCAAGGCCTTCGCCTGGAACGATCCGCTGCCGCTCGACGAGATGAAGCCGGTGTGCCGGGCGCTGGGCGCTTCGCTGAACGACGTGGTGCTCGCCTGCGTCACCGGCGCGCTGCGCCGCTACCTGCTGAACCGGGGCGACGCGCTCGCACCCGACGCCGAGTTTCGCGCGATGGTGCCGGTGAACCTGCGGGCTGCCGATGCCGAACCGTCGCTGGGCAACTGCTTCGGGCTGGCACCGCTGGTGCTGCCGATCGGCATCGAGAGTCCGATCGAGCGCGTGCACGAGATCCGCGCGCGGATGCGCGAGTTGCGCGGAGGCTTCCAGCCGGCGCTGGCCTTCCTGCTGCTCGCGGTGCTCGGGCCGCTGCCGGCCGGATTGCAGACGGTGGTGCTCGAGTACCTGGCCGGCAAGGCGAGTGCGGTGATGACGAACCTGCCCGGGCCTAAGGCGCCGGTGCAACTCGCCGGCGCGCGTGTCGCACGCATGCTTTTCTGGGTGCCGCAGTCGGGCGACATCGGCGTGGGCATCGCGATTCTCTCGTATGCCGGCGCGGTGCAGTTCTCGATCCGGGCCGACACCGCGCTGTGTCCCGATCCGCAGACGATCGTCGACGGTT
Organism: Burkholderiaceae bacterium; assembly: GCA_021166725.1. Taxonomy (GTDB): domain Bacteria; phylum Pseudomonadota; class Gammaproteobacteria; order Burkholderiales; family Burkholderiaceae_E; genus Zeimonas. The sequence continues at coordinate 45,515 of JAJPES010000009.1, read as the reverse complement.
TCGCGCCCGAGTTCGAGCGCCTCGTACTGACGTTGGCGATGCTGCCCAACGGCGTGCTCGCCGGCGAGCCGCCCGCACCCGGCGAGGTCGAGTGCATGCTCGGGCTGCAATGGGCATGAGTGACGCGAACCGGCCCCTCGATTCGGCGGACCTCGAACGTGCGCGCGAGGTGTTGCACTTCTGGTTCGCCGGTGACGACGGCAGCGAGGCCGCAACCGTGCGGCGGCAATGGTTCGCGAAGGACGACGCCTTCGACGCGAGCATCGACTATCGATTCGCCGCTCTGGTCGCCGACGCGATCGCCGGACGATGCGATGCGTGGGGGCACGATCGCCGCTGCGCGCCGGCGCTGGTGATCGTACTCGATCAGTTCACGCGCAACGTGTATCGCGACACGCCGCGCATGTTCGCCGGTGATGAGCGCGCGCTCGCCGTCGCGCGGCGCATCGTCGCGCAGCGTTGGGACGAAGGCTACGATGCGCTGACGCGCTGGTTCTGCTACATGCCGTTCGAGCATTCGGAATCGCTCGACGACCAGAACGAGTCGCTGCGCCTGTTCGCCATCCTGCGCGACGACCCGCTCGCCGGCGGCGCCTGGCGCTGGGCCGTGCGCCACCACGAGATCATCGAGCGCTTCGGCCGCTTCCCCCACCGCAACGCGATCCTCGGCCGACAATCGTCCCCCGAAGAACTCGCGTTCCTGAAAGAGCCCGGCTCCTCCTTCTAGCCCCTTCACCCTTCACCGCCCTCATCCACCCCGCTTGCTGCGCCTCCGCCTCGACCACCGTTTCGAACGTCTCGCCGACGCATTGCTCGATTCCTTCGACGATGCGGGTCCTTTCGACGAACGTGTCGTCGTCGTTCCCAGCACCGGCGTCGGGCGCTGGCTGCAACGGCGCGATGCCGAGCGCCGCGGCGTCAGTGCGCGGCTGCGTCCCGAGTTCGCCGGCAGCTGGTTGTGGAACACGATGCGTGCGGTGCTCGACGGACTTCCCGCGCAGTCGCCGTTCGATCCCGAGCGCGTGCGCTGGCATCTGCTCGCGCTGCTGGACGAGTTGCCCGGCGGCGACGAGTTCGCGCTGCTGCGAAAGCGGATGGGCGAGCCGGGTTCGGTCGCGCGACTGGACGCAGCCGACTCGGTAGCCCGCGCCTTCGAGCGCTATCTCGCCTACCGGCGCGACTGGCTTGCGCGTTGGCAACAGGGGCAGTGGGCCGAGCGCGACCGCGCGCTCGACGTGCACGAGCCCTGGCAGCGCTGGCTGTGGAACCGCCTGCTCGAGCGACTGCCCGAGGTGCGGGACGAGCACCCGTACGACGCCTTCGCACGCGTCCTCGCCGAGCCCGACGACGCGCGAGTCCACGGCGCGCTTCTCGGACAACGCGTTGCGATCTTCGGCCGCGTCGACCTCTCGCCCGAGCAGTTCGCGCTGTTCGGTCGGCTGTCCAGGAGCATCGACGTGTCGATCTTCGCGCCCGATCCGTGTCGCGAGCTGTGGAGCGACCTGCTCGATCCGGCGTCGCTTGCACGCGTGCGCGCGCAACGGCCGGACGAGGCCTGGCTGTACGACGGCGAACCGTCGATTCTCGGCAGCTGGGGCCGGGCGCACCGCGACTTCGTCGCGCAACTGCTCGACCTGGAGGAGCGATTCGACGTGCAGGCCGAGGCGCCGGGTCGCGACGAGCCGCTCCCCTTCGACGAAGGCGATGTGCGTGCAGCGCCGCGCACTGCGCTGCAGGCGCTGCATGCGGCGGTGTTCCTGCGCAGCGATGCTCCCTGGCAGCAGCTGCGAGCAACCGACGATTCGATTCGCGTGATCGGCACGCACGGTCCGGTGCGCGAGGCGGAGATCCTGCACGAAACGCTGCTCGAATGTTTCGCGACGATGCCCGGTCTCGCGCCGGCCGATGTCGTCGTGCATTGCGCGGACATCGAGACGGCCGCGCCGGCGATCGAAGGTGTCTTCCAGGGCGTCCCCGCGGCGCGCCGGATCCCGTTGACGATCAGCGGCCGGTTGCGCGGCGTCGATCCGTTGATCGATGCCGTCGAGGCGATCGTCGCGGCTGCAGTGCACGGAGTCGACGCGGCGCGGCTCGATGCGCTGCTGCGCAATCCGGCGCTGGCTGCTGCACTGTCGCTCGACGAATCCGAGGTCGACGAACTGCTCGCCGCGCTGGAACGGGCCGGTGCGCGGCGCGGGCTCGACGCGCACGACGGCGCCTCGAAGCACAACCTGCAGGCGGCGACCGATCGCCTGCTGATCGGCGCGGCGATCGGCGCGGAGCAGGCCTGTGGCGACCTGCTCGCCGTGCCCGGGGCGCAAGGCACGCGCGCGCGGGCGCTCGAGGGCGCGTTCGTGCTCGCCGACGCGCTCGGCCGGTTGCGGGCGCTCGCCTCGCGCGCGCGGCCGCCGCGCGAATGGTGCGCGGCGCTGGGCGAAGTCCTCGAGACGGTCTTCGCGCGCGCGCGCGCGCAAGCCGCCGTGCAGCGCGTGCGCGAGGCGATCGCACGGCTGGCTGCGTCGGGCGACGAGTCCGCGGAGGCAGTGCTCGATGCCGCCGCTTTCGCCAGCGCCTTTACCGAGGCGATTGCGCAGGGCGCACCCGCCGCGGTGCCGGGCGGCGCCGTGACGGTGGTGCCCATCGGGAGCCTGCGCGGCGTGCCGTATCGCGTGGTCTGCCTGTTCGGTTTCGACGAGCGCGCGTTTCCGCGGCGCGGCACGCGCGACGAGATCGACTTGATGCGCCACGCGCCGCGTTTCGGCGACCGGCTCGTGCGCAACGACGATCGCGGCGCGTTCCTCGATGCGGTGCTCGCCGCGCGCGAGCGCCTGGTCGTCTCTTGCCGCAGCCGCGACCCGCGCGACGACAGTGCGCTGAACCCGTCGCCGCTGGTGGCGGAGTTGCTCGCGTGGCTGTCGGCGCGTTCGGGCAGCGACGCGCGCGCCGCGCCGGCTTCGATCGCGCGCGTCCGGCGCGGCGAAGCCGCCGGCGCGCCGGCGCTGGTGGAGTACCCGCTGCATCCGTTCTCGCGTCGCAACTTCGAGGGGCAGGGCGCCGACCGGGCAAGCGAGTGGCTGGGAGCCGCGCGTGCGGCGGCCGCTCCGCTCGCCAGCCGCGATGACGGCGTCGGTGCGCTTTTCGACCTCGATGTCGCGCCCGACGCTGCGATCGAGGCGGACGAGCAGGGCGCGGACGGGCCAGGCGCGTACGCCGACGAGCCGCGCGCCTTCGCCGAAGTCGATGCAATCGTGCCGATCGAGCGGCTATGTCGCGCGCTGTCCGATCCCGCGCGCAACTGGCTCGTCGAGTCGCTCGGCGTCGTGCTGCCGGCCGACGAGGAAGAGCCGCCCGCGCACGAACCGCTGTGGCCGCAGGCCGCGCAGGACGCGAAGCAGGTCCAGCATTGCGTCGAGCGCCTGCTTGCCGGCGAAGAGCGCGCTCGCGTCGAGCGCGCGCTGCAACGCTCTCCGGCCACACCCGCCGGATCGGCCGGCGCAATCGATGCGCAGGCGGTCGTCGCGTGCGCGCAGGCGCTGATCGATCGCGCGCTGGCGGCGAGTGTCGCGAGCCGAACCGCGGGAACCGGGCCGGCACCTGCTGCCGCGCCAGCGCAACTCGCGTTGCGCCGAACCGAACCGGTGGTCGCGCGCGTCGCCGACCTGCGGCTGCGCATGTCGCCGCCCGCGCTCGACTCGCAGGGACGCCTGCTCTTCGTCTCGGCGTACCCGCTCGGGCCGCATGCGCTGATCGATGCATGGCTGCGCACGGCGTTGTGGCGCTTCGCGGTCGATTCGAAGGCGAGCGCACGACTGGTCACGCCGGACGAATCGATCGAGGTGCATTGTGCCGATGCGCTGCGCTCGCTCGCGCATGCCGTCGAATGGTCGCGACGGATCTCGACGCAACCGCTGGCGCTCTTTCCGCGCAGCTGGTTGCGCTACGCGCGTGAACGTCTCAGCGGCAAGCGCCCGGACCTTGCCCTGCAGCGTGCGCAGGCTGTGCTCGCCGGCGACGAGAACGGGTTTCGCACGCCCGAGCTCGCGCGCCCGGCGATGCGCGCGCTCTACCGCGACGCCGAGATCGACTTCGAGCAGGTGCTGCCGCTGTGCGAGCGCGTCTATCGGCCGATGATCGACGACACGTCGTTGGCCGGCAGCGCCGAAGCGGACGGGGCAGCGTCGTGAACGGCCATCCCGTCTTCGATGCCGACATCCTCGACGGCGTGCAGCTGCTCGAGGCCGACGCCGGCACCGGCAAGACCTGGACGATCGCCGGACTCGTCGTGCGCGCGATCGTCGAGCGCGGCGTGGACCTCGACCGCGTCCTCGTCGTCACCTTCACCAATGCGGCGGCGGCCGAACTCGCCGACCGGATCCGTCTTCGCGTCGCGCAACTCGAACGCCTGCTCGACGATCGGCTCGAAGGACGACCGGGTGGCGGCGTCGACGAGCGGTTCTGCATCGACTACGCGTCCACGCTCGACGAGCCGGGCGCGCGACGCGCGCGCGACCTGCTGCGCGTGGCGCTCGCCCGCATCGACGAGATGTCGGTGCACACGATCCACGCATGGTGCCAGCGCGTGATCGACGAGCACGCGTTGTCGATCGGGGTGGCGCGCGGACTGCCCATCGGCGCCGGCGACGGCGAACGGATCGTCCGTCGCGTGCACGACTGGTGGCGCGGCGAAGTGCTCGACGCGCCGCCGGAGCGGCTCGCGCTGTTCGCGCTCGCCGGCGTCGATCCGGAAACAATCGAGAAGATCGTGCGAACGATCGTCTCGCTGCCGCTGGCGCGGATCTCGTCGCAGGCCTGCGATTGGCGCGCGCTCGCCCCGCGCGCATGCGCTGCACGAGCCGCGCTGGTCGACGCGATGCGCACCGACGCCGCCGACCTGCTCGCGTGGATGAAGCAGGGCAACGTCGCCGGAAAGCTGAAGCAACACGGCGCGAACTGGCTGGCCGCCTTGCAGGCATTCTGCGACGCGCCGCTCGCGCCGATGAAGCGCGAGACGATCGAGCGTCTCGGCTCGCGTCGCTTCGCCAAGGCCCAGCCCGACTCGGCGGTTCCCGGCTGCTGCGACGCGCTGCTGGCGATCGATGACGAGATGGCCGGCCTGCGCGGGTCGGTCGCGCACGAGATCGTCGAGTCGTTGCGCCGGACGCGCGAGGCCGATCTGTGCCAGGCGAGGTCGCTCGCCTTCGACGACCTGCTGCGACTGGTGCACGACGCGCTCGCCGATCCGGCGAGCGGCTCGTCGCTCGCGCGCGCGTTGCGCGAGCGGTATCCGATCGCGCTCGTCGACGAATGCCAGGACACCGATCCGCTGCAATGGGACATCGTGCGTCGCGTCTACGCCGCCGACGGCAGCGACGCCGGCCGTTGCGCGCTCGTGCTGGTCGGCGATCCGAAACAGGCGATCTACTCGTTTCGCGGCGCCGACGTGCATTCGTATCTTTCCGCACGCCGCGGTGCGGCGCGCACGCACCGACTGGACGAGAACCAGCGCTCGCATCCGGCGCTGATCGAGGCGGTCAACGCGTTGTTCCACGTCGACGATCCGTTTCGCGTTGCCGACATCGCGTTCGCGCCGGCCGCGGTCGGCGCCCGAGTGCGGCGCAGCTTCGAGCCCGCCGATCCGCCCGGCGTCGGCGCTCGGGCACCGTTGACCGCCGTCATGCTCGAGCCCGGCGCAACCGGCCAGGCGCTGTCCGTGCCGCAGGCGCGCCGGCAGGCGATCGACGCGACGGTTGCCGAGATCGCGCGCCTGCTTGCCTGCGGGGCCCGCTACGACGAACGAGCGCTGCAGCCGAGGGACATCGCCGTGCTGGTCCAGGCGCGAGCGCAGGGCGCGCTCGTCAAGCGCGCGCTGGCGCGTGCCAACATCGGCGCCGCCGAGATCTCGCGCGACAGCGTCCTCGATACCCGCGAGGCCGCCGAGTTGATGCGCGTCGTCGCGGCACTGGACGACTGCGCCGATCCCGCGCTCCTGCGCTCGGCGCTCACGACGACGCTGCTCGGTTTCGACGCAGCGGCGATCGTCGCGCTCGAAGCCGATTCGGCCGCGCTGCTCGCCGTCGTCGCCCGCTTCGCCGAGGCGCGCCTGCGCTGGCAGCGGCACGGCCCGATCGCCTCGCTGCGCCCGCTGCTGCATGCCTTCGACGCCGACGCGCGCCTGGCCGGTCTCGTCGACGGCGAGCGCCGCCTGACCAACGTCGGCCACCTGGTTGCGCTGCTCGCCGAGGACGACGCAGCCCGCGCAAACCCGGGTGAAGCGGCGCGTGCCTGGGCTCGGCTGCGCGGGCGCGAAGCCGGCGACGACGATACGCGCGAGTTGCGCCTGGAAAGCGACGAGAACCTCGTGCGCATCCTCACCGTTCACAAGAGCAAGGGGCTCGAGTTCCCGGTCGTCTTCGTTCCGTTCGCCTGGTCGGCACGCAAGGCGCAGGCGCCCGATCCCTGCGTGCGCCACGAGCACGACGTCGACCGCGGGTGGCACACGGTGCTCGATCTCTCGCCCGACGACGAGGCTTGCGCGGCCGCGGCCGGCGAGCGGCAGGCCGAGAACCAGCGAACGCTGTACGTGGCGCTCACGCGCGCAGAGCAGCGCTGCTATGTGTTCTGGGGAGCGGCGAACGGCAGCGAGCATGCGCCGCTCGCCTGGCTGCTGCACCGGGCGAGTACGGCGGGCGGCGGCTCGTTCGCGCTCGACGCGGCCGGCGTGCGCGCCGCGCTCGCGCACTGGCAGATGCGTGCCGGACTTCGCCATCCGGGCTCGCTGGCGATCGTCGATACGCCGACGCTGCTCGCCGGCGCGCATGCGCCCTCGCCGCCTGCCGCGCAGCCCTGCGACCTTGCGCTCTCCGATGCGCAGCCTTTGCCCGCCAGCGCTGCCGCGCTTAATGCGCGCTCGTGGACGACGGCGATTCCGCCGGCCACGATCACCACCAGTTTCAGCGCGATCGCGGCCGCGCTGACCGGCGGCAGCGAAACGTCGTTGCAGTCCTGGCGCAACGTCGACGTCGTCGATCCGGGCCGCGACGAGACCGCATCGCAGGCGAAGGAAGCATCGGCGACGGAGACGGCGGTCGTCGAGCCGGATTCGATCCGCTTCCGCTTTCCTGCCGGTGCGCAGGCCGGCGTGTGCCTGCACGGGGTCCTCGAGCAGGCCCCGTTCGACGCGCCCGTCGACGCGGCATCGGTCGCGCACTGGCTGGGCCGCTGCGGCTATCGGCGCTCCGACGCCGTGCCGGTCGCCGCGTGGCTCGACGAAGTGCTCGGCGTCGCGCTGCACGCCCCCGACGGCAAGCGGCTCGCGCTGACGTCGGTGCCTCGCGTGCGCCAGTTGCGCGAGATGGAGTTCCAGCTTTCGGGGCGCGACGTATCGGAGCGCGCGCTGGTCGACCTGCTCGGTGACGCCTGCGCGATCGACGTGCTGCCCGCGCCCTCGCGCTGGAGCGGCTTTCTGCGCGGCTTCATCGATCTCGTCTTCGAGCACGGCGGACGCTGGTACATCGTCGACTGGAAGAGCAACCACCTCGGCGACACTGCGCACTGTTACGGCCCGCCGGCGCTCGCCGAGGCGATGCGCACGCACGCCTATCCGCTGCAGGCGAGCCTCTACACGCTCGCCGTGCATCGCTGGCTGCGTCGCACGCTGCGCGGCTACGATTACGAGCGCTCGTTCGGCGGGGTCTTCTACGTGTTCCTGCGCGGCGCCGGACTCGAGGGGCCGGTCGACCACGGCGCGCCGGTGTGCGGGGTGCATGCGAGCCGGCCGGGCGCACGTGCGATCGAAGCGCTCGATCGCCTGTTCGCCGGCGCATCGGGCGAGCGAATCCGATGAATCCTGCCGAAGCGAAGCCGGCGGGCCGCGTCGCACACGCCTTCGGCGACGCGATGGCGCGGCTGCACGAGCGCGTCGGCGGCGATTCATCAGGGCGCCGCGTCGTCGAGCGGTGGGCGCGACAGTCGTGGAGCGACGCCGAGGCCGGACACGTCTGCACGGAACTGTCCGACGACGCCGAGTGCCGGCAACTCGCGTCGAGCCCGGTGGTCGACGTCGCTCCCGACGTGCACGAAGCCGCGCTCGTACTCGACGGCGATGCGCTCTACCTGCATCGGTTGTGGCGCGCCGAGACGCTCCTTGCCGCACGCGTGGCCGCACTGGACGCACCGGCTGCGCTGGGCAAGGGCGCTGCGGTCGGCGACGTCGTCGATTCGCTGTTCGAGCCGGCCGAAGCCGACGAGGCTCAGCGCGCTGCACTGCTGCGTGCGCTGGGCCATCGCCTCACGTTGTTGTCGGGCGGTCCCGGCACCGGCAAGACGACGACGCTCGCGCGCCTGCTGGTGGCGTTCGCGCGACTCGCGCCCGATGCGCGGGTCGCCTTCGCCGCGCCCACCGGCAAGGCGGCGGCGCGCCTCGGGCAGTCGCTGTCGGATCAGCTCGCGCGCTTCGATCCGACCGGCGAGCTGCGCGCGCGCCTTCCCCGCGCCGGCACGACGCTGCACCGGTTGCTGGGGTTGCGGGCGAACGGCGCCGCGCCCATCGCCGCGATGCCCCTCGACCACGACCTGGTGATCGTCGACGAGGCGTCGATGCTCGACGTCGAGATCGCCGCTGCGCTGGTCGCCGCCATCGGCGCGAACGGTCGCCTGGTGCTCGCCGGCGACCGCGACCAGCTCGCGTCGGTCGAGGCCGGAGCGGTGTTCGCCGACCTGTGCGCGAGTGCCGGCGGTGCGACCGTGCAATTGACGCGCAACCATCGGCAGAAAGACGCCGCGCACATCGTCGAACTCGCCGCGCAGGTGCGCGATGCCGCCGGTGCCCCTGGCGTGCCGCTGCGCTGGCCTGCGGCTATCGGCCGCTTCCGTGCCGACCCCGCAGCGATCGTCGACGATGCACTCGCCGCCTGGGCAGAGGTGCGCGAGGCGATCGAAGCGCGCGCGGCGCCGGCCAAGGTGTTGGCCGCCTGCGAACGGCATCGCGTGCTGACGGCGATGCGCGAGGGCCCGCTGGGCAGCGTCGCGCTGAACCGGCGCATCGCCGTCGCCGTCCGACGCGCAGCGGGGACGAAGACCGGGGCGTCGCCGTCGGCGACGAGCACGAGCGCGTCGCCGTCCGTGCAGTGGTACGCGGGACGCCTCGTGCTGGTCACCGTCAATCGACCGGCCCTCGGCTTGTTCAACGGCGACGTCGGCGTCTGCCTGCCGGCGATGAACGCCGAAGGCGCTCCCGATGCACTCGTCGTCGCGTTCGCCGGCGCCGAAGCGCCGCGCCTCTTTCCGGTCGCGCAGATGCCGACTTGCGAGGATGCCTGGGCGATGACCGTCCACAAAGCGCAGGGGTCCGAGTTCGAGTCGGTGGCACTCGTGCTCGCGCCGCCGGGGCACCCGCTGAACACGCGCGAGCTCGTCTATACCGGCATCACGCGCGCGCGCAGCCGGCTCGCGATCTGGTCCGAAGCGGACGTCGTCGCGCAGGCGGCGCTCAGCCGCGCGTCGCGACGCGGACGCCTGGCGCAGCGGCTCGTCGCGCAGCGCGGCGACGCGATTCCGCCGCGATGATTCCGCGACGTCTCGCGCTGCGCGCGCTGCCCGCGCTGCGCTGGTGGCCGCGCGTGAAACCGGCGAGCCTGCGCGCCGACGCGCTGGCCGGCCTGGTCGGCGCATTCCTCGTGCTGCCGCAGGGACTCGCCTACGCGACGCTCGCCGGCCTGCCGCCCGAGCACGGGTTGTACGCGGCGATCGTGCCGACCATCGTCGCCGCGCTCTTCGGCTCGTCGCTGCATACCGTGACCGGTCCGACCAACGCGTTGTCGCTGATGACCTTCGCGGCGCGCGCGCCGCTCGCGATGCCCGGGACGGCCGAGTACGTGAGCCTGGCGGCGACGCTGGCCGTTCTCACCGGCGTGTTCATGCTCGTGCTGGGCGGCTTGCGCCTGGGCCTGCTGGTGAACTTCATTTCGCAGCCGGTGATCGTCGGCTTCACGGCCGGCGCCGGCGTGCTGATCCTCGTGAGCCAGGTCGGTCCGCTCACCGGCGCACCCGTGCCCGCGCGCGCATCGGCCGGCCAGACGGTGCTGTCTGCGTTCGCGCACCCGGCGCAGTGGCAACCCGCCGTGCTCGCCGTGGCCGCCGTCACGGTCGTCACCGGTCTGCTGGTGCGCCGCTGGCGACCGCAGTGGCCCGGCGTCGTCATCGCGATGCTGGCCGGCAGCCTGCTCGCGCATGCATTGCGCGTCGGATTCGGCGTCGGCGTTCCGATGCTCGACGCGGTGCCGCGCACATTGCCGCCATTCGCCTTGCCGGGGGGCGGCGTCGAAGGCATCCGCGATCTGAGCGGTGTCGCCGTCGCGGTCGCGATCGTCTCGCTGACGCAGTCGATATCGATGGCTCGCGCGCTTGCGCTGCGCACCGGACAGCGCATCGACGGCAACCAGGAGTTCGTCGGGCAGGGCCTGGCGAACGTCGCGGCGGGATTCTTCTCGGCCTTGCCGGTCGGCGCGTCGGCGAATCGTTCCGGACCGAATCTCGAGGCGGGTGCGGTTACGCCGATGTCGGCGGTATTCGCCGGCGTGTTCCTGGCGGTGATCGTGCTGCTGTTCGCGTCGTGGGTCGCGTGGCTGCCCGAGCCGGCGGTGGCCGGCGTGCTCGTGCTCGCGTCGCTGTCGCTGATCGACGTCGATCGCATCCGCTCGACGCTGCGCATCAGTCGGCCCGAAGGGGTCGTGCTGCTCGCCACGCTGGTCGCGACGCTGCTGATGCGGCTGGAGGTCGCGGTGCTGATCGGCACCGCGATGTCGCTCGTCGTCTACCTGAACCGCACGTCGCGACCGACGATCCGCAGCCTGGTGCCCGATCCGCGCACCCCCGAGCGCCCGTTCGTCCCGGTCGACCCGTCGCTGCGCGAGTGTCCGCAGGCGAAGCTGCTCAGCATAGAGGGATCGATCTACTTCGGTGCGGTCTCGCACGTCGAGTCGCATTTCGAGACGCTGCGCGAGATCGCCGGCGAGCAGAAGCACCTGGTGCTGTTGATGCGCAACGTGAATTTCGTCGATGTGGCGGGCGTGGATCTGCTCGCAGCCGAGGCGAGGCGCCGTCGCGACATGGGCGGCGCGCTGTACCTGCAGGGCCTGCGTGCGCCGGTGCACGCGTTCCTCGAGCGGGGCGACGCGATCACGCAGGTTGGCGCCGATCGCATCTACGAGGCGAAGCACGTGGCGATCGCCGATGTGTTCTCGCGGCTCGATCCGGAGATCTGCCGGCGGTGCACGGCGCGCATCTTCTACGAGTGCCAGCAGTACAACGAGAGTTGAAGCGAGGCGCAGCCGGGCGCAAGGGCGGCCGGCTGCGCGTCGTTGTGGGAAAGGAGAAAAGCGCGGTTCCCGCGCATCTCCGCGGGTCAAACGGCTCACGTGGGCGAGATTGCGTGTTCTCCGCGCATTTCCGAGGGCGATGCAGATTGCGGCGCCGGAAATGCGGATTTCGTGCAAATCCGCCTGGGCCGTGTCGGGCCGCCGCTGGAACTACGCCAACGCCGTCTCCGTCTCGTGCCGCACCCGCTTGCGCCGCGTCGCCTCGGGGTCGGGCCTACGCGAACTGCGCCTCCATTTCCCGCCGCACCCGCACCGCATCGTCGCCTTCATCGAAGCGCACGTCGCTCCAGTGCAGTGCCTGGCCCGCTGCAACGTCGCGCACGAGCGCCACGCCACGCGCCAGGCCCAACGGCAACCCGCCGATCGCGCGCGAATCGGAAGCCGGCATCAGTCGGCCGTACACCGTGTAGCCGCCTTCGCCGTCGAGGCGCTCGCCGGCTCTCAGCGCGCGCTTGGCGGTGGCGACGACGTCGGCGTGCCAGCCGCGCGGCGCGCCGGTGGCTTCGCCGCGCAAGCCGATCGATGCAACGCTGATGCCGAGTTCGAGTCCGATCAGGTGGTAGGGCTTGTACATCGCGCTGTAGTTGCCGCTGCGATCGGTGATCAGGCCGTACTCGCGGAAGCAGCGCCGCACGTAGTCGGAATCCGCCGCGAAACTCGCCCAGACGCCCCAGCGCAGGTCGCGGAACACCGGCCGGCCGTCGCGTTCGAGGCTCGAGACGACCTCGACCTGGCCGCGGCTTTCGAGTGCGCCGCCGTCGGCGCGCGGACACATGCGCTGCGCGAGATCGTCCACGCCGCAGGGCGGGAACGACAACCCGTCGGCAGGCGCCGACAAGCCGGTTGCGTTCGCCACCGCCGCCATCTCGATCGCGGACTTCGTTCCGTCGAGAAACGAGTTGAACATCTGCGCGTTCATTCCGCCGGCGCGCGCATCGGCTTCGTCGATGCCGTAGTGCGCCCAGACCGTGTCCGGCGTCGATGAGTGGTATTCGGGCAGGTACTTCGTTCCCTTGCCGGCGCCGATCACTTCGAAGCCCGCCGCGCGCGCCCAGTCGACCATCTCGCAGATCAGTGCGGGCTGGTCTCCGTACGCGAGCGAATAGACGACGCCCGCGTCGCGTGCGCGCCGCGCGAGCAGCGGTCCGGCGAGCGCGTCGGCCTCGACGTTGACCATCACGATGTGCTTGCCGTGCCGGCAGCAGGCGAGCGCGTGCGCGATGCCGGCCGCGGGGTCTCCGGTCGCATCGATGACGATCTCGACCTCGTCCGCGGCGACGAGCGCCATCGGGTCGTCCATCACGAAGGTCGACCCGTCGCGCCGTGCCTGCGCGAAGCCCGGCGCCGACAACCGCGCGGCGTCCCAGCCGACGCGTGTCATCGCCTCGCGCGCGCGTTGCGGCGACAGGTCGGCGACGGCGACCAGGTGCATGCCCGGCGTACGCCGCACCTGCGACAGGAACATCGAACCGAACTTGCCGGCGCCGATCAGGCCGACGCGCATCGACCGGCCTTCGTCCGCGCGACGCACGAGCATTGCGTGCAGGTTCATGCCAGTTCCTCGCGAGCGGCCTCGACGTCGAGGCGCTCCATCGCATCGAGCGGTTCGCACCGGGCAGCCTCCGCGTACAGCGCCTCGGCCTGCTTCAGTCCCTTCTTTCCGTCGAGCATTGCCAGCGCATTGGCGTACTCGATACGGGCGATCGCCGATTCGGGATTCAGTTCGAGCGCCTGGCGGAACAGCCGATACGCCTCGTCGCGCTTCGCGCAGTAGGTGACATTGGCGATCATCGCGCCGACCTTGTCGACCACTTCGGCGTGGAAGGCGCCGAGCGCAATGTGCGCATCGGCATGCTTCGGCTGCAACGCGATCGCGTGCGCGAGCGCGTCGCGCACCTTGCCGCCGAGGCCCTGCGCAAGCGCCTTCGCCACCGAGATCTGCTGCGAATAGCGGCCGATCGCAAAGGCGTACAGGTAGAACGCGTTGGGGTTCTTCGGTTCGCTCTTCTGCTGCAAATCGGCGCGGGCACCGGCTTCCTGCAGCAGCTTCGCCTTGCGCGAGTCCGAGGTTTCGAGGTACTCGGCGTAGACGCAGGCTGCCTTGTTCGCCACGCAGATGCCGGCGGAGCCGGCGGCGAGCCCGCCTTCGATCGCTTCGCCGAAGCGGCCCGCGTGATAGGCGATCCAGGCGGCGATCACCGCGTCGTCCTTCGGGAACGGCTCGCAGTCGCCGCGATGCAACCTCGACCAGCGCTTCTTCAGCGTCGCCGGCGTGTACTCGTAGCGCGCATCGGCGTATGGAAACGCCACCCATTTCGCCATCGTCGTCCCCCGTTCGTTCGGATTCTCAGCGAAGGTACTCGTGCGCGAGCTTTCCGAAAAGCCGGCGACCGTCGTCGTCGAGCCAGGGGGCGAGCAGCGACAGCACCTGCCAGGCACCGCGCGCCATCGATGCCGCCGGTCGCTCGGCGGAAGAGACGCCGCGCGTCTGCCGAACGAACTCGAAGGACAGCCAGTAGGTCGTCACCAGCACCATGTTGGTGGCGAGCGACTCGATCAGCTCGTCGCCGACACCGCGGTTCTTCACCAGCGAACGGCACAGCGCGAGCGCAGCGAGCGTCTTGCGCTCGACGATGCGGCGAAAGCGCATCTCGACGCGGCGATTGCGCGACAGCAGGTCGTTCAGGTCGCGATAGACGAAGCGGTAGCGCCAGATCGCCTCGAACAGCAGATGCAGGTACAACCACGCATCCTCGATCTGCGGGTTGCCGGCCAGCGGCGAGTCGAGCAACGGATCGATCTCGCGCTGGAACTCGTCGAACAGCGCGTCGACGATCTCGTCCTTGTTGTGGAAGTGATAGTAGAGGTTGCCCGGACTGATCTCGAGCTCGCCGGCGATCGCCGTCGTCGTTACGTTCGGCTCTCCGAGCTCGTTGAACAGCCGTAGCGACGTCGTGAGAATTCGCTCGCGCGTGCGTCGCGGCGGCTTGCGGATCATGCCGCTGCGACGACGTCCGAAGTATCGGGCAAGCCGGCGCTCGTCCGGGCGATCGCCAGCGAGCGTTCGAGCTCGTGCAGCGTGCACGACAGGCGTCGCAGCGCGATGGTCGCGCGCGTCTCGATCACGCGCACCCGTTGCGATTCGGGTTCGCGCACCAGGCGCGGCGTTGCCGCATGCAGCACCGCTTCGTCGAGCGACAGCCCGTGACGCTGCAGCACCGGCGCGAGCTCGCGGCGCCGCTCGAGCAGGTTGGCCCGCGTCGTTCGATACGCGTGCTCGCACAGGCGGCGCCGGCTCGCCACGCTGAAGATGTTCGCGAAGAAGATCTCCGCGTCGTCGCGGCGCGGCTCGAACAGTACGATGTCGGCCTGCGGATGCGTCACCCGGTACTTCTCGAGCCCTACGGTCATGCGCGAGCGGATCGTCGCGCGCATCGTCTGCGACAGCACCGCGCCGGGGCCCGAACGGGACACGCGTCGGGCGCCGGCGCGCGAGCCGTCGAAGGGCACCAGCGGGTTCAGGCAGAAGACGAGACCCGCGCCCGCGTCCAGTGCGAGCGACGCATGCAGCGTCTTGTTCAGCGCGCCGTCCACGTAGCGGTGCGATCCGATCCGCACCGGCGGGAAAAGTCCGGGAACGGCGCTGGACGCGACCGCGGCGCGCGAGATCGGCACGCGCTCGTACCCGGGCGATCCGAACGCCACCGGCATGCCGGAGTCGATGTCCGTGGCGACGATGCGCAGCGGCGCGCGCGTGCATCGAAAGTCGTTCGTCCGGGGCGCGGAGCCGAACAGGCGCGCGAGCTCCTGTTCGGCCGGCTTGCCGTCGACCAGTCCGTCGGGAAGCACGCGCAGCAGTTCGTCCAGCCCCTGCCACAGCGCCGCCTGCGGGTGTCTCGCGCCCGCCTCGCACGCGCTGCGCAGCGCGCGGCGCAGGCCCCGCGGCAGCGACAGCGCTGCCTTTCTCCACTCGTCGAAGGCCGGGCGCAGCAGTCGCGACGGCTCGAGCGTTTCCTCGGCGCTGTCGCCCTCGACGAAGAGCTGCACCATCCGGTGCGGCGATACGCCGTTGACCAGGCCGGCGGCGACGAACGAACCCGCGCTCACGCCGACGTAGGCATCGAGCCGCGCAGGCTCGAAGCCTTCGATGGCTTCGCTCAGCGCGCACAGCGCGCCGAGCTCCCAGGCAGCGGCCAGGAAGCCGCCGCCCGCCAGCGCGAGCCCGATGCGACCGCGTTGCGTTGGCGCGCCGCTCGCCGGGCCCATCGATTCGCCGCGCTGGAGCGCCATCGGCCGACTTCCGACGATTCGACGCGTCAGGCGGCGGCCTTGCCGTCGCCGCCGGCAGCCTTGCCGTCACCGACGGCAGCCTTGGCTGCAGCACGCGGGCGCCGCGCGGGCGCCTTGGCCGCCTGCGTTGCCGACTTCGCTGCACGCGTGCTCGCGCGCGGCGTAATCGACTTGGCAGCGCTCGACTTGGCAGCGCTCGACTTGCGAGCCGCGCGCTTGAGCGTGCCGCCGGTCAGCGACTGCACGGCTTCGCTCAGCGCGTCGACCCGGCCGACCAGATCGCCGATCTCCCGGCTGGTCGGAACGCCCAGCCGCGTCAGCGCGCGCGAGACGCGGTCCTCGAAGACCTGCTCGAGGCGATCCCAGGATTGCGTCGCCTGCTTCGACATTTCGCCCGCTGCGCGCGTCATCTTCTCGCCGACCGAGCCGATGCGCTCCTCGGTGGCCGCACGCGTGCGCCGCTGCAGGGTCAGCCCTTCCTTCACGAGCGTATCGAACACCCTGCCGCCTTCGTCCTGTGCCTTCGCGAACGCGCCCAGGCCGGCCAGCCAGATCTGTTGCGCCGAATCGCGAATCGTCCTGGTCAACTGGTTCAGGTCCGACCGGGCATCCTTGCCTTCGGCCAGCTTCTTCAGTTTCTTCGCCATCTCGTCTCTCCCGTGACCCGGAGCGGGTCCGTTCGCCTGCAGTCTACGACCGCTTCGTTAGAGGAGGTGCACTAATGCGACGCGCTTGCCGCACGCCTGCGCGCGATGCAATGATCGGCACCCCAGCGGAGGGAACGCCTTGCAATACTTCGTCACCGGAGCCACCGGCTTCATCGGCCGTCGCCTCGTGCGACGCCTGCTCGCGCGACGCGGCGCGATCGTCCATTTCCTCGTTCGCGACGCGTCGGCCGAGCGGCTCGACGCGCTGTACGCATTCTGGGGCGTCGATCGAACGCGCGCGGTGCCGGTCGAGGGCGATCTCACGCGCGACGTCCTGGGTATCGAAGAGTCGACGCGCACCGCGTTGCAGGGGCGCATCCGCCACCTGTTCCATCTCGCCGCGATCTACGATCTCGCCGCCGACGCGCAGCGGCAGGTCGAAGTCAACGTCGAGGGCACGCGAAGGGTGGTCGCTTTCGCTTGCGCGATCGGCGCCGGCTGCCTGCACCACGTCTCCTCGATCGCTGCGGCCGGCCTGTACGAAGGCGTGTTCCGCGAGGACATGTTCGACGAGGCCGAGGGGCTCGACCATCCGTATTTCGCGACCAAGCACGAATCCGAGGCGATCGTGCGGCGCGAGTCGCGCGTGCCGTTTCGCATCTATCGCCCGGGGTTGGTCGTCGGCGACTCGCGCACCGGCGAGATCGACAAGGTCGACGGTCCGATGTACTTCTTCAAGCCGCTGCAGCGACTGCGCCGGCTGCTTCCGCAGTGGATGCCGATGGTCGGCATCGAGGGCGGGCGCATCAACATCGTGCCGGTCGACTACGTCGTCGCCGCGATGGACCACATCGCGCATGCGCGCGGCCTGGACGGCAGGTGCTTCCACCTGGTCGATCCGAATCCATTGCGCGTCGGCGACGTGCTGAACATCTTCGCGAAGGCGGCACACGCGCCGCAGATGTCGATCCGGATCAACGCCGCGCTGATCGGACTGATCCCTCGGCACATCCGGCGCGCCGCGCTCGCGCTCGCGCCGGTGCGGCGCATCCGCGATGCGGTGATGCACGACCTCGGGTTGCCGCCCGACATCCTGCAGTTCGTCAACTACCCCACGCGCTTCGATTCGCGCCAGGCGATCGCCGCGCTCGAAGGCACCGGCATCGCCTGCCCACGGCTCGACGATTACGCGTGGGTGTTGTGGGACTACTGGGAACGTCATCTCGACCCGGAACTCGCGATCGATCGCACGTTGCGCGGACAGGTCGCCGGCAAGATCGTGCTGGTCACCGGCGGCTCGTCGGGCATCGGGCTGGCCACCGCGCGCCGCGTGGCGGCCGCGGGGGCCACGACGATCATCTGCGCACGCGACCCGGCGAAGCTGGAAGCCGCGCGCGCGGCAGCCCAGGCCGACGGGCACGACCTCGTCACCTTCGCCTGCGACCTGAGCGACGCCGACGACTGCGATCGCTTCGTGCGCTGGCTGCTCGACACGCACGGTCACGTCGACGTGCTGGTGAACAACGCGGGCCGCTCGATCCGCCGCGGCATCGAGAGCACCTTCGGGCGCTTCCACGATCTCGAGCGGCTGATGCAGCTGAACTACTTCGGCGCGGTGCGCCTGACGATGGGCCTGCTGCCTGCGATGATCGAGCGGCGCTGCGGCCACGTCGTGAACATCAGCTCGATCGGCGTGCTGACGAACGCGCCGCGCTTCTCCGGCTACGTGGCGTCGAAGGCCGCGCTCGATGCGTGGACGCGCTGCGCGGCGAGCGAATTGGCCGACGTCGGGATCACGTTCACGTCGGTGGCGATGCCGCTGGTGCGCACGCCGATGATCGCGCCCACCGGTCTGTACCGCAACGCACCGACGCTCACGCCCGAGGAGGCGGCCGACCTGGTCACGCAGGCGATCGTCTACAGGCCGGTGCGCATCGCCACCCGCCTGGGGGTGGCCGGCGAAGTGCTGCATGCACTGATGCCGAGGGTTTCGCAGATCGTGATGAACACGTCGTTTCGCATGTTCCCCGAATCGAGCTCGGCCGCCGGCGGCGCACCGGCGAAGATCACGCCGGACCAGGAGGCGTTGCAGCAGATGATGCGCGGCATCCATTTCTGAACGCGTCGTTCGCATCGACGCGGGTGCCGCAGCTCGCATCGATCGCCTCGGCGGCGATGCGCCAGACCTCGGCATCGTAGGCGAGCTGCAGGTGTCCGCGACCCGGCACCGGGATCGAGGTCGCGCCGGCCAACTGCTGCGACGCCTGCTGCGGCATCACGATGTTGTCGTGCGGCGACCAGATCGTCGTGAAGAGCGCGCCTCCGACCGGCGACTCGCGCGCCACCAGCTCGCCCAGCCAGCGGCCGCCCGGAATCATCTGCGCGACATTGCGACCGTAGCCGAATCGCGCGAGCCGGGTGCCGGCGTGCGGCGTGCCGAGGGTGACGATCGAGCACACCGGTGCAGCGCCTTCGGTGGCGAGCCAGGCGCGCACCACGACGCCGCCCATGCTGTGCGCGACGATCGCGATGCGGGCGGCTGCGGTGCGCTCGCGCAGCCTGCGCACCCCGTCGGCGACGATCGGCACGTAGTCGTCGATCGTGCCGAACACCGGCTCGAGGTTCACCGATTCCACCGGGTGCCCGCGCGCAGCGAGCCATTGCGCGAACGGATGCCAGATGCCGCGGTTGCAGACGTAGCCGTGCACGAGCAGCACCGGCGTGCGCGCGCCGCCCTCGGCGCTGGGCAGCGGCGCATCCCCGTAGCGGATCTGCGCCCAGAAGAAGGTGCGCAGCGAGGCGGCGATCTCGGCGCCCCAGGCGCGCAGCGCCATCGCGAAGCCGTAGCGCGAATGCGGCGATTCCCGCGAGCGGAACCAGGCGGCGAACAGGAACTGCACGCCGAGCAGCGCTGCGTCGAAGACCACCGGCACCAGCAGCGCGAACGAGAAGGCGGCCAGCGGATGCCAGCCCTGGCTGCGATGCAGCCAAACGGCGAGCGCGACGATGCCGATCGCGATCAGCGCGATCAGCGCCGTCAGCAGCCGCCGCATCATCCGGGCGCAACCGACGCCGGCTGCGCAGGCCGGGTCCGCAGCGACGTGGTTGCCGCCGACGCGCGCCCGGTGAGACGCTGCGCCAGGCCGCTCGCCAGCCGCGCCGCGAAGCCGTAGACCGACAGTTGCGGGTTCGCGCCGATCGACGTCGGAAACAGCGACCCGTCGTGCACCGAGACGTTGCGCCATTGCCAGTGCACGCCGTCGGGATCGACGACCCCGCGCGCGGCATCGACGCCGAAGCGGCAGCCGCCCATCACGTGCGCGGAGACGACCCGCGCGAGCAGCGGCTGCATCGGCAGCGCGGCGATCGCTTCGCGCGCCTCGCGCCAGCTGCGGTATGAAGCGGCCAGTTCGTGCGCCGGCTGCACGGTGCGCGCGCCGGCGGCGAACTGGATCTCGGCCATCGTCAGTAGCGCGCGCCGTCCGCCTTCGAGAACGAAGTCGTCGAGCGGGTAATCGAGCACCGGCGAGCCGTCGTCGCGCAACTCCACGCGCCCGCCCGGCGAACGATCGTGAAAACCGTCGCGCAGCAGCGCGATGGTCGCCTGCGTCTGGGCGAAGTCGAGCATCCGGCGCCGGTGCTCGGCGCCGAAGCCGGTCATCGTCGTCGCGAACAGCACCGGGTGGATCGGCGGCGCCTCGAGCTTGTAGCCGATCGGTCCGTCGATCGGCGCATCGTGCAGGAAATGGTCGACGTAGACGCTTTGCGGCGCACCCGCCCAGCCGCCGACGATCGCGTCGAAGACCGCCGCCGAGACGAAGACCGGATGCAGGAAGGTGCGCGCGCCGAGCAGGCCGTGCGGATCGGGCGCGCCCGAGCGCATCAGCAATGCGGGCGAGGCGATCGCGCCGGCCGCGAGCACGAAGTGCGCGGCCCGCACCCGGGTGCGACGTCCGCTCGGACGCGTGCCGGTCGCATCGAGCCACTCGACGTCGAGCGCTATCGCGCGCTCGTTCTCGACGACGAGCCGCGCGGCACGCGCGCGCGCGTAGAGCGTCGCACCGGCGTCCAGCGCCGAGGGGATCGTCGTCACCAGCATCGACTGCTTCGCGTTGCTCGGGCAGCCGACGCCGCAGTAGCCGAGATTCAGGCAACCGTGAACGTTGCGCGCGATCGGGGCCGCGTGCAGACCGAGGCGCTCGGCGCCGCGACGCAGGATGTCGTTGTTCTCGTTCGGCGCCGTCGACCACGGCGCAATCGACAGTCGCCGCTCCATGCGCTCGAACCACGGCGCCATCGCCTGCTCGTCGAAGCCGTCCAGGCCGAAGCGGTCGCGCCAGAAGGCGAGCGTGCCCGCGGGCGTGCGAAAGCTCGACGTCCAGTTCACCGTCGTCGAGCCGCCGACGCAGCGTCCCTGCAGGATGCCGATCGACTGGTCCTTCGTGCGCCGCGCCGCCGACTCCTGGTACAGCTGCGGATACGCCTCCGACTCGCGCATGCGGAAGTCGCGCGAGCTGCGCAGCGGCCCTTCCTCGACGAGCAGGACGCGCAGCCCCGAGTGCGCGAGGATCTCGGCCGTGGTTCCGCCGCCGGCGCCGGTGCCGACGATCGCGACGTCGAACTGCGCCTCGCCGGGCAGCGTGGGCGCTTCGGCGTCGAGCACCGACCAGCCGCGACGCAGGCCCTCGGTGATCGGATCGGGGAAGCTCATCGTCGGCGCTCCTTGCAGCGTCAGAACCGGGGCGGACCGGGATAGCCGATGTCCGCCCAGCGCGCCTCGTCGGCGTAGGCGGCGCCGAGGATCAGGTCGTGGAAGGCGTGATAGGCGCTCTGCAGCAGCGTCAGCCGATGCGTGCGCCAGCCCTGCAGCACCTCGGCGACCTCGTCGACGCGGACTTCCGTCCACGGCTTCGCCAGTCCGGCGAGCAGCAGCCGCGAAGGCGCGGCGGCGAGCGCGAGGAACAGCGACGCCAGCTCGTCCTGCGTGGCCGGCGGCAGTCCGGCGATCGTCGTCTCGACGTCGGCCAGCGCGGTCGAGATCGCGCGCGCGCGCGGCTCGGGCGCGGAGGGCAGGGCGCCGTCGAGCACGGCGGGAATCACCCCCCGCAGCACTTCGCGGCGATCGTCGACCGCATGGCGACCGACGAATCGCGAAGCAACGCCGAAGGCGCCGAGCAGCACGGCGCTGCCGACACCGAGCTTCAGGAAGTCGCGTCGTGTAGCCATCGCGCCGATTCTAGGCGTCGGCGCTAGAGCGCCGCCTCTAATGGCGCGGTTGCGCGCAGTTTCGCGCAGTTTCGTTCTCGCGGCCTGCAGCGCACACTGTCGCCCGATGAAACCGGGAAGAAGACTGGAAGCCTGCGCCGCCGAGGTCGGGCGGCTGCGTCGCGAGATCGCCGCCGACGCGCACACCCGCGCATCGGTCCATGCGGTGAAGCAGTGGCAGGCGCAGCGCCTGACGCGCACGCACCGCCGCCTGCTCGACGATCCGCGGTACGCGGCGGCCGCGCGCTTCTTTCTCGACGACCTGTACGGTGCGAAGGATTTCTCGCGGCGCGACGCGGAACTCGCGCGGCTGGTGCCGACGATGGTTCGCCTGCTGCCCGACGCTGCGCTGCAGACGATCGCCGACGCGATCGAGATGGACGCGCTGTCGGAGCGGCTCGACCTCGCGCTCGCCCGCGAGCTGTCCGAGGAGGATGTCGCGCGCATCGATGCAGCGAGCTACGCCGACGCGTATCGTCGTGCCGGTTCGCGCGCCGAGCGCGAGCATCAGCTCGCACTGATCGAGTCGATCGGCCATTCGCTCGATCGTCTCGTGCGCCGCCCGATGATCGGCCGCTTGCTGAAGTCGATGACGAAGCCCGCGCAGCTCGCCGGCCTGTCCGAGATGCAGGACTTCCTCGTGCGCGGCTTCGAGGCTTTCCGCGCGATCGGTGGCGCGTTCGGCTTTCTCCAGGCCATCGAAGCGCGCGAACGGGCGATCCTGCAGGCGCTGTATGCCGGCGTGCGCGACGGTTGGGACCAGGCAGATCCGCCCGTCACCAGCTGATCGCGACGACCTTCGCTACCATCGGCCCGATGCAGGATACGCAGCCCGCTGGTTCCGCCCGCAACACGTCCCCCCGTCGGCCGCTGGCCGCGTCGATTCTCGGCCTGCTGCTCGGCGTGGCGCTCGTTCTCGGCGCCTGGCAGATCGCACACTCGGTGCGCGACTTCCGGCTGCTCGACCGCAGCGTCGAGGTCAAGGGCTTGTCGGAGCGCGAGGTTCCGGCCGATCTCGCGATCTGGCCGATCGCGCATTCGGCGGCCGGCAACGACGTCGCGGCCCTGTATCGCGATCTCGACCGCACGAGCGGTCGAATTGTCGAATTCCTCGCCGGCGCCGGTTTCCCCCGCGAGCAGGTGAGCGTTTCGCCGCCGCACGTCGTCGACAAGCAGGCCCGCGAATGGGGCGATCCGCAGCGTGGGGAGTTCCGCTACACGGGGCGGGCGACGATCACCGTCTACACGCCCGAGGTGGAGCGCGTGCGCGCCACGATGAGCCGTCTCGTCGAGCTCGGCACCGAGGGCATCGTCCTCGGCTCGGAGCAGGGCGCGCAGCCGCAGTTCCTGTTCACGAAGCTCAACGAGATCAAGCCTTCGATGCTCGAGGAGGCGACGCGCAATGCGCGTGCTGCCGCGACGAAGTTCGCCGAGGATTCGGGCAGTCGTCTCGGCAGCATCCGCCGCGCGTCGCAGGGCCAGTTCTCGATCGCCGATCGCGACGCCAGTACCCCGCACATCAAGAAAGTGCGCGTCGTCTCGACCATCGACTACTACCTCGAGTAGCCCTGTTCACGCTCCTCCGGGCGCGCTATAATCGCCGGTTCCTTGCCGCACGGTGCTTCGACGCAGGACACCGGCGGCCTTTGTCCACAAGGAAGCCTGCAGCGCGACTCGCCCCTTTCCGGGGGCGGCTGCCCGAAGCGAAACCGCCGACTCGAATCGAGTCGTTGCGTTCCGCTTCCGGCGCTCCTCCGGCTCGTCGCCGGCTCGCGCTGCTCGCCTCCGCACCAGGAGAATCGATGCGTCATTACGAGATCGTGCTCATCGTCCATCCCGACCAGAGCGAGCAGGTGCCTGCGATGCTCGAGCGGTACAAGGCGATGATCGAAGCCCAGCAGGGCAAGGTCCATCGGGTCGAAGACTGGGGACGCCGCCAACTGGCCTACCCGATCCAGAAGATGGCCAAGGCGCACTACGTGCTGATGAACATCGAGGTCGGCCAGCCGGCGCTCGACGAACTCGAGCACGCGTTCCGCTTCAACGACGCCGTGCTGCGGCACCTGGTCGTCGCGATGAAGAAAGCCGAAACGGGTCCGTCGCCGATGTGGAAGCAGATCCAGCGCGAAGACGCACGCAAGGCGGCTTCCGCGGAAGCGCCGCAGTCGGGTTCCGATCGCGGGGCCGAACGCAGCGCAGAGCGCTCCGGCGAACGCGGTGCGGAGCGCTCCGGCGAGCGCGGTGCGGAGCGCTCCGGCGAGCGCGAGCGCGCGGCCGGCTGAGTGCGCCGCCCTGAGTACGAAACCGAAGCGCAGGCAAGCGGCGAGACAGGTGCCCGGATGTGCGGCAACCGTCATCGTTAGCCCACCGGCGTGCGCAATCGCGTGCAGCTGAGCGGCACCCTCATCGAGCGCGAAGCGCTGCGCTACACGCCGGCGGGAATCGCGATGCTCGGCGCGCGGCTCAGCCACCGCTCCGAGGCGACCGAGGCCGGACAGGCGCGCCAGCTCGAATTCGACGTCGCGCTGCGTTTCGCCGGAGCGATCGCTGCGCGTGCCGACCGGCTGCAGCTCGGCGCGTCGATCGTCGTCGACGGTTTCCTCGCGCCGCGCCGCCGCCAGTCGAAGTCGCTCGTCGTGCACGTCACCGAATTCGCTCCCGCCTCGACCTCGAGCGGCGAGCCAACCTGATCAACCAGAGGACCTCCCATGGCAACCTTCCGTCGTGGTTCGAAAGACAAGAAGACGCGCCGCCCGGCGCAGAGCGCGCTGTTCAAGCGCAAGAAGTTCTGCCGCTTCACGGCGGAGAAGATCGAGTGGATCGACTACAAGGACGTCGACCTGCTGAAGGACTTCATCACCGACACCGGCAAGATCATCCCGGCACGGCTCACCGGCACGAAGGCGCGCTACCAGCGCCAACTGCAGGACGCGATCAAGCGTGCGCGCTTCCTCGCGCTGCTGCCGTACACCGACAATCACTGAAGGCGCGGGAACGCAAATGCAGATCATCCTGCTCGAGCAGGTCGTCAACCTGGGTCAGCTGGGCGACGTCGTCAAGGTGCGCGACGGCTTCGCGCGCAACTACCTGATTCCTACCGGCAAGGCGCGCCGTGCCACGCCGGTGGCGATCCAGGAATTCGAGAACCGTCGCGCCGAGCTCGAGAAAGTGCAGAACGAGCGGCTTGCCGCTGCGAGTGCGTTGGGCGAACGCCTGGCCGGCACGAACGTGCGCATTGTGCAGAAGGCCGGCGTAGACGGCCGCCTGTTCGGCTCGGTCACCAACTTCGACATCGCCGACAGCCTGAAGCAGCAGGGCTTCGAGGTCGAGAAGCAGATGGTGCGCATGCCGTCGGGCCCGCTGAAAGCGGTGGGCGAACATACGGTCGAGGTCGCCCCGCACAGCGACGTCGTCGTCGAGATCACGGTATCGGTGATCGGCGAGACGGCCTGAGGGCGCAAGGCCGCTCCCGCTCCCGCGACCCACGCACGAACGCGCAGCGATGTCCGCGGTTCCGCAGGGCGGGGCATCCTCCGATCCGCAGATCGCGGCGCTGCGCGTGCCGCCGCACTCGATCGAAGCCGAGCAGGCGGTGCTCGGCGGACTGCTGCTCGACAACACCGCCTTCGATCGCGTGGCCGACCTGCTGCGCGAGGACGACTTCTATCGCTACGACCACCGGCTGATCTGGCACCAGATCGGCCGGCTGATCGAGCGCAGCCACCCGGCCGATGTCGTAACCGTTTACGAAGCGCTGAAGGTCGCCGGCAAGGACGACGACGCCGGCGGCCTCGTCTACCTGAACGCGCTCGCGCAGGAAACGCCGTCGGCGGCGAACATCCGCCGCTACGCGGAAATCGTTCGCGACCGCGCGGTGTTGCGCAAGCTCATCTCCACCGCCGACGACATCTCCACGTCGGCGCTGAATCCGTCCGGCAAGGACACGCGCCAGCTGCTCGACGAAGCCGAGTCGAAGGTCTTCCAGATCTCCGAAGACGGCGCGCGCGGACAGGCCGGCTTCCAGCCGCTGCCGGATCTGCTCGGCAAGGTCGTCGAGCGCATCGACGAGCTGTACAACCAGAACAATCCGAACGACGTCACCGGCGTGCCCACTGGGTACGTCGATCTCGATCGGATGACGTCGGGGCTGCAGCCGGGGGACTTGGTGATCGTGGCGGGCAGGCCGTCGATGGGCAAGGCGCAGCCGCTCGACGCGCGCGTGCTCACGTCGCACGGCTGGAAGGCGATGGGCGAGCTCTCGGTAGGTGACGCGCTCGCGTCGGTCGATGGAATGCCGTCGACGGTCACCGGCATCTATCCGCAAGGCATACGCCCCGTCTACCGCATACGGTTTTCCGATGGGCGTAGCACCGAGTGCTGCGACGAGCATCTGTGGCGCGTGCACTATCGGGAGTGGGATGCGCCTCGGGTATTGAGCACCACTCGGCTGCGCGAGATGCTGGGCCGCGTGCGCTACCAGGGGCGACTGTGGATCGACATGCCGTCCGGAGACTTCGGCCATGAAGAAGCGCTGCCGGTCGATCCGTGGGTGCTCGGCGCGCTGCTGGGGGATGGTTGCCTGCGCGGCGGGTCGATCCGCTTTTCCAATGTCGCAGACGACGTGCTCGAGCGTATGCGGGAGCGGGTCGGCGAGGGCCTCGTTCTGCACGCAGCATCCGGCTGCGACTGGCGCGTCGTGCAGCCGGACCGGGGAATTGCGCGTGGCCAGGTCGGCCGCCGACCGAATCCCCTCAAGGGGAAACTCGGAGCGCTCGGCCTTTGGGGTAGAGCGTCCCAGGAGAAGTTCATCCCCGAGTGCTATCTCGGAGCGAGCCGAAGTGCGCGGCTCGACCTGCTGCGAGGACTGCTCGATACCGACGGATGGGTGGAGCGCTGGGGAACGGTGCGGCTCTCGACGGCGAGCGAACGGCTCGCACGCGACGTGCAGTCTCTCGTGCGATCGCTCGGCGGCTGGTGCTCGATCCGGAACAAGCAGCCGACGTATCGGGCGAGCGGCGATCGAGCAGGCAATCGCGAAGACGGCGAGGGTGACGTCGCGCACGATCATTTCGCGACCGGCCTCCGCCGTAACGGTTTGCCAGCGTTCGTGTGCACGATCAGTCACCCCGACCCCGCCAGCCTGTTTCTGATGGGCGAAAAGGTTGCGCGTGTCGCCCATGGTCGTACGCGGCGCAAGATGCCGGTACTGCAGTCGATCGAAGCGTTGCGAGAAGCTCCGGTGCAGTGCATCTCGGTCTCACACCCGAGCCAGCTGTATGTCACCGACGACTATGTCGTCACCCACAACACCGCGCTGGCGCTGAACATCGCCGAGCACGTCGCGATCGACCAGGGGCTGCCGGTCGCAGTCTTCTCGATGGAGATGGGCGCTACGCAACTCGCGATGCGACTCGTCTGCTCGGTCGGCCGGCTCGACCAGCAGCGGCTGCGCACCGGGCGGCTCGTCGACGACGATTGGCCTCGCCTGACCAGCGCGATCCAGAAGATGCAGGACGCGCAGCTGTTCATCGACGAGACGCCGGCGCTGAACGCGCTCGAGCTGCGCGCGCGCGCGCGTCGGCTGTCGCGCCAGTGCGGACGGCTCGGCCTGATCGTCGTCGACTACCTGCAGCTGATGTCGGCCACCAGCAGCGGCGAGAACCGCGCCACCGAGATCTCCGAGATCTCGCGCTCGCTGAAGGCCCTGGCCAAGGAGCTCGACTGCCCGGTGATCGCGCTGTCGCAGCTGAACCGCTCGCTCGAGCAGCGGCCGAACAAGCGGCCGGTGATGTCGGATCTGAGGGAATCGGGAGCGATCGAGCAGGATGCAGACGTCATCGTCTTCATCTACCGTGACGAGGTCTACAACCCCGACTCGACCGACAAGGGCGTTGCCGAGATCATCATCGGCAAGCAGCGCAACGGTCCGATCGGGACGGTGCGCTTGACCTTCGTCGGGCAGTACACGAAGTTCGAGAACTACACGAGCGGGTAGGCGTTGCGGAACGCTGTTCCGCCCGAAGCGCCGATTCCCGTGTATCCCGGTCGCCACGTCGCTGTGCGGCGCGCTGCGCAATGCAGCGTTTCTCGCCGAGTAGCCTGTTTCGCACTTGATAACGGTGCGATTCGCAGACTGCGCGTGTGCCCTTCGGCTCGCATGCACCGAGATTGACGCGCTGCGTGCGCCAGAAGCGCTCGGCCATTCGTTGGAGTGACGCGCGCGTAGCGTCCGTGCACCCTATACCAGTATCACTTTAAGAACCCAAACGGTTGGGTTAAAGCTACAATGCCCACTATATTCCGCGCTGGTGCGATCCGTTTCGTGATCTGTCCGAACGATCATCGGCCCGCGCACGTGCACGTAATAAGCCCGGATGCCGAAGCGACGTTCGAGTTGAACGGTCCCGATGGCCCTCCGCGTCTCCGCGAGAACTACCGATTCGCGCGTGACGTATTGGAGGGAGTCGCGGAACTCGTGGCCCGGTACCTTCTTGCTCTATGTCGAAAGTGGGAGCCGATCCATGAAGATCTCGCCTGAATCCATCGACGCGGCCGATCAACGGATGGCAGAGCGCCTGGCCGAAGGTCCGCGAGCGAGCAGCGCGCGCTACGATCGCCGCCGTCGACGAGTCGTCGTGCAACTCGAGAGCGGCGTGGAGTTGGCGTTCTCGCCGAACGGAGTGCAGGGCGTGGACGGAGCACCCGACGATGCGCTTTCGTCTATCGAGGTCAGTCCCTCCGGGCTCGGATTGCACTTCCCGATGCTCGATGCCGATGTCTTCCTTCCGGCGTTGATCGCCGGAGTGCGCGGATCAGCGCGCTGGATGGCCACCGAGTTGGGCCGTGCCGGGGGCCGCAGCACGAGCCGAGCCAAGGCCGTAGCAGCGCGCCGCAACGGCGCGCTCGGCGGGCGACCTCGGAAAACGCTCGCAGAATCTTGACCCGCCCGCAGTGCTCGTAATTCGCGCGTTTCTGCTCGTGCAATACACCCCGCCGAGCAAAACGTTCGAAACACGCGCTCCTGGACCCGGCTCCCGGGCAACGCCGGTCAAGACGCGCGCGAAACGCGCACTCCGACTCGCCCGGCTACCGATCAACGCCCGCTGAGCCAGACCAAACGAACGCCGCGCCGAGCCGAAGAGCGTCCCGACGATCGGAAGACGTCCCCTTCCCCCTTCACCCTTCTCTCCCTAAAGCACCTCCGTCGCGAAATCCGCCAGCCTCGACCGCTCCCCCCGCTGCAGCGTCACGTGCCCCGCGTGCGGCCACCCCTTGAAGCGGTCGACCACGTACGTGAGCCCCGACGACCCCTCGGTGAGGTACGGCGTGTCGATCTGCGCGATGTTCCCCATGCAGACGACCTTCGTCCCCGGGCCCGCGCGCGTGACCAGCGTCTTCATCTGCTTCGGCGTGAGGTTCTGCGCCTCGTCGACGATCAGGTACTTGTTGGTGAAGGTGCGCCCGCGCATGAACGACATCGACTTCACGCGAACGCGCGAGCGGATCAGGTCGTTGGTCGCGGCGCGTCCCCATTCGCCGGCGGCCGGATCGCTGCGGTTGAGCACTTCGAGGTTGTCCTCGAGCGCGCCCATCCACGGCTGCATCTTCTCTTCCTCGGTGCCGGGCAGGTAGCCGATGTCCTCGCCCACCGGCACGGTGGCGCGCGTCATCACGATCTCGGTATAGCGCTTCGATTCGAGCACCTGCACCAGACCCGCGGCCAGCGTGATCAGCGTCTTGCCGGTGCCGGCCTGGCCGAGCAGCGTGACGAAGTCGACCTCCGGATCCATCAGCAGGTTCAGCGCGAAGTTCTGCTCGCGGTTGCGCGCCGTGATGCCCCAGACGGCGTTCTTGCCGTGGCCGTAGTCGCGCAGCGTCTGCAGCACCGCGGTGCGTCCGGCGATCTCGCGCACCTTCGCCAGCAGCGGCATCTCGCCTTCGGACCAGACGAACTGGTTCAGCAACAACGACGAGACGAGCGGCCCGGTGATCCGGTAGAAGGTGTGGCCGCCCTGCTGCCACGACTCGATGCCCTTGCCGTGCTTCTCCCAGAAGTCGTCGGGCAGGCGCAGCACGCCCGTGTAGAGCAGGTCGGTGTCCTCGAGGACCTGGTCGTTGTAGTAGTCCTCGACCGGCAGGCCCATCGTGCGGGCCTTGATCCGCATGTTGATGTCCTTCGACACCAACACCACCTGCCGATCGTGCAGGCGTTCCTGCAGCGCGCGCACGACGCCGAGGATCTGGTTGTCGGCCTTGCCGATCGGCAGTCCCGACGGCAGCATCGACGCGATCGCCTGCGTCTGGAAGAACAGGCGTCCGACGGCATCGCGGTTGCCCAGCGCCGCCAGCGGTATGCCGTCGGTGATGTCGGCCTCGCCGGCCGCCTCGATCAGCTCGTCGAGCGTGCGGCTGACCTGCCGTGCATTGCGCGAGACCTCCGACATGCCCTTCTTGTGGTCGTCGAGTTCCTCGAGCGTCATCATCGGCAGGTAGATGTCGTGCTCGGCGAAGCGAAACAGGCTGCTCGGATCGTGCATCAGCACGTTGGTGTCGAGCACGAAGAGCTTCGGCACCTCCGGACTCGCCTGCGGCCGGGCGCGCGTCGTCTCGCTGTCCGGGCGCGCGGCGCGCGAACTCTTGTGCGACGAGTCCGGCGCCGCCTTTGCCATCGGAACTGCGGCCGGCGGCGCCGATGCCTGCGCTGGGGGCTGCCTGGATGCTTGCCGCCTGGCAGGTGGTTCTGCGGCCTGCTTTGCTGCCGTCTTCGCAGCGCGGCTCGGCTGCGTCGTCTCGCCGGGGGCGGTCGCCGGCCTGGTCGCCGGTGCCGGCGTCGCTTTCAGCACCGCCGGCAGTTGCGCGGTAGCGCCGCGCCGGCGCGGCCGCTCTTCGGTACGAGCCTCGTCCTGCACTTCCTCGACGCGCGCCTTGCCGCGTATCGGCACGACGCGCGCCGGCTCCGCATCCTGCCTGGAGGCGGGTGCGGGCGCAGCCGATGCTTCTTCCTCGCCGCGCGTCTGTTTCGCGCGCGCCTGCACGGCAGTGGTCAGGTCGAGCAGGGTGCCGGGCTTGCTCGGGGGCTTCGGTAGCGGCATTCGTGGTGTTTCTCAGAGCGAGCGAACGAAGGCTAGAACTTCCTCGACGTGCCCCGGAACCCGTACGCCGCGCCATTCCCGGGCGAGCTTGCCGTCCGCGTCGAAGACGAAGGTGGAGCGCTCGATGCCGTGCACCTTCCGGCCGTACAGGTTCTTCTCGCGAAGCACGTCGAATGCCCGGCACAGCGACGCGTCGGCGTCGGAGACGAGCTCGAAGGGAAACTGGAGCTTCGCCTTGAAGTTCGCGTGCGATTTGACGCTGTCACGCGAGACACCGACGACGACGGCGCCCGCGCGAACGAAGTCGTCGTACCGGTCGCGGAAGTCGGCGCCCTGGCGGGTGCAGCCGGGCGTGTTGTCCTTGGGGTAGAAGTACAGGACGAGCTTTCGTCCCTTCAGATCCGCCGAGTCGATCTCGCCGCCCGTGGAGGCGGCGCGGAAAGCGGGAATCGGACTGCCGATCGGAACGCTCAACGAAACTCCGGTCTGCGGATCGACCGACGCGTCGCGTCGGCTCGAGTGAACATAACACAGGCGATCAACCCATCGGCAGCACCGCCGCCAGCGCCCTTCTGCCTTCTGCCGCCAGGATGTTGTACGTCCGGCACGCGGCTCCCGTATCCATCACCTCGACGCCGATCTGCCGGCGCGCCAGCGGAGCGGTGAGCCGCGGATGCGGGAAGCGTTGCCGGGTGCCGGTGCCGAGCAGCACGAGCTCGGGCTCGAGCGCGAGCAGCCGCTCGAAATCCGCTTCCGAAAGGGAATCGAAATCGACGACGCCCCAGCCGACGACCTCGGCCTCCGGGACGACGAGAACCGACCCCGTGTGACGCGCGCCGTTGACGTCGAACCAGCCGTCTCCGTAGGCGGTGAACGTGTTGGCGCCGGCGGAAGTGTCCGAGTGAAGTTTCATTGCCGAAGACGTTCCGAAACGACTGAAAATGTTACATTCTTCGGTTCAACGGAGTTGCCCCATGGTCTTTCATCGCGAGTTCTCTCGCATCCAGCGCCTGCCCCCCTACGTATTCAACATCACGGGCGAGCTGAAGATGGCCGCACGCCATCGCGGCGAGGACATCATCGACCTGAGCATGGGCAACCCGGACGGTCCGGCGCCGCAGCACATTATCGACAAGCTGGTCGAGGCCTCGCAGCGTCCGCATACGCACGGCTATTCGATCTCGAAGGGCATTCCGCGCCTGCGCAAGGCCATCTCCGACTGGTACAAGCGACGCTACGACGTCGACATCGATCCGGCCACCGAGGCAATCGTCACCATCGGCTCGAAGGAAGGCATCGCGCACCTGATGCTCGCCACGCTCGATCGCGGCGACACCGTACTTGTTCCCAACCCGAGCTATCCCATTCACATCTACGGCGCCGTGATCGCCGGTGCGGAAACGCATCCGGTGCGCATGACGCCCGGCGTGGACTTCCTCGAGGAGCTCGAGCGCGCCGTGCGCGAAACCTCGCCCAAGCCGAAGATGATGATCCTCGGTTTCCCGAGCAATCCCACCGCCCGGTGCGTCGACCTCGCATTCTTCGAGCGCGTCGTCGCGCTCGCGCGCGAGCACGACATCATCGTCGTGCACGACCTCGCCTACGCCGACATCGTCTTCGACGACTACCGCGCACCGTCGATCATGCAGGTGCCCGGCGCGATGGACGTCGCCGTCGAGTTCTTCACGATGAGCAAGAGCTACAACATGGCCGGTTGGCGCATCGGCTTCATGGTGGGCAATGCCGAAATCGTCGCCGCGCTGGCGCGCATGAAGAGCTACCACGACTACGGCACCTTCACGCCGATCCAGGTCGCCGCGGTCGCCGCGCTCGACGGCCCGCAGGAATGCGTCGAGGAGGCGCGCCTGAAGTACCAGACGCGGCGCAACGTGCTCGCACGCGCGCTGCACGAGGCGGGCTGGGAGGTCGAGGTGCCGAGCGCGTCGATGTACATCTGGGCGCGCATTCCCGAGCCCTATCGTGCGATGGGCTCGCTCGAGTTCGCCAAGAAGCTGCTCGACGAAGCGAAGGTCGCGGTCTCGCCCGGCATCGGCTTCGGCGAATACGGCGACGACCACGTCCGCTTCGCGCTGATCGAGAACGAGCAGCGCATTCGCCAGGCGGTGCGCGGCATCAAGGAGATGTTCCGCAAGGACGGCTTGATCCGGATCGCGGCGTGAGCGTCAACACTACGCAGGAACGCAAGGCGGGCGGCGCACGCATGAGCGGCGAGAAACTCGGGCCGGTGCGCGTCGGCCTGCTCGGCATCGGCACGGTGGGCGGCGGCACGTTCGACGTCCTGCATCGCAACCAGGACGAGATCCGGCGTCGCGCCGGACGGCCGATCGAGATCGTGCAGGTCGCCGACCTCGACGTCGCGCGGGCGCGCGAGCGGGTGGGCGCGGGCGTGGACGTCGTCGACGACGCACGCAAGGTGATCGCGAATCCCGAGATCGACGTCGTCGTCGAGCTGATCGGCGGCTACGGAATCGCGCGCGAGCTCGTGCTCGCCGCGATCGAGCAGGGCAAGCACGTCGTCACCGCCAACAAGGCGCTGCTCGCCGTGCACGGCAACGAGATCTTCCGCGCCGCTTCGCACCGCGGCGTGATGGTCGCCTTCGAGGCGGCGGTGGCCGGCGGCATACCGATCATCAAGGCGCTGCGCGAAGGGCTCACGGCGAACCGCATCGAGTGGATCGCCGGCATCATCAACGGCACGACGAACTTCATCCTGTCCGAGATGCGCGAGCGCAAGCTCGCCTTCGACGCCGTGCTCGCCGAAGCGCAGCGCCTGGGCTACGCCGAGGCCGACCCCACCTTCGACATCGAAGGCATCGATGCCGCGCACAAGATCACGATCCTGTCGGCGATCGCTTTCGGCGTTCCCGTGCAGTTCGACAAGTGCCACGTCGAGGGCATCACGCAGCTGCAGGCCGAGGACATCCGCTACGCCGAGCAGCTCGGCTACCGCATCAAGCTGCTCGGCATCACGCGCCGGCGCCGGCGCTCCGACACCAGCCCCGAAGGCTTCGAGCTGCGCGTGCATCCCACGCTGATCCCGGCTTCGCGCCTGATCGCCAGCGTCGAGGGCGCGATGAACGCGGTCCTCGTCAAGGGCGACGCGGTCGGCCACACGCTGTACTACGGCAAGGGCGCCGGAGCCGAACCCACCGCGAGCGCGGTTGTCGCCGATCTCGTCGACGTCGCGCGCATGTTCACTTCCGACCCCGGCAACCGCGTGCCGCACCTGGCGTTCCAGGCCGAGTCGCTGTCCGACCTGCCGGTGCTGTCGATCGACGACGTGCAGACCGCGTACTACCTGCGCCTGCGCGTGGCCGACCGGCCCGGCGTGCTCGCCGACGTCACGCGCATCCTCGCCGACGGCGAGATCTCCATCGACGCGGCGTTGCAGCGCGAGCCGGGCGAAGGCGAAAACCAGACCGACATCATCCTGCTCACGCACCGCACGATCGAGCGGCGCATCGTCGCCGCGATCGAGCGCATCGAGGCGCTGGAAACGGTGCTCTCGCGCGTCGTGCGCATTCGTCTCGAAGAGCTGCAGTGAAGTATCTGTCCACGCGCGGCGGCATGGAGCCGGCGCGCTTCACCGAGATCCTGCTCGGCGGCCTGGCGCCCGACGGCGGGCTCGTCGTGCCCGAGCGTTATCCGCGCATCGACGATGCGACGCTCGCTCGGTGGCGCAAGCTGCCCTACGCCGAGCTCGCGTTCGAAGTCCTGCGGCTGTACGCCGACGACCTGCCGGCCGAGCAGTTGCGCAGGCTGTGCCGCGAAACCTACACAGCCGACGTATTCGGCAGCGACGAGATCACGCCGCTCGCCGGGCTCGAGCCGGGCCTGGCGCTGCTGAAGCTCTCCAACGGCCCCACGCTGGCGTTCAAGGACGTCGCGATGCAGCTGCTCGGCGCGCTCTTCGAGCACGTGCTGCGCGAGCAGAAGAGCGAGCTGAACATCCTCGGCGCCACCTCGGGCGACACCGGCAGCGCGGCCGAATACGCGATGCGCGGTCGCGCCGGCATCCAGGTGTTCATGCTGTCGCCGTACCGGCGGATGAGCGCGTTCCAGACCGCGCAGATGTACTCGCTCAGCGACGCGAACGTGTTCAACATCGCCGTCGACGGCGTGTTCGACGAGTGCCAGGACATGGTGAAGGCCGTCTCGAACGACCTTCTGTTCAAGCGCCGCCACTCGATCGGCACCGTCAACTCGATCAACTGGGCACGCGTCGCGGCTCAGATCGTCTACTACTTCAAGGGCTTCTTCGCCGCCACGCGCAGCAACGACGAGCGCGTGTCGTTCACCGTTCCGTCGGGCAACTTCGGCAACGTGCTGGCCGGACACATCGCGCGCCAGATGGGCCTGCCGATCTCGCGTCTCGTCGTCGCCACCAACGAGAACGACGTGCTCGACGAGTTCATCCGCACCGGCCGCTACCGCCCGCGCGCCGCGCGCGAGACGCACCACACGAGCAGCCCGTCGATGGACATCTCGAAGGCGTCGAACTTCGAGCGCTTCGTCTTCGACCTCGCCGGGCACGACCCCGCGCGCGTTCGCGAGCTGTGGTCCACGCTCGAGCGCGACGGCCAGTTCGACATCGGCGGCAGCGCCGAGGCCGGGCGTTTCCCGGGCTACGGCTTCGCGTCGGGGCGCAGCACGCATGCCGATCGCGTCGCGACGATCCGCGCGACGCACGAGCGCTACGGCGTCGTCGTCGATCCGCACACTGCAGACGGCCTGCACGTGGCGCGCAACTGGCGCGAGACCGGCGTGCCGATGATCTGCCTCGAGACCGCGCAGCCGGCGAAGTTCGCCGATACGATCCGCGAGGCGATCGGCGCCGAGCCGCCTCGGCCGGTCGGCTACGAGGGCATCGAGGCGCTGCCGCAGCGCTACGAGCGCATGCCGGCGGACGTCGAGCGCCTGAAGCGCTACATCGCCGATCGCACCGACGCGCTGCCGTCGAGCGTGGACTGCCGCTGGCGCGCCGACGCCTGATGCCGGGTCGGTCGCGGCGCGCGCTCGTTCGCGTGCTCGGCCGGCATCTCATGCCGCGAGTATGCGCGTCGCGCACATAGCGCCTTCCGCTCGGGTATCCTCGAACCCGACATGAAAGTCTTCGGCTTCGCGGGTTACTCCGGCTCGGGCAAGACCACGCTCATCGAGCAACTGATACCGCGCTTCGTGCTGCGCGGGCTGCGCGTGTCGCTGGTCAAGCACGCGCATCACCTGTTCGACATCGACAAGCCCGGCAAGGATTCCTACCGCCATCGCGAGGCAGGGGCCTCGGAGGTGCTGATCACCTCCGACCAGCGCTGGGTGCTGATGCACGAGTTGCGCGACGAGTCCGAGCCGTCGTTGTACGAGCAGCTGCAGCGCTTCTCGCCGTGCGATCTCGTGCTCGTCGAGGGCTACAAGCACGCTGCGATTCCCAAGCTCGAGGTGCACCGCCCGTCGCTCGGCAAGGAGCCGTTGTACCCGAACGACCCGAACATCGTCGCCGTTGCGAGCGATGCAGCGCTGGTCACGAAGCTGCCGCGCCTGGATTTGAACGACCCCGACGCGATCGCCGAGTTCATCCTCGCGCATCTCGAAGGAACGAATGAAACCCGCATTGCAGCCGTTCGATGACGCGCTCGCGGCGCTGCTCGGCAACGCGACGCCCGTAGCCGAAACCGAGACCCTCGACACGCTCGACGCCGACGGGCGCGTGCTCGCCGCCGACCTGCGCTCGACGCTGAACGTTCCGCCGCACGACAACACGCAGATGGACGGCTACGCCGTGCGCCGCGCCGATCTCGCGCGGGCGAGTGAGCAGGCGCCGGTGCGGCTGCCGATCGCGCAACGCATTCCGGCCGGCCACGTAGGGCGGCCGCTTGCCGCGGGCGAGGCGGCGCGCATCTTCACCGGCGGGCTCGTCCCCGACGGCGCCGACGCCATCGTCATGCAGGAGCAGGCGAGCGCCGAAGGCGAGCACGTTGTCTTCACGCACTGCCCCGAGCCCGGCCAGTGGATTCGCCGCGTCGGCGAGGACATTGCCGCGGACAGCGTCATCCTGCCGGCCGGCACGCGGCTCACCCCGCAGGCGACGGGCCTCGCGGCGTCGGTCGGCCTCGCGCGGCTCGACGTGCGCCGCCGCGTTCGCGTCGCGTGCTTCTTCACCGGCGACGAACTGGCGATGCCCGGCGAGCCGCTGCGCCCGGGGGCGATCTACAACAGCAACCGCTTCGTGCTGGTGTCGCTGCTGCGACGACTGGGCTGCATCGTGCACGATCTGGGCGACGTCCCCGATGCGCTGCAGGCCACGCGCGAAGCGTTGCGCCGCGCGGCCGCCGACAACGACCTCATCGTCACCTCCGGCGGCGTCTCGGTGGGCGAGGAGGACCATGTCAAGCCTGCCGTTCAGGCCGAGGGCGAACTGCGCCTGTGGCAGATCGCGATGAAGCCGGGCAAGCCGCTGGCGTACGGGCGGGTGCGGCGAGCCTCCGCGACGAGCAGCGACTTCGCCCACTTCATCGGGCTGCCGGGCAACCCGGTGTCCAGTTTCGTCACCTTCCTGTTGATGGTGCGTCCGTTCGTGCTGCGACTGCAGGGAGCGCACGACGTCGCGCCGCGCGCGCTCGCGACGCGTGCCGATTTCGCCTGGCCCAGGCCCGACCGACGCCGCGAGTTCCTGCGGGTTAGACTCAACGAACGGGGTGGACTCGATCGCTTCCCGAACCAGGGCTCGGCGGTCCTCACGTCCACCGTCTGGGGCGACGGCCTCGTCGACAATCCGCCGCAGCAGGCGATCGTGGCCGGGGACGTCGTTCGTTACCTGCCGTTCACGGCGTTGTTGAATTGAAATGCAGATCACGATCCTCTATTTCGCGGCGCTGCGCGAAGCGCTCGGCACCGGGCGCGAAACGGTCGATCTTCCCGAAGGCGTAGCGCAGGCCGGCCAGCTGCGCAGCTGGCTGCGCGAGCGCGGCGGCGCGTGGGCCGAGACGCTCGACGACAACCGCTCGGTGCGCATCGCGGTGAACCAGGCGATGGCGCGCGCCGACACGCCGCTGGCGGCGGGCGCCGAAGTCGCGTTCTTTCCGCCGGTCACCGGCGGTTGACGTCGGTCGTTCATGTGCGTACGGTATGCGCATGAAACATGTCGTCCGAGAGCGTAGCGTCCTGTACGACGTCTCGGCGCCGAAGCGCGCCACGAACGTCACCGTCAACGCCGACCTGCTGCGTCGCGCGCGCGAGCTCGACGTCAATCTCTCGCAGACCCTCGAGTCGGCGCTCGTCGCCGAGGTCATGCGATGCGCGCGCGAGCGTTGGCTGGTCGAGAATCGCGCCGCCATCGAGGCCTACAACGAAGACATCGAGCGGCACGGCTGCTTCGGCGACGC
Source organism: Burkholderiaceae bacterium (assembly GCA_021166725.1). Lineage (GTDB taxonomy): Bacteria > Pseudomonadota > Gammaproteobacteria > Burkholderiales > Burkholderiaceae_E > Zeimonas. Next base: position 7,446 of record JAJPES010000009.1, on the reverse strand, counting down.
GCTGCGCGCGTTCTAGGAGCTGACGCCGTGGCGCAGTTCCACGTCTATCGCAACCTCGATCGCTCGTCGCGCGAACGCTTCCCGTTCCTGCTCGACGTGCAATCCGACCTGCTCGAGCCGCTCGCCACGCGCGTCGTCGTACCGCTGGGCGAGGCCGATGCAGCGCGCCCTGCGGTCACCGGGCTGATGCCGGTGTTCGAGATCGACGGCCACGTGGTGGTGATGCGAACGAGCGAAATCACCGGCATCGCGCGCACGATCGTCGGCGAGCCGGTCGTGTCGCTGGTCAACCGTCGCAATGAGATCGTCGCGGCGCTCGACGTGCTGATCTCCGGAATCTGAGAACGTGCGCACGAGCCGCAGCCCGTCCCGCTAGAAAGAGGCTTTCGCTCCATGCCCGTTCGCGTCCAGACCCACGACTTCGACGTCGGCGCCGAAATCGACGCGCTGCGCGCCGGCAACCGGAAGGTGGGCGCCGTCGCCACCTTCGTCGGCACCGTGCGCGACGTCAACGAAGGCGAGGGCGTCGGCTCGATGACGCTCGAGCACTATCCGGGCATGACCGAGCGTGCGCTCGAAGACATCTGCGCGCAGGCGCGCAGCCGCTGGAACGTCTTCGACACGCTGGTCGTCCATCGCTACGGACCGCTCGAACCGGGCGATCGCATCGTGCTCGTCGTCGTCACGTCGGCGCACCGCGGCGAAGCCTTCGATGCCTGCGAGTTCATCATCGACTACCTGAAGACGCAGGCGCCGTTCTGGAAGAAGGAAGCCACCTCGCAGGGCGAGCGCTGGGTGGAAGCACGCGAAGCCGACGACCACGCGGCGGCGCGCTGGTGAGCGCGACGCACGCCGGCTGCGCGAAACACGCGTCGCACGCCGCCTGCGCCCTGCAGGCGTGCCCGCGTTGATCCCCCCGCATTTCAGTCTTGCGGGTTTCCTCGCCGTCGGCGTCGGCGCCGTGCTCGGCGCATGGCTGCGCTGGGCGGCCGGCATCTGGCTGAACACGGTCCATCGAGCGCTGCCGCTGGGCACGCTGCTCGTCAATGTGGTCGGCGGACTGCTCATCGGTCTCGCTGTCGCCTGGTTCTCGCGCAATCCGGACTTCGCCCCCGAGTGGCGGTTGTTCGCGATCACCGGTTTTCTGGGCGCGCTCACCACCTTCTCCAGTTTCTCGATCGAGTCCTACGGCCTGCTCGCCCGCGGCGCCTTCGGCTGGGCGCTCGCACACACCGCACTGCATGTATTCGGCGCGCTCGCCGCAGCCGCGATCGGCTATCGGCTTGCGGTTGCATGATCGAGGCGCCCGCGTGGCTGTGGATCGCCTGCACGGTCGCCGGCAACGGCGTGCAGACCATCCGCAACACGATGCAGCGCAGTCTGGTCGATACGCTAGGCACGGTCGGCGCCACGCATGTGCGCTTCCTGTTCGGACTGCCGTTCGGGTTGCTGTTTCTCGCCGCGATGGCGTTCGTCGTCGACCTGCGCGCGCTCGAACTGTCGTGGAGCTTCGTCGCCTGGGCCGCGATGGGCGGCCTGTTCCAGATCACCGCCACCGCAGCGATGCTCGCCGCGATGCGCGAGCGCTCGTTCGTCGTCGCGATCGCCTACGTGAAGACCGAGCCGCTGCAGATCGCGCTGTTCGGATTCCTGTTCCTCGGCGAACGGTTGAGCCTGCAGGCGACGCTGGCGATCGCGCTCGCGACGGCGGGGGTGCTGCTGATGTCGATGCCGGCGCGGGCGGTGCTTGCGGTGGCGGAGTCGCTGCCTGCGGAAAGTGCCGCGCCGGTCGCGCGTAGCGCGACACCCGCTGCTGTCGGTGCTACCTCCGGCACTGCGCAGACCTCGCACCCTCGGCGCGCGAAACTGCCGGTCGTGCCGCGCGCCGCACTGCTCGGCGTCGGCTCGGGCGCGATGTTCGCGCTGTCGGCAGTCGGTTTTCGCGGCGCGATTCTCGCGCTGGGCGACGCGCCGTTCTACGCGCGCGCCACGATGACGCTCGCCGTCACGCTGGCGATGCAGACCGCGCTGCTTACCGGCTGGCTCGCGTGGCGAGAGCGCGAAGTGCTGCGCGCGATCTTCCGCATGTGGCGCCGTTCGCTCGTGGCCGGCGCCTCCGGCGCGCTCGCGTCGCAACTGCTGTTCTTCGCGTTCTCGCTGCAGACGGCCGCCGCCGTGCGTACGGTCGGCCTGTCGGAGATCCTGTTCGCGCAGGCGGTTTCGCATCGGCTGTTCTCGCAGCGCACGACGCGCCGTGAGGCGATCGGCATGGCGACGATGGTGGCCGGCGTGCTGTGGCTGCTCGCGACGGCGCCGCATTGAGGGGCCGTGAGGAAAGCGCTTGGCCCGCAGTAGCGGGGCGATCGCGGGGGCAAGGGTGGGAGCGAGGTCGGACGCGGACGTACGCTGGCTCCAGGGGGGTGGGCGCAGCATCGTCGCTGCTCCCGGGCTGCGGCTTTCCGGATCTGCAAAGAGAAGCCGCTCGAGTCGTTCGACGTAAGGCGGAAGGCTTCTTTTCCGATCCAGCTTGTTCCTCTTGAATGGGAGAAACGCGTTGCCGAACTGTTTTTTCGTAGCTACGATAATTGAAGAAGCCGCCAGTGCGAAGAATCATCAGCTTGCGACGGGCAAACCGAAGAGAAGTGACGCGTTATGAAGCGAGTTGAAGCTGCCAGGCCGCGGATCAGAATGCCTTCAGCGGAAGAGGATCGCCGCATCACCGAAGCCGCGAAGTCCGACCCCGATGCTAGGCCCCTCAGCGACGAGCAACTTGCGGCGATGGTGCCGATTCGGAAGCTGCGAGGTCGGCCCCCGGCCGAGTCGCGGAAGCAGCTGGTTTCGGTCCGGTACAGCGAAGGCGTGCTCGAGTATTTCCGCTCCACGGGGCCCGGATGGCAATCCTGCATGAACCTCGTGCTCGAGAGGTATGTCGCACGACGAAGATCGAAGCGCGGCGGCGTTGCGGATCGATCTGCAGGTTGATGCCGACGGTTCACTCGGCCTGCATGGCCGCGCAGCAGCTTTACAGCTCGCAATTGTCCGTTCGTTCGTAAGACTCATGCTCGCCCGCTTCCCGGCCAGGCTTTGCGCCCGAGAGGCACGCGCCGAAATGCACGAAATCCGCGCGTATTACGCGGTGATCACGCCAACGTGCGGACGAACGGTCGGAATTCGCGCATATCGGTGCGCGTTGCCGCGAGAGCGAGGGGAAATGCGCGTAATCCGAGCGTGTGAGCTGGAGGCTCGCGCTGGGCGGGGGGCTCGTCGTAGCGGGGGCGCTGGTGATTGCGGGAGCGTAGGGCCCTATTCCCCCAGCAATCCCTCGATCACCCCGCGCGCCTCCGCCAGGCTCCCCACCACGCGATGCGCCAGCCCCGCGTACTCCTCGCGCGGCGGCACCATGTCCGGCACCACGATGCACGTCAGCCCCGCGCCGTGCGCCGCCCTGAGCCCGACGTCCGAATCCTCCACCGCGATGCACGCGCGCGGATTGAAACCCAGTTGCTCCGTCGCCGCCAGGTAGACGTCCGGCGCCGGCTTCGTCTTCGGCACCTGGTCGCCGCAGACGATCGTTTGGAAGCGTCCGCGCAATCCCGCCAGCTCGAGCTTCTCCATCGCCATCTCGCACATCGTCGACGTCGCTACCGCCTTCGGCACGCCGCGCGCATCGAGCCAGTCGAGCAGCTCGACGATGCCGGGCTTCAGCCCGACCCCTTCGCCGCGCAGCCGTTCGAGATAGCGCACGCGCCCGCGCTTGGACACCTCGTCGAGCGGGAAGCTGCGTCCGCCCGCATCGAGCAGCTTCTGCCGCGATGCGCGGTGGTCGAGTCCGACCATCGCCAGGCAGGTTTCGCGCGAGATCTCCCAGCCCGACACCCGTGCCGACTCGATCCAGCATTCGACGGCGATGCGCTCGGTGTCGAGCATCAGTCCGTCCATGTCGAGCACGACTGCGCGAAAGCGGCTCATCGTCGACGCCGTCCGTTGCTGCGCCCGCCGCCCATCGTCACCGCTGCCCCTGCGCCGTATCCCCGAACAGTCCCCGATGCTCGCGCGGCTCGCTGCGCCAGTACTGCCGCGGCGCTTCCACCTTCGCGCCCAGCTCGGCCGCCGCGCGCCACGGCCAGCGGGGGTCGTAGAGCATCGCGCGCGCCAGCGCCACCAGGTCGGCCTGTCCCGAAGCGACGATCTCCTCGGCCTGCCGCGGCTCGGTGATCAGCCCGACCGCCATCACGTGCGTATCGGGCACCTCGCGCCGGATCGCCTCCGCGAAGGGCACCTGGTAGCCGGGACGCAGCGCGATCTTCTGCAGCGGCGAGATGCCGCCGCTCGACGCGTCGATCCAGTCCACGCCCAGCTGCGCGCAGGCGCGCGCGAAGACGATTGCGTCGGGCAGGTCGAAGCGCTGCGCGGCGGGCAGGTCGTCGCGCCAGTCGGTGGCCGAGATGCGCACGCCGAGCGGCTTGTGCGCGGGCCATGCCGCGCGCATCGCGGCGATCACCTCGAGGGGCCAGCGCATCCGGTTCTCGCGCGACCCGCCGTATTCGTCCTCGCGCAGGTTCGACCGCGGCCACAGGAACTGGTGCAGCAGGTAGCCGTGCGCGGCGTGCACCTCGATCGCGTCGAGTCCCAGCCGGTCGGCGCGGTGCACCGAATCGACGAAGCGCATCTTCAGCGCGTCCAGCTCGTCGCGCGACAGCGCGTGCGGCGCCGGCTCGTCGTCGGAGTAGGAAGCCGCGCTGGGCGCCACCCGTTGCCAGCCGCCCGCGTCGACGTCGATCAGCTTGCCGCCCTCCCACGGGCGTGCGCTCGACGCCTTCCGGCCGGCGTGCGCGAGCTGGATGCCGATCGGCGCCTGCGAGACGCTGCGCACGGTGGCCAGCGTGCGCGCGAGCGCCTCCTCGGTGGTGTCGTCGTACAGCCCGAGGTCGCCGTAGGTGATGCGCCCGGCCGGCTCCACCGCCGACGCCTCGATCATCACGAGGCCGGCGCCGCCCAGGGCGAGATGCCCCAGGTGCACGCAGTGCCAGGGTTGCGCACGCCCCTCGACTGCCGAGTACTGGCACATCGGAGAGACGACGATGCGGTTGGCGAGCACGAGCGAGCGCAGTTGCAACGGAGCGAATAGCGTGGACATGGCAGAGGGTCGGGAAACGATGATCCGAATATAGCGTTTCGCGATTGCCGCGCCCGGCGACTCTTGAAACCGACCGGGCGCCCCCTCAGATAGGCGTCAGCTCTGGCGGCCCGCAGCCGCTCCCGCACATCCGGATTCCGAGGACTCCATGCGTCTCGACAAACTCACCACGCAGTTCCAGCAGGCGCTCGCCGACGCGCAGAGCCTGGCCATTGCGAACGACAACCAGTACATCGAGCCCGTGCACGTGCTCGCCGCCATTGCCGGCCAGGCCGACGGCTCGGGCCGCACGCTGCTCGAGCGCGCCGGCGTTCGCTCGTCCGCGCTGAAGACCGCCGCCGACGCCGCGATCAAGCGGCTGCCGCAGGTCTCGGGCACCGGTGGCGAGGTGCAGATCGGCCGCGAGCTGGTGAACCTGCTGAACCTCTCCGAGAAGGAGGCCCTGAAGCGCGGCGACCAGTACATCGCCACCGAGATGTTCCTGCTCGCGCTCACCGAGGACAAGGGCGAGGCCGGGCGCATCGCGAAGGAAGCAGGGCTCACGCGCAAGTCGCTCGAAGCGGCGATCGACGCCGTTCGGGGCGGGGCGAGCGTGGACAACGCCGAGGCCGAAGGCCAGCGCGAGGCGCTGAAGAAATACACGATCGACCTCACCGAGCGCGCGCGCCAGGGCAAGCTCGATCCGGTGATCGGCCGCGACGAGGAGATCCGGCGCACCATCCAGATCCTGCAGCGGCGCACGAAGAACAACCCGGTGCTGATCGGCGAGCCGGGCGTGGGCAAGACGGCGATCGTCGAGGGCCTCGCGCAGCGTATCGTCGACGGCAGCGTACCCGAGACGCTGAAGGACAAGCGCGTGCTCGTGCTCGACATGGCGGCGCTGATCGCCGGCGCGAAATACCGCGGCGAGTTCGAGGAGCGCCTGAAGGCCGTGCTCAAGGAACTGGCCGCCGAGGAAGGCCGCACGATCGTCTTCATCGACGAGATGCACACGCTGGTGGGCGCCGGCAAGGCCGAGGGCGCGATGGACGCCGGCAACATGCTCAAGCCGGCGCTGGCGCGCGGCGAATTGCATTGCATCGGCGCGACCACGCTGGACGAGTACCGCAAGTACGTGGAGAAGGACGCCGCGCTGGAGCGCCGCTTCCAGAAGGTGTTCGTGGGCGAGCCGTCGGTGGAAGACACCATCGCCATCCTGCGCGGCCTGAAGGAGCGCTACGCCGTGCACCACGGCGTGGAGATCACCGATCCGGCCATCGTCGCCGCGGCCACGTTGTCGAACCGCTACATCGCCGACCGCCAGCTGCCGGACAAGGCCATCGACCTGATGGACGAGGCGGCCTCGCGCATCCGCATGGAAATTGACTCCAAGCCGGAGGAGATGGACCGCAAGGAGCGCCGGCTCATCCAGCTGAAGATCCAGCGCGAGGCGCTGAAGAAGGAGAAGGACGCCGAGTCGAAGCAGCGCCTGGCCGATCTCGAAAAGGAGATCGACGGGCTCGAGCGCGAGTACAGCGACCTCGAGGAAGTGTGGAAGGCCGAAAAGGCCACCCTGCAGGGCGCGACCAAGATCAAGGAACAGATCGAGGCCGCGCGCCTCGAGCTGGAGGCGGCCCAGCGCAAGCAGGATTTCGCCGCGATGAGCGAGATCCAGTACGGCCGCATCCCGGCGCTGGAGAAGCAGCTGGCCGCCGCACAGGAAGCGGAAACGAAAGGCTTCACCCTCCTGCAGGACAAGGTCACCGCCGAGGAGATCGCGCAGGTGGTCGCGCGCTGGACCGGCATCCCAGTCAGCAAGATGCTGGAGGGCGAGCGCGAGAAGCTGCTGCAGATGGAGGCGCAGCTGCACGCCCGCGTGGTGGGGCAGGAGGAGGCCATCAAGGTGGTATCCGACGCGGTGCGCCGCTCGCGCGCCGGCCTGTCCGATCCGAACCGGCCGTCCGGCTCTTTCCTGTTCCTTGGTCCCACCGGCGTCGGCAAGACCGAGCTGTGCAAGGCGCTGGCGGAGTTCCTGTTCGACAGCAGCGACGCGATGGTGCGCATCGACATGAGCGAATTCATGGAGAAGCACGCGGTCAGCCGCCTGATCGGCGCGCCTCCCGGCTACGTGGGCTATGAAGAGGGCGGCTACCTCACCGAAGCCGTGCGCCGCCGTCCCTACAGCGTGATCCTGCTGGACGAGGTGGAGAAGGCGCATCCGGATGTGTTCAACATCCTGCTGCAGGTGCTGGACGATGGTCGCCTGACCGACGGCCAGGGCCGCACGGTGGACTTCCGCAACACCGTGATCGTGATGACCTCCAACCTCG
>JAJPES010000070.1 GCA_021166725.1 Burkholderiaceae bacterium | reverse complement strand
ATATTCCCTTTGAACACCGTCGCCAAGGGAGGAGAGCAATGGATCCGAACGATCGAGCGGCGCCGTCCAGCGCAGCGCACGCCCCAAGCACGCGAGTCCGCCCCGTTCTCGAGCGTCTGATTGCGACCACGCGCCGACATTGGGGGCGTTTGTCGCAGCGCTCGGAGGTGCAACTTCGAGACTATGGCGGTGCCGCTTTCGAAGATCGACTCCAAGAGCGGCTCGCCCCACATCAGCGCGCGCAAGGACTGCGGTTCGAAGACACGCTGGCACCCGCCGGGAGGTGCGAGCGGGTGCCAGAAGACGGGATGCTGATCTGGATCGAGCTCGAAGGTCTCGATGCGATAAGGCACGGGGGCGACGGAAGCGCCGTCGACGAGTTGCGCGCGCTCGTCTGCGAGCGGATTTCAGCGTACATGGAAGGGAGCGGCGACCCGATCGGATGTTATGGATTCAGGTCATTCGTGTGCTTGCACAGTCCGATCGGGTCGCGCGAGCGTGCGGCCGCATTTGTCGAGGGGTTGCTGAAAGTGTTGTCGACGCCTTGCAGATCCGCCGGCGCTCCTGTGAGACTGCGGCCGATTCTCGGCGTGGCCTGTTTCCCCGGCGACGGCACGAATGCGACGATCCTGCTGATGCACGCCGCGGCGGCGATGCGTCGTGCACGGCGCCTCGGAAGCGGCCATGCCTTCCACAGCCCGCTTCTCGATGCCGCATTCGCCACTCTGCCGTCTGCGACAACATCGATGGCACCGAATTGGGCGCGCGTCGGCGCAGTCCGTTCTAGCGCCTCGACGAGCGCAATGGATGGCGGAGATCGGGTCGCGACTGAGCGGCGAATCGAGCGCGACGACTCGTGCGCAGGTCGTCGCCGAATTGAAAGCCGCGCAACGTGCAGGTGAAATCGCCCGCACGCACGAGTTCGCGGAGCCGGCAGAAGCCTCCGCTTCGAAGCTGACTTGCTACTGGGCGAGCCCGGAGTGTGCCGCGTCGACGTTTCGGCGCTACTCGCCCTCGATGCGAAGCAGCTGGCCGACGCCTCGCGAGTCATCGATGCCTGCGATGAATGCGCCGCGGGCGCACCCGGGCGCCGGTTGGGATCACCCAAGCCGTTCTGCATGGAGATCTTGCGTGTTGTCGTTGAACCCACTGCCACACCGCGCTTCGTCGTGCCTCGAGGTAGGTTCGTTCGAGCTGTTCGTCGAAGGCGACGATCTCTACGAGTCCATGCTCGCCGACATTGCCGCCGCAAAGCAGAGGGTCTGGCTGGAATCGTTCATCTTCGCTGCCGACGAGGTGGGTCGGCGCTTCGTTTCGGCACTTGTCGAGCGGGGGCGGGTCGGGCTCGACGTTCGGGTGCATCTCGACGCGTTCGGAGCCGATTTCCCGTCGTTCCGAATGCTGCGCCAGGATCTCGAGACGGCTGGTGTCGCGTTCCAATGGTTCCATCCCTTTCGCTGGCTTCATCCGGTCCAGTACCGCCAGCGCAATCACCGCAAGCTGCTTGTGATCGACGATCGGCGCGCCTTTTTGGGCGGGTTCAACATCCGACGGTTGAACTCGCGCATCCTCTCGGGCGAAACCCGTCAGCGTGATACACACGCCGGCGTGACGGGCGGACTCGTTGCCGTGGCCGCGACGCTTTTCGACCGGCTCTGGCGGGACGAAGGTGCCACGCCCGCTACAGCGATCCCCGATGACCCGGTCGTGGTCACCGAGCCTCTACTCGTGGCGAGCGACTCGACCGCCTGCCAGTGGCGCCTGGCGTGTCTGCATGCCGCACTCGTGCGAAACGCCCGTTATCACGTTCACGTCACATCCCCATTTTTCGGACCCGGCACGCTTGTCGAGGAAGCGATGCGCAGCTCGGCCTCACGCGGCGTCGATGTGCGGCTTCTGGTTCCGCGCGTCGGCGATCCTCCGGTGGCGGGATGGGTCACACGCGCGGCATACGACCCGCTTCTCGAATCGGGTGTGCGCATCTTCGAATACCAGCCGCGAAAGCTTCATGGCAAGTCGATGGCGATCGACGCGGAATGGGCGATCGTTGGCTCGGCGAACCTGGACTACATGAGCTTGTTCGTGAACCAGGAACTGATCCTGCTTGCCCCCGATCGCCCGCTCGCTCGACGAATGGATCTCCAGTATGAGCGAGACTTGGCGGACGCCGAGGAAGTGGCGCCAGAGATCTGGCGGCGTCGGGGCTGGCGCGCACGCGCCTCCGAGGCGATCGGTTACGCGGTGCGTCGGCTCGTCTGAAGGCCTTATTGTGCTGAAGCGCTGCGTGCTCGAGGCGAGCCCGCATTGCGCTGGCTGTTTAGGTCCGCTCTACGATGCACGGTCATCAACGGTCTGCCTGGCGCTCCGGTGTATCGTGGGGCGCCGCTGATTCGTGCGACCGATCGGTACGGCGCAACGTGCGCTCCCCGATTTCCAGCTCGAGCGTGAGCGCGAGCACTACTCGAATGAGAACGATGACCGCGAGCACTCCGGCGCTTTCCAATGTTTGCGTGACGGTCACGGTGCGGATGATGTCACCGGCGATGAGGAACTCCAGGCCGACGATGAGCGAGCGACCCAGGCCGATCCGCAGATCCCTGTAGGCGGCAAGCGTCCCTCCAGAGCGCAGACGCGGCACGCATGAGGCGAGCGCCATCACGAAACCGACAAGGATCACTGCGATTCCCACCGCTTCCACCGCCGCACCCGCCACTCCGAATGCCTGGTTCATCGTCTGCACCTGCTCCAGATCCATGGAAGAGGAAAGCGGCGCATCTGCCATCGAGACCGCGCCAAGCGCAATTGCGTTCCCGGTCTATACGGGGAATGCCGATCTTGATCGCCGCCATCGAACTTTGCCGAGCGTGGAGCAACGAGAGGTCGACTCGCGTCGCTGCGAACGCGCAGGGTAGGCAAGGCGCTGATTAAGGCAACGTAATCATCGTGCCATCCTGCCGTCAGTGGTCAAACCCTACAGTAGCGACGTGATGTCCACGACACGTCACTCACGGCGCCCCGGTGCCGCGACTTGCAGAAACTTGATTGGAGAATTCACATGTCCCTGAAAGCCCTGTCGATCGTCGTCGTTGCATTGGCCGCCGGCACGCCGGCTCTGGCCGATAGCGGCATCGAGTTCGTGAATAACGAAATCGGATACCAGCTCGTCCATCCTACGAAGAGCACGACCCCGCGCGCTCAAGTCCTGGCCGAATTGCGAGCCGCGCAGCAGGCGGGGGCCATTCGTCAGTCATACGAGTTTCCCGCAGCCGTTCGCAACTCGACCTCGAAGCTGACCCGGGCACAGGTTCAAGCCGACCGCGCAAGCACCACGTTTGCCGAGCAGGAAACGGTGCATCGGGTGTACGGGCCTGATCACGCGTTTGGTTCCTGAGCGCCGAAGCGGTCATCAGCACTGAAGGAAAGGAGTTCCGTGATGGAAACCATTGAACTGGAAGTAGACGGCATGACGTGCGGATCTTGTGCAGCATCGGTCACCCAGGCGCTCCGGCGCGTGCCTGGCGTGCGTGACGCTACCGTCGATCTGCAAGGCGGTGTAGCGCGCGTCATTGCCGAGAATGCATCGCAGCGCGTGCAGGCATTCGTCGCCGCCTTGGACGAGGCCGGCTACAAGGCGCGCTCATCGTCGGCTGCAACGGCAGGGCAACAACACAAGGGCGACCACGCGCACGGGGCGTCGGCTTCGGGGCGGGGCGGTTGCTGTTCCCACTGAGAAAGAAGCGAGATGCAGAAGTCGACCACCGCCGGCGCGCGCGGGCCTGAAGAGGGGATCTCATGGCCCGGGAGCAGCCTCGCCCATTATTGGCTGGACGCCGTCTGGCGTGCGACCGCCGCCGCCGACGCGTTGCGCGTGCGGGCCGCCAACATGACGGCGCACGAGGCCCAAGGCATGCCGCCGTTGTTGCACTTCGAGTACGAGCCGGTAGCCGACGGACACGACCTCACGCCGCCGTCCAATTACCGGCTGCTGCGGGCGACCCGCTGCGGAACCGACGCACTCGAGAAGTACGTGCGCAAGGACGCAGCGCCGGTGATGGTGGTCGATCCGCGCGCCGGGCACGGCCCGGGCATCGGCGGGTTCAAGCGTGACTCCGAGGTCGGCATGGCGCTGCGAGAGGGCCACCCGGTCTACTTCGTCGTCTTCGACGCCGAGCCCGTGCAAGGACAGACGATGGATGCCGTCGTGCAGACGCTCGCTGCTTTCATCGACATCGTCGCCGGGCGCCATCGTGCCAAGCCGCCTATCGTCTATGGCAACTGCCAGGGCGGCTGGGCACTGGCGCTCGCGCTGGCGCATTGCCGCAATCGCGCTGCGCTGGCCGTGCTGAACGGTTCGCCGCTGTCGTACTGGGCCGGCGAGCGCGGCGTCAATCCGATGCGACTGCTCGGTGGCTTCACGGGCGGCGGCTGGCCCGCGCACTGGGTATCGGACCTGGGCGGCGGCCTCTTCGACGGCGCGTGGCTGGTGCAGAACTTCGAGGCGCTGCGTCCCGAGGGCGTTTTCCGTAAATACGACACGTTGTACGCGCAGCCCGAGGCCGAGCGTGAGCGCTTCCTCGAATTCGAGCGCTGGTGGAACGGCTTCTACTTTCTGGCACGCGAGGAAATGCTGGCGATTGCAGGCGAGCTGTTCGTCGGCAATCGCCTCGAAAATGGCGAAGTGATGATCGACGGACATTGCTTGGCCGACCTGAAGAACATCGAGACGCCACTCGTCCTCTTCAGCTCCCACGGCGACAACATCACGCCGCCGCATCAAGCGCTGGCCTGGCTGAAGACGGTGTACCCGTCGACTGACGATCTCGTGCGCGCAGGCCAGCGCGTCGTCTACCTGCTGCACAAGCAGGCGGGGCACCTCGGCATCTTCGTGTCGGCAAGCGTGGCACGGCGCGAGCACCGGGCGATGCTCCACCACGCTGGCGAGATCCAGAACCTTGCCCCGGGCCTGTACGAAATGGTGCTCGACGAGTCCGGCTCGGGCGACGCAGCACCGGCGGCACGCTTCGAATCCCGTCGCCTGGAGGAACTGCCGTTCGACCCTGAACCGGCGGGCTTCGAGAAGGTCCAGGAAGTTTCCGAGGCGATGGAGCGCGCCTACGCGCAGTGGATTTCACCGCTGGTGCGAATGACGGTTACACCGGCGTCGGCGAGGTTGCTGCGCGCGCTGCACCCGATGCGTGTGAGCCGGCAGGTCTGGTCCGAACAGGCGATACCGGCGCTGGCCTGGCTACCGTGGACGTTGCAGTGGCTCGAGCAGGCGGGTGCGCGCGACCCCGAGCGAACATCGAACCCGTGGTACCGCTGGGAACGTTCGAACGCCGATGCATGGGAGCACGCGATCGCGTCGTGGCGAACGAGCCGCGACCTCTGGGCCGAGACGGTATTCGAGCAGCTCTATGCGAACTGATTCACAGCGCGATCACCTGCTGCGGTCCTTGGCGGAATCGTCACCATGCGCATCCCCGGCCAGCAGCGCGGCGATCCCGGTGGCGATCTCGGCGCACCACGTTCACCTGACGCAGGCCGCGGTCGAGTCCTTGTTCGGGGCCGGTCATTCGCTGCGCGTGCGACACAAGCTTAGTCAGCCCGACTTCTGGGCCGCCGAGGAGACCGTCGAGGTCGTCGGCCAACGCGGGCGGCTCGAACGCGTGCGCGTGCTCGGACCGTGCCGCACGGCCAACCAGATCGAGGTCAGCCGCACCGAGGCGATCCGGCTGGACGTTGACGCGCCCCTGCGCCTGTCGGGCGATCTCGATGGGACGCCCGAGGTGACGCTGGTCGGCCCGAGCGGCGAGCTGCGAACGACCGGGTTGATCGTGGCGCGCCGGCACCTCCACCTGAACCCTGCCGACGTGCAGCATCTGGGCCTTTCGGGGCGCAGCGAGATCGAAGTAGCTCTCGACACCGAACGAGGCACCGTGCTGCAACACGTCGCGCTGCGCGTGAGCGCGAGCGCGGTGCTTGAACTGCATCTGGACACGGACGAGGCCAACGCGGCCGGATTGCGCGGCGCCGGCGAGGGCGTACTGCAGCGATGCGGCTGCTGTGCCCGCATCCGGTCAACCGAGGAATCGTAGGAGCGTGAGCACTCAATGCAGCGCGACGGTTTGCGCCGCGGCATCGTGACGCTCTGCATCGGCGGCGGGCAAGCGGTGGCGCTCGCGCTCGAACGGATCTGAGAACCTGCGCGGCCGGATATGTGGCACGTGAACGTCAACCGTGCGTCGCGCGCACCCAGCCGCCCAATTGCTGAATGTCGGGAAAACGATGACGAACCCCCCTGCGCCAGCGTCGACTGCAGCGCACGAGCCCGCCCTTCGCATCCTGCGTCGTCTGCTCGGCGGCATGGAGCGCCCGCCGGCGCTGCGGCTGGGAAACCAACAGGAGCACGCGCTGGAGGACGAGTCCGGCTTCACACTCATACTCCGGGATCCATCCGTGCTGCGCCGGCTCGTGCTCTCCCGCGATCCTGTCCTGCTCGCCGACGCCTATATCCGTGGCGTGATCGACATCGAGGGCGACCTGTACAGCGCACTCGGGCTGAAGGATCACCTCGAAGCAGTCTCGCTGTCGTGGCGCGACAAGGCGGCGCTGCTGCGCGATGCGCTCATGCTGCGGGCGCCCGAGTGCGACGGCGCGACGGCAGGAGCCACGATCGCTTCGCGCATCTCCCGCCGCTTTTCGCATCGCCATTCGCGCCAGACCGATCGCGCCGCAATCTCGTTTCACTACGACGTGTCCAACGCCTTCTACGGGCTGTGGCTCGATGAGCAGCGCGTGTATTCGTGCGCCTATTTCGAGACGCCCGAGGACACGCTCGATGAGGCGCAACGCAACAAGCTCGATCACATCTGCCGCAAGCTGCGTCTGCGGCCCGGCGAACGCCTGCTCGACATCGGGTGCGGATGGGGCGCCCTGACGTGCTGGGCTGCGCGCGCGTACGGCGTGCACGCGCACGGCATCACGTTGAGCGAGCGGCAGCTCGAGTACGCCCGGGCGCGCATCTGCGCCGAAGGCCTGCAAGACCGCGTCACGGTGGAGCTGCGCGACTACCGCGATCTGCCGGGCGAAGCGATTTACGACAAAGTCTCGAGCGTCGGCATGTTCGAGCACGTCGGACTGGCCAACCTGCCGACGTACTACGGCATCGTGCAGCGCCTTCTCCGTCCGGGCGGGCTATTCCTCAACCACGGCATCACGCACGATCAGGAAGGGTGGAAGAAGACGGCGGCCACCCGGTTCATCAACCGTTACGTCTTTCCCGATGGAGAGCTCGATTGCGTCAGCAACATCCAGCTCGGCATGGAGCGCGCCGGGTTCGAAATTCACGACGTCGAAGGACTGCGAGCGCATTACGCGCTGACGCTGCGCCACTGGGTGAAACGACTCGAGGCGCGCCGCGAGGACGCTTTGCAGGAGGTCGATGAAGCGACCTACCGCGTCTGGCGGCTCTACATGGCTGCCTGCGCGCGCGCGTTCGAGGACGGCGGCACGGGCGTCTTGCGTATTCCGGCGAACGTGACCGCCGAATCCGGCGAACGTGACCGGGTTGCCCGATCCGGCCCTGCGCAGGACTGGATTGTAGGTTGAGCGGTCACGATCGTGGTCGGATTCTGGGTCAGAGGGCCTGTTTTGGGGGCGT
>JAJPES010000050.1 GCA_021166725.1 Burkholderiaceae bacterium | reverse complement strand
CCCCCTCCCCCCTCCCCCCGCCCCCCGGCCCCCCTCGTCGGCGCCGCCGCCGCGACCCCGTGCCGGGGGCCGGGCCCCCCCCGGGCGCCGTCCGCGCGCACACTTGACTTTCGCCAATCCGTCCTCCTCGCCGAAGTCCTCGTCGCACGCGACGCGCCGGGCGTCGCCTTCGAACACTTCACGCGGCACGGCCCGCTCGCGCTGCTTCCGCTTCCCGAGCCGGATCGGCGCGCGGTAGTCTGGTGCGCCGCGCCGCAGCAAAGCGAACGACGCGCACGCCTTTCGCCGGACCGGTTCGACGCCGAACTGCTCGACGCCTTCGGTCCGGCGCTCGGCGCGCTGCGGCTGGTCGGCGAGCGACATACCGCGCCCCTGCAGCGCCGACTCGCTCAACGCGACGACGACCCGCGCCACGTGTCGATCGGCAATGCCGCGCAGGCACTGCATCCGGTGGCCGGGCAGGGATTGAACCTCGGCCTGCGCGATGCCTTCGAACTCGCGCAGGAACTCGGCACGGCGCACGCACGCGGCACGCCGCTCGAAGAAGCGCTCGCGCGCTTTCGTCGTCGGCGCCGCATCGATCGCGCGGCAACGGTGGGCGTCACCGACACGCTCGCACAATTGTTCGGCTGGCCGGCACTCGCGCCGATCCAGTCGGTGGCGTTCGACGTCCTCGACTGGGCCGCTCCGCTGCGCGATCGCTTCGCGAAGGCGCTCATGTTCGGGCTGCGGTCGGCCTGAGAATTCGTGCATCGTCGCGTGCGGTCTTTTTCGATAGAATCGCCCTCCCGTTCGCAAACGATCGCAGTCGCGCGATGACGAGCACAGCCTTCCGGATCGGCCCGCACGCGATTGCCAATCGCGCGCTGGTGGCACCGATGGCCGGCGTCACTGACCGCCCCTTCCGCCAGCTGTGCAAGCGTCTCGGTGCGGGATATGCGGTGTCCGAGATGGCGTCGTCGAATCCCCGACTGCGCGACAGCGTAAAGACCGAGCGACGCACCGATCATGCCGGCGAGACCGAGCCGCGCGCGGTGCAGATCGTCGGCGCCGATCCCGCATCGATGGCCGAGGCCGCGCGGCACAACGTGGCACGCGGCGCGCAGATCGTCGACATCAACATGGGATGCCCGGCGCGCAAGGTCTGCAACACGGCCGCCGGCTCCGCGCTGATGGCGCAGGAAGCGCTCGCTCTGTCGATCGTCGACGTCGTCGCGCGTGCGGTCGACGTTCCGGTGACCGTGAAGCTGCGCACCGGCCCCGACCTGCGGCAGCGCAACGCGGTACGCCTGGCGCGCGCCTTCGCCGACGCCGGCGCGCAGATGCTCGTGGTTCACGGGCGCACGCGCGCCTGCGCCTTCCGCGGTAGCGCGGAATACGAAACGATCGCAGAAGTGAAGGCAAGCGTGCGCGTTCCGGTCGTCGCCAACGGCGACATCGACTCGCCGCAGAAAGCGGCCGAGGTGCTGCGCCTCACCGGTGCCGACGCGGTGATGATCGGCCGCGCCGCGCAGGGCCGGCCGTGGATCTTCGGACAGGTTGCGCACTACCTGTCCACCGGCGAGCATCTCGCCGATCCCGACGATGCGACGCTTCGCGCTGCGCTGCGCGCGCATCTGCTCGATCACTATGCGTTCCACGGCGAAGCGCGCGGCGTACGCAGCGCGCGCAAGCACGTCGGCTGGTACCTTCGTGCCCTCGATGGCGCGCAGGCCTTCCTCGCCCGGTTCCATACGCTCGACAGCGCCGAGCAGCAACTGGACGAGATCGACCGCTGGTTCGCCCACCGCAGCGAAAGCCTGCAGCGCGACGCGGCGGCGAACGACATCCTGTTCCGACGGAGCCACGCAGCATGAACCGGAAGTCCCCGCTGGACGACGCCGTGGTGCGCAGCCTCGAGCGATATTTCGACGATCTCGAAGGCACGCAACCGAATTCGATCTACGAGATGGTGATCCAGGCGGTCGAACGGCCGATGCTCGAAGTGGTGATGCGCGAGGCGCACGGCAATCAACTTCGTGCCAGCGAAATGCTCGGCATCAATCGCAACACCTTGCGCAAGAAGCTTCAGCATCACGGCATGCTGCAGGACGCCCGGCGATGATCCAGCCCGTTCGTCGCGCTCTCATCAGCGTGTCCGACAAGACCGGCGTGATCGCGTTCGCGCGCGAACTCGCCGCACTGGGCATCGCCATCCTGTCCACCGGCGGCACCGCCAGGCTGCTCGCCGACAACGGCATCCCCGCCGTCGAAGTGTCCGAGCACACCGGCTTTCCCGAGATGCTCGACGGGCGCGTGAAGACGCTGCACCCGAAGATCCACGGCGGGCTGCTCGCCCGGCGCGAGCTCGCTTCGCACGTCGACGCGATCGCCGCGCACGGCATCGACCCGATCGACCTGCTGGTAGTCAACCTGTATCCGTTCGAGGCAACCATCGCGCGACCCGATTGTCCGCTCGAGGACGCGATCGAGAACATCGACATCGGCGGGCCGGCGATGGTGCGCTCCGGCGCGAAGAACTGGCGCGGCGTGGGCGTGCTGACCACGCCGCAGCAATACGACGCGGCACTCGACGAGATTCGCGCCAGCGGCGGACTGTCCGACCAGACACGCTTCCGGCTTGCCGTAGCCGCCTTCGATGCGGTGGCGGTCTACGACGGCGCCATCTCCGACTACCTGTCCTCGCTGCAGGCCGACGGCACGCGCGCCGAATTTCCCGCGCAGCTGAACGGCCGCTTCGTGAAACTGCAGGACCTGCGCTACGGAGAGAACCCGCATCAGCACGCCGCGTTCTACCGCGACCTGTACCCCGCCCCCGGCTCGCTGGTCACGGCCAGGCAACTGCAGGGCAAGGAACTGTCGTACAACAACATCGCCGACGCCGACGCGGCATGGGAATGCGTGAAGTCCTTCGACACGCCGGCGTGCGTCATCGTCAAGCACGCGAACCCGTGCGGCGTGGCAATCGGCGCCGACGCCGCCGACGCCTATGCGCGCGCCTTCCGCACCGACCCGACCTCGGCCTTCGGCGGCATCATCACGTTCAATCGACCGGTCGACGCCGAGGCGGCGCGAGCGATGTCGAAGCAGTTCGTCGAAGTGGTACTCGCTCCGTCGTACAGCGCCGACGCACGCGCCGTGCTCGCCGCGAAAGCGAACGTGCGCGTGCTCGAGATTGCCCTCGACCGCGTGCAGGCCGACGGCCGCACCGACTGGGAGCGAGGGCACAACGCGCAGGACGTCAAGCGCATCGGCTCCGGGCTGCTCGTGCAGAGCGCCGACAACCACACGCTGCGCGCCGACGAACTGAAAGTCGTCACGCGCGTCGCGCCCACCGAAGCGCAGCGCCGCGATCTGCTGTTCGCCTGGCGGGTCGCCAAATTCGTCAAGTCCAATGCGATCGTCTTCTGCGGCGACGGCGCCACGCTCGGCGTCGGCGCGGGGCAGATGAGCCGCGTCGATTCCGCTCGCATCGCGTCGATCAAGGCGGGCAACGCAGGGCTCGATCTCGCCGGCTCGGTCGTCGCCTCCGACGCGTTCTTCCCGTTTCGCGACGGACTCGACGTCGTCGCCGAGGTGGGCGCGATCGCGGTGATCCAGCCCGGCGGCTCGGTGCGCGACGAAGAGGTCATTGCCGCTGCCGACGAGCGCGGCATCGCGATGGTGTTCACCGGTGTGCGCCATTTCCGCCATTGAACGGCGAATGAACCTGCTGCGCGTTCTGAACTCATGAGCGCCGGCGCCGTGCGCATCCTCGGCATCGACCCCGGGCTTCGCGTCACCGGTTTCGGCATCATCGACGCCGACGGTCCTCGCCTGCGCTACGTGGCCAGCGGCGTCATCCGCATCCCCGCCGGCAGCCTGCCGCCGCGGCTGAAGACGATCCACGTCGGCATTGCCGGCGTGGTCGGCGAATACCGCCCCGACAGCGCCGTGGCCGAGATCGTCTTCGTCAACGTCAATCCGCAGTCCACGCTGCTGCTCGGACAGGCGCGCGGCGCGGCGATCGGGGCTCTCGTCGCCCACGGACTGCCGGTGCACGAGTACACGGCCCTTCAGGTCAAGCAGGCGGTCGTCGGCTACGGCCGGGCGGCCAAGTCGCAGGTGCAGCAGATGGTGCAAAGACTGCTCGCATTGCCCGGCGTTCCGTCCACCGATGCAGCCGACGCGCTCGCCTGCGCGATCTGCCACGCGCACGCGGCAACGATGAGCGCAGCGGCAGCCGCCGGCGCGGATGCGCTCGCCCGGTTGCCCGCGCCGGGCACCGGCCGGCGGGTTGCGCTGCGTCGCGGCCGGCTGCGGCTGGCGTGACGACGCGGGGGGGAACCGGGGGAAACCGGGAAAACCGGGAAAACCGGGGTGGGTCCAACGTTTTGCCGCGGGTAACCGGGGTGGGGGCACGGGGGTGGCGGGGAGCCCCG
>JAJPES010000026.1 GCA_021166725.1 Burkholderiaceae bacterium | reverse complement strand
GTGAAGGGTGAAGGGTCAAGTAAAACCGTGGTCTGACCCCGGTTTTACCCCGGCTTCACAGGTCGAGGCTGTTCCCCTTCTCCCTTCCCCCTTCCCCCCTCTCTTCCTTGAACCCATCCACCCTTTCCCTGAGTTGCTTCCCTGGCTTGAAATGGGGGACGCGCTTCTCGGGAACGAGCACCTTCTCGCCCGACTTCGGATTACGGCCGATGCGCGGGGGGCGGTACGACAGCGCGAAGCTGCCGAAGCCGCGGATCTCGATGCGGTTGCCGGCGGCGAGCGTGCGCGCCATCGCGTCGAGGATCGTCTTGACGGCGAATTCGGCGTCCTTGGCGACCAGTTGCGGATAACGTTCGGCGAGCCGGGCGATCAGCTCCGACTTGGTCATCGCCTCGGGGGTGTCGGCTGCGTCGAGCGCGTCGTAGTCGTCCGGGTGCAATGCCATCTCGTGCCTGCTTCGCTGAGGAGCCGGGCCGCGTCGCGTCGCCGGCCCGGCGGGGGGACGGGCGCCGCGCGACCCGCGGGCCGCGCGGCGCTTCGTCCTTACTCCTTCGGCGTGTCGAGCTTGGCGCGCAGCAGCGCGCCGAGGTTCGTCGTACCGCTCGCCGCACCGCTCTCGGCCTGGATGCGCTGCAGCGCCTCGGCCGTCTCGACCGTGTCGCGCGCCTTCAGCGACAGGTTGATCGAGCGGTTCTTGCGATCGATGTTGACGATCATCGCCTCGATCTCTTCGCCTTCCTTCAGGTGCTGGCGGGCGTCCTCGACGCGGTCGCGCGAGATCTCGGAGGCCCGCAGGTACCCCTCGACGTCGCTGCCCAGGTCGATGACCGCGCCTTTCGGATCGACGCTGCGCACCGTTCCGCGGACGACCGCACCCTTCTCGTTCGTGGCCGCGTAGTTGGTGAACGGATCGCCTTCGAGCTGCTTGATGCCCAGCGAAATGCGCTCGCGCTCGGTGTCGATGGCCAGCACCATCGCCTCGATCTCGTCGCCTTTCTTGAAGTTGCGCACGGCTTCCTCGCCCGGCTGGTGCCAGGAGAGGTCGGACAGGTGCACCAGCCCGTCGATGCCGCCGGGCAGCCCGATGAACACGCCGAAGTCGGTGATCGACTTGATCGTGCCGCTGACCTTGTCGTTCTTGCGATGGTTGTCGGCGAATTCCTCCCATGGGTTCGGCCGGCACTGCTTCATGCCGAGCGAGATCCGGCGGCGGTCTTCGTCGATCTCCAGCACCATGACCTCGACCTCGTCGCCCAGCGCGACGATCTTGCCGGGGTTGACGTTCTTGTTGGTCCAGTCCATCTCGGAGACGTGCACCAGGCCCTCGATGCCCGGCTCGATCTCGACGAACGCACCGTAATCGGTGATGTTCGTGACCTTGCCGAACATGCGCGTGCCCTGCGGATAGCGTCGGCCGATGCCGACCCACGGGTCGTCGCCGAGCTGCTTCACGCCGAGCGAGACGCGGTTCTTCTCCTGGTCGAACTTGAGCACCTTCGCGGTGACTTCCTGGCCGACCTGCAGCACTTCGGACGGGTGACGAACGCGACGCCACGCCATGTCGGTGATGTGCAGCAGGCCGTCGATGCCGCCGAGGTCGATGAACGCACCGTAGTCGGTGATGTTCTTGACGACGCCGTGGACGATCGCGCCCTCGTGCAGCGTCTCGAGCAGCTTGGCGCGCTCTTCGCCCTGCGTGAGCTCGACCACCGCGCGGCGCGACAGCACGACGTTGTTACGCTTGCGATCGAGCTTGATCACCTTGAACTCGAGCGTCTTGCCCTCGTACGGCGTGGTGTCCTTCACCGGACGCGTGTCGATCAGCGAGCCGGGCAGGAACGCGCGGATGCCGTTGGTCATGACGGTGAGTCCGCCCTTGACCTTGCCGGTGATCGTGCCGTCGACCTGCTCGCCCGATTCGAGCGCCTTCTCGAGGTTGATCCACGCCGACAGGCGCTTGGCACGATCGCGCGACAGGCGCGTCTCGCCGTAGCCGTCTTCCAGCGCCTCGATGGCGACCGAGACGAAGTCGCCATCCTTGACGTCGAGCTCGCCGCGATCGTTGTGGAACTCCTCGATCGGGATGAAGCTCTCGGACTTCAGGCCTGCGTTGACGACCACGAAGTTGTGATCGATGCGCACCACCTCTGCAGTGATGACTTCGCCCTGGCGCATCTCCTGGCGCGACAGGGATTCCTCGAACATGCGCGCGAAGCTTTCGGCTTCGGCCGAGGGTGCGGATACCGACGTTGCGGTTACTGTATTCAAAAGATTGTTCCCGTATGACGAATGTCGCGCCGAACGCTCGTACGGTAGGAAGCGGCCCGGCGGTGTTGCGAAACCGGGCAGCGTTTCAGCAAGCCCGGCGCCTGCGCGCGTGATGCGCCTTCAGCACTCGTTCGACGGTGGCGTCGATGTCGAGATGCGTGGAGTCGATCACGATCGCGTCTTCTGCGGGCCGAAGCGGAGCGACGGCGCGGTTGGCATCGCGCGCGTCGCGCTGCTGCAGATCCCGCAAAAGGTCGGGGAGTTTAGCAGAAAAGCCCTTTTCGATCAACTGCTTATATCGTCGCTCGGCGCGCGACTCGACGCTCGCCGTAAGGAACACCTTCAGCTCGGCGTCGGGGAAGACGACGGTGCCCATGTCGCGCCCGTCGGCGACCAGTCCGGGCGCGGTGCGGAACTGCCGCTGCAGCGCGAGCAGCGCCTCGCGCACGCCGGGCAGCACCGCGACGCGCGACGCCGCATTGCCCACCGACTCGTCGCGCAGGACGTCGCTGACGTCGTGCCCGGCCAGCTCGATGCACCCCTGCGCGAAGCGCACCGGCAGCGCCCGCGCGATACGCGCGACGCGCGCCTCGTCGTCGAGGTCCACCCCCTCGCGCTGCGCCTGCAGCGCGCACAACCGGTACAGCGCACCCGAATCGAGGTAGGTCCAGCCGAGCGCGCAGGCGACCTTCTCGGCGACCGTTCCCTTGCCGGAGGCAGTCGGCCCGTCGATGGCGATCACCGGCGCGTTCGTTTGCGTGCTCATCGGCGCGCTCATCGGCGTGCTCACCGCACACGCTCCTCGACCGACGGCCGTCCTGCGCCGACCGTCATGCGCCGATCTCGTCGATATCGAGCCCCGCGCCGCGCGCCGACGCGACGAAGCCGGGGAACGACGTCGCAACGTTCGTCGTGTCGTCCACTTCCACGACGCCCGAGGAGCGCAGCGCCGCGATCGCCAGCGACATCGCGATCCGGTGGTCGTGGTGCGCAGCGCCGCGACCCGCGCGAAAGACGGCATCGTCGCCGCCGCGTCCGTCGATGACGATCCCGTCCGCCGTAGGCCGCGTGACGAAACCCAGCGCGGCCAGGCCCTCGGCCATCGCTGCGATGCGGTCGGACTCCTTCACGCGCAATTCCTCGGCGCCGCGCACCACCGTGCGTCCCTCGGCGCAGCAGGCGGCGACGAACAGCGCCGGGAACTCGTCGATCGCCAGCGGAACGAGTTCGTGCGGAATCTCGATGCCGTGCAGCGGCGCCGAGCGCACGCGCAGGTCGGCGACCGGCTCGCCGCCCGCCTGCCGCTGCGCGACGACTTCGATGTCCGCACCCATGCGCCGCAGGATCTCCAGGCAGCCGATGCGCGTCGGATTGATGCCGACGTGCTCGAGCAGAAGGTCGGAGCCCGGCGCGATCGACGCGCCGACCAGGAAGAACGCAGCCGACGACAGATCGGCCGGAACGTCCACCGTCGTGGCGCGTAGCGCCTGCCCGCCGCGCAGCGAGACGACCGGTCCGTCGCTGCGCACGTCGACGCCGAAGGCGCGCAGCATGCGTTCGGTGTGGTCGCGCGTGGGCGCCGGCTCGACGACGACCGTCTCGCCGTCGGCATAGAGCCCGGCGAGCAGCAGCGCCGACTTCAGTTGCGCGCTGGCCATCGGCAGTTCGTAGCGGATCGCGTGCAGGCCGTCGGAGGGCAGGACGCGCACCGGCGGGCAGCCTGCGTTGGTCTCGATGCGCGCTCCCATCCGTTGCAGGGGCTCGGCGACGCGCCGCATCGGACGCTTCGTCAGGCTCTCGTCGCCGACCAGCGTCGATGCGAAGCGCTGCCCGGCGAGCAGCCCCATCAGCAAGCGCATCGCGGTGCCGGCGTTGCCGCAATCGAGTACGACGGAAGCCGCGCGCAGCCCGTGCAGCCCGACGCCGTGCACGGTGACGCCGTCGTCGACCGGCCCTTCGAGTCGGACGCCGAGCGCGCGAAAGACGTTCATCGTCGAAATCGCGTCGGCGCCGCTGAGGAAGCCCGAGATGCGCGTCGTGCCTTCGGCGATCGCGCCGAGCATCACCGCGCGATGCGAAATCGATTTGTCACCGGGAACGCGGAGGCGCCCGGACAGGCGACCGCCCGGCCCGACGCGAAAACTGCGCGACATTGAAATTGTTCCTCGGGCGCACGCGGCGAGCGCGCCTACAGTTGACAGCATGAACGACAGGACCGATCCGATTCTACCGAGCCGGCCGGATGCGCCCGGCCAGACGCTGGACCTGCGCGCGCGGCAGTGGCTCGATTCGCTGCCCGTCGATCAGCGCCTGCCGGTGTTGCGACGGCACTACCCGCACGTCGTCAACCGGCTCGCGGCCGACTGGCATCGTCCGCGGCACATGATCGGCGTGTTCGACGAGTTGCTGATGGATACGCGCGGCACGCGCAACGGCTTCCCGTTCGAAGCGGCGCTCGAACTGATGCAGTTGCGCGAGCACTACGTGAGCGTGCTGCACCCGGAACTGCATCCGGAGCCCACGGCGCGCGACCCGGAAGTCTGGCGCGGAATCTGGCGCTGAGGCCTCGCGTTCAGGCCAGCCGGTTGCGCCAGCGGCTGGCCGTCGAGAAGATCCGCACCAGCGCATCGCGATCGCCGTCGCGAAGCGCCGCGCGGATTTCGTCGATGCGATCGCTGAAACGCTGCGCCGATTCGAGGCACAGGTCGCGGTTGTCGAGCAGGATGTCCGCCCACAGCGTCGGCGACGATGCGCCGATGCGAGAGGTGTCGCGCAGGCCCGCGCCCGAGTAACCGAGCGCAGGCTCCGACAGGTCGTGCCCGGCGATGGCCGCCGACAACGCGAACGCGACGGCATGCGGCCAGTGCGAGACTTCCGCAAAAATCCGGTCGTGCAGCAGCGGATCGAGCGTCTCGACTTTGGCGCCGGTGGGCGCGAGCAGGCGCGCGACGGCCGCGCAATGCTGCGCAGGCGTTGCATCGACCGGACAAAGCAGCCAGCGGCGTCCACGGAACAGGTCGGGATCGGCCGCCTGCGCGCCGCTGCGTTCCGAACCGGCAATCGGATGGCCGGGAACGAAGCGCAGGAACGCGTCGCCCAACCCGGCACGCGCGCCTTCGATCACGCTTCGCTTCGTGCTGCCGCAATCGGTGACGATCGCCTGTGGCTCGAGCGATTCGCGGACCTGCGCGAACAACGCCGGCATCGTCGGCACCGGCGCCGCGATCACCACGAAGGCAGCGCCCTGTACCGCCTCGCCGACCGTCGCGCAGGCGCTGTCGAGGTGGCCGAGCGCGCGCGCGATCTGCGCGTCGTCGCCCGGGGAGTAGCCGGCTACCTGCCATTCGCCCCCTGCGCGCGACAGCGCCGCCGCCAGCGACCCGCCGATCAGGCCTACACCGAGGATCGCGACCTTGCGTCCCCTCATCGCTCGCGCCTGCCCTTCACCCGCGTCCCATCGCCTTCTCGAAGGCCCGCAGGAACGCCTCGTTCTCCTCGGGCAGGCCGATCGACACGCGCAGCCAGTCGGGCAGTCCGTAGTTCCCTACCGGCCGCACGATGATGCCGTCGCGCAGCAGCTCTTCGTACACGCGCGCAGCGTCGCCGACGCGCACCAGCACGAAGTTGCCGTGCGACGGCACGTATTCGAGCCCCATCCGCGCGAAAGCCTCCTGCAGGCGTTGCAGCCCGACGCGGTTCGATTCGTAGCTGCGCTGCAGGTATGCGCGATCGTCCAGGGCGGCGATCGCCGCCGCCTGTGCGATCGAACTCACGTTGAAGGGTTGGCGCACGCGGTTCATCAGGTCGGTGAGTTCGGGTTGCGCCACGGCAAAGCCCACGCGCAGGCCGGCCAGCCCGTAGGCCTTCGAGAAGGTGCGGCAGACGACGAGGTTCGGATGCTCGCGCACGCGCCGGATCGAGTCGGAACGCTGCGAAGGCTCGAGGTACTCGTCGTAGGCCTCGTCGAGGACGACGACCACGTCGTGCGGAACGGACGCGACGAAGGCGGCGATCGCGTCGTGCGGCAGCCAGGTTCCGGTGGGATTGTTCGGATTCGCGACGAAGACGATGCGCGTATCGGTGGCGATCGACGCGCGCATCGCATCCAGATCGTGCCCGAGTTCGCTCGCCGGCACGACGATCGCGCGAGCGCCGGTTTCCTGCGTCGCCAGCGCGTAGACGGCGAACGAGTACTGCGAATAGACCGCCGACGTGCCGGGCTGCAGCAACGCGTGCGCCGCCAGTTCGAGCACATCGTTGGATCCGTTGCCCAGCGTGATCCAGCTCGCTTCCACCGAGTAGTGGCGCGCGATCGCCGCCTTCAGCTCGAAGCCGTTGGAGTCGGGATAGCGCGACAGCTCGGCGAGCTCGGCGATGATCGCCGCGCGCGCCGATTCGGGCATGCCCAGCGGATTCTCGTTCGACGCGAGCTTGACGATGCGCTGCGCGTCCAGGCCGTACTCGCGGGCGAGTTCGGAGATCGGCTTGCCGGCCTGGTACGGGGCGATCGCTCGGACGTAATCGGGTGCGGGGATATTCATGATCGACAACGGATGAAGGAGGAACGCCGCCGGCGGGTCACGCCGCGGCGCGCGGATACGAGCCGACGATCTTGCAGAAGCTGGACTGCGCAGCCATCTCGCGCAGCGCGGCCGCCACCGCGGCATCGTCGCGATGGCCGATGAGATCGATGTAGAACAGGTACTCCCACAGCCCCTGCCGCGCCGGACGCGACTCGAAGCGCTTCATCGACACGCCGTGGCGTGCGAGCGGCTCGATCATCGCGTGTACTGCGCCGGCACGGTCGGGTACCGACAGGATCACCGAGGTCTGGTCCGAGCCCGAGGGCGCGCACGCGTACTGGCCGATCACGGCGAAGCGCGTGCGGTTGTGCGCATCGTCCTGGATGCCGGTGGCGACGATCTGCAGGCCGTAGCGCATCGCGGCGTGCTCGCCGGCGATCGCCGCGGTGCGCGAATCGAGCGACGCCAGTCGGGCAGCTTCGGCGTTGCTCGCCACCGGAACGCGCTCGACGCCGTGCGCGTGCGCGTCGAGCCAGCGCGCGCATTGCGCGAGCGACTGCGCGTGCGAGACGATGCGCTCGATACCGTCGATCGACGCCTCCAGGCGCATCAGGTTCTGGCGCACGGGCAGCGAGATCTCGCCGCTGATCGTCAGCTGCGTCTGCAACAGCAGGTCGAGCGTACGGCTCACCGCGCCTTCGCTCGAGTTCTCCACCGGAACCACGCCGAAATCGGCGCCGCCCACCTCGACCGAGCGGAACACCTCGTCGATCGACGCGCAGGCGATCGCATCGACCGACGAGCCGAAATGCGCGAGCAGCGCCTGCTCGGAAAAGGTTCCGGGCGGCCCGAGATAGGCGACGCGCAGGCGCCGCTCGAGGTCGCGGCAGCCCGAGATGATCTCGCGCCAGATCGCCTCGATCGCCTCGCCCGACAGCGGGCCCGGATTGCGCGCGCGCAGCGCGGCAAGGATCTGCGCCTCGCGCTCCGGGCGCAGGACCGGCGCGTCGTTGTGCTTCTTCCATTCGCCGACGAGCTGGACGAGGCGCGCGCGCTCGGCGAGTCGTTCGAGCAGTTCGCCGTCGACGCGGTCGATACGCACTCGAAGCTCGTCGAGCGATTCGACCGGCGCCGATCCTGGAACCTTCGCGTCGTCTGCTGCTGTGTCGGGCATGGCGTCGGGCATCGTATCAAAGCGCCGCCGCCGGCAACCGGTACAGCAGCCACGGCAGCGCGAGCGCCGCAGCGATCGTCGACAGCGCGATCGTCGCGCTCACCTCGCCCACCTGCGTTCGGTAGCGCTGCGCGAAAAGGTAGACGTTGGCTCCCGTGGGCAACGCCGCCGCGACGGTGGCCACCGCCAGCGGCAGCGGCTCGACCCGCAGGATCCAGTTGCCCGTGCTCCAGACGAGCAGCGGAAACAGCGCACTCTTGAGCGCGGTGAGCGCGGTCGCGGTCCGCAGGCCGGCGCGCAATTCGAACTGCGCGAGCGACGCGCCGAGCAGCACGAGGCACAGCGGCGCGGCCGCCGCGCCGAGCATCGCCAGCGCCCTGTCCAGCGGCACCGGCAGCGGCCAGTGCGTCGCCGACCAGGCCAGACCGGCGAGGATCGGCAACACGACCGGATGGATCAACGCCGAACGGGCGACCTGCAGCAGATGGGCACTGAGGCCGCTCCACGGGCGCGCGTCGTCGCGGGGCCGGTCGAGCGACGAGCTCTCCAGTACCAGGGTGCCCAGCGACAGGAAGATCAGTGCGTGCCACGCGATGATCGTCAGCAGGAACGCCAGCCCCGTCTCGCCGTAGGCAAGTCGCACCACCGGAATGCCCAGCATCACCGTGTTGCCGAACACCGCGCCGAGCGCGTGGATCGTGGCCGATGCGGCGCCGCGCCCGCGCATCGCCTGCACGAGCAGCACGGCGGCGAACAGCGGCAGTCCGGCCGCGTAGTAGGCGAAGGCAGCGCCGGGGCTCAGCCGGTCGAAGTCGACGCGCGCGATCGCGCCGAACAACAGCGCCGGCATGAAGATCAGGAACGCCGCATCCGACAGTGCGCGCACGCCTTCCGCGCCGAGCAGGCCGCGCCGCGCGGCGGCGAAGCCCACGGCAATCAGCACGAACACCGGCAGGACGATCTCGCCGAACAGCGTCACGGGCCTGCCCGCCGGCGAAGGCAGCGTTGCCCGGCCGTCGCGCCGTTCAACGCGCGCCGTTCGTGTCGTCGTCGCCGTCGGGCGTGCGGTCGGCGGTGTCGTCCTCGACCTGGTCGCGCTCGTTGGGAATCGGCCCGGTCGGGCCGAGCGCATTGGCCGACGCCGTCTCGAGATCGGCGTCGCCGTTCTCGGCGGCGTCGCGCTCGACCACGCGCTGCAGGCGCGACAGAGTCGTGCCCTCGTCGACGGCGATCAGCGTTACACCCTGCGTGGCGCGGCCCATTTCGCGGATCTCGCTCACCCGGGTGCGCACCAGCACGCCGCCGGTGGTGATCAGCATGATCTCGTCGCTCGGCTCGACGAGCACCGCGCCGACGACCTTGCCGTTGCGCTCGCTGGTCTGGATCGCGATCATGCCCTTCGTGCCGCGCCCGTGCCGCGTGTACTCGCCGATCGGCGTGCGCTTGCCGAAGCCGTTCTCGGTGGCGGTGAGCACCGAACGCTCCTCGTCGCCGGCGACGAGCATCGAGATCACCTGCTGGCCTTCCTCGAGCGACATGCCGCGCACGCCGCGCGCATTGCGGCCCATCGGGCGGACGTCGTCCTCGTGGAAGCGCACCGCCTTGCCGGCGTCGGAGAACAGCATCACGTCGTGCGCCCCGTCGGTGACCGCGGCGCCGATCAGGAAGTCGCCGTCGTCGAGATCGACCGCGATGATTCCGGCGCGGCGCGGGTTGGAGAAGTCCGACAGCGGGGTCTTCTTCACCGTGCCCAGGCTCGTGGCCATGAACACGAAATGCGTCTCGTCGAAGGACTGCACCGGCAACACGACGGTGATCTTCTCGCCGTCGGCCAGCGGGAAGAGATTCACGATGGGCCGGCCGCGCGCATTGCGCGTTCCCTGCGGCACCTCCCAGACCTTGATCCAGTAGACGCGCCCGCGATTCGAGAAGCACAGGATGTACTGGTGCGTGTTCGCGATGAAGAGCTGGTCGATCCAGTCTTCCTCCTTCATCGCGGCGGCCTGGCGGCCGCGCCCGCCACGCTTCTGCGAGCGGTATTCCGACACCGGCTGGCTCTTGATGTAGCCGGTGTGCGAAAGCGTGACGACCATGTCCTGCGGAGCTATCAGGTCCTCGGTGTCGATCTCGCTGACGTTGAGTTCGATCACCGAGCGGCGCGCATCGCCGTAGTCGGCCTTGATCGCCTTCAGCTCGTCGCCGACGATCGTGGTGATTCGCTCCGGGCGGGCGAGGATGTCGAGCAGGTCGACGATCTGGTCGATCACCTCGCGGTATTCCTGGACGATCTTGTCCTGCTCGAGGCCGGTGAGGCGCTGCAGGCGCATCTGCAGGATCTCGGTGGCCTGCACCTCCGACAGCCGATAGACGTCGCCCTGCAGGCCGACCGACGAATCGACTCCGTCGGGTCGGAACTCGGCGATGCCGCTGCCGGCGCGCTCGAGCATCTCGCGCGCGACGCCGGCACGCCAGTCGCGCGCCATCAACCGCTCGCGGGCGATGGGGGGCGTGGGCGACGCCTTGATCAACTCGATCATCTCGTCGACGTTGGCGATCGCCACTGCCAGCCCCTCGAGCACGTGGCCGCGCTCGCGCGCCTTGCGCAGCTCGAACACGGTGCGTCGCGTGACGACCTCGCGCCGATGCGCGAGAAACGCGTCGAGCATCTGGCGCAGGTTCAGCAGCCGCGGCTGGCCGTCGACCAGCGCGACCATGTTGATGCCGAAGGTGTCCTGCAGCTGCGTCTGCTTGTAGAGGTTGTTCAGCACCACCTCGGGCAGCTCGCCGCGCTTCAGCTCGATGACGACACGCATCCCCGACTTGTCGGATTCGTCGCGAATGTCGGAGATGCCGTCGATCCTGCGTTCGTTGACGAGCTCGGCCATCCGCTCGAGCAGCAGCCGCTTGTTGACCTGGTAAGGCAGCTCGTCGACGATGATCGCGACGCGGTTGCCGCGATCGAGCTCCTCGAAATGCGTCTTCGCACGCATCACCACGCGCCCGCGGCCCGTGCGGTAGCCGTCGCGCACGCCCTGCACGCCATAGATGATCCCGGCGGTGGGAAAGTCGGGCGCCGGAACGATCTCGATCAGCTCGTCGATCGTCGTTTCGGGGCGCGCGAGCAGCGCCAGGCAGGCGTCGACGATTTCGTTCAGGTTGTGCGGCGGGATGTTGGTGGCCATCCCCACCGCGATGCCGGCCGAGCCGTTGATCAGCAGGTTCGGGATGCGCGCCGGCAGGACGGTGGGCTCGAGCTCCTTGCCGTCGTAGTTCGGCTGGAAGTCGACGGTTTCCTTGTCGATGTCGGCGAGCATCTCGCCGGCCAGTCGCTGCAGCCGGCACTCGGTGTAGCGCATCGCCGCAGCGTTGTCGCCGTCGACCGAGCCGAAGTTGCCCTGCCCGTCCACCAGCAGGTAGCGCAGGGAGAAATCCTGCGCCATGCGCACCAGCGTGTCGTAGATCGACGCGTCGCCGTGCGGGTGGTACTTGCCCATCACGTCGCCGACGATGCGCGCGCACTTCACGAACGGCCGGTTCCAGACGTTGTTCGCCTCGTGCATGGCGAAAAGAACGCGTCGATGCACCGGCTTCAGGCCGTCGCGCACGTCGGGCAGCGCGCGACCGACGATCACGCTCATCGCGTAATCGAGATACGAGCGGCGCATCTCCTCTTCGAGACTGATCGGAAGCGTTTCTTTGGCGAAGGAGTCCATGCGTCGGGATGTGCGGAAAAGCGCCGACTTGCGTCGCGCCGGCGGGCGCCGGAAAACCGGCTATTTTACCATGCGGAATCAGCGCTTTCGCCGCCGTCGCAGCGGCGCGAGCGCGGCTGCCGACCTGCTCCGAACGCTTCGGAAAACATCATGCCGACTCCCCGATCTCCCGCCCGCACGCTCATCGAAGCGCAATGGATCGCCCCGGTGCAGGCGCGCACCGACCCGTCGGCCGAACCCTGCCTGGTCGGCCACGCGATCGTCGTCGAGAACGACCGGATCGTCGAAGTCGTGCCGCAGGAGCAGGCGCGACAACACAATCCGACGGCCGAGCACATCGCGCTGCCCGGCCATCTGGTCGTTCCCGGTTTCGTCAACCTGCACGCCCACGCGGCGATGGCGTTGCTGCGTGGCGTCGGCGACGACCTGCCTTTGTCGGCGTGGCTGCGCGAACGCATCTGGCCGCTCGAATCGCAACTGGTCGATCCGCAGTTCGTGCGCGACGGCTCGATGCTCGCATTCGCGGAGATGCTGCGCGGAGGCACCACTTGCGTGAACGACATGTACTTCTTTCCCGAAGCCTCGGTGGAAGCCGCGCTTGCGGTCGGCATCCGCAGCGCCCACGGAATCATCGTCGTCGACTTCCCCACCGTGTACGCGAGCGCGCCGGCCGAGTACCTGCGCAAGGGGCTGGCGCTGCGCGATCGCCTGCGCGATCACCCGCTGGTCAGCTTCTGCCTGGCGCCGCACGCGCCGTACACCGTCTCCGACGATGCGCTGCGCCAGATTGCGACGATCTCGCGCGAACTCGGGCTGCCGATCCACATCCACGTGCACGAGACGGCCGAGGAAGTGGCCGAGGGAATCGCGCAATACGGAAAGCGGCCGCTTGCGCGCCTCGACGCGCTCGGGCTGGTCGGCCCGGAGATGATCGCGGTGCACGCCGTGCACCTGAACGACGACGACCTGCGCCGCCTGGCGGCGGGCGCAGCGTCGGTCGCGCACTGCCCGCATTCGAACGGCAAGCTCGCCTGCGGCATCGCGCCGACCGCTCGGATGCACGAGATGGGCATCCGGGTCGGTATCGGCACCGACGGATCGGCCAGCAACAACCGGCTCGACCTGCTCGGCGAGGCGCGCGCGGCCGCGCTGCTCGCCAAGGCCACCAGCGGTCGTGCGGACGCCTGGCCGGCCGCGCGCACGCTGCGGGCAATGACGCTCGACGCAGCCACCGCGCTCGGCCTGGACGAGCGGATCGGCTCGATCGAAGCGGGCAAGCAGGCCGATCTCGTCGCGATCGACCTTCGCGCCCCCGAATTGCTACCCGTCTACGACCCGGTTTCGCAGCTGATCTACGCGTGCGGCAGGGAGCACGTGACCGACGTCTGGGTGGCGGGAAAAGCTGTTGTTCGGACGCGACAGCTCGCTGACCCGGGCGTCAGAGACGCTCTGAGCGAAGTAGTTGGCCGAACAGGCGTGTGGCAGAATCGGGTTGGCGAAATCTTGTCAGGTCGGGTCTGATTTCGGGCCGTTCGTTTGCGCCTGTCAGCGTCGTAACAGAATTTCAGTTCTACCGAAAGGAGAAACATGAATAAACCGGTCAAACTGACCTGCGTCGTCGCTGCCGCGATGATGTCGGTCTCGATGGTCGCGATTGCCCAGGTCGCACCGCCCAATAAAACAGGCTACGTAGTCAGTCCCGACCGCAATGTCGTGCGCAGCGGCGCCGGCACCTGCGTCCACACCGGCTACTGGACGCCCGCCGACGCATTCCCCGGTTGCGACGACGATCTCCTTCCGAAGGCTCCGCCGCCGGCTCCGCCCGCGCCTGCGCCCGCCCCGACGCCCGCTCCGGCGCCGAAGCCCGCTCCGGCTCCGGCCCCGACGAGCGAGAAAGTCACTTTCGCTGCCGACACCTTCTTCGACTTCGACAAGTCGGTCATCAAGCCCGAAGGCAAGGCGCGTCTCGACGACCTCGTCAGCAAACTGAAGGGCGTCAACCTCGAGGTGGTGATCGCGGTCGGTCATACCGACAGCATCGGTACCGAGAAGTACAACCAGGCCCTGTCGGTACGCCGCGCCGAGGCGGTCAAGGCCTACCTCGTCAGCAAGGGCATCGAAGCGAATCGCATCTACACCGAAGGCAAAGGCGAGAAACAGCCGATCGCCGACAACCGTACCCGCGAAGGCCGCGCGAAGAACCGCCGCGTGGAAGTCGAGGTGGTTGGCACGCGCGCGCGTCGCTGATCCCGGCTAACGCGACCGGCTCGCCGGTCGCGCTGAAAACCCCGCTTCGGCGGGGTTTTTTTTGTCCGGGCGCATGCCTGCGGCGTCCGAAACCCGGGCTTGCGGTCCCGCTAGAATCGTCGTTGTCGCAGCCCTCGAACGGTCCTCGCTCCATGTCGCTTCCCTCCCTGCCGGCGCCCGGCGCGCCGAACGTCGATCCGGCCGAGGTGGCGAAGTTCCAGGCGCTCGCCGCCCGCTGGTGGGATCCGCAGTCGGAGTTCCGTCCGCTGCACGAGATCAATCCGCTGCGCCTGCAGTGGATCGACGAACACGCGGCGCTCGTCGGCAAGCGCGTGCTCGACGTCGGCTGCGGAGGCGGCATCCTCTCGGAAGCGATGGCGCAGCGCGGCGCGCTCGTGCGCGGCATCGACCTGGGCGAACGCGCGCTGCAGGTGGCCGAACTGCACGCGCTCGAGAGCGGCGCCGCCGTCGAGTACGAACGCATCTCGGTCGAGGCGCTCGCGCAGCGCGAGCCTGCCTCCTTCGACGTGGTCACCTGCATGGAACTGCTCGAGCACGTGCCCGACCCGCAATCCGTGGTGCGCGCGTGCTCGGCGCTCGTACGCCCGGACGGCTGGGTCTTCTTCTCCACGATCAATCGCAATGCCAAGGCTTTTGCGCTGGCGATCGTCGGCGCCGAATACGTGCTCGGGCTGCTGCCGCGCGGCACGCACGAATACGAGAAGTTCATCCGGCCGTCCGAACTGGCGGCAGCGGCGCGCCGCTGCAACCTGCAGGTCGTCGAGGTGATGGGCCTGACCTACAACCCGCTGCTGCGCCGCTACCGGCTCGACGCCGCAGACCCGGACGTCAACTACATGGTCGCGTGTCGACGCGTGGACCCGGACGGGGCCGTCGCTCGATGACTGCACGCCCCCACGGAACCACCGAGACCGCAGGCGGCAAGGCGCCGCCGCTCGCGGTGTTCTTCGACCTCGATGGAACGCTGGCCGACACCGCTGCCGACCTGGTCGCGCCGGTGCAGGCAATGCGCGCCGAGCGCGGTCTGGCCCCGATGCCTTTCGAAGAGCTTCGCCCCTACGCGTCGATGGGTGCACGCGGGCTGCTGCTCAAGGGGCTGGGCGTCGAACGCGAGGCGGCGCAGTTCGACGCGCTGCGCGACGAGTTCCTGCAACGCTACGAAGCAGCGATGAACGTTCATACCTGCCTGTTTCCGGGGATGGCCGAAGTGCTCGATGCGCTCGACGGCGCGGCGATCCGCTGGGGGGTGGTCAGCAACAAGATCGAGCGGCTGGTCGGGCCGATTCTCGAGTCGCTCGGCGTGCTCGGACGCGCCGTCTGCGCCATCGGCGGCGACACGACCGGCTTTGCGAAGCCGCACCCGGAGCCGCTGCTGCACGGTGCGCGCATCGCCGGTGTCGAAGCCGAGGGCTGCGTCTACGTCGGCGATGACCTGCGCGACATCCTCGCCGGCCGCGCCGCCAACATGCGCACAGTTGCCGCCGCCTACGGCTTCTGCGGCAAAGACTCGCCTCCGCACAGTTGGGGCGCCGATGCGCTCGTGCGCGAGCCGCTCGAACTGGTGAGCCTGCTTGGTTTGCCGAGGAGGGAAGGGGGAAGGGGGAAGGGGGAAGGGGAAAACCGGACGTAGGTCACCGCCCGATCCGTTGGGTTCCCCGTCCCCCTTCGCCCTTCCCCCTTCCCCTCCTCGTTGACATGAACCTGGCCCGCAGCTTCCGGCTCGCCGGGGCGCGCGCCGCGGCGGCGCGCACCAGGGAGTGCCCGCCGTTC
>JAJPES010000075.1 GCA_021166725.1 Burkholderiaceae bacterium | reverse complement strand
GGGAGCTTTGCGGCACGGGGGGGGGGGCCCGGGCCCGGGGCAAACCGGGTCCAGGGAAACCGGGGTCAGACCCCGGTTTCCCCGGTTTCCCTGACCCCGGTTTCCCCAGGCTTTTCCCCTTCCCCCTTCCCTTCCCTTCTCAACTCATCGCACCAGATCATTGATCTCGATGATCGGCAGCAGTACCGCGAGCACGATGACGAGCACGATCGCGCCCATCGCGAGGATGAGCAGCGGCTCGAGCAGGCTCGTCAGCGTGAGCGTGCGGCGTTCGGTTTCCTGCGACAGCGTGGCTGCAGTGCGCTCGAGCATCTGCGGCAGTTCGCCGGTGGCCTCGCCGCTGGCGATCATATGGATCATCAGCGGCGGGAACTGGCCTCCGGCCTTCAGCGCGCGTGCGAGCGAGGCACCCTCGCGTACGCGCGAGATGGCGTCCTGCACGTTCAGCCGCATCGACTCGTTCGTCAGTGTGCGCGCGCCGGCTTCCAGTGCGCGGATCAGCGGCACGCCGCTGCTCGTCAGGATGCCCAGCGTCGAAGCGAACCGCGCCGTGTTCAGTCCGCGGATCAGGCGCCCGACCACCGGCATTCCCAGCGTGCGCCGGTGCCACGACAGGCGAAAGCTGGGCGAGCGCAACGCCGCACGAAACCCGATGAAGGCCACCACGACCAGGCCGAACAGCAGCACCCCCCAGGTGCGAACGAAATCGGACACCGCGATCAGCCCGACGGTGAGCGCCGGCAGCTCCTGTCGCGTCTGCGCGAACACGCTGACGACCTGCGGCACCACGTAGGCCAGCATCGCGACGACGACGAGCATCGCGACGACGGTGACGATCGCCGGATAGGTGAAGGCCAGCGCGATGCGCTGCGCGAGTGCGGTGCGCGACTCGATGTAGTCGGCGAGCCGGCTCATCACCCGCGCGAGATCGCCCGACTGCTCGCCGGCGGAGACGAGCGCACGGTACACCTCGGGAAAGTCGCGCGGATTCTTGGCGAGGGCCTGCGCGAGCGTCTGTCCGCCAACCACCTCGCTGCGCACCGCGGCGAAACGCTCGCGCACCGACTGTCGTTCCGCCTGCTCGACGACGGCGTCGAGCGCCTGCTCGATCGGCAGGCGCGCCGACAGCAGGCTGGCGAGTTGCCGCGTGGCGAGCGACAGCTCGGCCGCACCGAGCCGTGCGCCGACCGTGCGCGTGCCGGGCGTCGCATCCTGCACCGCGCTGACTTCGAGCGGTGCCAGGCCGCGGTCGCGCAGCAGTCCGCGTGCGTGGCGCGGCGAGTCCGCGTCGATGACGCCGCGCGCGAGTTGCCCCGCGGCGTCGGCGGCTTCGTATCGATACGCGGGCACGGGCTGCCTGTGCTGCCGGGACTCGCGCTACTCGCGCGTCACGCGCAGCACTTCGTCGGCCGACGTGACACCGGCATCGACCCAGCGCTTGCCGTCCTCGCGCATCGGGCGCATCCCCGCGCGCCGCGCCTGCACCCGGATCTCGTTCTCGGACGCATTGCGGTGGATCTGCGCGCGCACCTCGTCGTCGACAGCGAAGAGTTCGTAGACGCCGGTGCGGCCCTGGAAGCCGGTGCGGTTGCAGGCAAGGCAACCGACGGCGCGCCATCCGCCGGTCACGGGATCGGGCTGGCGGCACTGCGGGCAAAGCTTGCGCACCAGGCGCTGCGCGACGACGCCGAGCAGCGACGACGACAGCAGGAAGGGCTCGATGCCCATGTCGATCAGGCGCGTGACCGCCGACACCGAATCGTTCGTATGCAGCGTCGCCAGCACCAGGTGCCCGGTGAGCGACGCCTGCACGGCGATCTGCGCGGTTTCGAGATCGCGGATCTCGCCGATCATCACGACGTCGGGGTCCTGGCGCAGGATCGAACGCAGCGCCTTGGCGAAGCTCATGTCGATACGCGCGTTGACCTGCGTCTGGCCGATGCCTTCGAGGTCGTATTCGATCGGGTCCTCGACGGTGAGGATGTTCGTCGTCGTCGAATCGAGCCGGCCCAGCGCCGCGTACAGCGTCGTCGTCTTGCCCGAGCCGGTGGGCCCGGTGACCAGCACGATGCCGTGCGGCTGGTGCACCAGCGTATCGAAGGCGCGCAGCGTGTCGCTGCTCATGCCGAGCCTGGCGAGATCGAGCCGTCCGGCCTCCTTGTCGAGCAGGCGCAGCACGGCGCGCTCGCCGTGGCCGGTGGGCAGCGTTGATACCCGCACGTCCATCGGCCGACCGCCGATGCGCAGCGTGATGCGCCCGTCCTGCGGCAGGCGCTTCTCGGCGATGTCGAGCTGCGCCATGATCTTGATGCGCGAGATCAGCGCGGCGTGCAGTTCGCGCCGCGGACGCACCACGTCGCGCAGCGTGCCGTCGACGCGAAAGCGCACCAGCGACGTCGTCTCGAAGGGCTCGAAGTGGATGTCCGACGCGTTGTCGCGGCTCGCCTGCGTGAGCAGCGCATTGATCATCCGGATGATCGGCGCGTCGTCCTCGGCTTCGAGCAGGTCCTCGATCTTCGGGATGTCCTGCAACAGCCGCGACAGGTCGAGATCGCTCGCCACCTCGTCGACGACGGCAGCGGCCGAGCCTTCCTGCTGCGCATAGGCGCGCGAGATCGCCGCCGACAACTCGATCTCGGGCTTGCGCACGGTGACCACGCGCAGCGGCAGCGTGCGCGACAACTCGGCGAGCGCCTGCCGCGGCGTTCGTTCACCAATCCACACCTCGATCGCGTCGCTCGATACGGCGGCGACGAGCAACTGGTTGGCGCGCGCGAACCCGTAGGGAACGTAGCGCGACGGTGAAACGGAAGCCATCGCCGGTCAGTGGTTCGACGAAGGGACGACGGGCTCGTTCTCGCTCGCCGGTGCGCGACGCGGCGACAGCGGAACGACGACCTCGTTCGGCGCCGTCCGGATCACCGTGCTCGGTCGGGAAGCAACCACCGGCGCCGGCGCTTGCGTGGGCACCGCACCGGCGGGCGCCAGCAGCGCGCCCTGCAGCGCGGCGCCCGATCGCGCCTCGGCCCTCGCGCCCTCGGACAGCGCACCGTCGGCGTTCGCGCCACCCGCTCCCGCGCCTTCGCGACCCGCGCCACGGCTGCCGGCTTCCGGCGGCGGCGGCATCGGACGCAGCGGCGTCGGCGGAAACTCGGGCAGCGCCCAGTGCTGCGGCAGGCTCGCGCCCGCACGCGTGGCGCGAATGTAGTCGTAGCGATCGGCGGTGACGCTGTGCGCGTCGCTGCCGTCGCGGATGACGACCGGTCGGAGAAAAACGAGCAGGTTCGTCTTCACGCGCTTGCGCGAGTCGTAGCGGAACAACTGCCCGACCACCGGCACGTCGCCGAGTCCGGGCACCTTCTCGGCGGCGCCGTCGATGCGTTCCTCGATGAGCCCGCCGAGCACGATGATCTGTCCGTCGTCCACGAGTACGTTCGACTCGATCGCGCGCCGGTTGGTGATGATGCCCGCCGCCAGGCGCGTGTCCTGCACGCTGGAGACTTCCTGGAAGATCTGCAGCCGGACGGTGCCCGACTCGGATACCTGCGGCCTCACGCGCAGCGTCGTTCCGACGTCGCGCCGCTCGATCGTCTGGAACGGATTCACCGACGCGCCGCCGGTGCCGGTGGCGGTGAACTGCCCGGTGATGAACGGCACGTTCTGCCCGATGATGATGCGCGCTTCCTCGTTGTCGAGCGTGAGCAGGTTCGGCGTGGCGAGGATGTTGGCGTCGGCGCCGCTCTCGAGCGCGCGCGCGAGAAAACCGAGGTTCAGGATTTCGCCCACGCCGGGCACGTTGATCGTTCCGCGAACCACTCCCAGATTCAACCCGGTGCCGATGCTGCCGATGTTCGCGGCGGCGTCGAGGATGTTCGCTCCGGTGCCGCGCGCCGGCAGGTTGGTGCCGCCGATCACGCGCGTCGAGCCTTGCGGCGAGCCGAGGAACTGCCACTGCACGCCGAGCTCGGCCGCCTTCTCGGCGCTGATCTCGACGATCAGCGACTCGATGAAGACCTGCGCACGGCGCGCGTCGAGCTTGTCGATGACGGCGCGCAGGTTTCGATAGATCGGCTCGGGCGCCGTGATGATCAGCGAATTCGTCGAAGGATCGGCCGCGATGATCGCACCGCCCGCCTGCACGGTGACCGGTTGCGGCTGCGAGGACTGCAGCGGCGCCGCGCCGGAGCTGTCGAGCGACTGCATCGCGTTGACCTGCCCCGGCACGGTGTCCTGCGTCAACTGCGACGGTACCCGCTGTTGCTGCTGCAGCAGCCCGCCGCCAGGCGAAGCGGTCGAGGCGCCTTCGCCGCCGCCCAGCACGCCGCGCAGCGTCTGCGCGAGCTTCACCGCTTCGGCGTTGCGCAGATAGACGACGTTGATGTTGCCCGGGCGCGCGCTCGGCTGGTCGAGTCGCGCAACGAGGCTCTTGGCCAGTCCGACCTTCGCCGGGCTGGCCGCCCGCAGCAGGATCGAGTTGGTGCGCGGATCGGCCATCACGACGATGCGCTGGCCCGGATCGACGGCGCCGCCCGCGCCGCCGGGCTGTTCGAGCAGGCGC
Organism: Burkholderiaceae bacterium; assembly: GCA_021166725.1. Classification (GTDB taxonomy): domain Bacteria; phylum Pseudomonadota; class Gammaproteobacteria; order Burkholderiales; family Burkholderiaceae_E; genus Zeimonas. The sequence goes on along the minus strand of JAJPES010000075.1, from coordinate 6,020 downwards.
TGCACCGCCACCGCGATGTCGGTGGCCACCGCGTACTGCACCGGCATGATCTCCACCTCGCGCGTCGACGGACTGTCGAGCGTGGCGACGATGCGCGCGATGCGCTCGACGTTCGCCGCATAGTCGGTGACGACCAGCGAGTTGTTGTTGGGATAAGCGACGACCGTGTTGTTCGGCGATATCAGCGGCCGCAGCACCGGAACGAGGTTGGTCGCCGATTCGTAGTTCAGCCGGAAGATCTGCGTGACGACCTCGTCGCCCTTCGCCGTCGGCGTGCGACCCACCGACACCGGCGTGGACTGCAGCTTCGCGTCGGCCTCGGGTACGACCTTCGTCAGCGCGCCGGTTTCCACCACCGCGAAACCCTGCGAGCGCAGCGCCGATTGCAGCAGGCGATACGCCTGCTCGCGCGTGACGGGACGCGGCGTCTCGAGCGTCATCTTGCCGCGAACGCGCGGATCGATGACGAAGGTGCGGTCGAGCAGGTGGCCGAAGGCGCCGACGACCGAGTCGATCTCGGCATCGCGGAAATTCAACGTGACGAGATCGTCCGAGGTCGTCTGCGCGCCGCTCCGGGCCGTGGACGCCCCCGGTTTGCCCGCGTTGCGCCCGTCTTGCGCCTGTGCCTGCGAGGTGCAGGACAGGATGACGGCCGCGGCGAGCGCGAGCAGGCGCACCGCCTTCCGGCGTCGCAGCCGCTGTATACCGCCCGTCGCGTTCATGCGCCAATCCTGATGATCGTATGCTCGCCTTCGCGTGGCCCGATCAGTCCGAGAAAGGACTGCAGCCGATCGCGCTCGCGCGCCTCCGCGCTCGCCTCGGCGACGAAGCGCAATCCGCGGTTCGCATCGAAGCTCCCATTGCCCTGCAATCGAAGCGGGCCGTCGATTGTCGCGATGCTCAACTCCGCGCGGCTGCCGTTGCCGACGACATCGACGCGGTAGCTGCCGAGCGGTCGAACCGGGGTCATCGCCGACGACGCACCGCGCAGTTCGATCTGCGCGCGCCCGTCGAGCCCCGCGCGGCGCAGCACGAGGTTGTCCCAGCTCAGGCGCAGCGCGCCGGAAGGCCGCACGGTGTTCCACGGCGAGCCGAGCTGGCCGAGTTCGACCGACGGCAGCTCGATCGCGCCCGCGTCGATACGCACTTCGCTCCAACCTCCGTGCAAGCGCACCGGCTGCGCGACGCGATCGAAGCGCAGCTGCGCGTCGAGCTGGCCGACCAACAACGGCAGCGCGCGGATGCTCCAGTCGACCCGCCCGGGAATCGCCACGCCGGCGACGAGCGCATCGTCGGCCGCCGGAAAAGCCGCCGCGTCATCGCCCGTCGGCATTCGGCCTTCGGCGAGCACGAGGCGCGCCGAGCCGTGCCAGATCGTGCCCTGCGCCTGCGCCAGGCGCACGCGGCCCTGCGTCGCGCGCGCCAGCGCGGCATCGGCGAAACTAGCCGGGACCACCGCGGCGCCGACCAGCACCGCGCCGAGCAGCGCAACGATCGTGAATGCGATGGTCCTGCGCGGATCGATGCGCCGCACGTCAGGACCCTTCCGCGCGCGGCGCCTCGAGCGCCAGCCGCACCGAGACCAGGCCGTGCTCGGCCTCGCGCGTGACGGTGACATCGGCGACGCGCAGGCGCATCTCGCGGGTCGTCGTGTCGAGCCACATCAGCCAGGCGGCATGCGAAACGCGGTCGAAACGCAGATCGAACAGCGAGCCGTTCACCGACAACTGCGTCAACGACGGCGAGAGCCCCGAGGCCTCGATCGAGCGCTCGATCCGCGCCTTTCTCGCCTGCGCCGAATCGCTGCCGGCCGGCACAGACGACAGTCGCTGCGCTTCTTCGGCGAGCGCGTCGATGCTCGCGAGCTGCGAACGCAGCTGCGGCAGCTCGCGCTGCAGCGTCGCGCGCGCCTGCCATGCCGGCTCGAACAGCGTCAACCATGCCGCCACCACGGCGAGCAACGCCGCTGCACCGATCACCACCCGCCGTTCCCGAGCGGAGAGCAGCTGCCAGCGCTGCATCAGCGTTTCGATCATCGCAGCAACGCCACCGCTGCCGTCGGCTCGCGGTCGGCATCGAAACGAACCGACAGGCCGAGTTGCTGACCGGCGCGAACGAGCGATTCGCGCGCCGCACGCGCCTCGAAGAATCCGGGCTGGAAGCGCACGCGCAGCCTGCCCTCGCGGAACTCGACCGATGCCATCGCATCGATCGCCTGCCCGCCCAGCGCCTGCGAGAAGCGCGCAAGCAGCGGAACGAAGTCGTCCGGACCCGACTGGCCGGCGCGTGCGCGCAGGCTCGCCACCTGGCGCTGCATCTGCAGCATCGGATCGACGATCACCTGCGTGCCGGGGAACGCGTCGCGATAGCGCTGCTCGATGCTCGCGTGCAGCCGGTCGCTCTCCCCGGCGAGCCGCGCCCAGTGCAGGTTCAACCCTAGCAGCGCGACGACGACGCTGGCCGCTGCGGCCGCGGCGGGCAGCCGCCATGCGCGCCAATCGACGTCGGCGAGCCAGCGCCGCGCCGCCGTTCCGGAGCGCGCCGACAACAGATCGACCGGCGAATCGAGCGGGAACGCCAGTGCGCGCACGTCGACGTCGATGCCGGCGCGCGCAGCCGCCTTCAGCGCCGGCGCCTGCCACGAGCCGTCCTCGACGAACACCGCAATGCGCCGCCGCTCGACCGTCTCGGCAGTGGGCGCGCAAGCGCCGACGGCGTCGAGCGCGCAGACGATCGCTTCGGTACGCGACTCGGCGTCGGCGCCGGCACTCCAGCCGATGCCGTCGTTCGACTGCGTGCGCAGCGCGAGTCCGTCGTGAAGGCAGGCGAGCGTCACCTGTCCGGGACCGATCGGCAACGCGAGTTGCGCGGGCCAGGCCGCCTGTACGCGAATGCCGCGCCGCTCGAAGGCGCCGACCACGAATTCGAGCCAGCCGCGATCGATCGCGGCGACGAGCCGCTGCTGCGAGTCGCTCTCGCGCGGGCCGATCGCGTACGCGCAGGACTGCGCGTCCTGCAGCAGCAGATCCTCGACGAGATTGGGCAGCGCCTGCTGGAGCCGGGCGGGCGACAACGGCGGCACCACCACGCGCAGCAGGTTCACGTCGCGCGCATCGAAGACGAGCGTGACCTGCTTGAGCGCCGGAAGCGCGTCGAGGCTCACGCGCACATAGCGCGCATTGCTCGCGCTGCCGAACACGGTAACCGGATGTCCGGCTGCACTCGCCGCCCCGCCCACCTGCTCGGACACCGCCGACGGCAGCATGGCGAGCAGCACCGGCGCTGCGGCGAACTGGCGCTCGCCGACCGAGCGCGGCGGCACCCAGACGACCGCCTGACCCCGCTTCAGGACCTGTGCTGCCATACGAGTTCCACGTGGCGCCCTCCTCGATAGAGCAGCGCCTCGGTGTTCGATTCGATGCGGCCGAAGCGTACCACCCCCTTCACCAGAAAAAAGTTCGAGCCGACCGACAGCAGATTGGCGGGAAGCGCCGGCGAACCGTCGAAGCGCGATCTCGCGACTTCGAGGCTGGCGAAGAAGGTTCGCTGGCGAACGCCCTCGACGAAACGCCGAGCCGCCTGCAGGTCGATGTCGGGGATGCAGGCGGCAAGCACTTCGGCAGGAGCAGTGTTCACGTTCACCCGCGTGTTCTCGATGTGCGCCTGGCCGACGCCCGTCGGCAGGTACTTCGGCAGGAAGACGACGAAAGGCGCGAGAAGGTCGATCGTGGCCTGGTCGAAGCCGGGTACGGTCTGCAGGTCGGCCAGGCGAACCAGCGGCAGCGCGGTCGCCGGCATCCGCTTGCCTTCGACGGTGGGCGGCCAGGCCTGCAACAGGCGCGCCTGCAGCGCGCCGGCCAGGCTCTGCGGGCGCCCGAGCAGCGCGAGCAGTCGCTCGAACGCGGCTCGCATCTCGCCCGACGGCACGCCGCCGATCACCAGGTCGTTCAGGTTCAGCCGCGCTTGTGCGTCGAACATCTGCCCGACCAGTCGCGGCTCGCTGCCCGGTTCGTCCAGCCGCGCTCCGCCCGTCACCGTCTCGTCGAGTACGGTTTCGGCGATCGGCGTCGCCCACACCTCGTTCAGGTGATCGACGCCGCCGGTACTGTTGCGATCCACCTGCAGTACGACACCGGCCCAGTCGAGCACCGCCGCCTCGATCCAGCGCAGCTGCGCCAGCGCGAGGCGATTCTCGACCGAACGCACGGTGACGTGCTCGCGCCAGAACAGCCCGCTGACGATCAGCGTGGCGAGTGCGACGACCAGCATCACGCTGATGATCGCCACCCCCCGTTGACGGCGCCGCGTCCGCATCGTGTTCGAACTCAATTGCGCGCCGCCAGGACACGCACGATCCGCTCGCCGCCGCGCACGATCGTCAACTCGACGCCGTCCACGCGCGCGCGACCCGTATCGCGAGCCAGCGTCGCCGCCGGCAGCCAGCCGCGCGAGGCGATCCAGGCGCGGAACTGGATCTGGTCGACTTCGCCGAGCAACGGCTGCCAGACTAGCGGCTGCTCCGAAACCGGGCGCGCGGGGTCGACGCCGGAAGAGGTCCACGGTGCGAAGCCGCGCTCGAGTCGGTGCTCGTGCAGCCGATAGCGAACGCGCTGCAACTGCAGCGGCCGGTCCGCGTTCGTCTCGCGCACCAGCGCGAGCTCCGGCTGCGCGTCCTCGCCGCGCACCGCGAACGCGATCGCGGGCTCGTCCAGCCCGAGCAGTCCCACTGCCCAGCTGCCCCGCACGTCCTGCTCGAGCTGCGCGAACGCGACGCTGAGCGCGCGCAATTCGTCCGACGACTGCACGATGCGGTCGCGCGAGCGCAGCACCGAATCCATCCCGCGCCAGCTGAGCACCGCGAGCACCGACAGCAGGGCGACGGCGACGAGCAGCTCGAGCAGCGTGAAGCCGCCGGCTCGAATTGCGGACGAGCGGCGCCTGCGCCTCACGGCTGTCTCGTCGAGAAGCCGACCAACCGCGCATAGCGGAACGACGCCTGCTCGTCGAGCACGCTGATCTCCACACGACGGAACTGCGGATTCGGCGTCTGGAACACGTCTTCCCGGCACAGCAGTGCGATACCGCCCTGGCTGCAGTCGAACTGGCGACGGCCGAGGTTCGGCCACTCTCGCGCGACGCGAATCTGCGCGAGGCGATTCTCGGCGCTCCACTGCGCGAGCGTGCGCGTGCGCAGCTCGGTCGCATTCACTGCGAGCGAGGTCGTCGCGCGGATCGCCGTCATCAGCGCCACGGCGGCGATCGTCATCGCGACCAGCACCTCGATCAGCGTGAAGCCGCGCGCGCAAGGAGCCGGCGCGCGTTCGCGCTCGCGCGCAGCCGGCGTGGGTCCGCGCGAGCGCGGACTGCAACGCGTCATCGCAGCACCTCGAAGAGCCCCAGCCCGTTGGCGGCGATCGCGACCTCCTCGCCGTTGCGTCGCAGGCGGATCACGAAGGGTGCATCCACCTGGTCGAGACCGAACTCGATCTCGCGGCGCCCGTCCGCACGCTCGATCCCGAGTTCGGTGGGCTGTTCCCAGCGGCGCGCACGCAGGTCCCGGTCGTCGGCGAGCACGCGCCAGCGGCGCTCGCGCCAGACGACGAAGCGATAGCTCTGGTCGTCGGATTCGAAGCGGATCGGGGCACCGCGCAATTGCGCCTCCTCTCGCGCCAGCGCAAGCAGTTGCGCCAGGCGCTCCGCCTCGAAGCGCAGGCTGCGATCGAAGCCGCCGACCGACAGCGACACGATGCCGACCATGACCCCGGCGACGACGATCGCCACAAGCAGCTCGAGCAGCGTGAATCCCCGAGGTCGCTTCATGGGGCGCCTCATGGTGCGCGTCCTGTTGCACTCGCGTTTGGGGGTCTGCGTTCGGCGACGCCGAACTGCCGCGTCAACGTGCAGATTCCATCGAGCGGCTCTAGGAGGCTGTCGGACTATGGACAGGGGTCGCGTTCGAGCCAGAAAGCCGCGAGGCAAGGCGCCGGTTCCGGTCGATAGCCGTAGCTATCGACCGGGTT
>JAJPES010000058.1 GCA_021166725.1 Burkholderiaceae bacterium | reverse complement strand
CCCACGACAACCGGAATCACAATCCGGGACTCTACCCCTGAGCTACGCCCACCATCGGGATGGCCTGCCCGACAGGATTCGAACCTGTGACCCTCAGCTTAGAAGGCTGATGCTCTATCCAACTGAGCTACGGGCAGAATCTGGTCGGGTTTTCCGGGAAACGCGCGTCCGATGCCCTGTGAGGCCGGCGCATCGGGAGGCGCGATGGTCGGGGCGAGAGGATTCGAACCTCCGACATCTTGCTCCCAAAGCAAGCACTCTACCAGGCTGAGCTACGCCCCGGAGGACGCGAATTGTAGCATCAGGCCGCAGCGATCGTTCGCGCAAGGCTGCGCTACGCGACCGCCCGCACCGCGTCGGCCAGGCGCTGCGCGGTTCGCTGCGCCAGCGCGGCCTCGCGTGCTTCGACCATCACGCGCAGCAACGGCTCGGTGCCCGAGGGCCGGATCAGCACCCGACCTGCCGCGCCGAGCGCACGCTCGGCCTCCTCGCTGGCCTGCTGCAGCGAGCGATCGCCTCGCCAGTCGAATCCCTTCGGAATTCGGACATTGATCAGCGTCTGCGGGAACAGTTCGAGGCCTGCGCAGGCTTCGGTGAGCGTCGCGCCGGACCGGCGCATCGCGGCGAGCACCTGCAGTGCACTGATCGTTCCGTCGCCGGTGGAGTGGCAGTCGAGGCACAGGATGTGGCCCGAGTTCTCGCCGCCGTAGCGCCAGCCCTTCGCGCGCAGCATCTCCAGCACGTAACGGTCGCCGACGCGCGCGCGCGCGAAGCCGATGCCCATCCGCTCGAACGCCTGCTCGAGGCCCAGGTTCGTCATCAGCGTGCCGGCGACGCCCTCGACGCGCTCGCGTTGCGCGCGATCGCGCACGATCGCGTAGAGCAGCGCGTCGCCGTCGTAGAGCCGGCCCGCCGCGTCGACCATCATCACGCGGTCGGCGTCGCCGTCGATGGCGATGCCGAGGTCGGCCCGCTGCACGACGACCTCGCGCTGCAGCGCCTCGGTATCGGTCGCGCCGCAGCCGTCGTTGATGTTCGTCCCGGTGGGCGAGACGCCGAGCGGAATGACGTCGGCTCCCAGCTCGTGGAAAACGTTCGGCGCAGTCTGGTATCCGGCACCGTTCGCGCAGTCGACGACGATGCGCAGACCGCGCAGATCGAGCGCCCCCGGAAAGCTGCTCTTGCAGAATTCGATGTAGCGTCCAGCCGCATCGTCGATGCGGCGGGCGCGACCGAGTTCGGCCGAGGGTACGCATTCGAGCGGCGCATCGAGCTGCGTCTCGATCGCCGTCTCGATCTCGTCGGGCAGCTTGTTGCCGTCGGCCGCGAAGAACTTGATGCCGTTGTCCTCGTACGGATTGTGCGAGGCGCTGATGACGACGCCCGCCTGCAGGCGCAACGCGCGCGTGAGGTACGCAACCGCCGGGGTCGGAATCGGACCGGAACGCAGCACGTCTACGCCGGCGGCCGAGAAACCGGCCTGCAGCGCTGCCTCGAGCATGTAGCCGGAGACGCGCGTGTCCTTGCCGACGATGACCGTGGGCCGCGTGCTCGCGCCGGCCAGCTGCGACGCGCCGGCGATCGACGCGCCTTCGGCGCCCGCCAGCACCTTGCCCGCCGCATAGCCCAGCCGAAGGACGAAGTCGGGTGTGATCGGAGCTTCGCCGACGCGGCCGCGAACGCCGTCGGTGCCGAAATGCTTGCGTGTCATCCGAGTGCCTGCTCTCCGCTGGTTCCCGTTCGGACCGGCTCGCGCTACTGCGCGTCGTCGATCGCCTGCCATACGCGCAGTGCATCGCGCGTCTCGGCGACGTCGTGCACGCGCACGATGCGCGCACCGCGCATCACCGCTGCCAGCATCGCCGACAGGCTGCCGGCGAGTCGATGATCGACGTCACGTCCGGTCAAGGTTCCGATCATCGATTTGCGCGAAACACCGACAAGCACCGGCATGCCGAGCGCGACCAGCTCGTCCAGCGCGGCGAGCAGCTGCAGGTTGTGGCGCAGCGTCTTGCCGAAGCCGATCCCCGGATCGACGACGATCCGTTCGCGGTCGATGCCGGCTGCCAGGACGGCAGCGAGGCGCCCGGCGAGGAAATCCTCCACCTCGCCGACGACGTCGCCGTAGCGCGGCGCCTGCTGCATGGTCCCGGGTTCGCCGAGCATGTGCATCAGGCATACGGCGCACTCCGACGTCCGCACGGCGTCGAGCGCGCCCGGCGCGCGCAGTGCACCGATGTCGTTGACCAGGTCGACGCCGTGTTCGAGCGCCGCACGCATCGTCTCGGGGCGACGCGTATCGACCGACAGCGCCCGCCCGCAATCACGCAACGCGTCGAGCACCGGCACGATGCGGCGGATCTCCTCGTCCGCGGACACCTCGGCCGCACCGGGTCGCGTCGACTCGCCGCCGATGTCGAGCAGGTCGGCGCCTTCGTCGATCAGTCGATGCGCATGGCGCACCGCCGCCTCGTGCGTCGAGTATCGGCCACCGTCGGAGAACGAATCGGGCGTCACGTTCACCACGCCCATCACGAGCGGATGCTCGAGCGAAAGAACGAATCGCCCGCAGCGCAGGCGCCGGGGCGATTCAGGCGGGGGCATCGAGCGGGAAAGAGAGGTAGAGAAAGCGGCCGCCACGGCGGCCGCGCGACGGAAAGATCAGGAAGCGGCGGGCTCGGCAGGACTCGCGGGCTGCGGGGCGGGGGCGATGACCCCGCCCGTGCTCGAACCGCTGCTGCCGCCGCCGCTCGACGACTGCTTCGGCGGCCGCGGCGGACGCCCGGCCATGATGTCGTCGATCTGGTCGGAGTCGATGGTTTCCCACTCGAGCAACGCCTTGGCCATCGCCTCGACCTGGTCGCGATGCTCCTCGAGGATCGAGCGCGCCCGCGCGTACTGCTCGTCGATGATCTTGCGGATCTCGCTGTCGACCTTGCGCATCGTCTCCTCGGACATGTTCGTCGTCTTCGTGATCGAACGTCCGAGGAAGATCTCGCCCTCGTTTTCGGCGTAGACCATCGTCCCGAGGAGGTCGCTCATGCCGTAGCGCGTGACCATGTCGCGCGCGAGTTGCGTGGCGCGCTCGAAATCGTTGGACGCGCCGGTGGTCATCTGGTTCATGAACAGCTCTTCGGCGATGCGACCGCCGAAGAGGACCGCGATCGTGCTGAGCATGCGCTCGCGGTCCATGCTGTAGCGATCGCCTTCGGGCAACTGCATCGTGACGCCCAGCGCCCGCCCTCGCGGGATGATCGTGACCTTGTGCACGGGGTCGGTCTTCGGAACGATGCGCGCGACCACTGCGTGGCCCGACTCGTGGTACGCGGTGTTGCGACGCTCGTCCTCCGGCATGACGATCGAGCGGCGCTCGGCGCCCATGATGATCTTGTCCTTGGCGCGCTCGAAGTCGTGCATCTCGACCAGGCGCGCGTTGCGCCGCGCGGCGAACAGCGCCGCCTCGTTGACGAGGTTGGCGAGGTCCGCGCCCGAGAATCCGGGCGTGCCGCGTGCGATGACGTCGGCGCGCACGTCGGGGCCCATCGGCACCTTGCGCATGTGCACGTTCAGGATCTGCTCGCGGCCGCGGATGTCGGGCAGCGGCACGACCACCTGCCGGTCGAAACGCCCCGGGCGCAGCAGCGCCGGATCTAGCACGTCGGGACGGTTGGTGGCGGCGATGACGATGACGCCCTGGCCTGCCTCGAAGCCGTCCATCTCGACCAGCAGCTGGTTCAGCGTCTGCTCGCGCTCGTCGTTGCCGCCGCCGAGGCCGGCTCCGCGCTGGCGGCCGACCGCGTCGATCTCGTCGATGAAGATGATGCAGGGTGCGTGCTTCTTCGCCTGCTCGAACATGTCGCGCACACGCGCGGCGCCGACGCCGACGAACATCTCGACGAAGTCGGAACCCGAGATCGAGAAGAACGGAACCTTGGCTTCGCCGGCGATCGCGCGCGCGAGCAGGGTCTTGCCGGTGCCAGGCGAGCCGACCATCAGCACGCCGCGCGGAATGCGGCCGCCGAGCTTCTGGAACTTGGAAGGATCGCGCAGGAATTCGACCAGTTCCTGCACCTCTTCCTTCGCTTCGTCACAGCCGGCGACGTCGGCGAAGGTGACCGTGTTGTTGTTCTCGTCGAGCATGCGTGCGCGCGACTTGCCGAACGAGAACGCGCCGCCGCGTCCGCCTCCCTGCATCTGCCGCATGAAGAACACCCAGACGCCGATCAGCAGCAGCATCGGGAACCAGGACACGAAGATGTTCAGCAGCAGCGACTGCTCTTCCTCGGGCTTGGCGTTGACCTGCACGCCGTACTTCATCAGGTCGCCGACCATCCAGATGTCGCTGGGCGAATAGACGACGGCGTTGCGCCCGTCCTTGGTGCGAACGCGCAGCGTGCGCCCGTCGACGACGACGCTGTCGATGCGCCCGTCGCGCGCCTCGGTCATGAACTGGGAATACGGCATGTCGACGCCGCGCGTCTGCCGCGTGTCGAACTGCTTGAAAACGGTGAACAGCACCAGCGCGATGACCAGCCAGATCGCCGCTTTCGAGAACACGTTGTTCACTCACCACTCCTTGGCGGCCTTCCGACCGGCGGGCGGCCCCCTGCCGACCACTCGTAGGGACCACCGGTTTCGAACGAGCATTCTACGCGGAACTTGACGAGCGCCCGGTCGATACGGTAGGCGCGCGGCCGGCTCCAGCTCTACCTGGTCCGCCGACGCAGCATCAGGCGCCGACGGACGGGCGACGCGGGCGACGCCCGAGCAGGTACGTCTCGGCCGACGCGCTGCGCGACGCCTCGGGCTTTCGCACGTGCACTTCGGCGAAGTGCCTGCGAAAGGCCTCGACGATCTGGCTGTAGCCGCTGCCATGGAAGCACTTGACCAGCAGCGCGCCGTCGCTTTTCAGGTGACGCACCGCGAAATCGATCGCCAGCTCGGCCAGGTCGCTCATCCGCGCGGCGTCGGCGGCCGCGATTCCGCTCAGGTTGGGGGCCATGTCGGAAATCACAAGATCCACCGGCACGACGTCCAGCATCGCCTCGAGCCGTTCGAGCGTTTCGGCGTCGCGGATGTCGCCCTGCAGGAATTCGACGCCCGGGATGGGGTCCATCGGCAGCAGGTCGACGGCGACGATGCGCCCGTCGATTCCCGCCTCCGGCCCCGGGCGAGCCAGGCGTTCGCGCAGGACCTGGCTCCAGGCGCCGGGAGCGCTTCCCAGGTCGACGATCGTCGCGCCGCGGCGCAGCAGCGCATCGCGCCGGTCGATCTCGAGCAGCTTGAACGCCGCGCGCGAGCGATAGCCGTGCTTCTGCGCGAGCTTGACGTAGGGATCGTCCAGGTGCCGGGCGACCCATGCCCGGTTCGTTCGGTTCTTCCGACCACTTGCTCCACCGGTCTTGCGCTGACTGTTCACCGTCGCGTCCCGTGGTTCTCCCGCCACTTGTCCCCAAGCCGTCCCGCGCCTGTCACGCCGTTGTCCCCCGCTTGTGCAGCCCCCGCCACGGGCCCGGCCACGACCGCGCGACTGCACTTGCGACGCGCGCGCGCACAGCCCACACTTGCGGATCCTGTCGGCGCAGCCCGAGCTGCACCGAACGGCAGCCGATCGACGCGAATCCACGATGAGCACGACTCCCTTCCCTCTCCCCATCATGCTGGACGCCGCCGATCGCAAGGCGCTGCGGGCGCGTGCGCACCACCTCGACCCGGTCGTCATGATCGGCGAAGCCGGGCTGACGCGCGCCGTGCTCGACGAGACCGACCGCGCGCTGCGGGCGCACGAACTGATCAAAATACGCGTGCTCGGCGACGACCGCGAGCAGCGCCAGGCGATGTCCACCGAAATCTGCTCGGCGCTCGGCTGCACGGCGGTGCAGGCCATCGGCAAGCTGCTCGTGCTGTATCGGCCCCGGCCGATCGAGGACAACGCCGCGACGCACGTACCGAAGAAGCGCGCCGCGCAAGGCGCGGGTGCGGCGGCGAAAAAGAAGGGCGCTGCCGCACGAAAGGTCGCCGCCCCGCGCAAGACTGCCGACGCACGCAAGCCCTCGCCCCGACCCCGTACAGGAGTGGGCACGATGACCGCGATGAAGACCCGAAAAGCCGCCCCCTCGACCGGCACCGCGCCTGCCGCGCGCACAACGCGACCGCGGCAGCCCGGCGTCGGCGCCCATGCCGCCGGCGAAAAAGCGCTCGCCACCGAGGGCAAGCGAACGGCGCTGGCTGCGCGCAAGCGAGCACCGGCCCGCCGTGGAAGTGCGAGTACGACCACGCAGGGTCCGTCGCGCCTGCAGGGACAGGACAGCCCTTCGCCGCGCGGGCGTCGCGATCGGGCGAAGAAGGCCTGAGAAACTGTGAATGAGATGACCGGCATCGCCGTCCGGCGCGATCACTCGTAGGAAACGCCGAGCACCTCGTATTCGCGGGTGCCGCCCGGCGCGCGCACTTCGGCCACGTCGCCGACCTCGCGGCCGATCAGTGCGCGGGCGATCGGGCTCGACACCGAGATGCGCCCTTCCTTGATGTCGGCCTCGTCGTCGCCGACGATCTGGTAGCGCACCTTCTCGCCCGACGACAGCTCCTCGAGCTCGACGGTGGCGGCGAACACGACCCGGCCGTCCGCTTCGAGCTGCCGCGGATCGATCACCTGCGCGTTGGCAAGCTTCGATTCGATCTCGGCGATGCGCCCCTCGAGGAAGCCCTGGCGCTCGCGTGCGGCGTCGTATTCGGCGTTTTCGGACAGATCACCCTGCGCACGGGCATCGGCGATCGCCTGGATCACGTTCGGGCGGTCGACCGACTTCAGTCGCTGCAGCTCCTGGCGCAGCAACTCGGCGCCGCGCAGCGTTAGCGGAATGGTGGCCATCGAAGTTCCCCGGAGCGGGACGCGCAGCGCGCGCGTCTTCAAAAGAATGCGGACCGCCGGGGCGGGCGGCATCGCGAACGACGCGCCGGACCGGGCGATCCGTGAGTGTCCCTCACTCTAACGCAAAAGCATCGCCGTGCGTAGCAGCGTGCAACGCGGGACGCGCAGGCCACGCGCGCCGCACCTTGTTCAATGCGCCAGACGCTCGTGCAACTCCTGCACCGAATGCACGTCGAGTTCGCTCATGGCCCGCATTCCCTGCACCGCCGCGATCGCGCCGGCAATGGTGGTGAAGTAGGTGACGCGTTGTGCGAGCGCCGTCGTGCGGATCGCGCGCGAATCGGCGATCGCGCCGCGCTTTTCCTCGACGGTGTTGAAGACGAGCGAGACTTCGCCGTTCTTCAGCAGGTCGACCACGTGCGGACGTCCTTCCTGCACCTTGTGCACCGGGGTGATCGGAACGCCGGAAGCGGCGATCGCTGCTGCCGTGCCCTTGGTGGCGACCAGCGCGAATCCCATTTCGTGCAACTGGCGCGCGAGCGCGACCGCCTTGGGCTTGTCGGCGTTGCGCACCGAGATGAACACCGTGCCGGCCTCGGGCAGGCGCACGCCCGCGCCCAACTGCGACTTCACGAAGGCTTCGCCGAACGAGAAGCCCACGCCCATCACCTCGCCGGTGGATTTCATCTCGGGCCCGAGCAGCGTGTCGACGCCGGGGAACTTCACGAACGGAAAGACCGCCTCCTTCACCGAGTAGTACGGCGGCACGACCTCGCGCACGATACCCTGCTGCGCGAGCGCGCGCCCGACCATGCAGCGCGCGGCGATCTTCGCCAGCGGCAGGCCGGTGGCCTTCGAGACGAAGGGGACGGTGCGCGAGGCGCGCGGATTGACCTCCAGCACGTACACGGTGCCGTCGCCGTCGATGCCGGCGTCGTGCTGGATCGCGAACTGCACGTTCATCAACCCGCAGACCTTCAGCGCGCGCGCCATCAGCGCGGTCTGCCGCTTCATCTCGGCGACCACCGCGATCGACAGCGAATACGGCGGCAGCGAGCACGCCGAATCGCCCGAATGCACGCCCGCCTGCTCGATGTGCTCCATCACGCCGCCGATGAACACCTGCTCGCCGTCGGCGATGCAGTCGACGTCGACCTCGATCGCATCGTTCAGGAAACGGTCGAGCAACACCGGGCTGTCTTCGGAGACCTTCACCGCCTCGCGCATGTAGCGTTCGAGGTCTCGCTGCTCGTGCACGATCTCCATCGCACGGCCGCCCAGCACGTAACTGGGGCGCACGACGAGCGGATAGCCGATCTCGCCGGCCAGTGCCAGCGCCTGTGCCTCGGTGCGCGCGGTGCGGTTCGGCGGCTGCTTCAATCCGAGGTCGGTGAGCAGTTTCTGGAAGCGCTCGCGGTCTTCGGCGATGTCGATCGACTCGGGCGAAGTGCCGACGATCGGCACCCCGTTGGCCTCGAGTGCCAGCGCGAGCTTCAGCGGCGTCTGCCCGCCGTATTGCACGATGACGCCCACCGGCTTCTCGAGCGACACGATCTCGAGCACGTCCTCGAGCGTCACCGGCTCGAAATAGAGGCGGTCGGAGGTGTCGTAGTCGGTGGAGACGGTCTCCGGGTTGCAGTTGACCATGATCGTTTCGTAACCGTCGTCGCGCAGCGCAAAGGCAGCGTGCACGCAGCAGTAGTCGAACTCGATCCCCTGGCCAATGCGGTTGGGGCCGCCGCCGAGCACGATGATCTTGCGCCGGTCGGTGGGCTGCGCCTCGTTCTCGTCCTCGTAGGTGGAGTACAGGTAGGCAGTATCGGTGGCGAACTCGGCCGCGCAGGTGTCCACGCGCTTGTAGACCGGACGCACCCCGAGCGCCCAGCGGCGTGCGCGCACCGTGTCGGCGTTCGTGTCGAGCAGGCGCGCCAGGCGCCGGTCGGAGAAGCCCTGCGCCTTCAGCCAGTGCAGCTCCTCCCTCGACAGCGAGTCGAGCGGCACGCCGCGCAGCTTGCGCTCGATCGCGACGAGTTCCTCGATCTGCGCGAGGAACCACGGGTCGATATCCGATTCCTCGTGCACCTCCTCGACGCTCATTCCGACGCGAAACGCGTCGGCCACGTAGAGCAGCCGCTCCGGGCCGGGTTCGCCGAGCTCGGTGGCGATCTCGTCGCGGTCGTCGCTGCGCTCGTCCAGGCCGTCGATGCCGGTTTCCAGTCCGCGCAGCGCCTTCTGCAGGCTCTCCTGGAAGGTGCGCCCGATCGCCATCACCTCGCCCACCGATTTCATCTGCGTGGTGAGGTGCGCATCGGCGAGCGGAAACTTCTCGAACGCGAAGCGCGGCACCTTGGTCACCACATAATCGATCGTCGGCTCGAAGGACGCGGGCGTCGCACCGCCGGTGATCTCGTTCTTCAGTTCGTCGAGCGTGTAGCCGACGGCGAGTTTCGCGGCGATCTTCGCGATCGGGAAACCGGTGGCCTTCGAGGCCAGCGCCGACGAGCGCGAGACGCGCGGATTCATCTCGATGACGATCATCCGCCCGTCGGCGGGACTGATCGCGAACTGCACGTTCGATCCGCCGGTCTCGACGCCGATCTCGCGCAGGATCGACAGCGACGCATCGCGCATCAGCTGGTATTCGCGATCGGTGAGCGTCTGCGCCGGCGCGACGGTGATCGAGTCGCCGGTATGGACGCCCATCGGATCGAGGTTCTCGATCGAGCAGACGATGATGCAGTTGTCGGCGCGGTCGCGCACGACCTCCATCTCGAATTCCTTCCAGCCGATCAGCGACTCCTCGATCAGCAGCTCGCTGGTGGGCGACGCTTCGAGCCCGCGCTTGCAGATCGCGTCGAACTCCTCGGCGTTGTAGGCGATTCCGCCGCCGGTGCCGCCGAGCGTGAAGCTGGGGCGCACGATCGCCGGAAAGCCGATCGCCTTCTGCGCGGCCCACGCTTCCTCCAGCGTGTGCGCGATGGCCGAGCGCGCCGAGGCGAGCCCGATGCGCGTCATCGCTTCCTTGAACTTCTGCCGGTCCTCGGCCTTGTCGATCGCTTCGGGCGAGGCGCCGATCAGCTCGACGCCGTGCTTCGCGAGCACGCCGTGCCGGTGCAGGTCGAGCGCGCAGTTCAGCGCGGTCTGCCCGCCCATCGTCGGCAGGATCGCATCGGGCTTCTCCTTCTCGATGATCTTCTCGACGATCTGCCAGGTGACCGGCTCGATGTAGGTGACGTCGGCCATCTCCGGGTCGGTCATGATCGTCGCCGGATTGCTGTTGACGAGGATGACGCGGAAACCCTCCTCGCGCAGCGCCTTGCAGGCCTGCACGCCGGAGTAGTCGAATTCGCAGGCCTGGCCGATGACGATCGGGCCGGCGCCGATGATGAGGACGCTCTGGAGGTCGGTGCGCTTGGGCATGGTGCGATGGCGAATCAGGAGGTCGGACGCGCGGCGGCGAGCCGCGCGCCGGAGGCGATGACCGCGCTCACCGGCGCTTCTCCATCTCGTCGATGAAGCGGTCGAACAGGTAGTGGATGTCCTGGGGCCCGGGACTGGCCTCCGGGTGGCCCTGGAAGCAGAACACTGGGTGGTCGGTGCGCTCCAGCCCCTGGATCGAACCGTCGAACAGCGACACGTGCGTGACGCGCAGGTTCGGCGGCAGCGAGGCGGGGTCGACCGCGAAGCCGTGGTTCTGGCTGGTGATGTGCACCTTGCCGGTGTCGAGATTTCGCACCGGGTGGTTTGCGCCGTGGTGGCCGAACTTCAGTTTCATCGTTTTCGCACCGGAGGCGAGGCCGACGAGCTGGTGGCCCAGACAGATGCCGAACACCGGAATGTCACGGTCGATCAGCTCGCGGATCGTGCCGATCGCGTAGTCGCAGGGCGCTGGATCTCCAGGACCGTTCGACAGGAAGACGCCGTCGGGCTTCAGCGCGAGCGCCTGCGCCGCGCTCGCCTGCGCGGGCAGCACGACGACCTCGCAGCCGCGGTCGGCGAGCAGGCGCAGGATGTTGCGCTTCACGCCGTAGTCGAAGGCGACGACGCGGTAGCGCTTGTCGGCGGCAGGGCCGAAGCCGGCGCCCAGTCGCCAGGATCCTTCGGACCAGCGATACGGCTCGGGCGCCGAGACCTCGCGGGCGAGGTCCATGCCGGCAAGCCCGGGGAAGGCGCGCGCGGCGTCGATCGCCGCGTGCTCGTCGATCGTCTCGCCGGGCTGCGCCGCCGCGACGAGGCAGCCTGCCTGCGCGCCCGCCTCCCGCAGGCGCCGCACGAGCTTGCGCGTATCGATGCCGGCGATGCCCGGCACGCCCTCGCCGCGCAGGTACTCGGGAAGTGTCTGGACGCTGCGCCAGTTCGACAGGAGCTCCGGCACGTCCTTCACGACGAGCCCCGCCGCGTGGATCTTCGCCGCCTCGACGTCCTCGGCGTTGACGCCGTAGTTGCCGATGTGCGGATAGGTCAGCGTGACGATCTGTCGACAATAGCTCGGGTCGGTGAGGATCTCCTGGTAGCCGGTCATCGCCGTGTTGAAGACGACCTCCCCGACGGTGCGCCCGGGCGCGCCGATCGAGCGACCGTGGAAGACGGTGCCGTCGGCGAGGGCGAGAACGGCGGGGATGGATTCGGGAAGGAGACCCGCGCCGTGGGAACGGGCAGGCTGCGATGGGGACTCTGCGGGCAACGGAGACTCCAGATTGGTCACCGGTGCACCTCGGGCCGAGGTAGACCGCAAGGTCCTCTCCGGCCGCAAAGACGGTCGGCATAGTGCCGAAGCACACCGCGGACGACGGTTTCGGCGCGATCAGCGAGGGAAATCAGGCGCCAGCCGGTGGAAAGCTGCAAAACCTGTGAAGGATAGCACTTGCCGTCGATTTTCTCCGAGCGAACGACTCCACGAAAACGGCCGTCGTCGAGGAAGCGGTAGATCGCATGCTCGTCGAAAGAGCTCAGGAAACCGCGCGATCGAATCGATGCATTGCTCAGGCAGATCGACCGGATCCCCGACCGGGGCGATGCATGCGACCCTCTCGAATGGGACGGGCACGGTCCTCCTCGATGAACGCGGTGGACACGGCCGCCATCTTCAAGGACGACGACTTCGCGCAGACGGACATCGAGCGCGCGCGGTGCTGAGCGCTAGCAGCGGCTTCGCATGGCCAGGTCTCAGGTGCCAGGAGCGCGTTGCAGTCGACACGCGCGATCGGCCGCGCACCCCGAAGCAGGAGTTGTAGAAACATGTCGCGCGTCGATGATTTTTACAGTTTCGAAAGTCCATGGCAGTTGTGTGAAATTTTCCACAATCTTTCAACGAGTTGCTCCTGCCTGGCAGGATTTTTGCCTGTCGATCCCTACGAACTGAATGCCGGGTTCGCAATCAGGGACAGGAAACAACAATATGCTCAAGCTCAAACAAGCGGCGGCGGCACTCGCCGTGGTCGGGCTCGCCAGCCCGGCTTGGGGCGCGTCGTTCGTCAATGGCGGTTTCGAGAACGGCGACTTGACGGGTTGGACGCAAGGCGGGGGAACGTGGTCCCTCGGCACCCAAGGTAACGCCCCAGTATCGCCATCGGCATTCGCTGGAGGCACACCAACCAACACGGTCATGTCCGGCGGCACCGATCCGCTGACGAACGCCAATACGGTATACGGCGGCAATCACTCGGTCCGAGTCAATGACGTAGTCAACAACCGCAGCGTCTCCACCATTTCGCAGTCCGTCACCGCATATACGGATAACAACATCTTTTTTGCCTGGAACGCCGTGCTTGAAGGCTCCCACGGCTTGACGGACTCCGATTATTTCTCTCTGACGCTGGTCGACGATACGACCTCGACCACGATCGTGAACCGTGCCTACAGCTCGGCAGGTGCGATCGGCGGCGGAACCACGGGTGTCACCTGGACCGCCGCAGCAAATAACTCCAGTTGGCTCACAAGCGGCTGGGTGGTCGAGAGCATCGACCTGGTAGCTCTGAACGCAGTCGGTCACGATTTCACGCTGACGCTGCTTGCGTCCGACTGCCCGTACGGTGCTCACGCAGGCTACGTGTATCTCGACGGCTTCGGTTCAGCCGCTCCCGATCCGGGAAATGGCGTGCCGATCCCCGGCGGCCTCGCCCTGCTCGGTGCCGGCGCCCTCGCGCTGGGCTTCGCGCGCCGCAAGGCGTGAAGCGCTGCCCTTCGGGGCGGCCGCGTACGAGCGAAACGCCGGCACCAGCCGGCGTTTCCCTTTTTCAGGAGGTTGAAGCCCGGCGTCTCCTACCGCACGCTCGAGCCGAACACGGCCTATTCAAGGCGACGCGAAGAACACGCCCCGCCCGAGCATCTCGCGCATCCGCGCCGCGCCCCGCTCGCCGTCCCAGCCCGAGATGCTCGATCCGTCGGCGAAGACGATGATCGGCGTGGCGGGCCTTCCCCGCCCCAGGAAGAAGCCGACGTCGACGAACGCGCTCCGGGGATAGGAGCAACCGCTGCGCTCGCGCGCGGCGGTCGACGGCCGAGCCGCATCGACCGCGAAGGCCTTGCGCCACGCGGCAGCCGGCTCCTGCGAGCACCACGCCCGAGCAGCGCGCGCGAAACCCTGCTCCGACAGCCCGACCGGCACGACGTACACCGAGATCCCCTCGTCGTCGAGAAACTGCTCGAGCCGTCGACAGAACGGACAATCGGGCGCCGACCACACGATGGCGAGGAAGCGCGTCTGGCGCCGGACCGGGATCGCCAAGCCGGTCGGGATCGAGCCTGCAAGCGAACGCTGCCATTGCGCAAACTCGGCCGCGCTCGGGCGTCGCCCCTCATCGATCGACCAGCCGGCCGAGCGCACGTTGGCTGTCCAGCGCAGGTCGTCGCGAAAATACGCGCTCTGCCCCGACGCATTGCGAAGTGCATAGTAGTGGGGGAAGAGGGTGGGCTCCACACGGAAACCAGGGCGCAGCGGGGCGCCGATGGCCTTCTCGAACGCGGTCTGCGCCGCGACGACGTCCGCATTCCAGTCGACGGCACACTGGGGCGCTGCGGGCACTGCCGAATACGCGGGGACAACGCACGCTAGCGCGGCGGCAAGGGCGGCGCGAAGGAAGGCGCGGTGAAGGAAGGCGCCCGCCGGAGCTCGTAGTCGAATGCGCGACATCGGTACCTCCTCTCCTACAGCTTCTCGGTCTCCCCGCTCCGCGGCTGCCACTTCATCAGCCGCTTCTCCGCCACCCCCACCACCGCGTCCAGCACCAGCGCGAAGATCGTGAGCACGACGACGCCGGCGAACACGGTGTTGATGTCGAAGGTCCCCTCGGCCTGCAGGATCAGGTAGCCGACGCCGCGCGCCGAGCCCAGGTATTCGCCCACGACGGCGCCGACGAAGGCGAGCCCCACCGAGTTGTGCAGGCTCGAGAACACCCAGCTCGTCGCGCTCGGCAAGTAAACGTGGCGCAGCAGCTGCCGTTGACTGGCACCGAGCATGCGCGCGTTGGCGAGCACGTTCGGACTGACCTCGCGCACGCCCTGGTAGACGTTGAAGAACACGATGAAGAAGACGAGCGTGACGCCGAGCGCCACCTTCGACCAGACGCCCAGCCCGAACCAGATCGAGAAGATCGGCGCGAGGATCACGCGCGGCATCGAGTTCGCTGCCTTGACGTAGGGGTCGAAGATCGCCGCTGCAGTGGGACTCAACGCGAGCCACATCCCCACGGCGAGTCCGCCGACGGTGCCGATCGCGAACGCGGCCACCGTCTCGAACAGCGTGACCCCGAGGTGAATCCAGATCTCGCCGCTGACGAACCAGTCGACGATGCGCACGAATACCTTCTGCGGCTCGCCGAAGAAGAACGCCGCCTGGTGCGGATTCGAGAAATAGAAGTTCGGCAGCAGGGTCGGACTGGTTAGCGCCCACCACAGAAGGATGGCCGCGGCGAGGACGAGGACCTGGTACAGGCGAAGCCGGAGCGAGGCCGCGTTCACTTCAGCTCGTCACTTTCTGCTGCGCATAGCTCTTGAGCACCTCGTCGCGCAGGACTCCCCAGATCCGGTCGTGCAGGTCGAGAAACGCCCGCTGCGAGCGGATCTCGGCGACGTCACGCGGACGCGGCAGTTCGACGCGGAACTCGCCGATCGGATGCGACCCGGGCCCCGCGGCAAGGACGACCACACGGTCGCTCATCGCGATCGCCTCGTCGAGATCGTGCGTTATGAAGAGCACGGCCTTCTTCTGCGCGGCCCACAACTCGAGCACCTCGTTCTCCATCAGCTGACGCGTCTGGATGTCGAGTGCCGAGAACGGCTCGTCCATCAGGATGATGTCGGGATCGAGAATCAGCGTCTGCGCGAGCGCGGCGCGCTTGCGCATGCCGCCCGAGAGCTGGTGCGGGAAACGATCGCCGAAGCCACGCAGTCCGACGCGTGCGAGCCAGGCCTCGCCGAGCTGGCGCGCCTGCGCATCGGCCACGCCGCGGAACTGCAACCCTGCGATCACGTTGCCGATCGTGCTGCGCCAGGGCATCAGCGCATCGGTCTGGAACATGTAGCCCGCGCGCCGGTTGATGCCGTCGAGCGGCTCGCCGAAGACTTCGACGTGCCCCGACGACGGTGCGAGCAGCCCGGCGCCCACGTTGAGCAGGGTCGACTTGCCGCAGCCGGTCGGCCCGACCACCGAGACGAACTCTCCGGGCGCCACGCGCAGCGTCACTGCGCGCACCGCCGTGTGCCGTTGCGCGGGATCGTCGCGCGAGACGAAGGTGCAGGTGATGTCCTCGAGCGCAAGCGCCGGAACGGTCGACTCGACGCAGCCCTGCGTGCGGTCGGACGCAGCGGGCGCCGGTCGATTCGTGCCGTTCGTCCGCGTCATCGACCGCATGCCTATTTCAACGAGGCGAGCGCCTTGCGCGTGAACTCGTTCGTGAACGTGCGCGAGAGATCGATCCTGTCGGGCTGGATCTTCGGGTTGAAGCTGGCCAGTGCCCTCAGCGTCGTCTTTGCTCCGGCCTCGGGAATCAGGCCGTCGGGGCTGATCGCGGCCTTCACGTTGTTGTACGCCGCCAGGTACAACGCGCGGTCGCCGAGCAGGTACTTCTCGGGAACGGTCTTGACGATGTCCGAGGGGCCCGCCTGCTGCAGCCACTTCAGCGCCTTGACCATCGCCGTGGCGAGCGCCTGCACCGTGTTCGGGTTGTTCTTCACGAAATCTTCCGGGGCGTACAGGCACCCTGCAGGCATCGGTCCGCCGAACAGCGCCTCGGTGCCCTTCAGCGTGCGCGTATCGGCGACGATCTTCACGGCGCCGCGCTGCTCGAGCATCGTCATCACCGGGTCGACGTTCGACAGCGCATCGATCTGGCCCGACTCGATCGCGGCGATCGCGGCGTTGCCGGTGCCCACACCGACGTAAGAGACGTCGGAGGCCTTCAGTCCGTGCTGCGACAGGAAGTAGTTGGCGACCATGTTCGTCGACGAACCGGGCGCGGAGACGCCGATCTTCATGCCCTTCATGTCGGCCGGCGACGAGTATTTCGCTTTCGTGGAGACGCCGATCGCGATCTGCGGCGCGCGCCCCTGGAGCACGAAGGCCTTGAAGTACTGGTGGTTCGCCTGAAGACTGATCGTGTGCTCGTAGGCGCCCGAGACGACGTCGGCCGATCCGCCGACCACCGCGCGCAATGCGGCCGAGCCGCCAGCGAAATCGAGGATCTCGACGTCCAGGCCCTGCTCCTTGAAGTAGCCGAGCTGCTCGGCGATCGTCAGCGGCAGGTAGTAGAACGCGGCCTTGCCGCCGACGGCGATCGTGAGTTTCGACTTCTCGGGCTTGCCCTGCGCATGCACGGCGAACGGCACGACGGCGAGCGCCGCCGCAGCGAGCGTGCAAGCGAGAAAGCGTCTGCGCATTTCGGGTCTCCTCGGGTGGCCGGGTCGTGTTGCGAGCACCGGCCTTGGATAGCCGTCAGGTTAACCGATCGGGCCGATGACGAAACGACGAAAGGCTAGATGACGTTCGACTTCCGTAGCTTCGAGAGAGCGTCCTCGTCGTAGCCCAGCTCGCCGAGCACCTCGGCCGTGTGCTCTCCGAGCGAAGGACCGACCCAGCGCGTCTCGCCCGGCGTCTCCGAAAACTTCGGCACGATGCCGGGAATCGCCAGCGGCGTTCCGTCTGGAAGCGCGGCGTGTTCGATCATCGCCCGCGCCAGATACTGCGGATCGTCGACCATGTCGGCCGCGCTGTAGATCCGCCCGCTCGGCACCTCTGCCCGCGCCATGGCGTCGAGCGCCGCCTCGAGCGACTGCGACAACGTCCACTGCGCGATCGCGTCGTCGATTTCCTGCGCACGCGCTGCGCGGCCTGCGTTGTCGGCGAGCGTCGGATCGTCGGCGAGGTCGGCGCGGCCGATCGCGCGCATCAGCCGCTTGAATATCGAATCGCCATTGCCGCCGATGACGATGTGCCGGCCGTCGGCCGTCGGATAGGTGTTCGACGGCACGATGCCGGTGAGGTTCGTGCCGGTGCGCTCGCGCACGATGCCGTAACGGTCGTATTCGGGCAGCGTGCTTTCCATCAGGTTGAACACCGCTTCGTAGAGCGCGACGTCGACTACCTGCCCGCGCCCGGTCTCGCGTCGGTGGTGCAGCGCCATCAGCACGCCGATCAGCCCGTGCAGTGCGGCGAGCGAGTCGCCGATGGACAGGTTCAGCCGCACCGGTGGACGATCCGGGAAGCCGGTGACGTAGCGCATGCCGCCCATCGACTCGGCGATCGCGCCGAAGCCGGGGCGATCGCGGTACGGCCCGCTCTGCCCGTAACCGGACAGCCGCAGCAGGATGAGCCCCGGGTTGCTGCTGGCCAGCTCGTCGTAGCCCAGCCCCCATTTCTCGAGCGCGCCCGGTCGGAAGTTCTCGATGACGATGTCGCTGCGCGCGGCGAGTTCGCGCGCGATGCGCTGGCCCTCGGCGTTTCGCAGATCGAGCGTGATCGAGCGCTTGTTGCGCGCCTGCACGTACCACCACAGTGAAGTGCCGCTCGCGTCGTCCGGGTAGAGCTTGCGCCACTTGCGCAGCGGGTCTCCCCCCTCGGCGCCGGCGCGCGCCGGCGGTTCGACCTTGATCACGTCGGCGCCGAAATCGGCGAGCATGCGGCCGGCGAACGGACCGGCGATCAGCTGGCCGAGTTCGAGCACTCGCAGGCCCGCGAGCGGACCGCGCACCGCGTCCACGGGCGCCGCGGGTTGCTGCGCATCGCGCCTGGCCTGATCCTTCAAGTCGCTCCCCCTCTCGCGTCGTCCTCGGTCACCGAGCGACGATCGCGCAATGCCTGCGCCACGGTGCTCGGATCGACGTATTCGAGTTCGCTGCCCACCGGCACGCCGCGCGCCAGGCGGGTGACCGCCAGACCGCGCGCGCGCAGCAGCTCGCCGATGTAGTGGGCCGTGGCCTCGCCCTCCTGGGTGAAGTTCGTCGCGAGGATCACCTCGCGCACGACGCCGTCGCCGGCGCGCTCGAGCAGTCGCTCGAGGCCGATCTGGCGCGGTCCGATACCGTCGAGCGGCGACAGGCGCCCCATCAGCACGAAGTACAGGCCGCGGTAGCTGAGCGTCTGCTCGATCGTCAGCTGGTCGGCCGGCGTCTCGACCACGCACAACAGCGACGGGTCGCGGCGCGGCGACGAGCAGGTCTCGCAGATCTCGAGCTCGGTGAAGGTATTGCAGCGCGCGCAATGGCGTATCCGCGCGCACGCCTGCGCGAGCGCCTGCGCGAGCTGCGTGGCGCCGTCGCGATCGTGCTGCAGCAGGTGGTAGGCGAAGCGTTGAGCAGTGCGCGCGCCTACGCCGGGCAACCGGCGCAACGCGGCCGTGAGCGCATCGAGCGGCGCCGGCTGCTTCATCGCGCCAACCGCTTGGGAAGCAGCACCCTCAGAACGGCATCTTGAAGCCGGGCGGCAGCGGCAGGCCCGCCGTCATCGCACCCATCTTCTCGGAGGCGGTCTGCTCGGCCTTGCGCAGCGCGTCGTTCATCGCCGCGACGAGCAGATCCTCGAGCATGTCCTTGTCGTCTTCGAACAGCGTCGGGTCGATCGCGATGCGCTTGACGTCGTTGCGGCAGGTGATCGTCACCTTGACGAGACCGGCTCCCGATTGGCCCTCGACCTCGATCTGCGCGAGCTGCTCCTGGGCCTTCTTCATGTTCTCCTGCATCTGCTGGGCCTGCTTCATCAGGCCGGCGAGCTGTCCTTTCATCATTCGCTTTCTCCTGGGGTCTGCCGACGCTCGCGCGGACGCACCGAGCCCGGAACGATCGCGCCGTCGAACTCGTCGATCAATGTGCGCACGAAGGGATCGGATTCGATCGCCGCCTGCGCCTGCGCCTGGCGGTCGGCGCGCTGCTGCGCCGAGACGCCTGCCGCGGTCTGGCCCCGAACAGGCCCGACCTCCACATCCAGCCGCACGTCGGCGCCGAAATGCGCGGCAAGCGCCTCGCGCACGCGCCGTACCGTACCGGGTTCCGCCAGCGGGCGAATCGGCACCCGCACGCGCAGCCGCAATCCGTCGGCGTCGAGCAGTTCGCTCTGCTCCATGAACTGGCGAACGAAGCCGCTGACGTCCAGGCGCGCGGCGAGCGCCGGCCAGTCGCCGTCGAAGAGCTGCCGGTCGGGTGCTGTGGCGGGGGCGAAAAAGGGGTCAGACCCCGTTTTCGTCTGAAAACGGGGTCTGACCCCTTTTTCGCCTTTCGAAAGCGCAGCCGCGCCGGCGTTGGCCGCTCCGCGCGACGCGACCGGCATCGCATGGGTCGGCGGCGGCGACGCAGGCTCCGCAGACGGCCGGAACGCCAGCAGACGCAGCAGCACCATCGTGAAGCCGGTATGCGCATCGGGCGCCAGCGCCAGCTCGCGCACGCCGTGCGTGACGATCTGGTAGTAGACCTGCAGGTCTTCGGCGGCCATCGATTGCGCGAAGCGCTGCAGCGTCTGCGGATCGTCGGCGTCGCCGAGCGCGCCGACCTGCGCGAGCGCGATGCGCTGCAGCAGTTGCGCGAAGTCGGAAAGCGCGCGCTCGAAAGGTGCGTTCGCCGTGAGCATCGAATCGGCGATTTCCACGAGCGCGCGTCCTTCGCCGGCCACGAGTGCGTCGAGGATGCGCACCAGCCAGCCGGCGTCGACCACGCCGAGCATCTCGCGCACCTCGGTCTCGCGCACGCTGCCCGCGCCGAAGGCGATCGCCTGGTCGAGCAGCGACAGCGCATCGCGCATGCTGCCGGCCGCGGCGCGGCCGATGCGATCGAGCGCGCCCGCGTCGTGCTCGACGCGCTCGGCGCCGAGGATCGTCGCCAGGTGCCCGGCGATCGCGGGCGCCGGCATGTTCTTCAGGTTGAACTGCAGGCAGCGCGACAGCACCGTGACGGGGACGCGCTGCGGATCGGTGGTGGCCAGCACGAACACCACGTGCGGCGGCGGTTCCTCGAGCGTCTTGAGCATCGCGTTGAACGCATGCGGCGACAGCATGTGGACTTCGTCGATGACGTAGACCTTGTACCGCCCGGCAGTCGGCGCGTACACCGCGTTCTCGAGCAGTTGTGTCATCTCGTCGACGCCGCGGTTCGACGCCGCGTCGAGTTCGATGCAGTCGACGAAGCGCCCGGCATCGATGCCGGTGCACGCTTCGCACACGCCGCACGGACGCGACTGCACGCCGCGCTCGCAGTTCAACGCCTTGGCGAGGATGCGCGCGATCGTCGTCTTGCCGACGCCGCGCGTACCGGTGAACAGGTAGGCGTGATGCAGTCGGCCGGTGTCGAGCGCGTGCGACAGCGCACGCACGACATGCTCCTGTCCGACCAGGGAGTCGAAATCCCGGGGTCGCCATTTGCGAGCCAGCGCGAGATGGGTCATTTCGGGGACGATCGAACGAAGCGCGCGGTTCGGGTGAATCTCACCGGCGGAAGAATCGGGGTGGGCGAGCCGGAACCCCGGCACGCGCGGGAAATGGCTGTGGCTGCTTCCTTCCGGACCTGACCAGGTTGACCACGCCGCACTGCGGGGAGGCCCGCCCGCGCCGATTCTAGCAGCGGCGCGCAGCGCACCGAGCGGCGACGTGCGCGTGTACCATTCATCGAAGGGCGCCATCGCTGCCGAGGCGCCGCAATCCAGGAGGGAGAATGGCGATCCAGCACGTATCCGACGCGTCGTTCGAGCAGGACGTCCTGCAGGCCGAGGGGGCGGTGCTCGTCGATTACTGGGCCGAATGGTGCGGCCCGTGCAAGATGATCGCGCCGATCCTCGACGAGGTGTCGCGCGAGTACGAAGGCAAGGTCCGCGTCGCGAAGATGAACGTCGACGAGAACC
>JAJPES010000047.1 GCA_021166725.1 Burkholderiaceae bacterium | reverse complement strand
AATGTCGGCGCGTGGTCGCAATCAGACGCTCGAGAACGGGGCGGACTCGCGTGCTTGGGGCGTGCGCTGCGCTGGACGGCGCCGCTCGATCGTTCGGATCCATTGCTCTCCTCCCTTGGCGACGGTGTTCAAAGGGAATATGCGAAGTCGTATGAAGCGCGTCTGTAGGGACCTCTGAACGCGTGTGCGGCACGACGACAAACCCTCTCGCTTCGTAGGCCGTTCGCGCGTCTGGCATCGCTGCCCGGTCATGAGAAGGCGCGCTCTGGCGACCGACGACCGCAGGACGAACTCCCCGCTGTCGCCGGCCGGTGCTATCGCTACATAGGCCGGAAACACGTTGGCGGCGAGCAGGCCTCGCGCACCGCGACGACCTCGGCGATGCCCGGCACCTTGCTGCTCAGCGTGACTTCCACACCCGATACCTGCCCGCTGGCCTCGATGATCGAGGCCAGAGCACCGGGCTCCAGAAGAATCGGAACGGCGACGAGCGACGCAAGTACGATCGCGATCGCTCCGGCGGCGAGGAGCGCGCGGCGTGGAGGTTCGAACGGCCTCATCAACTCCTCCAGAAACTCAACGCAGCGACCGCCCCTCCCTCCTCGTTACGAGCCTAGGGCGGCTTCGGTTCTATCCGCCTGAGCCATGGACGCCGCCGCCACCGACTCATCATCGGAGCTCGCGAGCCGCTATTCGATGCTGCGACCCATTCCTCCGGACGGAACTCCACGGGGAAAACACTGCCAACCTATCATGCAGACGCTGCGGCGGGGCGGCGGCGAACCTCGCTGCCTCGTCCGCTGATTCATCTCAATCGACCTGCACCTTGCCAACCATTCCCGCCTCGAAGTGTCCGGGCACGAGGCAGGCGAAGTCGACCGTCCCGGGCCGATCGAACTGCCAGACCACCCCGCCGATCTGGCGGGGCGCCAGCGTGATCGAGTTCGGCTCCTCGTGCTTCATTTCCGGCATGCGGCGCATCATTTCGGCGTGCTCGCGCAGTTCGTCCATGGACCCGATCACGAACTCGTGCGACACCTTGCCGGCGTTCTTCAGGAAGAACCGTACGGTCTCGCCTGCTTTCACATTGATCCGGTCTGGCGTAAAGCGCATCGTGTCGTCCATTGTCATGTCGATGACGCGATCGACCTTCGCCGGATCCCCGGGCTGCCCGTTCACTGCAGCATGCGCGTGATCCTCCGCCGCATCGCCGGCATGCGTTCCGTGTTCCGAGTGCCGGTGTTGCCCCTCGGCATCGTGCTGCTCGCGCTGCGACGGCTGCCCCTCGTGCCGTCCATGCTGCATCTGCTGCATCTGCTGCCCATGTTGCATGTGTTGACCGTCAGAATGCTGCCCGGCTGCCAGCGCAGCAGCGGATGCAACCACTGCCGGCGCAGCCGCGGCGACGAGAGAGAAGAGAAGAGCCTTGTTGGTCATCGTCCTGTATCTCGAGTAGGAAAATTGGCGGCCGCACCGTTCAAAACCAGAAGCGAACCCCGGCGACCAGACGCGTGTCGCTGCCGCGTCCGCCGGCGTGGCGCGCGAGATCTTTCGTCTCGCCGTACCGGTTCACCCATTCGACGCCGATGTACGGTGCGAACTGGCGCGTGATCTCGTAACGCAGCCTCAGTCCGGCGGCGACATCCGAAAGGCCGCTGCCGATCCCGCGATCCGGATCGCTCTTTCCATATGCGTTGACTTCGATCCGAGGCTGCAGGATCACGCGCTGCGTGATCAGCAGTTCGTATTCGGCTTCGAAGCGCACTGCGGTTCGCCCGCTGGCGCCGAGATAAGCGGTCGCGTCGAGTTCGAACCAGTACGGCGCAAGGCCCTGAATACCTACGGCGAGCCACTCCCGGTTCGGTCCTTCGCCGCTGTCGTAGCGAATGCCGAGCTGCGCATCCCAGTACGCGGCGAGCGCGTGGCCCCACAGCACTTCCGTACGCGCGTGCTCGAGTTCGCCGCGCGATCGCTCGCCCTCGGCCTTCACGACGAGCCGGTCGTAGTTCGTGCCGAACCAGGCCTGCGCGTCCCAGGCAGTGGCGTTGTCGTCTTCGCCGTAGCTTCGCTCGAGCCGGTTCACCAGCAACGCGCTGTAGCGGTGCTCGTCGCCCAGGCGCAGCCGCAAGCCGGGCTCCAGCGAGTACTTCCCGGCGCCGCGCACGAAGCCGTCGGAGTAGGCGTGCGGATCGCGTGCGTCGGGCGGCGCAGAGCCACCCTGCATCTGCATCTCGTCATGATCCATCGCCGGTTGTTCGCGGGTCGGAGGCGCAGGCGCAACCGTGGGCGGATCGGAAACCGTCGGCGTGGCTTCCGAAGGCGGCGAGGCGCGTTCCGACGGCATCGGTGCGCCGTGGTGCGCTCCATGATCGGATGCGCCGCCTGGAGCGCCCTGCGCGAACGCGCTTGTCGACAGGACCAGCACGGCCGCGATCGCGGCGAGCAGGCTGCATTGGTTCGTCATTGTTCTGTCCTCGGTCCCGGCTCAGGCTACGACGACTTCGCGGAACATTCCCATGTCCATGTGAAACGACAGATGGCAATGCCAGGCCCAGCGACCGAGGGCGTCGGCGGTCACGAGGAAACTGATTCGCTGCGCAGGCTGAACCGGAATCGTGTGCCGGCGTACCTGAAACGCGCCGTCCGGCGATTCGAGCTCGCTCCACATCCCATGCATGTGCATCGGGTGCGTCATCATCGTGTCGTTGTGCAGGATGACGCGCACCCGCTCGCCGTAGCGGAAGCGTACCGGCGTGGATCGGCCGAACTCCAGCCCGTCGAACGACCAGGTGTAGCGCTCCATGTTTCCGGTCAGGTGAAGCTCGACCTCGCGTTCCGGCCCGCGTGGATCGATCGGTCCACCGACGGTATGCAGGTCGGCCAGCGTCAGCACGCGTCGTCCGGTATCGCGCAGCCCTGCACCCGGGTCGTCGAGGTTGGTCCGCGGCATGTCCACTCGCATGTCGGTGCTCGCGCCGTACTCGGTGCTCGCGTGGCGCACCCGGGCCGTCGCCGGAGCACGCGAGGGGGGACCATGTGCAGCGTGATTCATTGCCTCGCCGTGGTTCACCGATGTCCCGCGGCCCGGCGATGCGTCGTGGTCCATCGACGCACCGTGGCCGCCGTGCTGCATGCCTGCAGCCATGGACCCGTCGCCGTGGTCCATGCCACCCATCATGTCGGCCATCGTCAGCCACTGCACCGGGTCGAGCGCAGGGACGGGCGCGACGAGCCCCGGGCGGGATGCGAGCGTTCCGCGCGCATAGCCGGTGCGATCCATCGCCTGCGCGAAGATCGTATGGGCGTCCTGCGAGGGCTCGACGAGAACGTCGTAGGTTTCGCCGGGGCCGAAGCGAAACTCGTCGACGGTGACCGGCTCGACGTCGACGCCATCGGCCTGGACGACGGTCAGCTTCAGTCCCGGAATGCGAACATCGTAGAACGTGTTCGCCGCGCCGTTGATGAAGCGCAGGCGCACACGTTCGCCGGGCCGGAACAAGGCGGTCCAGTTACCCGCGGGCGTAACGCCGTTCATTAGGTAGGTAAGCGCGTAGGTGGAGAGGTCGGCCCGATCGGACGGATTCATCCGCATCTGGTTCCACATCCGCCGCTTGTCGAGCGCTGCACGCATGCCCTCGTGGGATACGTCGCGAAGGAAATCGACGACCGTGGGCTGGTTGAAATTGTAGACGTCGCTCTGGACCTTGAGTTTCGCGAGCACGCGCATCGGATCCTCGTCGGTCCAGTCCGACAGCTGCACCACGTAGTCACGGCTCGCGCGGATCCGCTCGCCATCCGCTGGCTCGATGACGATGGCGCCGTACATGCCGGTCTGCTCCTGCATGCCGGAATGCGAGTGATACCAGTAGGTGCCGCTTTGCTGGACGCGGAACCGATACGTGAAGGTCTCGCCGGGCGCGATACCCGGAAAGCTGATGCCCGGCACTCCGTCCATCTGGAAGGGCAGCAGGATTCCGTGCCAGTGAATCGAGGTGGCTTCGGCAAGTCGGTTGGTCACGCGGATCGTGACCGTGTCGCCCTCGCGCCAATACAAGGTCGGCGCCGGAATCGAACCGTTGATCGTCGTCGCGACGCGCGCAGTGCCGGTGAAGTTCACCGGCGATTCGGCGATGACGAGATCGAACTCGGTCCCGCGTAGCACGGGCGCGGAGCCCGTGGCGGCATCGCCGCTTCGCGACCATGCCCGGTCGGCGAGCGAAGCTGCGGCACCGAGGAGGACCCCACCCGCCGCAAGGCCTTGCACGAAACGGCGGCGTGAAGCGATCGGCAATGCAAGCGCAGAACTGGAACGCAAAAAGGAATTTCTCTTCATACGGGAGAGTGGAGCGATCCCCTGGAGGTGGACATGACGCAACGACTGCCGCGGAGCAACGTGCGCTCGAACGCAACATTGTGCAGACGGTAACCCGTCAAGAAGGTGGCGACCGCATTACAGAGACGTAACGTTCCGGTCACCGCTGGATCGTTTCGCGACCGGGTTGCCGGTCGCGAGACTGAGGATGAACGCAATGTAATCGAAGAGTCAGTTTCCTGTCGGGGGCGGGTCCCTACACTTTTCATCGTGATGCGCACCGCGCGTTTCGAGCAGCCAAAGTGCTGCGAACAAACCACCCCTCGACAAGGAGTATTGAAGATGACCTCGAAAGCCGTAATTCTCGCCACGTTTGCGTTGTCGTTGAGCGCCCCCGCCTTCGCAAGCAATGGCACCACGTTCGTGAACAACGAAATCGGCTGGGAAACGCACCCGACGCAGAGCACGAAGAGCCGTGCCGAAGTCGTCGCCGAACTGAAGGCCGCGCAAGATGCGGGCGCCATCGCCGACTCGTACGAGTTTTCGGCCCCGACGAAGGTTTCGCCTTCGAAGCTCAGCCGCGAGCAGGTCCAGCGGGGCGTCACGGAGATAAGCGATGCCGAGCGCGATGCGGTGCATCGCATGTACGGCCCGCAGCACGGTCGCGATTCCTGAGCCACACCGGTTAGGCCCTTCGGCCGCGTTTCCGCGCCCGGAGGGCATTCAGCACGAGCACGGCGCTATAAACCCGTGCGGCGAGACCGTTTAAGTGCGCAACTGGAGTTGTCATGTCCGTACCACACGTAATGCTGTGCGCAGCGGTGCGAACCGCGATCGGCACCTATGGCGGAACGTTGAAGGAGATCCCGGCCACCGAGCTCGGAACCGCGGCCATTCGGGCCACACTCGAGCGCGCACAGCTCGACGGTGCCGGGATCGATACCGTCGTGATGGGTCAGGTCGTGCAGGCCGGATCGAAGATGAATCCCGCGCGCCAGGCGGCAATCGCGGCTGGTATTCCCGCTTCCGTTCCTGCAATGACCGTGAATCGGGTCTGTGGATCCGGCGCGCAAGCGATTGCAACGGCAGCGCAGGAAGTGATGCTGGGCTTCGTGAAGTCTGCGATCGCTGGCGGCATGGAGAACATGGATCAGTCGCCCTACCTGATGA
This sequence comes from Burkholderiaceae bacterium, assembly GCA_021166725.1. GTDB lineage: Bacteria > Pseudomonadota > Gammaproteobacteria > Burkholderiales > Burkholderiaceae_E > Zeimonas. The sequence goes on along the minus strand of JAJPES010000047.1, from coordinate 3,895 downwards.
GTGGGGGCCGGTGGGGCTACCGAATGGGCGACGCGCAGATCCACGACAGCATGCTGCGCGACGGACTGAACGACGCATTTTCCGGTGAGCACTCCGGATGGGTTACCGAGGACCTGGTTGCTGCGTTGAAGGTGTCGCGAGACGAGCAGGACCGTTGGGCACTTCGATCGCAGACCCGGTTCAGCAAAGCACAGGCCGCAGGCAGGTTCAGCCGCGAGATCGCACCGGTCGAGATCCGGACACGCAAGGGAACAGCGGTTTTCGAGCGCGACGAGCACAATCGCGCGGACACGACGATGGAGTCTCTGTCGCGATTGAAGCCGGTGTTCCGCAAAGGTGGGACGATAACGGCAGGCAACGCACCGGGGTTGAATACAGGTGCCGCGGCGATGATCGTCGCCGACGCGCAGTGGGCCGAGAAGCACGGTCTGGAGCCGATGGCGCGCCTGGTCGCGTACGGCGTCGGCGCGGTCGAGCCGGGCTTGTTCGGGCTTGGCCCTGTTCCTGCTGTGAGACAAGCGCTCGATCGTGCCGGTTGGCGACTTGCCGACATCGAGCGCGCGGAGATCAACGAAGCCTTCGCGGCGGTCGCGCTCGCACTCGTCGCGGAACTCGGACTGCCCGAGGACATCGTCAACGTCGAGGGCGGTGCGATCGCGCACGGCCATCCGATCGGCGCCACGGGTTCGGTACTGACGACACGATTGCTGCATTCGATGCAACGTGACGGCGTGCGCCGCGGGTTGGTGACGCTTTGCATTGGCGGCGGCCAGGGTGTCGCGCTGGCGCTCGAAAGCGTCGCGTAACGCGCGCATGACCACACCCGAGTAAGACTCCCAAGCAACGCAAGCGACGCACAGCCGCGCGCCATGGACGAGATGAGGCATGAGTTGGGTCAACGCGCTGGGATGGGCAAGGCGGCACGAGCGATGGGCAAGTGCTCTTTCGGCATGAACTGATGCCTCTCTCCTCCTTTCTCGCCCTCGCGGGGGCCGTCTTCGCCGCGGCCTTCGCCTACGGCGCGATCATGCCGTTGCTACCGGAACTGCTTGCGCCACTGTTATCTGGGGCCCCGACCGCGTCGCTCTCCTGGCACGCCGGAGCATTTGCTGGGATCTACATGTTTGCGGTCGTGCTGTTTTCGCCGCTCTGGGGAGCAGTTTCCGACCGCCTGGGCACGAAGTCGATTCTCCTTCTCGGGCTCGTCGGAAGCGCGCTTGCAGCGGCTCTTCTGGCGGTCGCGCAAGAGTTGTGGGAAGCGTACCTCTGGCGAGCCTTGCAGGGAGTGTTTGCTTCCGCATTACTGCCCGTGGCTGCCTCGGCCCTGGCACCTATCGCCGATACGGCCGAACGCGCGCGCAAGATGGCGGGACTTGGCGCTGCTTCGTTGCTCGGCTTCTTTGCCGCGCCGTCGGTCAGCGCCACATTGGCGTCCCGGGGGCTAGCTGCTCCTGTCTCGTCGGCGTTGTCCGCAAGCGCCGTAGTAGCGCTCGGTGCCTTCGCAGTCTTGGCAGCCCTGTTCCGGGCACAAGCCGGACGTCGCCCGACCGCGGTAATGGGCGCGCAGCTGCTCCCGGCGCGGTTCCTCGGCCTGAACCTGCTCGCTTACCTCGGGCTCGGCGCATTCGAGGTAGCCCTGCCGCTTGCAGCACCCGGGCCGCTCGGGGTCGATTCCGTGCAGGTGTCGCTGCTGTTCGTCGAATGTAGTTTGATGATGCTGGTTGCGCAGGGTGCGCTGATGTGGGCGGCGCCGTTCCGAGCGCAGTTCCCGAAGGTGCTGGCCGCAAGTATTGCTTCATATTGCGCCGGGTTGCTTGTCCTCGCCTACGCGGATTCCTTCGGCGCCGCGCTTTGGGCCGTGGGCTTGGTCGCGGCCAGTTCAGGGCTCCTGCTGCCACTGATCGGGTTCCTTGCAACCGTGGAGATCGGGGATCGACCGGGCGCGGCGCTCGGCCGGCTGACCGCTGCGGGCAGCTTGGGCCAGGCGATCGGGTCGATCTCGGGAGGTGCGCTCTATGCGCAAGCGGGAATGAGCATCTTCACCACGACCGCCTTCGTTCTGGGCGTCGGTGCGTTGGCTGCTTCGCCTTTGCCACGGTGGCTGCGCGTCAGCGACCGCTGAGGACCGGCTTTATTTGAGGAGTCGAGCTGTGGAATGGCTATCCGAGAACTGGATTTTCGTGCTGGTCGCGGTCGCGTTCGTGGTGATGCATCTGTTCGGACACGGGGGGCATGGAAGACACGGAGGTCACGCGGGCGACCCGAGGGGCAGTGCTCGCAAGAGCAACGCCCATCGGCATTGACGAAAACCGATGAAGAGGAAGCGCGGATATGAGCCTGAAAACGGTTACCTGGGCGCTCGCGTTGACGGGCGCCGTTCTGTACTTGCTGTGCATTGCGTACGGATTGACGAATCCGGCGGCGGGCCACATGCGCGAATTCCTGATGATCGCGCTGCCTGGCTTCGAATGGCTCACTCCGAAAGGATTCGGCATCGGACTTCTCAAGAGCTTCCTGTACGGGGCGCTGATCGGTCTGGTGTACGTGCCTATCTACAACGGCCTTGCGCGCCGCCTGGGAAACTGAACGTGAAGAGCGAGATGAAGAGCGCGAATGTCGAGGTGAGAGGCCTGTTCGAGGAGCTCGATCACCTCGGCGTGGAGAAGCGCGTCGGCGCACTGCCCGGCGTACATCACGCGCATGCCAATCCCGCCTCGGGCAGCGTGACCGTGCACTACGACGCCGCGATGATCTCCGAACCGCAGCTGCGCGAGTCCGTGCGCGAATGCGGCTATCACTGCCGTGGCGAGGTGCAGCCCGATCACGTCTGCCGGGTGGCCGAGCCCGACGTCGACGTCGCTCATGCGAAGCACGCGGCGCAGCCGGGCGCCATGGACGACATGGCGCACGACATGGGACATGGCGCCGGGATGGACATGGCGGGAATGGTGCGCGACATGCGCAACCGCTTCCTCGTCTGCCTGTTCTTCAGCGCGCTCCTGTTCCTCTGGGCGCCGATGGGCTTGCCGCTGCCGACGCCGCCGGTGCCTTTCGGCCTGGAACTCGACCACTGGCTGTTCGTGCTCGCGAGCGGCGCCGTCCTCTGGCCGTCGTGGCCGTTTTTCGTCGCCGCGTGGCGCGCCTTGCGCAATCGTGTCCTCAACATGGCGGTGCTGGTGGTGCTGTCGGTCGGCACCGGCTACCTCTTCAGCGTGGCGGCGACCTTCCTGTTCGAAGGCGTGCAGTTCTACGAAGCAGTGTCGGTGCTGCTCGTGTTCATCCTGCTCGGCCACTGGCTGGAGATGCGTGCGCGCGCAGGTGCGAACGACGCGATCCGCGCGCTACTCGATCTCGCACCTCCAATGGCGAACGTGCTGCGCGACGGCAAGGAACTGCAGGTGCCGACGGCCGACGTGCTGGCGGGAGACATCGTGATCGTGCGCCCCGGCGACCGGATTCCCGTCGACGGAGTGGTAACCGAGGGCGAAACACAGGTCGACGAGTCGATGCTCACCGGCGAATCGATGCCGGTCAAGAAGGGGGTCGGTGCCGACGTCGCCGCGGCCACCATCAACAAGAGCGGGGCGTTCCGCTTCCGGGCGACGAAGGTGGGCGCGGACACGGCGCTCGCTCAGATCGTGAAGCTCGTGCAGGAAGCGCAGAACTCGAAGGCGCCAGCGCAGCTGCTCGCCGACCGGGCCTCGCAATGGCTCGTGCTCATCGCGATCGTGATCGGCCTGGCAACCTTCGCCGTCTGGTTCTGGCTGATCGGGCAGACGCTGCTGTTCGCCGTTACGCTCACGATCACGGTCTTCGTCATCGCGTGCCCCGATGCCCTCGGTCTTGCGACCCCGATGGCGATCATGATCGGCACCGGCCGCGGCGCGCAGAACGG
>JAJPES010000041.1 GCA_021166725.1 Burkholderiaceae bacterium | reverse complement strand
GCGCCCTGGGGGGGTTGTGGGGGGGGGGGGGGGGGCGGGCGGGGGGTGTGCGGGCCCCCCCGGGGGGCCCCCCCCCCCCCCGGCCCGTCCTCCTCGCCCCCCTGCGCCCGGCGGGCGGGGTGGTGGGGGGGGGGGGGGGGGGGGGGGGCGGGGGGCCCGGGGGGGGCCGGCCCCCGGGGGGCGGTCCTGTGTGCCCCGCCGGCCCCCCTGGGGGGGGGGGGGGGGGGGGGCGCCCGCCCCCCCCCCCCGGGGGCGGGCGCCCGGTGCCACAACCCCGCAACCCCCGCCCCCGGGGCCGGACCCCCACCCCCTTCCCCCTTCCCCCTTCCCTTCCTCGAGCAACTTCGCCGCTTCGTCGATCGGGATGTGCGCGATGCCGCGATCGCGATCGACCCAGCCGATCGAGTCCAGCCGCGCGCGCTTGCGGGCGCGGTGCGTGCGCAGTTCGAGTTGCGGCGCGGCCGGCAGCGAGCGCGCGTCTCGGCTGGTGTCGCTTGTGTCGGCACCGCCTCTGGGTGCCTGCCAGGCGTCGAGCAGCGCGAACGCGACGACGACGACGAGCACGACTGTCGCGACCAGAGCTGCCGCGATCCAGCCGATGCGGCGCAGCGCGAGTTCAGCCTGCGCCATGGGTCGCCTCCTGCCGCTGGGCGCGCGCCGCCGATCCCCGCTCGTCGATCGCCTGCGGCACGCTGCCGAACAGCACCAGCAGCAGCCCGAACGCGCACAGCGGCACCAGCCACCACGCGTTCGGCGAATGCGCAGCGACCGACGGCACGACGAGCCACGTGGAATACAGCGCCTGCGCGGCGACGAGCCCCCAGGCGATCGCGGCCAGGCGGGGCGCGCGATCCTTCACCGACCGGAACAGCAGCGCGAGGAAGGGAACGACGAGATATGCCATCACGACCGCCAGTCCGAACCAGCGCCAGCCGGTCTGCAGCCGCGGCACGTACCACGAAATCTCGTGCGGCAGGTTCTCCGCCCAGATGATCAGGAACTGCATGAACGCCAGATAGCCCCAGGTCATCGCGTACATCAGCAGCAGGTTGCCCAGGTCGCGGCCGAGCGGCGGTCGTTCCGGAAGCGGACGCGGCAATGGCCTGCCGGTCGCGATCACGGCGATGGCGAAGGCCGCTCCTCCGTACATCTGGCTCGTCAACACGATCAGTCCGAAGCCGGTGCTGTACCAGCCGGCGACCAGCGACATCAGCAGGTCGATCGAAGCGAGCGACGTGACCATCGCCCAGACCAGCAGCGCCACGGCCGCCCTTGCCTTCGGTAGCGCGGGGTCGCGCTGCTGCGCGAGCCACCACCAGACCAGCGCATACAGCGCCAGGCGTGCGACGAAGAACAGCGGCTGCAACCACGCGGACACGAACGCCGGGCGCGAAAGGCCATCGAGCCAGTCCGAGCCGGGTGCGGCCCACGGGTAGAGCCACGGAATGCCGATCGCGGCCGGAATGCCGAGCAACAGGATCCACGGCATGCGACGCGCGAGCGCGAAAGCGACCGGACGCAGCGCTTCGCCCCATTGCCCTCCGCTCAGTCGCTGCATCCAGACGTTGGCGAGCGCGCCCAGCGCGATGCCCAGGCAGGTCCACCACGCGGCGAGCCAGGCGGCGAAGAACATGGGCGGATCGACCGCGAGCCCGGGTAGCGCGAGCGCGAGGGCGAGCAGTCCCGCCCAGCTGGGCGCACCATGGCCGAAGCGTCGGGCGGTCGTATTCATCGGGCCGCCTGCAGCTGCGCTTTAAGCGCCGGCGGCAGCGCATCGACCGGCGCGTGCTGGCTCAGCTGCAGCGCGCGGATCCAGGCGACGATCGCCCAGCGGTCCTGCGGCAGGACGCGATCGGCGTACGAGTACATGACCCCGTGTCCCTGCGTCACGACGTCGAAGAAATGACGATCGGGCGCTTCGCGCAACCGATCGATGTGGTACGACGGCGGTGCGGGGAACCCGTGGCGCACCACCGGTCCGTCGCCGTCGCCGACGATCGAGTGGCACGGCGCGCAGTAGATGTCGAAGCGCTCGCGACCCCGTGCGAGCAGCGCCGCGGTGATCGGCGGCAGGTCGGCGCGCGCATACGCGGCTTGCGCCTCTTCGACGGCTTCGTCGCCGAGGCGTCCGCTCGCCGTGGCTGCCGCGTCGCCGCGCGAGCGCGCGACGCTGCCGTCCGGCGGCGGCCGCGTCGCACTGCCGTCGTCGAAGAGCGGCGTGGCGGCGTCGGGATCGAAACGAGGCTGCTCGTACATGTCGCGCATCACCTGCTCGCAACCGGCGAGCGCGACGCAGGCGGCAAGCAGCAATGCGCGCACGACCCGCAGCGCACTCATGCCGGCACCCTCATTTCGGTACCCTCATTTGGGTACCCTCATTTGGGTACCTCTACGCGACGCAGCGGGCCGAGCGAATCGAGAAAGCGCGCCGCCGATTCGCGCTCGTAGCCCGGGTCGTCGCTGCGCAGGTACAGGAAGAAGCGGTTGCGCGTGGCGAGATCGAAGTCCTTCACGCGAAACAGCGGATGCGTGATGCGCGGCAGGCCGCTGCCGATGAGCAGCGCGAGCACGGCGGCCAGCGCGCCGCCGAGCACGGCGAGCTCGAAGGTGACGGGAACGAACATCGGCCAGCTGTTCAACGGCCGCCCGCCGACATCGATCGGGTAATCGACGACCGCCGCGTACCACTGCATGAAGAAGCCGCCCACGCCGCCGGCAAGCCCGCCGAGAAAGACGATCGCAGGCACGTGCGTGCGGCGCGAGCCGAGCGCTTCCGCAAGCCCTTCGACGTGGAACGGCGAATACGCTTCGGCGCGGCCATATCCGCGGTCGTGCGCCTTGCGCGCCGCGTCGAGCAGCGCGTCGGCGGTGGCGAACTCGGCGAGCCAGCCGCGGATCGGCTCCGGGTTTCGCGCTTCGGGAGGATTCACGACGCGCGCTCCGCACTCTGCCGCGCGAGCAGCCGCATCTCGGAGATCGAGATCGACGGCAGCACGCGCACGAAGACCAGGAACAGCCAGGCGAACATCGCGAGCGTTCCGAGCAGGATCGTCCAGTCCCAGAACGACGGAACGAACACGCCCCACGACGATGGCAGGAAGTCGCGATGCAGGCTCGAGACGACGATCAGCACGCGCTCCATCCACATGCCGAGGTTCACGACGAGGCTGAGCGCGAACAGCATGCCGACGCTGCGCCTCACGCGGCGGAACCACAACAGTTGCGGCACGAGGACGTTGCACAACATCATCGACCAGTAGACCGGCGCGTAGAAGCCGGTCCAGCGGTCGATCGTCATCGCGATCTCGAACTCGTCGCCGCTGTAGAACGCCACGAAGATCTCGGACGCGTAACCGTAGGCGAGCAGCCATCCGGTGGCGAGCATCACCTTGCCGGCATGATCCAGGTGCACGTCGGTGATGAAGTCGTACAGGTCGAAGACGCGCCGCAGCGGGATGGTCAGCGTGAGCACCATCGCGAAGCCCGAGAACAGCGCGCCGGCGACGAAATACGGCGGGAAGATCGTCGAGTGGTAGCCCGGCGTGTTGCCGATCGCGAAGTCGAGCGAGATCACCGAATGCACCGAGACGACGAGCGGCGTAGCCAACCCGGCGAGCAGCAGGTACGCGCTCTCGAAGCGCTGCCAGTGGCGCGCCTCGCCGCGCCAGCCGAGCGCGAACAGCCCGTAGGCGAAGCGCTTGGCGCGGCTCGTCGCCCGATCGCGCAGCGTGGCGAGATCGGGGATCAGCCCGACGTACCAGAACAGGAACGAGACGGTCAGGTAGATCGCGATCGCGAAGAAATCCCAGACGAGCGGGCTGCGCCAGTTCGGCCACAGGTTCATCTTGTCGGGGTACGGCGCGATCCAGTAGAAGAACCAGGGACGTCCCAGGTGCAGGATCGGGAACAGGCCCGCCATCGCCACGGCGAACAGCGTCATCGCCTCGGCGAAGCGGTTGATCGACGTGCGCCACTTCTGCCGCAACAGCAGCAGCACCGCCGAGATGAAGGTGCCGGCGTGGCCGATTCCGATCCACCAGACCACGTTGGCGATCGCGAAGCCCCACGCCACCGGGATGTTCACGCCGAAGATGCCCACCCCGCGCAGGAACAGGTAGGCGATCGAACCGAACAACACAAGCGTGCCGACAAACGTGCCGAAGAACGCGACCAGCCACGGCCAGCGCACCGGTCGCGTGAGCACGAGGTCGGCGATCTTGTCGGTGATGCTGGCATAACGCCAGCCTGCGTGCAGCACGCCGATGTCCGACGAAGTCGGCGGCGAGGCGCGATCGGCGTTCGCATCGGCGCTCACGAGTCGCGCTCCGGCGGCGTCTCGACCCGCGCAAGATAGGTCGTGCGCGGGCGCGTGTTCAACTCGCCAAGCAGCGCGTAGTGGCGCGGTGAGCGCTTCGTGCGCACCACTTCGGCGTTCGCGTCGTTGCCGTCGCCGAAATGGATCGCCCGCGTCGGGCACACCGCCTGGCACGCGGTGAGCACTTCGCCGTCGACGATCGTCCTGCCCTCGCGCTCGGCGGACAGCCGCGCCCGCGTGATGCGCTGCAGGCAATAGGTGCACTTCTCCATCACGCCGCGCTGCCGCACGGTGACGTCGGGGTTGCGCTGTCCCTTCAGCGACTCGACGCTCTCGTCGACCCACTGCAGGAAATTGAAGCGGCGCACCTTGTAGGGACAGTTGTTCGAGCAGAAGCGCGTGCCGATGCAGCGGTTGTAGATCTGCAGGTTCAGCCCTTCGCTGTCGTGCACGGTGGCGCCGACCGGACACACGAGCTCGCAGGGCGCGTTCTCGCAGTGCATGCACGGCACCGGCTGGAAGACGGTTCGCGCGTCGTCGTCCTCGTAGCGATCGACGCGGATCCAGTGCATCTCGCGCCCCATCGCCACCTGCTCGGCGCCGACCACCGGGATGTTGTTCTCGGCCTGGCACGCGATCGTGCAGGCGTTGCAGCCGATGCACGCATCGAGGTCGATTGCCATCGCCCACGCATGCGTCGGATACTCGACCGGCGGGTACAGCGACGGCCTCGGGTGCGTCGGCTCGTCGATGCGCTCGCCGGGTGCGACGACGCGTGCGAGCGGACGTCCGTGCTGGTCGATCGTGTGCTGGGTGACGGCGAACGAGTGGCGGCGACCGGTGTGCTCGAGCTGCACGCGGATCGTCGCATCGAGGTCTTCGCGCAACGCGTAGGCATCGAAGCCCAGGCCGGATCCAACGCGTCCGGCATTGCGCCGACCGTAGCCCAGCGGCAGGCTCACGACGCCTTCGGCGTGTCCGCGCTGCACCCACAGTGCAGCCTCGATCGAGCGCTCGCCGGCGACGATGCGCACCACGTCGCCGGTAGCCAGCGAATGCGCGACCGCGCTGCCCGGGCCGATGAAGGCGGCGTTCTCCCAGGTGAGCTTGGTGAACGGACGCGGCAACTCCTGCAGCCACGCGTTGTTGGCAAAGGCGCCGTCGGCGACCGAGGCGTCGGCGACGAACACGGCGACGAAGGACTCAGCGGCTTCGGCCGCCGGCGCGGTCGCGCCGAGCGCGCTCGCGCCGGTGCCTGCGTCGCGCGCGGAGGTCGTAGCGTCGAGCCCCGTTGCAGCCGCCGCTTCGCGCGGCAACGCGAGCGGCGGATAGGCGCTCGACTCGAGCACCCCGGCCCGCAGGCCGTGCCGCCACCACGCATCGAATTCGTCGGCCTTGCGCTCGCCCCGCCACGTCGCGCGAACGATCTCGCGCCCGTCCCGTTCGGCGCCGGCGGTCAGCAGCGCGAGCAGTTCGTGCACCGAGCGCGTGTCGTACAACGGAGCGATCGCCGGCTGCAGCACGGTGGCGCTGCCGTCGAAGGCACGCGCGTCGCTCCACTGCTCGTAGTCGTGCGATCGCGGCAGATGCCAGCTGCAGGCCTGCGAGGTCTCGTCGCGATACGACGACAGGTGCGCGCTGAACTCGACACGGCGCAGCGCGTCGGCGAATCGAGCGCGAGCCGGCGCGTCGTAGCAGGGATTGCCGTCGAGAACCAGCAGCGTGTCGACGTCGCCGGTGCGCATCGCGTCGGCCAGGTCGTCGATCGGCGCGGCCGGTTCGTCGCCCTCGGGCGGCTCGATCCAGTCGACGGTGGTGCCGCCTGCGCCGAGTCGCCGGTTCAGCCGATGCGCGATCTCGTGCGCGCCTGCCGACGCGTGCGGCCCGGCGACGACGAGCGCAGTCGCGCCCGCCCGTTTCAGGCGCGCGGCCCAGCGCACGATCCGCGCAGCAGCGGCATCCGTTCCCGGCACGGACGGCATGGGCGTCCCGGGCGCCGCAAGATCGGGATACAACTGCGCCGCAAGTTGCCGGGCGAGCGCGTCGATCTGCGCCGGCGCCAGCACCAGGCGCTCGTCGGCGCGTGCGCCGAACAGCCCGCGTGTCGACTCGACGCACACCAGGTGCGCCAGCGTCGCGGCGCCGCTTGCGCGCAGGTCGTCGGCACGGCGCGTGGACCAGTCGAGCGCATCGCGCACGCTGGCCGGTCCTGCGGAGAAGGGATCGGCGCCCAGCGACAGGACGAAGCGCGCGCGGTCGAAATGCGCAACAGGCCGCAAGACGCGTCCGAAGGCGCGTCGAGCACCCTCGTCGGCGGCGGGCGAGTGCAGCGGATCGTAGCGATGCCATTGCGCGCGAGGAAAACGCTCGAGCAGCACGGCGATCTGCCGGTGCAGCGTCGGCGACGTGAAGCGCGTGGTGAGCACCCGCAGCCCCTCGCCGCGCCGCGCGAACAATTGCGCCTCTCGTTCGCGCCACGCGGTCTCGAAGGCGCTCCAGCTCGTCGTCAGGCCCCGCTGCACGACGGCAGGCGAGCGATCGGGATCCCACAGCTGCAGCACCGAGGCCTGCGCGAAGACGTCGGTCGCGCCGCGGCTTGCCGGATGCGTCGGATTGCCTTCGATCTTGATCGGGCGCCCCTGCTTCGTGCCGACCAGCACACCGTGCGCGAAGCCGCTTCGAACGAAGGCGCTCGCGTAGTACACCGGCAAGGACGCCGTACCAGCCTCGGGCATCCGCTCGTAGGGAACGATGCGCTCGTCGGGCACGCGCGTGCAGCCCGCGCCGGCCAGCGCTACCGAGGCCGCCATCAGTTGCAGCACGGTGCGACGATCGGGACTGTCGGGCGGCACCAGCCGCTCGTGCGCCAGCGCGGAACGAAGGCGGGCAGCGCGCGTCGACGAAGAATCTGCGTGCGGCTTCGTCATCGCGTCAACGGTGGCACGTGGAGCAATCGGTCATGCGCCGGCGGCTGTCCAGCGCGACGACGTGCGCGACTTCGCGCGCGGCCGCATGCGCCGCCTGCGCCGCCGGCGGGTCCAGCATCTCGAAGACGCGCTCGGGCGGGCGAAGGCGAGGCCGTGGATCGCGATGGCATTGCAGGCACCACTGCATCTGCAGCGGCGAGACGCGCCAGGTCAACGGCATCTGGTCGACACGGCCGTGGCACTGCTGGCAGGCAACGCCCTTGGCGACGTGAATCGAGTGGTCGAAGTAGACGAAGTCGGGCAGATCGTGCACCCGCCGCCAGGCGATCGGCAGTCCGCTGCGCGCGCTCTCATGCAGCGGCGCGAGCATCGGCGCGTCGCGATACAGCTGGGAATGGCAGGTGAGGCAGGTGCGCGTCGACGGCATGCCGGCGAAGGCGCTCGTCTCGACGCGGGTGTGGCAATAGCGGCAATCGATGCCGTCGTCGCCGACGTGGTGCTTGTGACTGAACGGGATCGGCTGCGCGATAGCCTTGCCGATCAACAGGTCGGCCCGTGCGCGCCACACGGCGAGCACGAGCAGCGCCAGCAGCAACAGGCCGATGGCGACGACGGCGAGCTTGACGACGAGCTCGACTCTCGGCGGGAAGAGCTGAACCATGATGGACTCGCGGCGCCCCCACGAGCGGGATGTGCCGACGAGCGAAGGGAACAGCAATCCATCGGCCTGTCGGAGGCGGCAGAAATCGCCGCGCCTTGTTGCGCCAGGAGGCTGTCGGCGCCTTGCCTCGCGGCTTTCTGGCTCGAAACGCGACCCCTGTCGATACTCCGACAGCCTCCTACGCGTGCGCGCGAACCGGTTCGATCGAGACCGCGCAGTACTTGAAGCCGGGAATCTTGCCGAACGGATCGAGTTGCGGATGAGTAAGCACGTTCGCCGCCGCCTCCGCGTACGCGAACGGAACGAACACGCACCCGGGCGCAACCCCGTCGTCCTCGCGCACGAACAGCGCGATCTCCCCGCGACGCGATGCGATGCGCGCGCGCGCGCCGGGCTGCAGGCCCAGGCGCGCGAGATCGGCCGGATGCATCGACGCGGTCGCTTCGGGTTCGATCGCGTCGAGCGCCTGCGCACGGCGGGTCATCGCGCCCGTGTGCCAGTGCTCGAGCTGGCGCCCGGTCGTCAACACGAACGGATAGTCCGCGTCCGGTGTTTCCGCCGGCGTTGCCGGCAACGCGGGAACGAAGCGCCCGCGGCCGCTCGGCGTCGGAAAACGCTCGCGGAACACCACCGGCTGTCCCGGGTCGCCGGCGCGCTCGCACGGGTAGGTGACGCTGCCGTCGCGCTCCAGCCGATCCCAGTCGATGCCGCGGATCGAATCCATCGACTCGCGCATCTCGTCGAAGACTTCGCGCGGATGCGCGTAGCGCCAGTCCAGCCCCAGGCCGCGCGCCATCGCCACGAGGATGTCGAGGTCGGCGCGCGCCTGCCCGGGCGGGTCGATCGCCTTGCGCGCGAGCTGCACCATGCGGTCGGTGTTCGTGAAGGTGCCGGTCTTCTCGGGAAAGGCCGAGGCGGGCAGGATCACGTCGGCCAGCCAGGCCGTCTCGGTCGGGAAGATGTCCTGTACGACGAGCAGGTCGAGCGCGGCGAGCGCAGCGCGTGCATGGCGCACGTCGGGGTCGGACATCGCCGGGTTCTCGCCCATCACGTACAGGCCGCGAATGCGTCGCTCGGCGGCCGCCTTCAGGATCTCCACGACGGTCAGGCCCGGTCGTCGGTCGATCGTCGTTCCCCACAGGCGTTCGATGCGCTCGGCGACGCGCTCGTCATCGACACGGCCGTAATCGGGCAGCATCATCGGAATGAGGCCGACGTCGGAGGCACCCTGCACGTTGTTCTGGCCGCGCAGCGGATGCAGACCCGCGCCCGGGCGTCCGATCTGCCCGGTGCACAGCGCCAGCGCGATCAGGCAGCGCGCATTGTCGGTGCCGTGCACGTGCTGCGACACACCCATGCCCCACAGGATCATCGACGCACGGCTCGTTGCATACTGCTGCGCCACCGCGCGGATCGTCGGCGCGTCGATGCCGCACAGCGGCGCCATGCGCTCGGGACTGCATTCCGCCAGACGCTCGCGCAGCGCCTCGAAGTCGGCGGTACGCGCGGCGATGAACTCGCGATCGACGAAGCCACCGTAGACGATCGCGTGCAGCATCGCGTCGAGCAGCGCGACGTCGGCCCCCGGCGTGAACTGCAGCACCGTCGATGCATGCCGCGCCAGCTCGTTGCGCTTCGGATCGGCCACGACGAGCGTCGTGCCGCGGCGCGCCGCGTTCTTGATCCAGGTGGCGGCGACCGGATGGTTGACCGTCGGGTTCGAGCCGATGACGAGAACGAAGTCGGCCTGCAGGACGTCGGACACCGGATTCGACACTGCCCCCGAGCCGATGCCCTCGAGCAGCGCGGCCACCGACGACGCGTGGCACAGCCGCGTGCAGTGATCGACGTTGTTCGTTCCGAAGCCGGTGCGCACGAGCTTCTGGAACAGGTACGCCTCCTCGTTGCTGCCCTTGGCCGAGCCGAAGCCGGCCAGCGCGTTCGCACCGACCTCGTCGCGAATGCGAGCAAGGCCGCCGGCCGCGATGGCGAGCGCTTCGTCCCAGCTGGCCTCGCGGAACTGGTCGCGCCAGTCGGCCGGCACGCGGCCGAACACCGGGTTCTTCGCCGCGCCGTCGCGTCGCACCAGCGGCACGTCGAGCCGCTCGCGGCTGGCGACGTAATCGAAGCCGAAGCGCCCTTTCACGCACAGCCGGCCGTGGTTCGCCGGCCCGTCGCGGCCCTCGACGTAGCGGATCCTGTTGTTCGAGACGTGATACGTGAGCTGGCAGCCGACGCCGCAGAACGGGCACAGCGAATCGACGCGGCGCTCGGCGGCGCGCGGCGCGACGTCGCCGGGCCGCATCGGCGCATCGACCTCGCCGAGCAACCGCGGCATCAGCGCACCGGTCGGGCACGCCTGCACGCACTCCCCGCAGCCGACGCAGGTGGAAGCGCCCATCGGGTCGCCGAAGTCGAAGACGATATGCGACGCGTCGCCGCGGCCGGCGTAGCCGATCACGTCGTTGGCCTGCTCCTCGCGACAGGCGCGTACGCAGCGGGTGCACTGGATGCACGCGTCGAGCTGGACGGCGATCGCCGGGTGGCTGAAATCGGCCGTCGGCTGCGCGCGGGACGCAAAGCGCGAATGCCCGACACCCAGTTCGCGCGCCCAGTAAGTCAACTCCGAATCCTCGCGGCGCGGCTCGGGCGGCGCATCGGCGAGCAGCAACTCGACGACCATCCGCTGCGCGGCACGCGCGCGATCGCTCGCGCTGCGTACCTTCATGCCGGCCGACGGCGAGCGACAGCACGACGGCGCCAGCACGCGCTCGCCGTCGATCTCGACGACGCACGCACGGCAGTTGCCGTCGGGGCGATACCCTTCGTGCCGGCACAGCGTCGGGATCGTGGTGCCGTGCCGACGCGCAGCCTCGTAGATCGTCTCTCCGGCGCGCGCGTCGATCGCCCGGCCGTCGAGCTCGAACGCGATCGTGGCTTCGCCGGAATTCACGCGCTCGCGTTCGCGCGCAGTCGCGGGCACGGCTTCGGTCGAGCGGTTCATCGCGCGCTCCTCGTCGAAGCCTGCACCTCGTGCGGGAACCAGCGCAGCACCGACAGCATCGGATTCGGCGCCGCCTGCCCCAGGCCGCAGATCGACGCATCGATCATCGCGCCCGACAGCTCGCCGAGCAGCGGCGCGTCCCACGTCGTCTCGCGCATGCGCGCAGCCGCCTTGGCGGTGCCGACGCGGCACGGCGTGCACTGGCCGCACGACTCGGAGCGAAAGAACGCCATCAGGTTGCGCGCGGCATCGGCCGCCGAATCGCGCTGCGACAGCACGACGATCGCGGCCGAACCGATGAAGGCGCCGTGCGGCTGCAGCGTATCGAAGTCGAGCGGCTCGTCGGCAAGCGACGCGGGCAGGATGCCGCCCGAAGCGCCGCCCGGCAGCCATGCATACAACTCGTGCCCGGGCGCCATGCCGCCGCAGTGCTCGTCGACCAGTTCGCGCAGGCTGATGCCGGCCGGCGCGAGCTTGACGCCCGGTTCACGCACGCGTCCCGAAACGGAAAAAGTGCGCAGGCCCCGTCGCCCGCGGCGTCCGTGCGATGCGAACCACTCTGCGCCGCGCTCGAGGATCTCCGGCACCCAGTGCAGCGTCTCGACGTTGTGCGCGAGCGTGGGACGGCCGAAGAGTCCGACCTGCGCGATGTACGGCGGACGCAGTCGCGGCATTCCGCGCTTGCCCTCGATCGACTCGATCAGCGCGCTCTCCTCGCCGCAGATGTAGGCGCCGGCGCCGCGACGCAGATGAATTTCGGGAAGCGGTGCCGCGACCGGCGGATCGGCGCGCAGCGCGGCGATCTCGCGTTCGAGCAGCGCACGCACGCCCGCGTATTCGTCGCGCAGATAGACGTAGCAGGCTTCGCAGCCGACGACGGCGGCGGCGATCAGCATGCCCTCGAGCATCCGGTGCGGCGCGCGCTCCAGGTAATGACGATCCTTGAAGGTGCCGGGTTCGCCCTCGTCCGCGTTGACGACGAGCAGGCGCGGTCCGGGCTGCGCGGCCACCGCGCGCCATTTGCGCGCGACCGGAAAGCCTGCACCGCCCAGGCCGCGCAGCGACGACGATTCGAGCGCATCGAGCACCGCGTCGCGTTGCGACGCATCAACGAGCCCGCGCGCTGGATCGACGAGCCCGCGCGCGGGCTGGGCAAACACGCGTGCCAGTTGCCGGTAACCGCCGTTCGCACGATAAGTCGCGTAGTCGCCGTAACCGGGAGTCGCATCCTCGCGCGGATCGGGTACGGGGCAGCGCCGCTCGCCATCGGCAATCGCCGCCTCGACCCGCTCGACGCTCGCCGGCGCCACCGGGCGCTGCCCGACGACCGCCACCGGCGCCTCGGCGCAACGGCCGACGCAGGGCACCCGCTGCACGCGCACCTGCGCCCCGACGCGCGCCGCCAGCGCGTCGATCAGCGTGCGCGCACCCGCCATCTCGCACGACAGCGATTCGCAGACGCGAACGGTGAGCGCGGGCGGCGCCGACTCGCCTTCGCGCACGACGTCGAAATGGTGATAGAAGCTCGCCACCTCGAAGACTTCGGTCTGCGACAGGCGCATGCGCTCGGCAAGCGCGGCAAGCAGATCGGCGGCCAGATGACCTTCGGCGTCCTGGATGCGGTGCAGGTGCTCGATCAGCAGGTCGCGGCGCATCGGCGCATCGCCGAACAGCGCAGCGAGGCGCTCGCGCGCGTCGGGCTGCACCTGGCGGCCCTTGCGCTGGCCGATCGGGCGACGGAACGAAATCGTTTGCATCGTCCCGAATGTACCCCAGTCGCGCAGCGCCCGAGAGCGCAGCGCGTGCACCGGGGGTCGAGTTGCAGGCGCCGGCGGCGCGGCCGTCGTTCAGAGCGGTACTTCGACCGTCTCTCCGTGCTCCGGCACGCGTGCCGCCCAGCCCAGCTCCTCGACGATGCGGTGCCGCAACCGGTCGGCCGCCTCGGGCTCGCCGTGCACCACGTACACCTGCTGCGGCGCACGATGCAGCCGCCGCATCCAGCCGAGCAGCTCGTCGGCGTCGGCATGTGCCGAGAAGCCGTCGAGTTGCGTCACCGATGCGTTCACCGGATGCCACTCGCCGTGGATCTTCACCTCGCGCGCCCCGCCCACGAGATGGGCACCGCGCGTGCCCCCCGCCTGGAAGCCGGCGAACACGACATGATTGGCCGGATCGGGCAGCAGCCGCTTCAGGTGATGCAGCACGCGCCCGCCGGTGGCCATGCCGCTGGCCGAGATCAGTATCGACGGCACGCGCAGTTGCGCGAGGCGCTTCGACTCCTCGGGCGTGTTCACGAAGCGGGCGCCGCGGTAGATCGCTTCGCACTCGACGTCGCTCAGGCGGTGATCGGCATTGAAGCGCCGGTACAGGCGCGTCGCGTCGATCGCCATCGGACTGTCGAGATAGACCGGCAGCGCGGGAATCGATCCCGCCTCGCGCAAGCGATGCAGTGCAACGAGCAGCGATTGCGCGCGCCCGACGGCAAACGACGGAATCAGCACGGTGCCGCCGCGCGCGGCGGTGTCGCGCACGACGCGCGCGAGCTGCGCGAGCGCCTCGGCTATCGACGCGTGACGCCGATCGCCGTAGGTCGATTCGATGACGAGGGTGTCGGCGAATTCCGGCACCTGCGGCGCGCGCATGACGAAGTCCTCGTCGCGACCGACGTCGCCGCTGAAGACGAGCGTGCGCCCGTTGCGCTGCAGGACGACGCTGGCCGCGCCGAGCAGGTGCCCGGCGGGAACGAAGTGCGCGTGGATGTCGGCCGGAAGATCGAATGGCGCGCCGAAGCCTTCGACACGAAAGCGCGCAAGCGCGCGTTGGGCATCGGACGTGTCGTACAGCGCCAGCGCCGGGCTGTGCTTCGAGAAGCCGTGGCGGTTGGCGAATTCGGCCTCCTCCTCCTGCAGTCGAGCGCTGTCGCGCAGCAGGATCGCGGCGAGCTCGTGCGTGCCCGCGGTGGCATGGATCGGCCCGCGAAACCCTTCGCGAACGAGCACCGGCAGCCAGCCGGAATGGTCGAGATGCGCGTGCGTGAGCACCACCGCATCGATCGACGCAGGCGCTGCGGCCAGCGGAGACCAGTTGCGCTGGCGCAGCTTCTTGAAGCCCTGGAACAGCCCGCAATCGACGAGCAGCTTCGCGTCGCCGGCCTCGAGCAGGAAGCGCGAACCGGTGACGGTGTCGGCCGCGCCGAGGAAGGTGAGGTTCACGCGAACCGCGCCCCTTCGATCACTGGAAGAACTCCTTGACCCGGTCCATCCAGTTCTTCGTCTGCGGGCTGTGCTTCGGGTCCTTCAGCGATGCATCGAGTTCGCGCAGCAATTCCTTCTGCCGCTCGGTGAGTCGCACCGGCGTCTCGACCAGCACGTGCGCATAGAGATCGCCCGGATAGCTGGAACGAAGACCCTTGATTCCCTTGCCGCGCAGCCGGAACTGCTTGGCGGTCTGCGTGCCCTCGGGCAACTCGATCTCGGCGCCGCCATCGAGGGTGGGGATCTCGACGATTCCGCCGAGCGCGGCAGTGGCCACCGACACCGGGACCTCGCAGTGCAGGTCGTCGCCGTCGCGCTTGAAGACGTCGTGCTCCTTGACGCGGATCTCGACGTACAGGTCGCCGGGCGGCCCGCCGTTGATCCCCGGCTCGCCATTGCCGCTCGAGCGGATGCGCATGCCGTCGTCGATGCCGGCCGGAATCTTCACCTCGAGCGTCTTGCTCTTCTTCACGCGGCCCACTCCGTCGCAGGTCGTGCACGGATCGGGAATGACCTGACCGCTGCCGCGGCAGGTCGGGCACGTTTGCTGAAGCGAGAAGAAGCCCTGCTGCACGCGCACCGATCCCTGGCCGCCGCAACTGTGGCAGGTCTTCGGCTTGGTGCCCGGCTTGGCGCCCGAACCGTGGCAGGTGTCGCAGTTCTCCCAACCCGGAACGCGGATCTCGGAGGTGTAGCCCGCGGCCGCCTGCTCGAGCGTGATCTCCATCGCGTAACGCAGGTCGGCGCCGCGATAGACGTTGCTGCGTCCACCCGCGCGCTGGCCGCCGAAGATGTCGCCGAAGATGTCGCCGAACACATCGGCGAAGCCGCCGAAGCCCTGCGCGCCGGCGAAGCCGCCCGCGTTCGGGTCGACGCCCGCGTGCCCGAAGCGATCGTAGGCCTCGCGCTTGGCGGGATCGGAGAGCATCTCGTAGGCTTCCTTCGCCTCCTTGAAGCGCGCCTCGGCATCGCGACTGTCCGGATTGCGATCCGGGTGGTACTTCATCGCGAGCTTGCGATAGGCCTTTTTCAGCTCGTCGTCGGTGGCGGTCTTGGAGACGCCGAGGATGTCGTAGTAGTCCCGCTTCATTCACTCGAGGGAAGGGGGAAGGGGGAAGGGGGAAGGGGTCAGGACACCCGCTTGCGGAGCGATGCCTGCAGACCCATCAACATCCCGCTTACCTCTTCGACACTCTTCCGCAGTTCCTCTGTTTCGTTCAGATAGCCGAGTCGCTGCGCAAGCTCGACCAGCGTGTCGAGCTCATTCAGCGACCCGGCGGAAATTGCCAGGAAACGAAGGAGCTCACGCGTGCTCCCTCGCCCATATCCCTCGGCAATGTTCGAAGGGACCGACACGGCCGCGCGACGCAACTGACCCGTCAGCCCATAAAGCTCGGAAGAAGGGAAATCGCGCGTGATCCGGTAGATGCGCTCCACGAGCGTCAGTCCCTCTTGCCAGACCCGCAACTCGCGATGACGCGCCGCACCGATCCCCCTTCCCCCTTCTCCCTTCCCCCTTCCCTACCTAATCTCGTTTGACTTCCTTGAAATCGGCATCCACCACGTCGTCATCGGCTGCCGCTCGGCCCTGGCCTGCACCGGGCTGTTGGCCCTCCGATCCCGGCTGGTCGCCGCCGGCCTGACCTCCGGGCTGCTGCTGCGCGTACATCAGTTCGCCGAGTTTCTGCGAGGCAGCCATCAGCGCCTGCGTCTTCGCTTCGATGTCGGCCTTGTCGTCGGACTTCAGCGACTCCTCGGCGGCCTTGATTGCGTCCTCGATCTTCGACTTCTCGGAAGCGTCGATCTTGTCGCCGTGTTCGGCGAGCGATTTTCGCACCGAATGCACCATCGCGTCGGCCTGGTTGCGCGCGTTCGTCAACTCGACCCGCTGATGGTCCTCGGCCGCGTGCGACTCGGCGTCGCGCACCATCTTGTCGATCTCGGCCTCGGTGAGGCCCGAGTTCGCCTTGATGGTGATCTTGTTCTCCTTGCCGGTGGCCTTGTCCTTGGCCGATACGTGCAGGATGCCGTTGGCGTCGATGTCGAAGGTGACCTCGATCTGCGGGGTGCCGCGCGCCGCCGGCGGGATGCCCTCGAGGTTGAACTCGCCGAGCAGCTTGTTGCCCGAGGCAACTTCACGCTCGCCCTGGAACACCTTGATGGTGACTGCCGGCTGGTTGTCGTCGGCGGTGGAGAACACCTGAGAGAACCTGGTCGGAATCGTGGTGTTCTTCTGGATCATCTTCGTCATGACGCCGCCGAGCGTCTCGATGCCCAGCGACAGCGGCGTGACGTCGAGCAGCAGCACGTCCTTGCGCTCGCCCGACAGCACCGAGCCCTGGATGGCCGCGCCGACCGCCACCGCCTCGTCGGGGTTGACGTCCTTGCGCGCTTCCTTGCCGAAGAACTCGCGGACCTTGTCCTGCACCTTCGGCATGCGCGTCATGCCGCCGACCAGGATGACGTCGTCGACTTCGGACGCCTTCAATCCGGCGTCCTTCAGCGCGACGCGGCACGGCTCGATCGTGCGATCGATCAGTTCCTCTACGAGCGCCTCGAGCTTGGCGCGCGTGAGCTTCATGTTCAGATGCTTCGGACCGCTGGCGTCGGCCGTGATGTACGGCAGGTTCAGGTCGGTCTGCTGGCTCGACGACAGTTCGATCTTGGCCTTCTCGGCCGCTTCCTTGAGCCGCTGCAGCGCGAGCACGTCCTTCGACAGGTCGACGCCCGCCTCCTTCTTGAACTCGGTGATGACGTAATCGATGATCCGCTGGTCGAAGTCTTCGCCGCCGAGGAAGGTGTCGCCGTTGGTCGACAGCACCTCGAACTGCTTCTCGCCTTCGACATCGGCCATCTCGATGATCGAGATGTCGAAGGTACCTCCGCCCAGGTCGTAGACGGCCACTTTACGATCCTTGCCGCCGCCCTTGTCGAGGCCGAAAGCGAGCGCAGCCGCCGTCGGCTCGTTGATGATCCGGCGCACTTCCAGTCCCGCGATGCGGCCGGCGTCCTTCGTCGCCTGGCGCTGGCTGTCGTTGAAATACGCGGGAACGGTGATCACCGCCTCGGTGACCGTCTCGCCGAGGTAATCCTCGGCGGTCTTCTTCATCTTGCGCAGCACCTCGGCCGACACCTGCGGCGGGGCGAGCTTCTTGTCGCGCACCTGCACCCACGCGTCGCCGTTGTCCGCGCGGATGATCTGGTAGGGCATCAAGTGGATGTCCTTCTGGACTTCCTTCTCGTCGAACTTGCGCCCGATCAGCCGCTTGATCGCGTACAGCGTGTTCTTCGGATTGGTGACCGCCTGGCGCTTGGCAGGCGCACCGACGAGGACTTCGCCGTCCTCCATGTAGGCGACGATCGACGGCGTCGTGCGGGCGCCCTCCGAATTCTCGATCACCTTCGGCTTGTTGCCTTCCATGATGGCGACGCACGAATTCGTCGTGCCCAGGTCGATGCCGATGATCTTGGCCATAGTGATGTCCTCGATGAGAGAAATTGTTCGTTGACGTAGATGCGAGTGCGCGTGGTCGAATTCAAGCGCCGGCGCGTGCGGGCGGCCTGCCCCGGGTCCTTTCAGTCCTGGACGACGGTGACCAGCGCAGGGCGCAGGACGCGGTCGGCGATCAGGTAACCCTTCTGCAACACGTGGGCGACGTGCCCGGGCGCCACCGGCGGCTGGATTCCGGCGGCAGGAACCGTCGAGATGGCCTGGTGCAGGTTCGGGTCGAACTTCTGCCCCTGTGGATCGATCTCGACGAGGCGGTTCTTCTCGAAGGCGCTGGACAGCAGCCGCAGCGTCGCGCCGACGCCTTCCTTCATGTTCTCGACGTCGGGGGCATCGGCGGCCAGCGCCAGTTCCAGGCTGTCCTTGACCGGCAGCAGGCTTTCGGCGAAGGATTCGATGCCGAATTTCTGCGCGCGCGCGACTTCCTCCTGCGAACGCCTGCGCACGTTCTCGACTTCGGCAACCGCGCGCAGGTAGCGCTCTTGCGTTTCGGCCAGCTTGCGCTCCAGCTCGGCGATCCGCGTTTCCGGCTCGCTGGCGGCGGCGCCTGCGGGCACCGGCCCCTGGCGATCCGCCGATTCGGCGGCACCGCGCTCGCCCGGGGCGGTCGAGGCGTTAGTTCGCGCTTCGTCGCGCGACGGTTGCTGCGTCGGCAGGTCGCCGTCGGTACGCGCAGGCGTGTCGGGTGTCACTCCAGGTTCTCCAGAAGGTCGGGATTCGTGTCGATCGGCGAGCCGCCGTGGGCGAGCCCACGCGCCGCCGGCGGGCGGCCACAGCGGCAAAGTGCCGAGTTCGGGACGAAAAGAGGCGATTTCAAGCCCCCGCAGGTGTCCGAGGGCCGCAGCCATGTTTCGTTTCCGGCCTCCCCCGGGCGATCGTCGGGATTTTCGGCGAAGCCACGGCGGGACGCGTACCCTCGTGAGCGGTCCCCGCCCGGGGCGCTACACGAGGAGCAACGAATGGGCGTGTTGTCTTTCATCCGGGAAGCCGGCGAGAAGCTGTTCGGAAGCGGGGAAGCGAAGGCGGCCACCGCCGCCGCGAGCGCCGATCCCGCCGAGGCCAACCGCAAGGCGGCGCAGGCGATCACCGACTACATCCACGCGATGAAGCTCGACGCCGAGAAGCTGAACGTCGCGTTCGACGGCGCGAGCGAGACGGTGACGGTCTCGGGAACGGTGCCCGACCAGGCCACGCGCGAGAAGATCCTGCTGTGCTGCGGCAACGTCGCCGGGGTACGGAAGGTGGTCGACCAGCTGACAGTGAAGAATCCGACGCCCGAAGCGACGTACCACACCGTCGTCAAGGGGGATACGCTGTCGAAGATCGCCAGGGAGCAGTACGGCGACGCCAACGCCTACATGCGGATCTTCGAGGCGAACAAGCCGATGCTGAAGGACCCGGACAGGATCTATCCGGGGCAGGTGCTGCGCATCCCGCCGAAGGGCTGAGAACGCGCGCGGTTACGGTCGCGACGCCCGGCTCGTCGTCCAGCCCTGCAGGTTGCGCTCGACGATCGAGGCGAGCGCGTCGATGAAGGACGGCGAGTCGTTCAGCGCGGCAATGTAGGAAAAGCTTCTGCCGCCGGCGTCGAGGAAGGACTGGCGCGCCTCGATCGAGATCTCCTCGAGCGTCTCGAGGCAATCGGCGACGAAGCCGGGGCAGACGACGTCGACGCTGGCGACGCCTCGGCGCGCGAGTTCGACCAGCGTCGGCGCCGTGTAAGGCTGCAGCCACTCGGCCGGACCGAAGCGCGACTGGAAGGTCGCCATCCACTGGTCGTCGGCCAGGCCGAGTCGCTGAGCCAGGCGCGCGGCGGTCGCGCGGCACTGGCTCTCGTACGGGTCGCCCAGCGCGACGACGCGGCGCGGCACGCCGTGAAAGCTCATCAGCAGGCGTTCTGCGCACCCCTCGCGTTCCCGATGGGCGCGCACCCGGCGCGCCAGCGCCTCTATGTAGCGGTCGTCGTCGTGGAAGTCGCGCACGAAGCGCAGCGCCGGCTGCACTCGCCAACCGCGCAACTCGCGCGCGATCGCGTCGAAGACGGTGGCGGTGGTCGACGCCGAGTACTGCGGATAGAGCGGCACGACGAGCAGCCGCTCGAGGCCGCGCGCGCGCAGCTCGCGCAGCACCGAGGCGATCGACGGCGTGCCGTAGCGCATTGCGAAGACGACTTCCACCTCGTGGCCGCGCTCGCCGATCGCCCCGCGCAGCAGCTTCGCCTGGCGGCGCGTGTACACGAGCAGCGGCGAGCCTTCGTCGGTCCAGATCGCGGCGTATTTCCGCGCCGACCGCGCGGGGCGCAGCGGCAATACGAATCCGTAGAGGATCGGCGTCCACGCCAGGCGCGGCAACTCGACTACCCGCGGATCGCCGAGGAATTCGCGCAGGTAGCGGCGCAGCGCCGGCGCCGTCGGTGCGTCGGGCGTGCCCAGTTGCACGAGCAGCACGCCGGTTGCGGCGCCGGAGCCGCGCGGTTGCTCGGCCGCAGAGCGAGGATCCACGAGCCGGCGCTTATCCGTTCTGGCTGAGCGCCGAAGACACCAGTTTTGCCGTGATGTCGACGATCGGGATGACGCGCTCGTAGGCCATGCGGGTGGGACCGATGACGCCGAGCGTGCCGATGATGCGTCCATCGGATTCGTAAGGCGCGACGACGACGCTCAACTGATCCACCGGCAGCAGGTCGGAGTCGCCGCCGATGAAGATCTGCACGCCTTCGGCGCGGCTGGACGCGTCGAGCAGTTGCAGCAACCCGGTCTTGCGCTCGAAGAGATCGAACAGCAGTCGCAGCCGTGCGGTGCCGTCGGCGAGGTCGGCCAGCCCGAACAGGTTGCGCTCGCCCGAGATGACGAGCGGGTCGTCGCCGTCACCCGGCGCGCGCGTGCTCGCCTCGACCGCCTTGTGCATCAGCGCAGTGATGTCGTCGCGCAGCGACGCCAGCTCGGAGTGCAGGCGCCGGCGCACCTCGTCGAACTCGATGCCCGCGAAATGTGCGTTGATGTAGTTCGCCGCCTCGACGAGTTCGTCGCGCGCGTAGTCGCGTGGGGTGGACAGGATGCGGTTCTGCACCCCGCCGTCGGCGGTGACGATGATCAGCAATACGCGCCGCTCGGACAAGCGCAGGAACTCGACCTGGCGGAACATGTTGGCCCGGCGCGGCGCCATCACGACGCCGGCGAAATGCGACAGATTGGACAGCAGCGACGCCGCGACGGACAGCACGCGCTGCGGTTCGTCCGGATGCAGGCGGTCGTGCAGCTTCTCGGTTTCGCCCACCTGCAGCGGCTCGACGACGAGCAACGAATCGACGAAGAAACGGTAGCCGCGCGGCGTGGGGATGCGCCCGGCCGACGTGTGCGGACTCGTGATCAGCCCCATTTCCTCCAGGTCGGCCATCACGTTGCGCACGGTGGCCGGGGACAGATCGAGCCCCGAATGACGCGAAAGCGTTCGCGAGCCGATCGGATGCCCGTCGGCGATGTAGCGCTCGATCAGCGTCTTCAGGAGGATGCGGGCCCGGTCGTCCAGCATATCCCTCATTGTATGGGCGGCGCCGCCCGTTGCAAGCCCGATGCCCGATGTCGATCGTCCGAAGGGCGCAGGCGCGGGCGCCACACGTCGGCGCCGCGCAGCACCCCGCCTATGCTCTAATCGCCGGATGAAGAATGCGTTCGAACGCGTCGCCCTGATCGGGCGCTGGCAGTCCGAGGAGGTCGCCGAGGCGCTGTTCGCCATCGCCGCCTTCCTGCGTGCGCGCGACGTCTCGGTCCTCGTCGAGGAACGCACGGCGGCGGCCGGCGGCACGCGCGATTTCGACGTCGCCGACATCGAGCGCATCGGCGACGAAGCCGATCTGGCCATCGCGCTGGGCGGCGACGGAACGATGCTGGGCGCGGCGCGCGAGCTGGCACGGCGCGAGGTGCCGCTGGTCGGCATCAACGCGGGGCGGCTCGGCTTCATCACCGACATCGGGCTGGGCAGCTGGCGCCAGGCGCTGGCGACGATCCTCGAGGGCAACTTCGCCTCCGAAGAACGAACGCTGCTCACCGCGCGGGTGGTGCGGGACCAGGAAATCGTCTGGAGCGAACTGGCGTTGAACGACGTCGTCGTCAACCGCTCGTCGCGCACCGGGATGATCGAGTTGCAGGTCCACGTAGACGACCTCTACATGTACAGCCAGCGCGCCGACGGGCTGATCATCGCCACGCCCACCGGGTCCACCGCCTATGCGCTGTCGGCCAACGGCCCGATCCTGCACCCGCAGGTGCAGGGCATCGTTCTGGTGCCGGTGGCGCCGCAGTCGCTGTCGAACCGGCCGATCGTGCTGCCCGACGACGTCACGATCACCGTGCGCGTGATCGACGGGCGCGAGCCGCGCGTGGCCGGCGACATGCAGGTGTTCAACGACCTGCACGTCGGCGACGACATCGTCGTGCAGCGCGCGCCGTTTCGCACCCGCTTCCTGCACCCGCCCGACTACAGCTATTTCGCCACGCTGCGCGGCAAGCTGAACTGGCACGAGTTGCCCAGCCTGCGCGGCGTGCAGCGCTGAGCGTCGCCGCCCCTCGATCCGCGTCACTCCGCCCGCCGCTTTCCGGTCTTCCGCCTTCCGATGCTGCTGCGCCTGCGTCTCGCGAACTTCGTCATCGTCGATTCGGCCGAACTCGCGTTCGGAAGCGGATTCACCGTGCTATCGGGGGAAACCGGAGCGGGCAAGTCGATCCTGCTCGATGCGTTGATGCTCGCGCTGGGCGGGCGCGCCGACGCCGGCGCCGTCCGCGAAGGCTGCGAGCGCGCCGACATCGTCGCCGAGTTCGCCGCCGACGAAGCGCTCGACGGCTGGCTCGCCGAGCGCGAGTTGCAGGGCGACGACGGCGTCGTGATGCTGCGGCGCGTCGTCGACGCGGACGGCCGCTCGCGCGCCTTCGTCAACGGACATCCGTCCACCGCGGCGCTGCTGCGCGAGATCGGCGAACGGCTGGTCGAAATCCACGGACAGCACGCGTCGCAGTCGCTGCTGCGCGCCGACGGCCAGCGGCGGCTGCTCGACGGCTTCGGCGCACTCGACTCGCTCACCGCGTCGGTCGGCGCCGCCTTTGCCGAATGGCGCACCGCGCTGCGCGCGCTCGATGCCGCCGAGCACGGTGCACGCGAACTCGCGCTCGAACGCGAGCGGCTCGAGTGGCAACTCGGCGAGCTGGAGGCACTGCGCATCGAACGCGACGAATGGGAGGCGCTCGAGGTCGAACAGAAGCGCCTTTCGCATGCGGCCTCGCTCGTCGAAGGCGCGGGTTCGGCCGCCGAGGCGCTTGTCGACAGCGACGACGCGCTGCTCGCGCAATTGCAGCGCATGGCGCAGCGCCTGCGCGCGCTGGCGGCGATCGACGAGGCGCTCGTCGAACCGCTGCAGATGCTCGACAGCGCAGCGATCCAGATCGACGAGGCCGCCTCGTCGCTGCGCGAATATGCGAGTCGGGTCGAGCTCGATCCGCAGCGGCTCGAACAGGTGGACGCGCGCATCGGCGCGCTCTTTTCGGCGGCCCGCAAGCTGCGCCTGGCGCCGCAGGCGCTGCACGACGAATTCGAACTGCTGCGCGAGCGCGTGAGCGCGCTCGACGCCGCAAGTAACGTGGACGCCTTGCGCGCACGCGCGGCGCAACTGCGCAGCGCCTACGATGCGCTCGCCGCGCAGTTGACGCAGGCGCGTCGCGATGCGGCGGCGCGACTGGCCGAAGGCGTCACGCAGGACCTCGCGCTGCTCGGCATGAAAGGGGGGCGGGTCGAGATCGCCATCGAGCCGGCCGAGCCGTCGGCCTCGGGCACGGACGCCGTCGAGTTTCGAGTTGCCGCGCACGTCGGCGGTTCGCCGCGCCCGCTCGCCCGGGTCGCGTCGGGCGGCGAGCTGTCGCGAATCGCGTTGGCGATCACGACGGTCGCCGCGCAGGCCAATCCGGTGCCGACGCTCGTCTTCGACGAGGCCGACGCCGGCGTCGGGGGCGCCGTCGCCGAAGCGGTCGGCGAACTGATGCGCTCGCTGGGCGAGTCGCGACAGGTGCTGTGCGTCACGCACCTGCCGCAGGTCGCAGCGAAAGCCCATCGCCACTGGCGCGTGTCGAAGAACACGGTGGGCCGCACCACGATCAGCGTGATCGAGCCGCTCGAACGCAATGCGCGCGTCGACGAGATCGCGCGGATGCTGGGCGGCGCCGACATCACCTCGACGACACGCCGGCACGCGCGCGAGATGCTCGCGCAGGGTCGCTGAGAAGCGCAGGAGGAAGTGGCGCGCCAGGGCGCAGGCGGGGTACGCGAGCCGCGGGTAGCGCGTAGCGCCGGTGGCGCGCGCCGGCGCTGTTACCCGCGGTTGCGCCGGTGCTCGCAGTCGTCCTTGATGCAGGTGCCGTACAGCGACAGCGCGTGGTCCTGCAGCTTGAATCCGTGCTCGGCGGCGACGATCTGCTGCCGACGCTCGATCTCGGCGTCGTAGAACTCCTCGACGCGACCACAATCGACGCAGACGAGGTGGTCGTGGTGCGAGCCTTCCTCGAGCTCGAACACCGCCTTGCCGGCTTCGAAGTTGCTGCGCTTGAGCAATCCCGCCTGCTCGAACTGCGTGAGCACGCGGTACACGGTGGCCAGGCCGATCTCCTGGTGCTCCGCGAGCAGTTCGCGATAGACGTCTTCGGCGCTCATGTGGCGCTGCTTGCCGTTCTGGAAGATCTCGAGGATCTTCATGCGCGGCGCCGTCGCCTTCAGCCCCATGCTCTTGAGTTCGGTGGTGATCGTCGAAGACATTGCGGTGGGCGGTTGCGGCTCGGAATGGGAACCGCCGGACGCGCCGGCGGCCTGCCCCCGTATGATAGCGGTTTCGTCCCTGCGCCGAACCCCTTCGAAGCCCATGATTTCGTTCCCGTACCGTGCGGCACTGGCGCTCGGCGCCGTTGCGCTGGTGGCCGGCTGCTCGTTGAACGATCCGAACCGCAGCGGCCTGCTGCAGCCGTACCGGATCGACCTGCCGCAGGGCAATTACCTCACGCGCGAATCGGTGGACCGCGTGCAGCAGGGAATGTCGCGCGAGCAGGTGCGCTTCCTGCTCGGCACGCCGCTGCTCACCGACCTGTTCCACCCTGACCGCTGGGACTACGTCTTCCGCTACAAGTTCCCCAGCGGCGACGTCGAGCAGCGCAAGGTCACGATCCGCTTCCGCGACGATCGCGTCGCGTCGATCGAAGCCGACCCCCTGCCGCAGCGCGAGGACGCTTCCGACCCCGCGCTGCCGGGCTACAAGCCGGCCGAAAGCGCGGCGAAGGAACCATGACGATGCGAATCGCGGTGGCCGGCGCCTCGGGACGCATGGGCCGGATGCTGATCGAGGCAGTGCTCGAAGCGCCCGACGCGGAACTGGCCGGCGCGCTCGACGTCGCTGCGAGCCCCGCGCTCGGGCGCGACGCGGCCGATTTCCTCGGCCGCGCCAGCGGCGTGAATATCGTCGACGACGTCGATACCGGACTGGCCGGCGCGCAGTTCCTGATCGACTTCACGCGCCCCGAAGGCACGCTGGCGCACCTGAAGGCGGCCGTGGCGCGCGGCGTCGGCATGGTGATCGGCACCACCGGTTTCGACGACGCCGGCCGCGCCGCGGTCGCCGATGCCGCGCGCAGCATTCCGATCGTGTTCGCACCGAACATGAGCGTGGGAGTGAACGTCGTGCTCGAGCTGCTGGCCACGGCCGCGCGCATCCTCGGGCCGGGCTACGACGTCGAGATCATCGAGGCGCATCACCGGCACAAGGTCGATGCGCCTTCGGGCACCGCGCTGAAGATGGGAGAGGTCGTCGCCGAAGCGCTCGGCCGCGACCTGCGCGAAGTGGCCGTCTACGGACGCGAGGGGCACACCGGCGAGCGCGACACGAACACGATCGGCTTCGCCACGGTGCGCGGCGGCGACATCGTCGGCGACCACACGGTGCTGTTCGCCGGCACCGGCGAGCGCATCGAGATCACGCACCGCTCGGCGAGTCGCGTCACCTACGCGCACGGCGCGCTGCGTGCTTGCCGCTTCCTTGCGGGCCGCGATCGCGGACTGTTCGACATGCGCGACGTGCTCGGACTGCGCGCGCCGTAGCGTCCGGACGCGCAGGCGAATCAGCGGCTGTCGGTGGAAGGCGAACGCCGCTGCATCCTTTCGCGCAGCGCCACGCACGGATCCTCGCGCGGTTGCGCGTCGGTGCGCACGACCAGGTCGAAAGACTCCTGATCCGGGGCGGCGGCGCTGCCTCCTTCACCCGCACCGCTGCGCTCGAGCATCGCGATCGACACGATGCGCGCCCGCGGACGCAGGGCCGCCAGATGCAGCGGCACGCCGATGTCGCGCCGCAGATGGCCGTTGCCCGCCAGCAGCACGACGGGAAGCCCGGTGCGCTCGCGCGCGTCGACGAGCGCGCGTGCGATGCGGTCGTCGCGCGTTCGCTGCGCAAGCCCCATTGCATCGACCGCCCGCTCGGGGAGCAGACCGCAGTGCCCCTGGCGGATCGACGCGCGCATCGCCTCGGTCTGTTCGGCTCCCCAGCCGGGCGGTGCCGGCGCGGGGGGCACGCTTCCCCGCGCCACCTGCGTCGTGTCGGCCGGCGACAGGTTCGCGGCAACCAGCGGCAAGCCGCGACGCAACGCCAACTCGATCGCCGGACGGTAGAGATCCCAGTCCCAGCCGTGGAAGTCGAAACCCGCCGCCTGCGCGATGCGGCGCGCGCGCACGGCGAGGTCCGGCGCCGTGGCAGGGCGGGCCGACTCGCGCGTGTCCTCGGCGCGTGCGCGATCGAGCGCGTCCTGGCGGTCGGCGTCGAACTGCTCGAGCGCGAGGGCGAACGGGTGCCGCTCGGCGAGCGCCTCGAGCCAGTGCAGGCGCAGCCGGTGCTGCGCGACGTTGTCGTGCAGTTCGCCGAGAAGGAGGAAGTCGGCATCGGCTGCCGCAGCCGGGAGTGCGACGAACGGGGTGTGCGACGACGCGGGCGGAGCCGGCGGCAGGCCGGGCGCGGATGCACCCGTCGCTGCGCAACCGGCCAGCGCGCCGGCGAGCACCAGCGCGCAGGCAAGTCGCAGACAGGCGGCAGCCCGCTCCCCGCCGATCGCCACACGCCGCCCGATTTTCGAGGCGACTCCCATCGACGGTACAGGCCGATCGCAAGAGGTGGCGTTCATTCGTCGTCTCGAAGTCGGCGGATCGTCCGACGACAGGGGTATCACGATTCGCGTCGTGCGGGGGCCAATCGACAGCGGTGAGCGGGGAGGCAGCCGAGGATGACCGCGGGCGTGCGAACACGGAGCGGCCGCGACGCGGGTTGCGAGACTCCTGCCGCGGGCGCGAGTCGAATCGCGCGAGTTTCGCGCGTTTCGGCATGCGACCCGGCCCACGCACGATGATAGGTTCACGTTTCACGCATTCTTGCCGGCGCTGCAACGAGGACCGGGCGAAATGCGCGGATGTCGCGCATTCGATCGCGCGATCAGCAACTGGCGAACACGCGGACGCCGTTGCCGTCGGCAGCTCGTTCGACGCACCAGGCACGGCACTGCGCTTTCCTATAATCCTGCCGATGGATCTGTCCAGGCTCGCGGCTGCGGCGTGTGCGGTAGCCCTGCACGCAGTCGTGATCGCCGGCGTGCTCGGTTTCGCCGGCACGCCTTCGTCGCAAAGCGTTCGGCCGATCGAGGTAGCGCTGATCGAGGCGCCGCCGCCCCCGCCTCGCGCCGAGGCACCGCCCGCTGCACCGCCCGCTGCACCGCCCGCTGCGCCGCCCGCTGCACCGCCCGCTGCACCGCCCGCAGCCCCACCCGTCATCCCGTCACCTCCACCGACACGCACGGAGGCGCCCCCCGAGCGAGCTTCTGCCACCGCCGACGCGGGCGCGCAGCAGCGCGCCGCGCCGACGACGAGCGCAACGCGCGAGGCGCCGCCTCGCCGGCGCCCCGTGCGCGAGGCCGCTTCGCCGACGCCGCCGAAAGCGCCACCCGCGGAACCGAAGCCGCCCGCGCGCGACGAGGCCATGCGATCGGCCGACGCTTCTTCGACAACCGAAGCAGCGTCGGCGCCGCCCGCGCACTCGTCGGCTGCTCCGCCCTCCTCCGCTCCTGCGGCGCCTTCCGCGCAAGCCGCGCCCAGCGCCGACACCGCGACCGCCGCGGGCGCGTCATCGCGCCCCCTCGCCAGCGCCTCTTCCGATTCAACGCCCCGCCGCACCGCTCCTCGCGTCGACGCCAGCTGGCGCGGCAACACGCCGCCCCCCTACCCGGGCGCCGCGCGACGCATGGGCGACCAGGGCGAGGTGCGCCTGGACGTACACGTCGGCGCCGACGGTACCGTGCTCGACGTGCGCCTGCGACAATCGAGCGGCTCGCCGCTGCTCGACCGCACGGCGATCGACACCGTGCGGCGCTGGCGCTTCGATCCCGCCACCGTCGACGGTCGTCCGGTGGCGGCGTGGTATCAAGACTGGCGCTGGGTATTCCGGCTCGAAGGCTGAAAGGAAAAGGCGCAAGGAAAAGCGAATGCAGGCACAGGAACTCGGTCTGATGCACTTCTGGGAGGCGGGCGATGCGATCACGCATTCGGTCGCCTGGCTGCTGCTGGCGATGTCGATCGTCAGCTGGTACTTCATCCTGTCGAAGGCGTGGAGCACGTGGCGGATGCGTCGCGGCGCGCACGCGGCGCTCGAGCAGTTCTGGAACGCGCGCACGATGGACGAGGCGCTCGCCACGCTCGAGAGCGCGGATCGCGAGCGCGTCTTCGCTCCACTGGCGCACAAGGCGCGGGCCGCCGCCGCGATGCAGCCCGACAACTCGCTCGCCGCGTCGATCGATCGCGACGAACTCGTCACGCGCGCGCTGCGCGGCGAGATCACGCAGGTATCGGCGCGCCTGGAGAGCGGACTCGCGCTGCTCGCGTCGGTGGGCAGCACGGCGCCCTTCGTCGGACTGTTCGGCACCGTCTGGGGCATCTACCATGCGCTGCTGAGCATCGCGTCGAGCGGACAGGTGATGATCGATCGCGTGGCCGGTCCGGTCGGCGAAGCGCTGGTGATGACGGCCGCGGGTCTCGCGGTGGCCATTCCCGCGGTGCTCGCCTACAACGCCTTCGTACGCGCCAATCGCGTCGTGCTCGCCGAGCTCGACGGCTTCGCGCACGACCTGCTCGCACTCGTCACCACCGGTCACCGGTTGCGCGAACAGCGCGACGCACTGCGCAGCGGCCCTGCACCGCTGGCCGTCGGGCCCGTCGTGCGCTGATCCGCGCAGCGAACCGGAGAATCGCAACCATGCCCTTCGGCGGATTCGATCCGGGCAACCAGCCGCAGCCGATGGCGGAGATCAACACGACGCCGCTGGTCGACGTGATGCTCGTGCTGCTGGTCGTCTTCATCATCACCGCGCCGCTGCTGACGCACGCCCTTCGCGTGGACCTGCCCGACGTGCAGGCCCCGGTCACCGCCGAAAAGCCGGAGACGGTTCGCGTGTCGATCGACGCAGCAGGCGTCGTGCACTGGAACGACGAAGCGCTGGACGGCATCGCCGCGCTCGATGCGAGGCTCGCAAAGGCGGCAGCGTCGCAACCGCAACCCGAACTGCATCTGCGCGCCGAGCGCTCGACGCGCTACGAACGCATCGCCGAAGTCATGTCGAGCGCGCAGCGTGCCGGCATCGAGCGTATCGGTTTCGTCACCGATCCGCGCACGTCTTCGCCGCACGCCGACAGGTCGTCGCGCTGAGTCGGGCGGCGCGCTCGCGCCGGGGTTCTACAACGTGAAGCGCAGCGCGTCGATGAGCGCCGACGGCGCGCGCACGCCGCCGGGCTCGCGCCCGTCCCAGGTTTCGTTGTGGGGAATCGTCGAGACGCGCGCACCGAGCCCGAGCAGGCCCGCGCCGAACATGCGATAGAGGCTGTCGTCGAAACGCATCGGAGCGACCGGCGCGACCATCTCGCCGTTCTCCACCCAAAGCGTCGCGAAGCGCGTCATTCCGGTCGCACGGCACGCGTGTCGATCGGACCAGTTCAGGTACCACAGGTTCGGGATCGCGATGCCGGTATCGAGCGCATCGAGCAGATGAGCATCGTCCAGCCGGCCCGCGCCGACGCAGGGCGCGCGAGGACGTTCGTCGTCGTCGGCGCCGTTGCCGGGCACGCCGAACTCGAGCGCGCTGCGCGGCGACACGAGGCGCCGCGCCGGTCGGCCGTCTTCGATCAGCGCGCTTCGAGCGGGTCGAACGAAGCCTTCGGACTGGAAATGCGGCACGTCGAGCGCATCGAGGTCGTCGACGATCGCAAACGTGGAATCGAAGCGGGCCTCTGCTCGCTGGGCGCGCGCAAGCGGCGACTGCCCGCTGCGGAAAGCCCGCTCCGAAAAGCCGCCCCAGCCGAGCAGCGAGACGAGGTCGGCGAGCGCGGCAGGAGCGAGCAGCGCCCGGTACGCGCCGGGCTCGATTCGTCGGGCCGGGCGCGCGAGGATTCGCGCCTGCTCGCGCGCTCCTGCGATCGCCGAGCGCAGCGCCGCGGCGTCCCACTGCGTCGCAGTCCATTCGTGCTTGCTCGCCTGCCCCGCGGTGTAGTGAAGCGAGAAGTCGAAACCGACAGACGTCGCCTGGTGATAGTGGCGATGCCCGAGATTGCTGGCCAGCGCGCGCACGACGACGCCGCCGGCGTACAGGCCGACCAGGTCGCAGTGCTCGGCGTGGTCGGCGGCATCGACGATCGCGGCAACGACCTCGTCCGGCGCAGGCCCGACATCGCGCGCGATGCGCTCGCTGCGCCCGGGTTCCGGCTCGAAGGACGCGTACGGGTCGACCGGCAGCGGCTCGATCGCGCGACGCAACGCGACCAGCGCCTCGCGCACGCGCGCCGCGGTGCCGCGCGGTACGGCGAGGGTGCAGCGCATCTGCGCCTGGCGTCCTTCGCGAAACAGGCGCATCGACAGCACCGCGTGCTCGACCGTCCCCGCCTGGCGCACGCGCGCCGCGTTCACGCGCACGAAATCGCTGCGCTCGGCGCGCAGGTAGGCGAACACCGCTTCGCCGGCGCGCGCATGCCGGTCCACCGCCGAGCCGACCGCATCGAACAGCGCGACGAAATCCGCGCCGCTCACCCCTCGCCTCCGAACACGTCGACGTCGCGGAACAGGCAAGCGGGCGACGCGTGGCCGACGCGCACGATCTGCCCTGGCTCGCCCTTGCCGCAGAACGGCGTGCCGAGCACCTGCATCGTCTCGCGGGAGCCGACCGCCGCGAGGCTGCGCCAGAAAGTCGCCGACACGCCGCGGTAATTCGGATTGCGCACGACCTGCGTCAGCCGACCGTTCTCGATCAGCCTGCCCCATTCGCAGCCGAACTGGAACTTGTTGCGCGCATCGTCGATCGACCACGACGCGTTGGTGCGCATCCAGATCCCGCGCTCGGTGGACGCGATCATCGAATCGAAGCTCGCGTCGCCCGGCTCGACGTTCAGGTTCGCCATCCGGTCGATCGGCGGGCGCTCCCAGCCGCTGGCGCGCGCGCTCGCTGCGCCCTCGATGGCGATTCCCCGTGCGCGCGCACGCGCACGCGACAGCGCGCCGCCCAGCGCGCGCTGCAGGATGCCGCTTTCGATCAGCATCGTGCGACGCGCGGCTTCGCCGTCGTCGTCGGCCGCGTAGCTGGCGAACTGCCCTGCGACGGACGGGTCGAAACTGACGTTCAGCAGCGAAGAGCCGTAGCGATAACTGCCGAACATCTGCGGCGTGACGAAGCTCGTTCCGGCGAAGTTGCGCTCGTCGCCGAGAATGCGGTCGAGTTCGAGCGGGTGGCCGATCGACTCGTGGATCTGCAGCATCATCTGGTCGGGCGACAGCAACAGGTCGCGCACGCCGCTCGGGCAGTTCGGCGCGTGCAGCAGCTCGATCGCCTCATCGGCCACGCGCGAGCCGCCGCCGACGAAACCCGAATCGCGCAGCGCCTCGCCGCCGCCCTGCCGGCAGAAGCCGTTGTACTGCCCGGCGAGCGTTCGCGTCTGCGCGCGCCCTTCGTGCGCCGCCGTCGCCTCGAGGTTCGGCACGACGTAGCGCATCGACTGCTGCGACACGGCCTCGCCGTCGATCCACAGGGATTGCGACACGACGCTCGCGTCGAGCGTCGCGGCCCAATGCACGATGCGGCTGTCGCGTCGCATCGCAGCCGCCTCGTCGTGCAGCAGCTCAACGAGCACGTCGCGCTGCGCGAGCGGTGCTTCGTTCGGACTCTCGTAGCGCAGGCATTGCGAGCGGGCGCCGCCAGCGACGGGCCACGCCTCTTCGACCAGCGACAGGCCCCGGCCCTTCGCCGCGCGTGCCCACTGCGCGGCGCGCTCGGCCGCCTCGCGCAGGCCGCGCGCCGACAGGTCGGCGGTGGCGCAATAGCCGGCTTCGCCGTCGATGCGGACGGCGACCATCGCGCCGCGATCGGTGGCGAGCGCCGGCGGCTGCAACACGCCTCGCACGACGGCCAGCGATTCGCTGCTCGTCTCGACGACGCGCAGCGAGACGCGGGCACCCGACTGCGGCGGGCGCGGGAACGGAATCCGGTCGTGCGACGCGGAAACGCTCAGCTTTCGAGCCAATGCAGCAAGGGCTCCCAGGTGGCACGATCGCGCTCGACGCGCTGCGGCGCGACGTCGAACAGCGTGAGACCGTGCGCGGCCAGGTGCACGTAGTTCTGCGTATCGCGCAGATAGCCGGATACCGGCAGGCCGAGTCCGGCGACGAATCGGGCGAGCTGATCGGCCGCGCGCGTGCGCGGATCGACGCGCATGCCGACCAGGCTCACCGCCTGCTCGAAGCGGCGCGTCTTCGGGAAGCCCGCACGCAGATCGGCGAGGAAGCGGCTGGTGGCGATCGCATCGAACATCGACGGCTGCAGCGGGACGACGATGCGATCGGCCACGCGCACGACGTCGGCCAGCCGCCGTCCGTCGAGCTGCGCCGGCGTGTCGAGCACAACGTGCGTGACGCCGCGCGGCGGGCGCGCGATGCCGTCGTCGATGTCCCAGGTGCCGATCGACGCCGCCTGCGCCGGGCGCAGTCCGAGCCAATGGCGCGCGGACTGCTGCGTGTCGAAGTCGCCCAGCATCGTGGCACGCGCCCTCGACGCGAAATAGCCTGCGAGATTCGTGGCGAGGGTCGTCTTGCCGACGCCTCCCTTCGGATTGACGACGGCAACAACGGGCATGCGCAGAGCCTCCTGGGCGTGTTTTTCGTGCGGCGCACCGGGCGCCGCGGCGATGGTAGCAAACGCTATCGAGGCATGGACCGGCGCACCGCGTCGATCTCGGCACAGAGGCTGTCCAGTGCATCGATCGAACGCGGACCGGGACGCTCGAAGGTCGAGGCATCGAAGGCGACGAAGTGGGCCGGTCCCTGCGGAGCGAGCAATCCGTAGCCGACCCAGCGCCGCGGCGAAGGCGACGGATCGGTGGCGACGATCAGGTCGGGGCGGCGCGCGAGCACCGCTTCGGCATCGGGCTGCGGCGCAGCGACCTCCACGTCGCCGAACACGTTGACCCCGCCACAACTGCGCACGGCGTCTCCGATCGGACCGTCGTCGGAGACGGTGATCAGCGGCGACGACCAGATCTGCACGAATACGCGCACCGGGCGCCGCGTGGCATATCGCGCGCGGATCGACGCGAGTCGTGCGGCGAACGCATCGGCGAGCGCGCTGCCGATCGACGGATCGGGCGCGAGCCGCGCGAAGCGGCGCAGCGTCGTTGCGACGTCGTCGAGCGTGCGCGGCTGCGAGACGAACACGGCGATGCCGAGCGAATCGAGGCGCTCGAGCTGCGCCGGGGAGACGCCCGGCCCCCACGCGACGACGAGGTCGGGCTGCAGCGCGAGCAGCGCCTCGACGTCCGGCTGCGGAAACGACGAGAGCCTGGGTAGCGCGCGCACCGCGGGCGGCTCGTCGCTGTTGCGATCGACGGCCACGACGCGCGCACCGGCACCGACCGCGAACAGCAACTCGGTCGCATGCGGCGCGAGCGAGACGATCCGCAGCGGGACACGGGAAAGTCCAATCGTGCGACCCGCGTCGTCGGACAGAAAAAGGGAAGGGGGAAGGGGGGAGGGGGAACGGGAAAAGCCCCGGTCATGTGCAGGCGGCTCGGTCCCCTTCCCACCTTCCCCCTTCCCTTCCTCGAGCGCGAACGCCGCGGCCAGCGCCGCGACCAGCGCGACGGCGAACACGGCGGCGAACCACGTGCGCATCACCGCATCCGGCTATCAGAAGTCGTAACGCAGATCGACGAAGAACGATCGACCGTCCGCCGGATAATAGGAGCCGTAATAGCCGGTCGGAGAATACTTCCTGTCGGTCAGGTTCAGCACGCGGGCCCGTACGACCCAGTCCGCGTGCTTCCAGCTCGCGACGAAATCACCAACCGTATAGGCGGCGAGCTTTTCGCTCGCGTTCGCGGTATCGCCGCCGAAGTAGCGTTCGCCGACGTGGTTGATCATCAACGACAAAGCGACGGCGGGAATCGGCTGGAAAGTGACCCCGGCGTCGGCCTTCACCGCGGGCACCAGCGGTATCCTTTTTCCGCTGTCCACGCCTTCGCGAAATTCGGCTTCCTGCAGATCGATGCCGCCCACGAGCCGCCACTGTGGATCGACGCGGTACTGTCCACTGACTTCGATTCCCCGATGCCGGGTCTTCGCCAGGTTCTCGTTCTCGAAGGTCGCACCGTTCCACGCGATCTCGTCCTTCATCGCCAGCTCGTATGCCAGGACCTTCAGCGAGTACGAAGCACCGCTGAGGTCGACACCCGCGTCCAGGAAGGTCCCCTGCTCGGGGCGAACGGGTTTGCTGACGAACCCCGAGAAGGTCGTCAGCTCGTCCAGGTTCGGATTCCGGAAGGTGGTTCCGACTCTCGTGAAGACTCGCGCTCCCGCGGCGAGCCGGTAGCTCAGGCCAAGTTCCCCGACCGTCTTGTGGTGATCGTTGGTTAGACCGAGTCCGGAGGAATCCGAGGCCGACTGGTCGATCTGCTGGTAGCGGGCACCGGCGGTGAAGACCAGTTCGGGCGTCAGGTCGCTCTGGTTCAGCAGATAGACTGCGCGGCTCGATTGATCGATGCGGACGGACTTGGCCACCGGGCCGTGGTCGCTGGGCGACTTGTCGGCCGTCAGCCTGCCGTCGTAGTAGTCGACGCCGATCGTCGTCCGGGAAGGCAGCGAACCGAGCCCGTGCTTCCACTGGAGTCGAGGCGTGAACGAAAGAACGTCGGTTCTGCGCACTTCGAAGCAGGAATCCCAGGCGCAGTAGTTCGAGGTGTAGACCGTACTCTCCGAGTCGGAGTACCCGATCTCCGCGGCGAACTTCAGTGCATCGGTGATCTGCAACTCGACGCCGGGCCGCAGGAATGCGTTGTTACGCTTGCTGTAGCTGTCCAGGGTTTCCGCCTGGCGCGGATTGCTGCGAAACTGGCTCTTCGTCAGCGAACCCGGCAGACCGACCTCCAGGTTCGACCAGCCGAGAGCGACGAATGCTTCGCCCTGGTCGAAGCCGACGCCGAGACGACCGCTGACGTTCTCGCGCTTCTGCCTGTTGTTGCGACGCCAGCCATCGGTGTCCTGGCGATCCAGCGACAGGTTCGCAGCGACGCCACCGAATCGACGGGAAAAGCCGGCCGACGCCCGGGTGGAGTCCCAGCTGCCCGCTCCGAGCTTCGCGTGCGCGCCGTCCGGCTTCCTGGCGGTGATGATGTTGATGACGCCGCCGACGGCATTGTCGCCGTACAGGACGCTGCCGCTTCCGTTGATGATCTCGACGCGCTCGATGCTGTCCAGCGGCACGAGTCCCCAGTCCACGTTGATGCTGTCCAGCGAATTGAGGCGTTGTCCGTTCAGCAGAACCAGGGTGCGCGAAGGCGCGCCTTCGCCGAAACCCCGCATGTCGATCGAGGTGTCGGCTCCGATGGAGCCGTAAAGCGGCATCACGTTCAGGCCGGCCTGGTACTTCAGTACGTCGGGCAGAGATCGTGCGCCGGAAGACTGGATCTCCTCGCGCGAGATGACCGTCATGCTCGCGGCGGGCGCGTAGCTCGCTTCGTCGAACCGGGTTGCCGTGACGACGACGTCGTCGAGCCGAGGCGTCGGCTGCGCACCGGCTGCCGACGCAACGAAGATGGCTGGCAGCAACGCGGCCAGCGGCTTTGGATGTGTAGCCATGATTCCCCTCACCGGCAGGCGTCCCCGCATACCGGAATGCGCTGAAATGGAAACGCACGGGAGGAACCTTCGGGTCGATACGACCAGCGCCACCACCCCGTAGCACTTCCGCTGGATGCCACGGGCCGGTCTCCGGACTCGCAAGTCTTGACGCACCGCCTTCCCAGGTGACGAACCCAGTGGCGTGGTGGCGCGCCCGCACTCGCTTACCGTTGCGGGGGCAGCAGCGGGTTTGCCTCGGCTGGAGGCGCACCGCTTTCCCGTTTCATGGCAACGGGAGAACCCCGTCGCCACACCAGTAGCAGCGCGATTCTACACGGCGGGGACGCGAGGACCGCTACGCGATCGGCTCGATCGCGGTTCAGCGATCGGCCGAGCGTGCGACCGCGGACGGCGAAGCGATACCTGCCAGCGCCTCTCGCACGATGCCCATCGTGAGCAACTCGGGCAGCACGCGCGGCTCGGCTTCATCGGGTCGATAGACGAGATACAGCGGCACGCCGTTGCGACCGAAACGCGCGAGCGCCTCGGTGATGCGCGGATCGCGATTCGTCCAGTCGGCCTTCAACCGGACGACGCCGCGCTCGGCCATTTCTGCGACGATCGAATCGCGCTCGAGCACGAGCCGCTTGTTGGCCTGGCAACTGACGCACCAGGCAGCGGTGAATTCGACGAAGACCGGCTGCTTCGCGTCGCGCGCTTCGCGCACGCGTTCCTCGGACCATGGTTGCCAGGCCGATGCGAGCGCGTCGCCCGCGCCCCTCGCCCCATCCGAGCGAGACGAAGCGACAGGCGGCGCCGCCGCTTCGCCCGGCCATGCGGTCCATAGCCCGACGGCGAAGGCCGCGGTGGAAAGGACACCGGCCAGCGGTCGCACGACGCGCGAAGTCGCGCGCGGTACGCCCTGCTGCACGAAGCGACCGTACAGCCACGCGGCGAGCGCGACGAGTACCGCGCCGATGGCCAGCGCGAAGACCGCGTCGATGCCCGCCTGCTGCCCGAGCACCCAGGCGAGCCACGCGGCGGTGGCGTACATCGGAAACGCAAGCACCTGGCGGAAGCTTTCCATCCAGCGGCCCGGCTTCGGCAGCACGCGCAGTGCCTGCGGGAAGAAGCCGAGCAGCACGTAGGGCGCGGCCATGCCGAGCGCGATCGCGGTGAAGACGATCATCGCCTCGCCGGTGGAACTGGCGAGCGTGAAGCCCATCGCCGATCCCATGAACGGCGCGGTGCAGGGCGTGGCGACGAGCACCGCGAGCACGCCCGAGCCGAAGGAGCCGAGCAGCGGATGCGGCCGCGTTCCGGCATCGAGCGCACCCAGCCGCGTCATCGACACGCCGATCTCGTAGACGCCGGAGAAGTTCAGGCCGATCGCGACGAAGAGCATCGCCATCGCCGCCACGAATGCAGGTGACTGCAACTGGAAGCCCCAACCTGCCGCCTCGCCGCCCGCGCGCAGCACGAGCAGCATCGCGGCCAGCGCCCAGAACGAGACGACGACACCGGCGGCGAAAGCCAGTGCGCCCAGCCGCGACGACGCGTCCGCCTCGCCGCCGGTGCGCGCGAAACCGAGCACCTTCAGCCCGATCACCGGAAACACGCAGGGCATCAGGTTCAGGATCAGGCCGCCGATGGCGCCGAACAGCGCGGCGATCCACAGCGTTCGCGCAGTCGACGACGATCGCGCCGCTGTCATCGAGCTGTCGCCCGATGCGGCGTCGCGCGACGTTGCCGCCGACGAAAGCGAAAGGCCGGCGCTGCGCCCGCTCGACGAAGCGCCGAAACCGGGCAGCCACGAACCGCGTGATGACGCGCCGGCCGGCGGCTGAGAGGCGGCGCCGGCAACGCGCGCGATCTCGCTGCCCGCCGGCAGCGCCGTCGAGCTCGGCTTCGCATCGATCTCGTAGGCCGTGCCGTCGACGACGACGACGCCGCTGGCGGCAGCGAGCAGCGACTCGCCGGAGTCGCGCACCTTGCGCGCGCCGTCTTCGCTCAGTCGCACCGCCAGTCGCACGTTGTCGCCCGGTTGCGCAACGGCATAGAGCACCTGCTCGGCGGCGTTGTCGACGAAACCCTCGTCGTACGGGAAGAACTCGACCTTCGATGCGCGGCGTTCCAGCGCGATGGAGATGACATCGCCGTCGGCGTGCACCTGTGCAGCGAGCCTGCCCTGCGGCATGCGCCGCTCGGCGTCGTCGAACAGCGCGGCAAAGCGCGACGGCGCAGCGGGGCCGGCACGCTGCACCGGCAGCGCCAGCGAGACGTCGGCATCCCCGGGAATGCAGACGTCGCGGCACATCAGCCACGACGCGTGCGCGGCGATCGTTACGCGATCGCCATCGATCGCCGCGGGCGGCTGCAGCGAGATCGGCAGGACGATCTCCCCCTCGTACCCGTAATTGGCCAGCGGCGGAATGAACAGCCGCTGCGGCGCCGGCCAGCGGATCGGGCCGGCGTCGAATCCCGCCGGCAGGCGCAGCTCGACCTGCGTGGGCAGCCCGGAATCGCCCGGGTTGCGCCAGTAGGTGTGCCACTGCGGGTCGTGATGGATGCGCAGGCCCAGCCGCATCGCTTCGCCCGGCACGACGGCCGCCCGATCGGCGACCAGTTCGACCTCGACGCTGTCGACGCGTACGGCCCCCGTCGCCGGCGCCGATTGCGCGTACGCCGGCGACCACACGGCGAGCATCGATGCAACGAGCGCGGCGAACACGACGGACAGGACGGCGTGCCGCGGCGGGTGCGAATAGAATTTCATCCCGAATCGAATGCTACCGGAGCCGGAGACCGAGCGCCCGCTGCATTCGGCCCGCCGAAGAGCGCCCGCTGCGTCGTACGTATACCATCGCGCCATGGATCAGGCATCGCAGGAAATCGAGGAGCTCGGCGAGCGCGTCGAGCAGATCGTCGCCACCGTCCGGCGTCTCGCCGACGAGAACGCATCGCTGCGCGAGCAGCTCTGCGCCAGCCGCGATGCCAACGAGCATCTGCAGCAGCGCATCGACGAGGCGCGCGAACGCGTGCAGGCCGCGCTCGCGCGGTTGCCGGCGCAGCCGAACGACGACGAAACCGCGGCACGCGAAGAGCATGCAACCGAGTCCGCGGACCAAGCGCCCGAAGACAACGGATAGCCCGCACCGCACGGAAGCCGAGCATGGAACAGATCGACGTGAAGATCCTCGACCGCGATTACCGCCTCGCCGTCACCGGCGAGACGAAACCGCAACTGCTCGAAGCGGTGCAGATCGTCGACGAGAAGATGCGCTCGATCCGCGACGCCGGTCGCGTCTCGGGCGTGGATCGAATCGCCGTGATGGCGGCGCTGCAGCTCGCGCACGAACTGCTCGGCGCGCAGCAGCCCGCGGCCGGAACGCCGTCGGCCGAACTGCTGGGCCGCATCCGCAAGATGCGCGAAGACCTCGACGCGGAGATCGCGCGGCAGCAGCCGCTGTTCTGATCCGCCCGAGCGTGAGTGCGACGTCGCGGCGCAGACGGGCGCCGCACGAATCGCGGTAGAATGCGCTCGACCCTGCAGTGTTCGATCAGGTCATAGATTCCTTGAACCAATGCTCTGCATCCAGGTCGTGGCGACACTGCGTATCGCTGTTGAGATCGTCCCTCGTCGGACGAACCTGATGTGATACCTGCTGCGGCCGAACTGAACTGAACGGTTCAGGATGCCGGCCTGGCCGGCACAGGCGGGGTCCTTTCCTTTCCCTCACGTGACGCTCTCGCTCATCGCGGCGTTCCTCCTGCTCGGTGCGTTCACCGGCTTCGCCGCGGGCCTGCTCGGCATCGGCGGCGGCATGCTGATGGTCCCCTTCCTCACGATGCTGCTGACGAGCCAGGGCTTTCCGCTCGGGCAGATCGTCAAGATCGCGATCGCCACGTCGCTCACGACGATCCTGTTCACGTCGTTGTCGAGCGTGCGCGCGCATGCGCGGCGCGGCGCAGTGCGCTGGGATATCGCGAAGACGCTCGCCCCGGGCATCGTCGTCGGC
Source organism: Burkholderiaceae bacterium (assembly GCA_021166725.1). GTDB lineage: Bacteria > Pseudomonadota > Gammaproteobacteria > Burkholderiales > Burkholderiaceae_E > Zeimonas. The sequence continues at coordinate 82,982 of JAJPES010000041.1, read as the reverse complement.
TCGCTGCTCGGCGCGCAGGTCGCATCGTGGCTGCCCGGCGCGGTGCTTGCCATCGCCTTCGGACTGTTCGTCGGCACGATGGCCACGCAGATGCTGCGACGCAAGTCCACGGCGGCCGATCGCACGCTGCCCGGAATCGCGGGCATGCTCGGCATGGGTGGAACGATCGGCGCGCTGTCGGCACTCGCCGGCGCCGGCGGTGGCTTCATCACGGTGCCCTTCCTCACGCGCTCCAACGTTCGCATCCACGAAGCGGTGGCCACGAGCGCGGCCTGCGGCTTTCCGATCGCACTGGCCGGAACGCTCGGCTACGTGATCGCCGGCTGGAACCTGCACCTGCCGGCGGGCACCTTCGGCTACATCTACCTGCCCGCGCTCGCTGCGATCGTCGCCACCAGCGTGCTCACCGCGCCGCTCGGCGCGAGAGTGGCGCACGCGATGTCGGTGGGTCGGTTGCGCAGGCTGTTCGCGCTGCTGCTGTACGTGCTGGCGGCGTACATGTTGTGGAAGGGGATCGGCGCGGCGTTCGCGTAAAGGCTCAGGCCGACGAGAACCGCTCCCGCAGCACGTTCTTCTGCACCTTTCCCATCGTGTTGCGCGGCAGTTCGTCGACGACGTGTACGCGCTTGGGCACCTTGAACGACGCGATGCGCCCCTTCAAGGCAGCGACCAGTGCCGCCTCGTCGAGCACCGTACCCGGCGCCCGAACGACGACCGCCACCACCGCTTCCCCGAAGTCGCGATGCGGCACGCCGATCACCGCCGACTCGACGACGCCTTCGATCTCGTCGAGGTACGACTCGATTTCCTTCGGATAGACGTTGAAGCCGCCGGTGATGATCAGGTCCTTGCTGCGACCGACGATCGACAGGTAACCGTTGGCGTCCCAACTGCCCATGTCGCCGGTGCGGAAGAAACCGTCTTCGGTGAATTCCTCGCGCGTCTTCTCGGGCATGCGCCAGTAGCCGCAGAACACGTTCGGTCCGCGCACCTGGATCGCACCGATGTCGCCGACCGCGCATCGGGCGCCCTGCTCGTCGACCACGCGCACCTCGACGCCGGGCAGCGGCAGGCCGACGGTTCCGGCTACCCGCTCGCCATCGTACGGGTTCGACGTGAGCATCGCCGTCTCGCTCATGCCGTAGCGCTCGAGGATGCGTCGGCCGGTGCGCTCCTCGAACCGGCGAAAGGTTTCGGCCAACAGCGGCGCCGAGCCCGAGACGAACAGGCGCATGCTGCGCGTGACCCGCGCGTCGAAGCGTTCGTCGTCGAGCAGCCGCACGTACATGGTCGGCACGCCCATGAAGACGGTGGCGCGCGGCAGCCGTTCGATGACCGCGGTCGGGTCGAATTTCGCCAGCCACAGCATCGGGCTGCCGGAGAGCAGCGCCCCGTGGCAGGCGACGAACAGGCCATGCACGTGGAAGATCGGCAGGGCGTGCACGAGCACGTCGCCGCTGCGCCAGCGCCAGTAGCGATGCAGCACGAGCGCGTTGCTGCCGATGTTGGCGTGCGAGAGCATCGCGCCCTTGCTGCGCCCGGTGGTGCCCGACGTGTAGACGATGCACGCAAGGTCGTCGCCGCGGACAGTGCGCGTCTCGAACTCGGGCGACTCGGCGGCCGCCGCCTCGAGCAGCGTGCCGCTGCGATCGGCGCCCAGCGTGAACACGTGGCGCACGCCATGGCGGTGCGCGACCTGCCCGACCCAGCCGACGTTCGCCGGCGAACAGACGACGGCGGCCGGCTCGGCATCGCCGATGAAGTAGTCGATTTCGGCGGCCTGGTACGCGGGGTTCAGCGGCAGGAAGACGAAGCCCGCGCGCAGCGTCGCGAGGTACAGCAGCAGCGCCTCGGGAGACTTCTCGACCTGCACGGCGATGCGATCGCCGGGGGACAGTCCGAGCCGGACCAGCAGGTTGGCGAGCATCGCGCTCGCGCGCTCGATGTCGTCCCAGCTGTAGCGCGAACCGTCCTCGGTCTCGATGCAGCAACCGTAGGGATCGTCGGGAAAGCCGCTCGCGAGCAGCGTGTAAAGGTTGGTGTCGCCCGGACCGTCAGCGTTCATTGCGTCGCCCTGGCGTGCCGGCGGCACGCTCGTACTCCTGTCTACAGCAGCGAGAGCACGGCGCGCGATGCGCTGACGCGATCGCCGGCGAACCTCTCGTGGTTGGCTTCGATCTGCTCGAGATCGTACAGGTAGTTCACCATCAGTCCGAGCGACTGGCGCAGCCCTTTGCGCGACAGATCGGCGCCGACGTCGATGCGCTCGAGCCGCGCACCGTTGTTCAGATGAAAGCGCGCCACCGGATCGGACGCGCGCGCGTCGGTGGGCGAAGTCTGCAGCAGATACAGCGCGCACAGACGCTGCAGCGTGTGCAGGTCGGCGGCGCGACCGTTGCGCGCGGCGTCGTCGGTCGAGGCATCGGCAGGCGCCTCGCCGCGGCGCTTGGCGACCGCGTTCTTCAGTGCGATGACTGCGTTCCCCGCGGCGCCCTGGGCCGCGGCGAGCGCATGCGCCGCGGGGGCGCCGGGCGCGACATCGGTCTTTGCGCTCGCACCGACCGGCTCGTCGGCCGTCTGTGCGCTTCCCCCGGCAGGCGCATCGGCAGCACCTGCGGCGGCAGAGCCGGCGAGCGCCGTTGCCGCGCGCGCCGGCGCAGGCTGCTTCTGCGCGAGCGCGAGCAGGTCGTGCCCATGGCGATCGCGCAATCCGCGCAATGCGTCGTCCAGTTCGCGCAGCACCGACGCCCTGACCCGCGGCGCCTCGACCGACTGCACCGATTCGAGCTTCGACAGCCAGCCGGCGAAACCGGGAATCGGCGACAACGTGCAGAAGACCTTCAGCTTCGGCTGCTCGGCCTGCAGCCGCTCGGCCACGCGCTTGATCAGGAAGTCGCCCAGGCTCACGCCGCGCAGCCCCGGCTGGCAGTTCGAGATCGAGTAGAAGGCGGCGACCTTGAATCGATCGTTGTGCCCGTCGGTGGGCGTGCGCCGGTCCAGCAGCGGCGCGATCGCATCGGGCATCGACTCGAGCAGCGCGACCTCGACGAAGATCAGCGGCTCGTCGGGCAACGCGGGATGAAAGAACGCGAAGCAGCGCCGGTCGGGTTCGAGGCGACGGCGCAGGTCGTTCCAGCCGTCGATCCGATGGACCGCCTCGTGCTGGATCAGCTTCTCGAGCAGCCGCGCCGGCGAGTTCCAGTCGACCTGCACGAGGTTCAGGAAGCCGGGGTTGAACCACGACGACAGCAGGTGGTGGAAGTCGGCCTCGACCGCCCTCAACTCGGGATGCGTGGACAGGCGCGCGAGGATCTTCGCGCGCATCGCGACGATCTGCGCGGTGGCGTCGGGTGCGCGATTCAGGCGCCGCAACAGTTCCTGGCGCGGCGATTCGGCCGCGCGCCACAACTCGATCAGCGCATCGGGCGCGCGCGTCATCGCATAGCTTTCGGCGCGCCGCAACACCTCGGCCGCATCCGGGTCGAACTCGGAAGCGAGCGCATCGAAGAAACGCGCCGCTGCGTCGGGCGACAGGCGACGATAGCGTTCGAGCGCGCGCGCCGCGATCACCAGGCTGTTCGACTCGCCACGCGCAGTGAGCAACTGCCGGCAGTCGTCGAGCAGTCCGCGCAGGTCGCTTCGCTCTCGAACATCGCGACCGACCTGCAGCAGCCGCTCAAACACCCCGTGCCTCCGCATGGGCATCGGCGCCGTGCCCGCGGCGCGACCAGGCGAGCAGCGCGATGCCGGCAACGAACATCGGGATGCACAGCCACTGGCCCATCGTGAGGCTCAACGCCTGCAACCCGAGGAAGTCGTCGGGCTCGCGCGCGAACTCGGCGATGAAGCGCAACACCGCGTAGCCGACGAGGAACATGCCGGAGACGGCGCCCACCGGACGCGGGCGCGACGAGAACCACCAGAGAATGACGAACAGCAGGATGCCCTCGCCGGCAAACTGATACAGCTGCGACGGATGACGCGGCAGCGAATCGACCTGCGGGAACACCATCGCCCACGGCAGGTCGGTGGGACGGCCCCACAACTCGCCGTTGATGAAGTTGCCGAGCCGTCCGGCGGCCAGTCCGATCGGCACCAGCGGCGCGACGAAGTCGGTGACGCGCAGGAAGCGCAGCCCGCGCAGGCGGCAGAAGAGCGCGACCGCGACGAGCACGCCGATCAGGCCGCCGTGGAAGGACATTCCGCCCTTCCACACCTCGAAGATCTCGAGCGGATGCGCCGCATACCAGCCGGGCTTGTAGAACAGCACGTAGCCGAGCCGTCCCCCCAGGACCACGCCCAGCACGCCCCAGAACAGAAGGTCTTCCAGGTCGCGCAACGACAGGCCGCTGGCCTGCGACCACAGCGGGCGCTGCAGGCGCAGCCGGCCGAGCCAGTAGAACAGCGCGAACGCGACGAGGTACATCAGGCCGTACCAGCGTACGGCGAGCGGTCCGAAAGAGAAGGCGATCGGGTCGAACTGGGGATGGACGAGCATCGGCGAGCGTGAACGAGCACCAGGGTGAGTTTCACCCGCCGTTCATTCTGCCCGATAATCGCAGTTCGTCAGGCTGGAGACCCCGGATGAAAGGCGACCCGAAAGTCATCGAGTGGTTGAACCGGCAGCTGAAGAACGAGCTGACCGCGATCAACCAGTACTTCGTGCATGCGCGCATCTTCGGGCACTGGGGCCTGCCCGGGCTGGAGAAGATCGAGTACGAGGAATCGATCGGCGAGATGAAGCACGCCGATCGCCTGATCCAGCGCATCCTGCTGCTCGACGGCCTGCCGAACCTGCAGGATCTCGGCAAGCTGAACGTCGGCGAGAACACCGAGGAGATCCTCAACAGCGATCTCGCGCTCGAACGCGCCGCGCTCGACACGGTGCGCTCGGGAATCGCGCATTGCGAATCGGTGAACGACTACGTCTCGCGCGAGATCCTCGTCGACATCCTCGACGACTCGGAAACGCACGTGGACTTCCTCGAGACGCAGATCGAGCTGATCGGCCGCGTGGGCCTGCAGAACTACCAGCAGACCTTCATGAACCGCGAAGCACCCTGACGCAGCGAAGTGCGTGCCGCCTCAGGCCGCGGCGCAGGCGCAGGCGAGGCTTCCGACGCTGCGCGCCTCGTCCGCCCGATGCTCGTCGAGCAGTTCGCGCACGCGCGGACCGCACTTGCCGCAGCAGGTCGTCACGCCGAGATCGGCGCGCAACTGCGACATCGTTTGCGCACCCTCGCGCAGGCTCGAGCGGATCTGGCGGTCGGACACGGCACGGCAGACGCAGACGATCATGGCGGCAACTTCCCGTACGGCCTTCGAGGGCATGAAAACAATAATGGTTCGCATTAAGATTACCGGAGTCGTGCTTCCGACGCAAGCGGGAGCCGATACTCAGATACGACATTGACGCTGCCCTGCAGGAACGCCGCCGCGCCGCAGGGCGCCCCCTCCCCGCAACCCTTCTTCCTGCAACCCCGGAAACCATCGTCGCCATGTCCTTCAACCGCCGCAGCCGCAACATCACGCAGGGCGTCGCCCGCGCACCGAACCGTTCGATGTACTACGCGATGGGCTACCGTCGCAGCGATTTCGACAACCCGATGATCGGAATCGCCAACGGGCACAGCACCGTCACGCCGTGCAACTCGGGCCTGCAGGCGCTGGCCGACGTCGCCATCGAGGCGATCCGCGCCGCCGGCGCGAACCCGCAGGTCTTCGGCACGCCCACCATTTCCGACGGCATGGCGATGGGCACCGAAGGGATGAAGTATTCGCTGGTCTCGCGCGAGGTCATCTCCGACTGCGTCGAGACGTCGGTGCAGGGCCAGTGGATGGACGGCGTGCTCGTCATCGGCGGCTGCGACAAGAACATGCCGGGCGGCATGATGGGCATGCTGCGCGCCAACGTGCCTTCGATCTACGTCTACGGCGGCACGATCAAGGCGGGCCACTGGAAAGGCCAGGACCTGAACATCGTCTCCGTGTTCGAAGCGGTGGGCGAGTACTCGCGAGGCTGCATGTGCGAGGAAGACTTCCGCGGCATCGAGGAGAACGCCATTCCGGGCACCGGCTCGTGCGGCGGGATGTACACGGCGAACACGATGTCGTCGTCCTTCGAGGCACTGGGCATGAGCCTGCTCGGCTCGTCGACGATGGCCAACCCGGATCCCGAGAAGCTGCATTCCACGGCCGAGTCCGCGCGCGTGCTCATCGAGGCGGTCAAACGCGACCTGAAGCCGCGCGACATCGTCACGCGCGAGTCGATCGAGAACGCGGTGGCGCTGATCATGGCGGTGGGCGGATCGACGAACGCGGTGCTGCACTACCTGGCGATCGCACACGCGGCGGAAGTCGAATGGACGATCCACGATTTCGAGCGCGTGCGCAAACGCGTTCCGGTCCTCTGCGACCTGAAGCCCTCGGGCCACTACCTGGCCACCGATCTGCATCGCGCCGGCGGCATTCCGCAGGTGCTCAAGATCCTGCTCGACGCCGGTCTGCTGCACGGCAACTGCATGACGATCACCGGGCGAACGCTCGCCGAGGAACTGGCCAACGTGCCGTCGGCGCCGCGCGCCGACCAGCCGGTGATCTTTCCGATCGACAAGGCGCTGTATCGACAAGGGCACCTGGCGATCCTCGAAGGCAATCTGTCGCCCGAGGGCTGCGTCGCGAAAATCACCGGATTGAAGAATCCGGTGATGACCGGCCCGGCGCGCGTGTTCGACGACGAGCAGAGCGCGCTGCAGGCGATCCTCGACGGGAAGATCGTCGCCGGCGACATCATGGTGCTGCGCTACCTGGGGCCGCGCGGCGGGCCGGGCATGCCCGAGATGCTCGCGCCGACGTCGGCGATCATCGGCGCCGGCCTCGGCGAGTCGGTGGGGCTGATCACCGACGGCCGCTTCTCGGGCGGCACCTGGGGCATGGTCGTCGGACACGTCGCGCCCGAGGCGGCGGCGGGCGGACCGATCGCGCTCGTGCACGAAGGCGATTCGATCACCATCGATGCGCACAAGTTGCTGCTGCAACTGAACGTCGACGACGCGGAACTCGCGCGGCGGCGCGCTGCATGGAAGCAACCCGCTGCGCGCTACCGGCGCGGCGTGCTGGCGAAGTTCTACCAGTTGGCGAACAGCGCGAGCCGGGGCGCGGTGCTGGACGACTTCTGAGGAGGGGAAGGGAGAAGGGGGAAGGGGGAAAGCCTCGCTGCTAAGCGCGGCTGCGTTTACGGGGGGGCGCCGGTGCACGGGGGCGCTCGCGCTGTTCGAGCGCTTCGTGCAGTGCGAGGAACTCGAGCGTGAGCTTGTGGCGCGGGTCGAAGTGGATCATCGGGCGCGCCTGTTCGTGCGACTCGCGGATCCGCACGCTCGCGCTCAGGTACGGCTCGAGTACCGGCAGGCCCTCGTCGACGAGTTCCTGCACGGTGCGCTGCGGCAGGCTCGCGCGCGCCTGGAACTGGTTCACGACGATGCCGCCCACTTCGAGCGCATCGTTGTGGTCGGCGCGGATCTCCTCGACGCTGGCGAGCAATCCGTACAGCGCGCGCCGCGAGAAATCGTCGCAGTCGAACGGAATCAGGCATCGATCGGCGGCGATCAGCGCCGAGCGCGTATAGAAATTCAACGCCGGCGGCGTATCGATGTAGATGTGCTCGTAGCGCTCGCCCAGCGCGGCCAGCGCGTCGCGCAACTTGTAGATCTTGTAGCGCGACTCGAGCTTGCCGTGGATCTCCTCCAGGCGCGCGCTCGAGGCCATAAGGTCGAGCCCCTGCCACGGCGTGGGAACGACGAAGGCGGAGGCGTCGAGCGGGCGCAGCACGAAGTTCAACGTCTGCTCGAACAGTTCGGCAGCGCCCGGCCTCGTCTCTTCGGCGGTCGCGCCGAGCAGGTAGTGCGTGGAGTTCGACTGCGGATCGAGATCGACGACGAGCGTGGACCGCCCCTGCGCGGCGCTGATCGCCGCCAGGTTGCAGGCGATGGTGGACTTCCCCACTCCGCCCTTCTGGTTGAAGACGACGTACTGCATGAACGAGCGGCTCCGCGTTGGACGCCGGAGCATAGCGCGAGACGCAGATCGTCACGCGCGGGTGCGCACCTTCACCCGTTTCGTCTGCACGCGCAGATAGGGGAACTGCCGCTCGATCCGCAGGCGTCGCATTTCGGCGAATTCGTCGTCGGCGCGTCGCTTGTCGAAGCCCAGCAGCGGCTCGAGCAGTTCGAACCACGCGAAGGCGATGGCCAGCGGCGCGAGGATCGCCCACCACGACCAGGCCGCGACGGGTTCGAACTCGAACCACTTCAGCACGATCAGCAACAGCCCGACCCAGACGAAAGGCATCGGCAAGGAACTCCCCGAACGAGTCCCGACTGTGCACGAGCACGTGCGCCGCGTGCGCGGCGGGCGGCCGGACGGCGCGCGACGGCGTTTCGGCGGTGGGAGTGGCGGCGTCGCCGAACGCACCCGACGGACACTGCCGCGCTTCGCTTTCCATCGATCCATCGGCAGAGGCCGCTCATCGCGACAGGGGCGCGAGAATCGACGCGTGCCGCTATCGTTGGCGGCACGAAGCGTTCGTCGCGCTTCGTGTCAGGCCTCCTCTTCCAGCCGCGAACGAAGGTGCTCCAGGCTGGCTGTGCCCCGGGCAACCCCCGGGGTTTTTTTTCGCCCTCTGCGATCCGGGCGTCTACGAGTCGTTCTCAGGCCGTCGCGCCGGCCAGATCGGCGGCCGTGGTGAACGCATCGGCGTAGAAGTCGCCTTCGGCAAGTCCGTGCCCGACGAAATCGCGTCGCGCGGCCTCGATCATCGCCGGCGCACCGCAGGCGTAGACCTGGCGACCGGAAAGGTCGGGGAAGTCTTCGAGAACGGCACGGTGAACGAAGCCGGTGCGTCCGCGCCAGTCGTCCTCGGCAAGCGCATCGGAGACGACCGGAACGTAACGCAATTGCGGCATCTCGCGCGTCCAGCGCTCGCACAGCTCGCTCTGGTAGAGATCGCGCGGTCGCCGACCGCCCCAGTACAGCATCGTGTCGCGCACGATGCCGGCTGCGCGCATCTGCTCGACGATCGCCTTGATCGGCGCGAAGCCGGTTCCGCTGGCCAGCAGCACGATCGGACACGAGCGGTCCTCGCGCAGGAAGAAGGTTCCCAGCGGACCTTCGAGCCGCAGGATGTCGCGCTCCTTCAGCGCCGGCTGCGCGGCGCCGAACAACGCATCGGTGAAGCGCCCGCCCGGCAGGTGGCGTACGTGCAGTTCGAGCTGCTCGGCCGCGTGCGGCGCGCTCGCCATCGAATAACTGCGCCGGGTTCCGTCGCGCAGGATCACCTCGACGTACTGCCCCGCCAGGTACTGCAGACGCTCGCCCGCCGGCAGCTGCAGGCGAACGACAGCGACGTCGGGCGCCACGCGCACGATCGACGAGATCCGGCACGGCATCCTGCGAATCGGCATTTGCCCGGGCCCGGCAACGAGACGCGCCTGCACCGAAAGATCGGAACGCGCCTGCGCGCAGCACAGCAGCGCCATGCCGCGCGATTGCTCGTCGCGCGACAGCGCCCGGGGGGAATGCGCGCCCTGCGCGATCTCGCCCTCGACGACCAGCGACTTGCACGATCCGCAGGCGCCGTCGCGGCAACCGTAGGGAAGGACGATGCCCTGGCGCAGCGCTGCATCGAGGATCGCTTCGTCGTCTTCGACGAGAAAGCGGGCGCCGCTGGGCAGTACGGTGACGGTGAAGCTCATGACGCCATTATCGCCCGTGGGGCAGGCGCGGCTGCTATACTTTCAGGTTTCCAGGCGCGTGGCTTTCGCCCGAAAGCCACAGGGGTAGTCCGACCATCTTCGGAGTTCCCATCCCCGACGCCTCGTGCTGGTGTAGCTCAGTTGGTAGAGCAACTGATTCGTAATCAGTAGGTCCGCAGTTCGAGTCTGCGCACCAGCACCAAACCTCGCAAGCGCCGACCCGCCCGTACCAGGGCGCGAAACCCCAGCGCGGCGCCTGCTCCGACCAGCGAGGTTCCGATCATGTGCGGATTCGCGGGCGAAGCCCGATTCGAGCCGGCCACCACCGGCACTCTCTCCCTCCCGGCTGCCGACATCGATGCGGTCGTGCGCATGGGTGCGACGATGCACGCGCGCGGTCCCGACGGGGCCGGCGCCTTCCAGCAGGGCAACGTCGCACTGGCGCACCGCCGGCTGCGCATCATCGACCTGTCCGAGCATTCGCAGCAGCCGATGAGCGACCCGGCGCTCGGACTGACGATCGCGTTCAACGGCTGCCTGTACAACTATCGCGCGCTGCGCGAGGAACTCGCCGCCAGCGGCTACCGCTTCTTCTCCGACGGCGACACCGAAGTCGTGCTGAAGAGCTTCCATGCCTGGGGGGCGAAATGCGTCGAGCGATTCGACGGCATGTTCGCGTTCGCGATCCACGAGCGCGACACCGGGCGGCTGACGCTCGCGCGCGACCGCCTCGGCATCAAGCCGCTGTACTACAGCGAGGCCCCGGGGCGACTGCGCTTCGCCTCGACGCTGCCGGCGCTGCTCGCCGGCGGCGACGTCGATACGTCGATCGATCCGGTGGCGCTGCACCACTACCTCGCGTGGCACTCGGTCGTGCCGCCGCCGCACACGATGCTGCGCGGGGTGCGCAAGCTGGCACCGGCGACGATCGCCACCTGGGAGGCCGACGGACGCTGCACTTCGCAGCGCTACTGGCAGTTGTCGGTGCGCGCCGATCCGCAGTTCGCCTCGTTGGCGCCATCGGAGCGCGAACGCGAGGTCGAAGATGCGTTGCGCAGCGCCGTTCGACGCCGCCTGGTCGCCGACGTTCCGGTCGGCGTGCTGCTCTCGGGCGGCGTCGATTCGAGCCTGATCGTCGCGCTGCTCGCCGAACTCGGTGCCACCGAGTTGCGAACCTACTCGATCGGCTTCGAGGCGGCCGGCGGCGAGGCCGGTGACGAATTCCGCTGGTCCGACCTGGTCGCGCAGCGCTTCGGCACCCGCCACCAGCAGATCCGGATCCCGACCAGCGAGCTGATGGACGCGCTGCCGGAAACGATCGCCGCGATGAGCGAGCCGATGGCGAGCTACGACAACGTCGCGTTCTGGCTGCTGTCGCGCGAGGTGTCGAAGTCGGTGAAGGTCGTGCAGAGCGGCCAGGGCGCCGACGAAGTGTTCGCCGGCTATCACTGGTATCCGAAGCTCGTTGGCAGTGCCGACGCCGCCGGCGACTACGCGCGCGTGTTCTTCGACAGCGACCACGCGGGCTATCTGGATACGGTGAGCGACGCCTTCGCTACCGACGACGCGAGTCGCGCGTACGTCGAGCGCGCCTTCGCCGCCAGCGCATCGGCCGATGCCGTCGAGCGCGCGCTGCAACTGGATGCAACGGTGATGCTCGCCGACGACCCGGTCAAGCGCGTGGACAACATGACGATGGCGTGGGGACTGGAAGCGCGCGTGCCCTTCCTCGACCACGAGCTGGTCGAACTCGCCGCCCGCCTGCCGCTCGACGACAAGCTGGGCGACGGCGGCAAGCGGGTGCTGAAGGCGATCGGACGGCGCCTGCTTCCGACGGAGGTCGTCGACCGGCCGAAAGGCTATTTCCCGGTGCCGATCCTCAAGCACATCGACGGTCCGGTGCTGGCACTCGCGCGCGATTCGCTGACGGATCGGCGTGCGCTCGAGCGCGGCCTGTTCCGCCGCGAAACCGTCGAGCGTCTGCTCGCCGCACCGTCGCAGCACATCACGCCCCTGCGCGGTTCGCGACTGTGGCAGCTCGCGCTGCTCGAGATGTGGCTTCGAGCGCGCGGACTGTGAACCCGCGCGCGACCAACACGGAGAACGCCATGACGCAAGAGCGCATCGAGCACGACGATCCGATGGATCCGGCGCAGGCCGCTTCGCTTCGGCACTGGGGCGAACTGCCCGCCGACGTCAGCGAGCAGTTGCGCGATGAAGCATGGGTCGAATGCGGATGGGGACGGCTGATCTTCGCGCACACCTACGCGTCGCCCGAACGGCTCGCCCAGGCATTGGGTGAAGAGGCGAGCGGCCGGCGCGACGTCGCGCTGTACGTGCGCGATCCGCACGTCGTCATCGCGCAGGCGCCGCAGCGCCTGTTCCTCGATCCTTCGCACACCTTCCGGCTCGCGCTGCAGGGCGGCAGCTCGATGCGAGCCGGAATTCCGGGAGTGTCGATCGCCGCGGCGCGTGCGCAGGACGAAGCGGCGATCAACCGCATCTACCGCTCGCGCGGGATGGTTCCGGTCCACGAGGGGTTCCTGGCCGCACTCGCCGAAGACGGCCCGACCTCGATGCTCGTCGCCGAGGACGACGACGGCGCCATCCTCGGCGTGGTTACGGCGGTCGATCACTTCCTCGCCTGCAACGACCCGGAGCGGGGATCGAGCCTGTGGTCGCTTGCCGTCGATGCGCAATCGACGCTTCCGCGCGTAGGCGAGGCGCTGGTGCGCGCCGTCTGCGAGCACTTCCGCGCGCGCGACCGCCAGTACCTGGACCTGTCGGTGATGCACGACAACGCCGAAGCGATCGCGCTGTACGAGAAGCTCGGCTTCGAGCGCGTGCCGGTGTACTGCGTCAAGAACAAGAACCCGATCAACGAGAAGCTGTTCGTCGGCCCCGACCCCCATCCCGAACTGAACGTCTACGCGCGCATCCTGGTCGACGAGGCGCGCCGCCGCGGCATCGGGGTGGAAGTGCTCGACGCCGAGCACGGCTATTTCCGGCTGACGCAGGGCGGTCGCTCGGTGACCTGCCGGGAGTCGCTGTCGGAGCTGACCTCGTCGATCGCGATGAGCCGTTGCGACGACAAGCGCGTCACGCGCAACGTCCTCACCGGCGCCGGCCTGCGCGTTCCCGACCAGATCGTCGCCGACGGCGACGACGGACTTCGCGCCTTCCTCGCCCGGCACGGCAGCGTCGTCGTCAAGCCGGTGCGCGGCGAGCAGGGACATGGCGTGCGCGTCGACCTGCGCGACCTGGCTGCGACGAAGAGGGCGATCGAGGATGCGAAGCGCTTCAGCGACGAAGTGATCGTCGAGGAGCGCGTGCCCGGCGCCGACCTGCGCATCGTCGTGATCGACTACCGCGTCGTTGCCGCAGCGACGCGCCAGCCCCCGCAGGTCACCGGCGACGGCAGCAGCACGGTGCAGTCGCTGATCGCGCACCAGAGCCGACGCCGCGAAGCGGCCACGCACGGCGAAAGTTCGATCCCGATCGACGCCGAAACCGAGCGCTGCGTACGCTCGGCCGGCAAGCGCATGGACGAGGTGCTGGCGCCCGGCGAGACGATCGAGGTACGCAAGACCGCGAACCTGCACACCGGCGGAACGATCCGCGACGTCACCGCCCGGCTGCACCCGACACTGGCCGAAGCGGCGGTGCGCGCGGCGCGCGCGCTCGAAATCCCGGTGGTCGGGCTCGACTTCATGGTGCCCGACATCGAAGGGGTCGAATACGCGATCATCGAGGCGAACGAACGCCCGGGCCTGGCGAACCACGAACCGCAGCCGACGGCCGAGCGGTTCATCGACCTGCTCTTTCCGCAATCGAGGGTGCCATGAGATCGCCGACAGCGGCGCCGCCTTCCACCGATGCGCCCGTCGACGCCGCGAGCGAGCACGCGATCGACCGGCAGTACCTGCTCTCGACGCTGGCCAGGCTGCTGGCGATCCCGAGTCCCTCGGGGATGACCGACGAGATCGTCGTGCACGTGACGGGCGAGCTCGGTGCGCTGGGAATTCCGCACAGCCTCACGCGCCGCGGCGCGATCCGAGCCGATCTCGGCGGCGAGCATCACAGTCCCGATCGCGCGATCGTCGCGCACGTCGACACGCTCGGCGCGACGGTGAAGGCGCTCAAGACCAACGGGCGGCTCGAGCTGGTGCCGATCGGCACCTGGTCGTCGCGCTTCGCCGAAGGCGCGCGCGTGACCGTGCACGCCGACGACGGCAAGCGCCTGCGCGGCACGATCGTCCCGCTGAAGGCCTCCGGGCACACGTACAACGAGCAGGTCGACACGCAGCCGGTTTCGTGGGAGCAGGTCGAACTGCGGCTCGACGAGCGCTGCGCAGGCTTCGAAGATCTCGTCCGACTCGGGCTGAACGTCGGCGACATCGTCTCGGTCGACGCGCAGCCCGAGTTCGCCGACAACGGCTTCATCGTCGCGCGCCATCTCGACGACAAGGCCGGCGTGGCGACGCTGCTCGCCGTGGCGAAGGCGGTGCGCGACTCGGACGTGCCGCTGCCGGTGGACTGCCACCTGCTGTTCACGATCTCCGAGGAGGTCGGCGTGGGCGCCTCGCACGTGCTGCACGGCGACGTCGCCGAACTCGTCTCGATCGACAACGGAGCGATCGCGCCCGGGCAGAACACCAGCGAGTACGGCGTGACGATCGCGATGCAGGATTCCACCGGCCCCTTCGACTGGCATCTCACGCGCCACCTGATCGGTCTTTGCCGCGACCAGCACATCCCGCACAGTCGCGACGTCTTCCGCTACTACCGCAGCGACGCCGCGGCCGCGCTCGCCGCCGGCAACGACATCCGCACCGCGCTCGTGTGCTTCGCACTCGACGCCTCGCACGGCTACGAGCGCACGCATCTCGACTCGCTCGTGGCGCTCGGCGATCTGCTGCACGCCTACGTGCGCAGCGCCCCGCTCTTCCAGCGCGACGCGATGAAGCTCGGTCCGCTGGCCGACTTCCCGCAACCTCCGCCGAGCCCCGACCCGCCGTCGGCCGAGCACGCCGTGACGTCTACGTCTTCAGTCGATAGCCGGTCGCCAGCATCCAGCGAACGATCGCCAGAAAGATGACGAGGAACGCCAGCGTCATGCCCAGGCTCAGCGCGACGCTCACGTCGCCCGTGCCGTAGAAGCTCCAGCGAAAGCCGCTCACCAGGTACACGACCGGGTTGGCCAGCGTGACCGCTCGCCAGAACGGCGGCAGCATGTCGATCGAATAGAAGGTGCCGCCGAGGAAGGTGAGCGGCGTGACGATCAGCAGCGGAATCAGCTGCAGTTTCTCGAAGCCGTCGGCCCAGATGCCGACGACGAAGCCGAGCAGGCTGAAGGTGACGGCCGTCAACACGAGGAAGAGCAGCATCCACACCGGGTGCTGGACCTCGATCGGCACGAACAGCCCGGCGGTGGCGAGGATGACCAGCCCCAGCCCGATCGACTTCGTCGCCGCCGCGCCGACGTAGCCGACGACGATCTCCAGGTGCGAAACCGGCGCCGACAACAGCTCGTAGATGGTGCCGGTGAACTTCTGGAAGTAGATCGCGAAGGATGCGTTCGAGATGCTCTGCGTGAGCAGCGAAAGCATCACCAGGCCCGGAACGATGAAGGCGCCGTAGCTCACGCCGCCGATGTCGGTGATCCGCGAGCCGATCGCCGAGCCGAAGACGACGAAGTACAGCGAGGTGGACACCACCGGCGAAATCACGCTCTGCAGCAGCGTGCGTCGCATGCGCGCCATCTCGAAGCGGTAGATCGCGCCGATCGCGTAATGATTCAACCGAGGATTCAACCGAGGATTCAAGACTCTTCCCGCACGAGTTGGACGAAGATGTCCTCGAGCGAGCTCTGCTCGGTGCGCAGGTCGCGCAGCGCGATGCCGGCCGCGTCGAGCGCGCCGAGCAGCGCCGCGATGCCGGTGTCGTCGCGCCGGGCGTCGTAGTCGTAGACGAGTTCGCAGCCGTCGGCCGAGCGCGCCAGCGCCCACGGCGCGAGCGACGGCGGAACGTCGGCGAGCGGCTCGCGCAACTGCAGCACGAGCTGCTTCTTGCCGAGCTTGCGCATCAACTCGTCCTTCTCCTCGACGAGCACCAGCCGGCCTCGGTGCAGCACGCCGATGCGATCGGCCATCTCCTCGGCCTCGTCGATGTAGTGCGTGGTCAGGATCACGGTGACGTCGCCGTCACGCAGTCGGCGCACCAGCGACCACATCGACTGGCGCAGCTCGACGTCGACGCCAGCCGTCGGCTCGTCGAGAAAGAGCAGCGACGGCTCGTGCGACAGCGCCTTGGCGATCAGCACGCGCCGCTTCATCCCGCCCGACAGGGTCATCATCCGGCTGTCGCGCTTGTCCCACAGCGAAAGATCGCGCAGCACGCGCTCGATGTACGCGGGGTCGGGCGGCTTGCCGAACAGTCCGCGGCTGAACGCGACGGTGTTGCGCACCGTCTCGAAGGCGTCGGTGGTGAGTTCCTGCGGGACGAGGCCGATGCGCGCTCGCGTCCGGCGATAGTCCACGACGTTGTCGTAGCCGTCGACGCGAACGTGGCCGTGCGTGGCCTCGACCAGTCCGCAGACGATGCCGATCAACGTGGTCTTGCCGGCGCCGTTGGGACCGAGCAGCGCGAAGATCTCCCCGCGGCGAACCTCGAGCGATACGGAATCGAGCGCGCGAAGGCCCGACTCGTAGACCTTCGAGACCGCTTCGATGTCCAGTGTCGTGTCCCCGACATCGACCCGGTTCGCCGCCTTGTCGTGCCCCCGTGTGGCGCGAACCGAAGGCAAGGAACCTGCGGGACGGGACAACTGGATCACTCGTCGGGGGCCAACAACCCCTTGGGCAGCCCGAACGTGATCGATTCGTTCACGCCGCCTTCGAGCCGGCGCACCGCGGACACACCCAGCTCGCCGAGCCGGTCCAGCAGCTCGGCGACCAGTACCTCGGGCGCCGAAGCGCCGGCCGTGACGCCGATGCGCCGCTTGCCGTCGAGCCAGGCAGGATCGAGTTCGTCGGCCGAACCGATCAGCCGCGCGTCGCAGCCCATCTTCTGCGCCACCTCGCGCAGCCGGTTGCTGTTCGAGCTGGTGGGCGAGCCGATGACGAGAACGAGATCGCACTGCGGCGCCATCAGCTTCACCGCGTCCTGGCGGTTCTGCGTCGCGTAGCAGATGTCCTGCTTGTGCGGCTCGACGATCGACGGGAAGCGCTTCTTCAGCGCCTCTACGATTTCGCGCGCGTCGTCCACCGACAGCGTCGTCTGCGTTACGCAGCCCACGCGCTCGGGGTCGGCCACCTGCAGCCGCGCGACGTCCGCTACCGATTCGACGAGATGGATGCCGTCGTCGGCCTGGCCCATCGTACCTTCGACTTCGGGGTGCCCGGCGTGACCGATCATGATCACCTCGTGGCCTTCGCGGCGCATGCGAGCGACCTCGATATGCACCTTCGTGACGAGCGGGCAGGTGGCGTCGAACACGCGCAGCTCGCGCCCGTCGGCCTGGTGACGTACCGCGCGCGAGACGCCGTGCGCCGAGAAGATCAGCACCGCGCCGTCCGGCACGGCATCCACGTCCTCGATGAAGATCGCGCCCATCTCGCGCAGCCTGCCGACTACGTGGTCGTTGTGCACGATCTCGTGGCGCACGTACACCGGCGGGCCGAAGCGCTCGAGCGCGCGCTCGACGATCTCGATCGCGCGATCGACGCCCGCACAGAACCCGCGCGGCTGCGCGAGGATCGCCTGCATCGGCGCCGTTCGCTCGTCGCTCATCAGAGAACTCCCAGGATGTGGACTTCGAAGCGCAGGCGGTGCCCGGCCAGCGGATGGTTGAAGTCGAACAGCGCGTAGCGCTCGGTGAGCTCCTTGAGCACGCCGGCAACGCGCCCGCCGTCGGGGCCGGCGATGTCGATGACGTCGCCCGCACGATATTCGTCGGCGCCGTCGACATTGGCGTCGAAGCTCTCGCGCGCGAGCTTCTGCACGAGATCGGGGTTGCGCTCGCCGAAGGCTTCGCCGGGCGACAGTTCGAAGGCACGACGCTCGCCCTCGACCAGGCCGATCAGGCATCGTTCGAGCGCCTCGGCCATCTGACCGACACCGACCTGAAAGGTGGCTGGTCGATCACCGAAGGTGTTAATGACGTCGCCGCCGGCGTCGGCCAGACTGACCCGGTAATGCAACGTCAGATGCGAGCCGGCCTTCACGGCCGGCCCATGTGCAGGGCTCGCGGAACTCATCGACTCCATTCTAGAGGAAGGCACGTGGCGATTACCGATTGGCCGCCCGAGCACCGACCGCGCGAGCGGTTGCTCGCCGGCGGCGCGGCACAACTCTCCGACGCCGAACTGCTGGCGGTGCTGTTGCGCAGCGGTCGGCGTGGCCGCAGCGCAGTCGAATGCAGCGCCGAACTGCTGGCCCGCTTCGGCGGACTGCGTCCACTGCTGGCGGCACCGGGCAGCGTCGCGATGAACGAGTCGGGGTTGGGCCCAGCCAGCTGGGCGATGCTGCAGGCAGCCCTCGAACTGGGCCGGCGCAACCTGCGCGCCGTGCTGCGTGAGCGAGACGCCCTCGCCTCCCCCGGTTCGGTGCGCGCGTTCCTGTCGGCCTGGCTGCGCGACCGGGAAGTGGAGGTGTTCGCCGGGCTGTTCCTCGACAGCCAGAACCGGCTGATCGCCGCCGAGGAGCTCTTTCGCGGCACGCTGACGCAGACGTCCGTGTATCCGCGCGAGGTGCTGCGCCGCGCACTCGAACTGAACAGCGCCGGCGTCATCGTCGCGCACAACCACCCCTCGGGCGTGGCTGAACCGAGCGCCGCCGACCGGCTGCTCACGGCGTCGCTGAAGTCGGCGCTCGGGCAGCTCGACATCCCGGTGCTCGACCACCTGATCGTCGGGGCGGAGCGGTGCTTCTCTTTTGCGGAGGCGGGAATACTTTGACGGTGATCGCAATTACCGTGCTGGCCCGGGTCAGCATACAAAGGAAACCGTCTCGCACGCTTCGCTCCCTGGTCGACCTGCCGGCGCGCCTCATGCGAACGCCGACCGTGGGCGAGTCGTGTTCGGCGCGCCGGTCTGCCTATCCGTGCGCCTGCCTGTTCTCACCGCCTCGGCGCCGCTGGTCGGCACTTCGGCTGCGAAGTACAGCGTTTTCGCCCGGGCAATCAGTTGCCCAACAGGAAACGCTGCAATTTGCGGCACTACGGCGCGCGAACCTCGGCGTAGGGATAGCGGCGTGCCGGAACGCGCGTAAGACGCACATTCCTGGCTGCTTTGCCGTCGCTCGCCGGCAGCTAGGGCACGCGACGCGGGACAGCCGAGGCTTTTTCCCTTCCCCCTTCTCCCTCCCCCTCTCCTGTCTCCCTTGCTGCTATAATTACCGGCTTTGCTTCACACCGGACACACGTCATGTCCCGAGTCTGTCAAGTCACCGGCAAGGCGCCGATGGTCGGCAACAACGTTTCGCACGCGAACAACAAGACGAAGCGCCGCTTCCTGCCGAACCTTCAGAGCCGCCGCTTCTGGATCGAGAGCGAGAATCGCTGGATCCGCCTGCGCGTGAGCAACGCCGCGCTGCGGCTGATCGACAAGAAAGGCATCGACGTGGTGCTGGCCGATCTGCGCGCACGCGGCGAGGCCTGAAGCCACCCGGCCACGCGTAGCCCGCGGGCGAAGCCTGACCCACTGAACACACCGAATCGGAGGATCTCCCGATGCGTGACAAGATCAAGCTCGAGTCGACGGCCGGCACCGGCCACTTCTACACGACCACGAAGAACAAGCGGAACATGCCCGAGAAGATGGAGATCAAGAAGTTCGATCCCGTCGCTCGCAAGCACGTGGCCTACAAGGAAACGAAGATCAAGTAACGGGCACGGCCGTTCGGCGCGCACTGCGCGCCCCCGTACTCGAAGGACGGCGCCTTACCGCGCCGTTTTCTTTTGCGCGACGAAGGCGGTGGACCCGACTTCGCGTGTCGCGGCGCCGACGGCCCGCAGTGAACTTTCGACGATCGCACGCCAGCGAGTCGCCGCCTGCGGCGACGCCCCGGCACGCTCACCTCCCCGCGTGCTCGCGCAGGTCGTCGACCGGTCGCGAACCGAAGTCGTCGCGCTCGAGATAGGCGACGATCCGCGCGGCCGCTTGCTCCGGCGAGATCAGCCCGCCCTGCGTCTTCAGCTCGCGGAACCGATCGATCGACGGGAAATCGGCCGATCGGATCGTCGACTGCATGTCCGTATCGAGCACGCCGGGCGCGAGCGCGCACGCACGCGCCGGATTCGCCCGCCGGGACTGCTCGTCGACGATGCAGCGCGTGAACATGTCGACGGCCGCCTTGGTCGCGCAATAGGGCGCCCAGCCGGCGATCGGGTGTCGCGCCGCGCCCGACGAAATGCCGAGGATGCGCCGCTCGCCGCTCGCGCCGTCGGTGGCATCGAGAAAGGCGGCCGTGAGCCGCATCAGCGACGCGAGGTTGACCTGCAACGCCGCGGCGATCCCTTCGCTGCGCAGCGCTTCGATCCGACCGATCGGCTCGACGATGCCGGCGTTGTTCACCAGAACGAAGCGTCTCGCATCACGATGCGCGCGCAACAATGCCGAGAGCGCATCGGCGAGACGATCGGTGTCCTGCGCATCGGACAGGTCGTGCCGGAGGTAGTCGAGCGGCGCGCCCGAAGCCTGCGCGCGTGCCGCCAGCGCATCGTTGCCCGAGCGTGCGACGCAGACGAGGCGCCGATGCGGGGCGAGCAGGCGTTCGGCGATCGCAGCGCCCAGGCCGCGCGAGGCGCCGGTGACGATCGCGATCTCGCGCACGCGACGCTCGTCCGCTGCTCCCGTCTTCTCGGACGCGTCCTGGGCCACGGCGCCGTCCGTCCTTCTAGAACGCGTGCTCGGCCGCGGGAAACGCGCGCGCCTTCACCGCGTCGCGATAGCGTTCGACGGCCTCGCGCACGCTCGATGCGCCGGCCATGAAGTTGCGCACGAAGCGCGGCCGCCGACCGGGGTATACGTCGAGCATGTCGTGCAGCACGAGCACCTGGCCCGAGCAGCCGGCGCCTGCTCCGATGCCGATCGTGGGTATCGACAGGCGCTGCGTGAGCGTTTCGGCGAGTGCCGCGGGGACCATTTCGAGCACGAGCATCGTGGCACCCGCCTGCTCGAGCGCGAGCGCGTCGGCGACGAGTCGATCGGCCGCCTGCGCATCGCGTGCCTGCACGCGGTAGCCGCCGAGCACGTGCACCGACTGCGGCGTCAGCCCGAGATGCGCGCACACCGGGATGCCGGTGCGGGCGAACAGTTCCACCGTCGGCGCAAGCCACGCGCCGCCTTCGATCTTGACCATCTGCGCACCGGCGCGCATCAACGTGACGGCGTTGGCCAGTGCCGATTCGGCGCCCGCCTGGTAGCTGCCGAACGGCATGTCGGCAACGAGCCATGCATAGCGGTTGGCGCGCGCGACGCAGCGAACGTGATAGGCGACTTCGTCGAGCGTCACCGGCAGCGTGGACGAATGACCTTGCACGACCATGCCCAGCGAATCACCGACGAGCAGGCTATCGATGCCGACCGAGTCGAGCAGCGCCGCGAAGCTCGCGTCGTAGCAGGTGAGCATCGCGATCGGCTCGCCGCGCGCCCGCATCTCGGCGAGTCGAGGCTGCGTGATCGGGCTGCGCCCGGCGTCGGCGGGCGCCGAAGGCGCCGTTTGGGAACTCATGCGTCGGCTCGCATCGTGATGTTCGGCCGATTCTAACCTTCGCCCGCAGCCTCGCTGCGGCGCCAGCGCACGGCGAAGAACCCGTCGCAGTCGTCGCGATGCGGCAGCAGGCGCAGCGTGTCGTCGGCACTCGCCTGCGCGTGCAGCTTCGCGCCCTGCCCTTCGAGCACCGGGCGCGGATCGCAACGCACCCATCCTGCATGGCGCGACTCGAAGGCGTCGCGCTGTTCGTCGTTCTCGGCGGCGAGCAGGCTGCAGGTCGCATAGACGAGATGTCCACCGGGACGCACGAGCGCCGCCGCCGCATCGAGCAGCGCGCGCTGCTGGGCAACGAAGCCGTCGCGCTCGAACGGACCGATGCGCCATTTCAGGTCGGGTGCGCGGCGCAGGGTTCCGGTGCCGGTGCACGGAGCATCGACCAGCACGACGTCGGCCCGGCCCTGCAACCGGTCCAGTCGCGCGTCGTGCTCGCCGGCAATGACGATCGGAAACACGTTGTCGGCGCCGCTGCGCGCCAGTCTCTGTCGCATCCGCTGCAGCCGCTTGGCGGCGACGTCGCACGCGTAGATGTGACCGGTCGAGCGCATCGCGGCGGCCATCGCGAGCGTCTTGCCGCCGGCCCCGGCGCACAGGTCGATCACCGTCTGGCCGCGGCGCGGCGCGGCGAGCATCGCGAGCAACTGGCTGCCGACGTCCTGCACCTCGAAACGCCCGGCGAGGTAGCCGGCGGTGCGTTCGAGCGCGGGCTTGCCGCTCGCGCGCAGCGCGTTCGGAGAGTGCGGCAGTTCGCTCGTCTCGATGCCGGCCTCGTCGAGCTCGCGCCGCACGGTGGCTCGATCGACCTTCGCGACATTGGCGCGCAGATCGAGCGGCGCCGCCTCGAGCAGCGCGGCGGCCAGCGCCTGCGCCTGGCCCGCACCGAACTGCGCGAGCAGCGCCTGCGCGAGCCAGTCCGGAAGGCTGTAGCGGACTTCGAAGGGCAGCCCCTGCGGGAGCTCGAGGCGGCCTTCCAGCCGCGCGTCGGCGAGGTCGAGCAAAGCATCCAGCGAAGCGTCCTCGTGCAGCCGGCCGATCGGCGCGCCGGCGTCGACGACGACGCCGCTGCCGATGTCACCGCCGCTGCTGCCGCCACTCCCGCTCCCGCTGCTGCCGCCGCTCCCGCCCCCGCTGCTGCCGCCATCTCCCGCACCGAACGCGATCCGCTCGTACAGGCGCCGCTGGCGCAGCACGTCGAATACCGACTCGGCGATGCGCGCCCGATCGCGCCGGCCGAGCGCGGGATGCGCGCGGAAGAAGGCGCGCAATGCCACGTCGGCGGGGCGATCGGCGCTGCGCAGCGCCTGCGCCAGCGCCTGCCGGCGCATCGCGCCGAAACGCATCAGCCTGCCCAGAGGCAGCGCGTCTCGCCCGGTCGCGGCTCGCGCAGCACGACGCGCTCGCCCTCCAGCAGCAACCGTCCCTCGACGAACCAGCGCAC
This sequence comes from Burkholderiaceae bacterium, assembly GCA_021166725.1. GTDB lineage: Bacteria > Pseudomonadota > Gammaproteobacteria > Burkholderiales > Burkholderiaceae_E > Zeimonas. Next base: position 60,023 of record JAJPES010000041.1, on the reverse strand, counting down.
GGCCATCGGATACAGGCGGTGCTCGAGCGCGAGCACGCGCGAGGCAAGACGCTCCTCGTCGTCGTCGGGGCGCACCGCAAGTGCCGCCTGCGCGACGATCGGACCCATGTCGAGCTCGCGCCCGACCAGGTGGACGGTTGCGCCGTGCACGGCGACACCGGCTTCGAGCGCGCGGCGATGCGTGTGCAAGCCCGGGAACGCGGGCAGCAGCGACGGATGGATGTTCAGCATGCGGTCCGTATAGCGCTCGACGAAGCCGTCGCCGAGGATCCGCATGAAACCGGCCAGCACGACGAGATCGGGCGCATGCCGGTCGATCGCGCTCGCCAGCGCATCCTCGAACGCGGCGCGCGTGTCGAAGGCGCGGAAGTCGACGACTTCGGTGGCTGCACCGTACTCGCTTGCACGATCGAGGCCGGCTGCGGCGGGACGGTCGGCGATCACGCAGGCAATGCGCGCGGACCACCGCTCGTCGCGCAGCGCCTGCGCGATCGCCGTCATGTTCGAGCCGCGCCCGGAGATCAGCACGACGATGCTCTTCATCGGCCAAGCTTATCATCGTGGGAAACGCGGCCGGCGCGCCTTATAATTCAAGGTTTTGCCGCGCAGCAAGCCAGCCGCAGCCGCCCCTCCCGATGGAAATCTTCCGCCGCCAGCCGCCGCCCCACAGGCGCCGCCCGTGCGCGCTCACCATCGGCAACTTCGACGGCATGCACGTGGGTCACCAGGCGGTGATCGCGACGCTGCGCGAAAAGGCGCGCGCGCGCGGGCTGCCGGTCTGCGTGCTCACCTTCGAGCCGCACCCGCGCGAATACTTCGCGTCGCGCGCCATCGCCGCCGGCCACCCCGACGCCACTGCGCCCACCCGCATCAGCACGCTGCGAGACAAGGTCGCGGCACTGGCCGCCTGTGGCGTGGACCGCGTCTGCATTGCGCGCTTCGACGCGTCGCTGGCGTCGTTGTCGCCGCAGCAATTCGTCGAGCAGATCCTGGTCGGCGGCGTGCAGACGCGCTACCTGCTGATCGGCGACGATTTCCGCTTCGGCGCCCGCCGCGCCGGCGACTACGCGCTGCTGCAACAGCTCGCCCGGCCCACGGGCTTCGAGCTCGAGCGACTGACGACGATCGAACGCGAAGGCGAGCGCGTCTCTAGCTCGTCCGTGCGCGCTGCGCTCGCCGCCGCCGACTTCCCGCTCGCCACCGCGCTGCTCGGACGGCCGTACTCCATCTGCGGTCGGGTGCTGCACGGAAAGAAACTGGGGCGCACGCTGGGCTTTCCCACGATGAACGTTCGCATTCCCTTCGCGCGTCCGGCGCTGCACGGCGTCTTCGTCGTGCGTGCGCACGGCCTGCGCGAGGCCGCGGTGCAGGGCGTGGCGAGCCTCGGCACGCGCCCCGCGGTCGAGCGCGACGGACAGCTGCTGCTCGAGACACACCTGTTCGATTTCGACGAGCCCGCCTACGGGCGCCTAGTGCGCGTCGAATTCGTCGCGAAGCTGCGCGACGAGCGCAGCTTCGATTCGCTCGACGCGTTGCGCGCGCAGATCGCGCTCGATGCGCGCCATGCACGCGAAATGTTCGCGCGCGAGGCGAGTCTGCACACCCCGCTCCCGCCCCCAGATTCCGCCGATTGAGCTCCGGAGAACCGATGGCCGAAGGAAAATCCGCCGCGCGCCGCGACAAAGGGTGGCGAGACACCCTGAACATGCCCGAAACGTCGTTCCCGATGCGCGGCGACCTCGCCAGGCGCGAGCCCGCATGGACGCAGCAATGGCAGGACGACGACGTCTACGAGCGCATCCGCGTCGCGTCGAAGGGCCGCCCGGTCTGGGTGCTGCACGATGGCCCGCCGTATGCCAACGGCGACATCCACCTCGGGCACGCGGTCAACAAGATCCTGAAGGACGTCATCGTCAAGAGCCGCAACATGGCCGGCTACGACGCGCATTACGTACCGGGCTGGGACTGCCACGGGATGCCGATCGAGATCCAGATCGAGAAGCGCTACGGCAAGCATCTGTCGGCCGACGAGGTGCAGGCGAAATCGCGTGCCTACGCCACCGAACAGATCGTGCGCCAGAAGCGCGACTTCATTCGCCTGGGCGTGCTCGGCGACTGGAAGGATCCGTACCTGACGATGGCCCCGGGCAACGAGGCCGACGAGCTGCGCGCGCTCGGGCGCATCCTGGATAAGGGCTTCCTCTATCGCGGCCTGAAGCCGGTGAACTGGTGCTTCGACTGCCGTTCGGCGCTCGCCGAGGCCGAAGTCGAATACCGAGACCGCACCGATCCGGCGATCGACGTCGGCTTCCCCTTCGCCGACCCCGACGCGGTCGCACGTGCCTTCGGACTGCCGAGGCTTCCCGTCGAGCGCGGCTACGCGGTGATCTGGACGACCACCCCGTGGACGATTCCGTCGAACCAGGCGCTGAACGTCCATCCCGACTTCGACTACGCGCTGGTGCGCGTCGACTGGCAGGGCGCGCCCGCGCTGCTGGTGCTCGCCGCCGAACGCGTCGAAGCGTGCCTGAAGGCGTGGAAGCTCGAAGGCGAGGTGCTCGCCACCGCCAAGGGACGCGCGCTCGATCGCGTCGCGTTTCGCCATCCGTTCGCCGATCGCCTGTCGCCGGTGTATCTCGGCGATTACGTGACGCTCGAGTCGGGCACCGGCATCGTCCATTCGGCGCCGGCCTACGGCGTCGAAGACTTCCTGTCGTGCAAGGCGCACGGCATGCGCGACGAGGACATCCTGCAGCCGGTGCAGGGCGACGGCATCTACGCCGCCTCGCTGCCGGACTGGGGCGGACTGTCGATCTGGGACGCCAACCCGCGCATCGTCGACTACCTGCGCGAGATCGGCGTGCTGTTCGACACCTGGGACTACACGCACAGCTACATGCACTGCTGGCGCCACAAGACGCCGGTGATCTACCGCGCGTCCAGCCAGTGGTTCGCCGGCATGGACGTCGTGCCCAGCGACGGCGGCCCCACGCTACGCGAGTCCGCGCTCGCCGGAGTCGACGCGACGCGCTTCTATCCGGCCTGGGGCAAGGCGCGATTGCACGCGATGATCGCGCAGCGTCCCGACTGGACGCTGTCGCGCCAGCGGCAATGGGGCGTGCCGATGGCCTTCTTCCTGCACAAGGAAACGGGCGAGCTGCATCCGCGCGCGCTCGAGCTGCTCGAGGCAGTGGCCAGGCGCGTCGAGCAGGAAGGTATCGAAGCCTGGCAGCGGCTCGATCCGCGCGAGCTGCTCGGCGACGAGGCCGGGCACTACGTGAAAAGCCGCGACACGCTCGACGTCTGGTTCGACTCGGGCACCACGCACGAGACGGTGCTGCGCGGCTCGCATCGGGAGAAGTCGCACTTCCCCGCCGACATGTACCTCGAGGGCAGCGACCAGCATCGCGGCTGGTTCCATTCGTCGCTGCTCACGTCGTCGATGTTGAACGGCGTGCCGCCGTACAAGGCGCTGCTCACGCACGGCTTCACCGTCGACGGCCAGGGCCGCAAGATGAGCAAGTCGCTCGGCAACGGCATCGAGCCGCAGGAGGTTGCCGGAACGCTGGGCGCGGAGATCCTGCGCCTGTGGGTGGCCAGCACCGACTACTCGGGCGAGATGTCGCTGTCGAAGGAGATCCTCGCGCGGGTCGTCGAGGCCTACCGGCGTATCCGCAACACGCTTCGCTTCCTGCTCGCCAACGTCTCCGACTTCGATCCGGCGCGCGATGCGGTGGCCGCCGACGAACTGCTCGAGATCGACCGCTACGCGATCGCGATGACCGCGGCGTGGCAGAAATCGATCGAGGCCGACTACGAGCGCTTCGAGTTCCACCCGGCGATCGCGCGCATCCACACGTTCTGCTCGGAGGATCTCGGCGCGTTCTACCTGGATGTGCTGAAGGATCGCCTCTACACGACCGGCGAACGCTCGCTCGCGCGCCGCTCGGCGCAGACGGTGCTGCATCACGTCACCGACGCGCTGCTGCGCATCGTCGCGCCGGTGCTGTCGTTCACCGCCGAGGAGGCGTGGCCGATCTTCGCACCGCAACTGCACCGCGACGCCGGCGGCACGATCTTCACGCAGACCTGGCACCGCTTCGAAGGCGTCGAGCGCTGGGCCGACGTCGAGGCGCCCGACACGGCCGCGCTGGTCGCGAAGTGGACGCGAATCCGCGCGCTGCGCGCCGACATCATGAAGAAGCTCGAGGATCTGCGCACGGCCGGCGGCATCGGCTCGTCTCTGCAGGCCGAGGTCGACCTTCGCGCCTCGGGCGAGACGTACGAGGCACTCACCTCGCTCGACGACGACCTGCGCTTCGTCTGGATCACCTCCGGCGCGCGGGTCGTGCGCGTTGCTGCCGCCGAAGACGAGGCGATCGACGTGCGCGCCAGCGACGGGACGAAATGCGAGCGTTGCTGGCACTACCGCGACGACGTGGGCGTCGATCCGGCGCACCCCGCGATCTGCGGGCGCTGCGTGTCGAACCTGTACGGCGAAGGAGAGGTGCGCCGCTTCGCGTGAAAGCCGGGGCGATCGGACCGCGGCAGCGCGAGCGTCGAGACGAGAACGAGACGCAACGCGCCGCCGCGGCCGGAACGTCGCGAACGGCTCTTGCGGACGGACACCGCGAGCGTAGATTGGCACTCGCGCGGCCCGCGGCCGGCACTTCGTCGGTCGGCATCGGCCGCGGCACAAGGAGTGCACCATGAAGACCGGTTCCTTTCTCGCTGTCTTCGGCGTCGTCGGGTTCCTCTTCGGCGTCGGATTCCTCTTCGTGCCCGAGGTGCTGCTGCCGCTCTACGGGTCCAGCGCCGTCGAGGCCGGGCCCCTGAATCCCCATGCAGTGCTGAACGTGCGCTATTTCGGCAGCGTCCTTCTCGGCTTCGCGCTCATCAACTGGTTCGCCCGCGCGACTCACGACCGGGAAGCGCTGCGCGCGATCCTGCTCGGCAACCTCGTCGGCGACGTACTCGGCCTGCTCGTCACGTTCCAGGGCCTGCTGTCGGGCGCAATGGGGACGAACGTCTTCTCGTGGAGCACGGTGCTGATCTACGCGCTCTTCGCGGCGGCTTCCCTGTACCTGCTGGTCAGCGATACGCGCGAGGTCACCCACGGTTGACGCGATGCGCGCCGCCGCCGCGTCGGTGCGCCGCATGCCACGGCGCCGACTCGGGACAACCCGCCCGCGCTGGTACCCTCGCCTGCGGCGCAACAGCACCGGAGGCGGAATATGGCGGGAAGCGGCACGACGTCGATCGGCAGATGGCTCTGGATCGCCGCAGCCGTCGTCGCGCTCGACCAGGCGACGAAGTTCGCCGTCGAGCGCGCCTTCTCCTACGGCGAGCGCCTCGCCGTCGTCCCCGGCTTCTTCGACCTCACGCTGGTCTACAACCGCGGCGCCGCGTTCAGCTTTCTGGCAAATGCGGCGGGCTGGCAGCGCTGGTTCTTCATCGGGCTCGGCGCGGTGGCCGCCGCCTTCATCGTCTGGCTGCTCGCGCGCCACGGCTCGCAGCGCCTGTTCGCGTTCGCGCTCGCGCTGATCCTGGGTGGCGCGATCGGCAACGTCGTCGATCGGATCGCGCGCGGGCACGTCGTCGATTTCGTGCTGCTGCACTGGCAGCGTTTCCACTGGCCCGCCTTCAACGTCGCCGACAGCGCGATCACGATCGGGGCCGTCCTGCTCGTGGTGGACGAGCTGCGCCGCGTGCGGCGCCATCGCTGAAGGAGAACGGATGTTCGAAGGGCTGAACCAGCTGGAATGGATGGGAAACCCGGTAGCGAGCTGGCTCATCGCGCTGGCAGCGGCACTGGTCGGCTTCGGCATCGCCAGCACGGTGCTCGGGCTGCTGCGCTCGCGCCTGCGCCGTCTCGACGAGCGCCTGCCGGAGGCGGCGGCGCGCGCCGCGCGCCCGCTGCATGTGATCGTGCGCACCACGCGCAACTGGATCCTGCTGCTGCTGTCGCTGGTGTTCGCCGCCGAATTCCTCGATCTCCCGCGGCGCGCCGAGGCGATCCTGGGCAACCTGAGCTTCGCGCTGGTCGGCGTGCAGGTCGCGCTGTGGATCAACGCGCTGATCGAGCTGTGGCTGCGCCGCCCGAGCGCCGACGACAAGCCGCGCGGCAATCCGGTCATCATCGGCATCCTGCGCTGGACCGCGCAGCTCTTCGTCTGGACGACGCTGCTGATGGCGATGCTCGCCAACGCCGGCGTGGACATCACCGCATTCGTCGCCAGCCTGGGCATCGGTGGCGTCGCCGTGGCGCTCGCGTTGCAGAGCCTGCTCGGCGACCTCTTCTCGTCGGTCAGCATCGGCCTGGACAAGCCCTTCGAGGTCGGCGAGTTCATCGCCTTCGGCGACGACCTGGGCACCGTTCGCAACGTCGGCATCAAGAGCACGCGCATCGATTCGCTGCGCGGCGAGCAGCTGATCATCGCCAACTCGAAACTGCTCGACCTGCTGGTGCACAACTACAGCCGCATGCCGCATCGCCGCGTGGTGTTCGGCTTTCGCCTGCCCTACGGCACGACGAGCGAGCGCGTGCAGCAGGTCGTCGAGGCGGTCAAGGAAATCATCCGCGGACAGCAGGACGTCCGCTTCGATCGCGGGCACCAGTCGACCTTCGGCGAATACGGACTCGAGTTCGAGTTCGTCTACTACGTGCTCGCGTCGGACTACACGATGTACATGGACATCCAGCAGCGGATCAACCTGGCGATCATCGACCTGCTCGAGCGCATGGACCTCGAATTCGCCGTACCCGCCCGGCATGTGCGCGCCGAGTTCGATCGCGCGCAGCGCCCCCCTGCGCAGCCGGCAACCCGGGATCCCCGCGCAGCGACGCAGACCTGAGAAGACCCGAAGCGGGCCGGATCGGCGCGCAAAAGCGCGCTACCCTTCACCCTTCACCCTTCACCCTTCACTTCCTCAATGCTCGACGGCAAACGGATCGTGCTCGGCGTCACCGGCGGCGTGGCGGCCTACAAGTCGGCCGAGCTCGTGCGCGAGCTGCAGCGCGCCGGCGCCCGGGTCCAGGTGGTGATGACCGAGGCGGCGACGCGCTTCGTCGGTCCGGTGACCTTCCAGGCGCTCAGCGGCGAGCCGGTGTTCGTCGATGCATGGGATGCGCGCATCCCCGACAACATGGCGCACATCGAGCTGTCGCGCGGCGCCGACGCGATCGTCGTCGCACCGGCCACCGCCGACTTCCTCGCCAGGCTCGCGCACGGCCTGGCCGACGACCTGCTGTCCACGCTGTGCCTGGCGCGCGAGTGCGCGCTGGTCGTCGCACCGGCGATGAACCGGCAGATGTGGTCGCATCCGGCGACGCAACGCAACGTCGCGCAGATCGTCGCCGACGGCGTCCTCGTCGCCGGCCCCGGCAGCGGCGACCAGGCCTGCGGCGAGGTCGGACTCGGGCGAATGCTCGAACCGCTCGAACTGGTCGAGGAAATCGCCGCGAGCTTCGTGCCGAAGACGCTCGCCGGCAGACGCGCGCTGATCACGGCCGGGCCCACCTTCGAGCCGATCGATCCGGTGCGCGGGATCACCAACCGCTCGTCGGGATAGATGGGCTTCGCGCTCGCGCGCGCGATGCGCGTCGCGGGCGCCGTAGTCGTCCTCGTCGCCGGGCCCACCTCGCTCGCCGGGCCGCGCGGCGTGCGGCGTATCGACGTCGACACGGCGCAGCGCATGCACGACGCGGTGATGGCCGAACTCGACGATGGCCGGCGCGCAGGCCGTCGTTTCGACGTCTTCGTCGGCGTGGCGGCGGTGGCCGACTGGCGCGTGGCCAACACGAGCGCGAGCAAGTGGAAGAAGGACGACAGCGGCCGCGCCCCGAAGCTGGAATTCGCCGAGAACCCCGACATCCTGGCGAGCGTCGCGCGCCGGCCCGGCGCCCCGTACTGCGTGGGCTTCGCCGCCGAGAGCGAGAAGCTCGAGGAACACGGCGCCGCCAAGCGCGCGCGCAAGGGCGTCCCGCTGCTGGTGGCCAACATCGGCCCCGACACCTTCGGACGCGACGACAACGAACTGCTGCTGATCGACGAGCATGGTGCGCAACGTCTTCCGCGCGCCGGCAAGGACGCGCTGGCGCGCGCGCTCGCCGACGAGATCGCGCGCAGGCTCGCCGGATGAGATCGTGAAACTCGACGTTCGCATTCTCGACCCGCGGCTGGCGGGGCAGATGCCCGCTTACGCGACGAAAGGCAGCGCCGGACTCGACCTGCGCGCCTGCATCGACGCCCCGCTCGTCCTCGAACCCGGCGCCGCGCAACTGCTGTCCACCGGCCTGTCGATCCACATCGGCGATCCGCACTATGCCGCCATGGTCCTGCCGCGCTCGGGCCTCGGCGCCAGGCACGGCATCGTTCTCGGCAACCTCGTCGGCCTGATCGACTCCGACTACCAGGGTCCGTTGATGGTCTCGTGCTGGAACCGCAGCCGCGACGCATTCACCATCGAGCCGATGGACCGCATCGCGCAACTCGTCGTCGTTCCCGTCGTGCAGGTGCAGTGGAACGTCGTCGAGAGCTTCGACGAAAGCGCGCGCGGCGCGAGCGGGTTCGGGAGTACGGGGCGCTGAAGGAAACCACCCGCGTTGCGAACGAGGTGTTCGCGGCAGGCCACTAGAATCGGTCTCTGTGAACCGTCACCGTCGGTTCGATACTTCACCCGAGGAACGCCTCAATGCAATGCCCGAACTGCCAGGCGACGCTGCTGATGAGCGAGCGGCAAGGCATCGAGATCGACTACTGCCCGCAATGCCGCGGTGTCTGGCTCGATCGCGGCGAACTCGACAAGCTGATCGAGCGCTCGAACCAGGAGGCGACCTCCGTGCCTGCCGCAACGCGCCCGATGCCGGAAGACCGCCCCCGTCATCACGACGACGACTATCGCAAGCGGCATCGCAAGAAGAGCGTCTGGGGCGAGATCTTCGATTTCTGACGCCGCGCGTGGATTCGGCTGCCGACGCGAGCGCGGCGGACTTGCCCCGCCTGCTGCTCGTCTGGTGGTCGATGACCGGCGGCACGCAACAACTCGCCGAAGCGCTCGCCGAAGGCGCGCTCGAGGAGCGCGGCACAGAGGTCGTGTCGCTGCGTGCCGACCAGGCCCATGCCGACGACGTGCTCGCGGCGCAGGCCTTCGTCTTCGCCACGCCGGAGAACCTGGCATCGATGGCGGGAATGATGAAGGACTTCTTCGATCGCACCTATTACCCGGTGCTCGGCCGGATCGACGGCCTGCCCTACGCCACGCTCGTCTGCGCGGGCACCGACGGCGCCGGCGCCGCACGCCAGGTCGCGCGAATCGCGACCGGCTGGCGGCTGAAGGAAATTGCCGAGCCGCTCATCGTCGTCGTCGGAGCGCAGACGCCCGAGCAGATCCTCGCGCCGAAGCGCATCGAGGTGGCGCAACTGGAACGCGCGCGCGAACTCGGCCACGCGCTCGGCGCCGGTCTGTCGATGGGAATCTGGTGAGCTGCAGCCGCCGTGAGCGCAGCGAAAGCCGCGCTCGAACACGCGTTCGCGATCAGCGCAGCTTCGCCACCAGTTGCTCGAGCTTCGCGACGTCGGCGGCGAAGATCCGGATACCGTCGGCCAGCTTGTCGGTGGCCATCGCATCCTCGTTGACCGCGTAGCGGAAGCTCTTCTCGTCGAAGGACGTTCGCTCGATGTCCTTGTCGTGCGCCGCCTTCGGATCGAGCTTGCGCTCGACCCGCTGCTCCGACTCGGCGAGCTGTCCGAGCAGGTCGGGACTGATCGTCAGCAGGTCGCAACCCGCCAGCGCGAGCACCTGCCCGATGCTGCGAAAGCTCGCACCCATGACCTCGGTGCGATAGCCGAACTTCTTGTAGTAGTCGTAGATACGACGCACCGACAGCACGCCCGGATCTTCCTCGGGCGCGTAGTCGCGGTTCTCGTGCTTGCGGTACCAGTCGTAGATGCGCCCGACGAAGGGCGAGATCAGCGTGACGCCCGCATCGGCGCAGGCCACTGCCTGAGGGAACGAGAACAGCAGCGTCAGGTTGCAGTGGATGCCGTCGCGCTCGAGCTGCTCGGCCGCACGGATTCCCTCCCAGGTGGAGGCGACCTTGATCAGCACGCGCTCACGCGAGATGCCCGCTTCCTCGTAGAAGGAGACGATGCGCTGCGCGCGCGCGATGCTCGCCTGCGTGTCGAAGGACAGGCGCGCGTCGGTTTCGGTGGACACGCGCCCCGGTACGACCTTCAGGATCTCCTGCCCGAAGCGCACGAGCAGTCGGTCGGCGAGCGACTGCGTGTCCTCCTTCGCGTGATCGGCGACGCACTGCTCGAGCAGCTGTGCGTATTCGTTCTTCTGCGCGGCCTTGAGCACGAGCGACGGGTTGGTCGTCGCGTCGCGCGCGCCGTACTGATGGATGGTGCGGAAGTCGCTCGTGTCGGCGACGACGATGGTGTATTGCTCGAGCTGTTCGAGTGCGTTCATGACGGTACCTCCGGAAGCGGCGAGCGCCGCGCCAGCGGCGCCTTCGACGACAGTACCGCGAACGACGCGCCCGCCGCCAGCAGCACGAAGGCGGCGACGCTCCACAGCGCGAACGGCACGCCCAGCAACGGCACGTTCGCCTCGCTGCACGATGCGTCGGCCATGAACAGCCACGGCAGCGTCTCGTCGAGCCGCAACTGCATCAACATGCGATCGGCAAAAGTGAAGGCGCACGACTGCGTCTGCGCAGCGACGAGCTGCTGGTGCAGCGCGGCCCAGATGCCGCCCAGCGCAGCGAGCGCCGCCAGCACGCCGAACGAGCGGCGCACTCCGACGTGACCACCGAACGCCCACCCGAGCAGCGCGAACGCCGCGACGAGCAGATAGATCAGCCGCTGGAACGTGCACCACGCGCACGGCCGCATGTCGTAGACGTGCTGCAGCACCAGCGCAACGCCGACCGCCGCCAGCGCGAACACCGCGCAGCCGAGCAGCAGCAAGCGACCTCGATAGGGCATCGAGAGACTATACGGCGGTGGAGAAAGAGGGTGAAGGGTGAAGGGTAAAAGACAGATCGCGCCGAGCATCGAAGTCGGAGCTTGTCCCCTTCACCCTTGACCCTTACCCTCCTCTACCCGAACACGTCGTGCGTGATGTTCGTGAACCAGCTGTGAGCGTAGGCGGCTTCGCGGCGCCGGAACTCGGGCGAGGCGCCCAGCGGGCTGATACCGCCGGACACCGACTTGATCACCGCGGCGCCCTTGTCGTCCTTGCCCGGGCGGTAGACGTTGGCTACGGAGATTCCGTAGCTGTCGTCCAGCAGGCTGTAACAGGTGTTGACGTAGGCCTGCGCACCGGGCTCCTTGCCCTGCAGCAGCGCGATGACAGCGGCCGCCGTGACCTTCGCCTGCGAGTTCGCCGCGTAGCCCGACTTGGGCATCGTCGAGGCGACCGATGCGTCGCCGATGACGTGGATTCCCTTGTGGATCGTCGACTCGAAGGTCTGCACGTCCACCGGGCACCAGGCGCCGCTGCCGGTCAGGCCGGCGTCGAGGACGATCTTGCCCGCCGTCTGCGCCGGGATCAGGTTCAGCACGTCGGCCTTGTGCCTGTCGCCGAAGCGCGTGGTGACGGTGCGTGTTGCCGCGTCCAGCTTCGCGATGCCGCCGTCGGTCTGCTCGCCGCTGATCCACTCGATCATCGCGTTCGGCGTGCCGTAGCCGTACAGCGCTTTCCAGCCCTCGATGAACAGCGGCTGCTTCGAGAAGCCGTTGGCCGCATCGACGATCAGCACCTTCGATTTCGGCTTGTGGCGCTTCAGGTAGGCGGCGATCAGGCTCGCACGCTCGTACGGCCCCGGCGGGCAGCGATAGGGCGCGGCGGGCGGGCAGATCATCACCGTGCCGCCGTCGGCCATCGCCTCGAGCTGCCTGCGCAGCAGTTCGGTCTGCGCTCCGGCCTTCCATGCGTGCGGAATCTTCTCGGCGACCGTCGCGTCGTAGCCTTCGATGCCGCCGAACTTGAAGTCGATGCCGGGAGCCACTACCAGCCGGTCGTAGCCGTAGCTCGCGCCGCCCGCGGTCTTGACGCTGCGGCCCGCCGGATCGATGGCGGTGACGGTGTCGTGCACGACTTCGACACCGCGCTTGCGCACGCCGTCGTAGCCGAAGGTGATCGACTCCATCTTGCGAACGCCGCCGATCACCTCGTTGCTCATGAAGCAGGTGTGGTAGCTCTTCTTCGGCTCGATCAGCGTCACCTCGATCGACGGATCGCCGAGCCGCAGGTAATGCGCCACCGTGCATCCACCGATCCCGCCGCCGACGACGACGACCTTCTTCCTGCCCTGCGCGATGGCAAAGCGCGGCGCGGCCAGTGCCAGGCCGGTGGCGCCGGCACCGAGGAGGATGCTCCTGCGAGTGATGTTCGTCATGGTCTCCTCCTCACTTCTGGCTGGCGTAGAACTGCAGCAGCGCCTGGAAGTCCTTCTCGTTCAGGTCCTTCATCTTCGCGCGCATCTTCTTAGGCATCTGGCGATGGCCGGCTTCGTAGTCGGCGAAAGTGAAGCCCAGGTACGGCGTCCACTGGCCCGCGAGCGTGCCCGATCCGTCGCCCTTGCGTCCGCCCTTCTCATGACACTTCTCGCAGGCGTCCTCGTGTACCGCCTTGCCCTTCGCAGCAAGCGCCGCGTCGAAGGGTTGCGCGGCCGCCTGGAAGCGCTGGCCGGCGAAGTAGTCGGCCATCGCGCCGATCTCCTCGTCGCTGTAGCCCTTGGCGATGCGGTCCATCACCGTGGCCAGCCGCTCGAAGCCCTCGATGTCGTCCGGATCGAGCTTCAGCGTCTGCGCGGCCGCCTCGATCTTCGCGGTTTCCTTGCCGTACTTGAACGCCAGCATCGCGTTGACGAAGTAGACCTTCGACAGTCCGGCGATCGTCGGCGTTGCCGGCCCGCCGCTGTTGCCGTCGGTGCCATGGCAGGCGACGCAGTTCCCTACGAGCACGGGCACCGGCCCCGATTGCGCTGATGCGCTCCCCGCCCACACCGCCCCGGCCAGCAGCAGCGCGGTTCCCAACGACGTCTTTCTCATCGCTCCCCCTTCGTGGTCGTCATCGCAGCAGGATGCCGGCGGCCTCGCCTGTGGGGCACCCCTTTCCTCCGCCCGGCGCCGCTACAGGTCTGCGGCGTCCGGAGCCTTCGGCCGCTTGTGCACGAGGCCCTTGTGGCACTCGATGCACGTACGGCCCTCTTCCTTCGCCGCGCGATGCTTGCTGCGCGCGCTGCGATCCTGCTCGTCGGCGTTCATCGCTTCCCATGAATGGCAACCACGGCAGGTCACGGAGTCGGTACGCTCCATCATCGACCAGACCGCGTTGGCCATGCGCCAACGATGCGCCTCGAATTTCTCGGGTGTGTCGATCGTGCCGAGGATTTCGTGCCAGACGTCCTTGGCGGCGCGCACCTTGGCGACGAGTTTCGGAACCAGCGCCTTGGGCACGTGGCAATCGGGACAGCCCGCGCGCACGCCGGACGCGTTCGAGTAGTGCACCGAAGTCTGGTACTCGCGGTACACCGTTGCCTGCATCGAGTGGCAGGAGGCGCAGAACTCGGTGGAGTTCGTGCGCTCGAGCAGCGGATGGAAGAACAGCGCGTAGGCGGCCAGGGCCGCGACGATCGTGCCGGCTACGCCGATGCCGAGCAGGCGGCCGATCGTGGTGCCGGCGGCGGGAGGACTGCGCAGCTTTCGAAGAAGTCTGCCGATCGCCGTCACGCAGCGGCCTCTGCGCCATCCACGTGCCGCGTCGACGCCGGATGCCGTTGGCGCATCGCTGTCTCCCCTTTGATTCTTGTAATCAGGCAGCCAATGCTGTCAGCCCCGGAACCGGGATGCCTTGATCTGCGTTATGGCGCCGAGGCTGACTTCCCCTTCGAAACACGTCGCTCGATCGTCCGGCTCACGCCGGCAGCACCTCGATGCGCTCCTCGCCCTCGCCGCCGGCAGCGGGGGGCGCCTCGGCGAACGATAGCGTGACATCTCCGGCTTCGTCGACATCGACGGTGACGCGACCTCCGCCGGCGAGTCGCCCGAACAACAGTTCGTCGGCCAGCGCCTTGCGGATCGTGTCCTGGATCAGCCGCTGCATCGGGCGCGCGCCCATCAGGGGATCGAAGCCCTTCTTCGCGAGCATCGTGCGCAGCGCGTCGGTGAAGATCGCTTCGACCTTCTTCTCGTGCAACTGCTCCTCGAGCTGCATCAGGAACTTGTCGACCACGCGCAGGATGATCTGCTCGTCGAGCGCGCCGAAGCTGATGATCGAGTCGAGCCGGTTGCGGAACTCCGGCGTGAACATGCGACGGATCTCGTTCATCTCGTCGCCGGCCTTGCGACTGTCGGAGAAGCCGATCGCGCGCTTCTGCAGTTCGGTGGCGCCCGCGTTCGTCGTCATGATGATGATGACGTTGCGGAAATCGGCCTTGCGCCCGTTGTTGTCGGTGAGCGTGCCGTGGTCCATCACCTGCAGCAGGATGTTGAAGATGTCCGGGTGCGCCTTCTCGATCTCGTCGAACAGCAGCACCGCGTGCGGCTTCTTGGTGATGGCTTCGGTGAGCAGCCCGCCCTGGTCGAAGCCGACGTAGCCGGGAGGCGCGCCGATCAGGCGCGACACCGCGTGGCGCTCCATGTACTCGGACATGTCGAAGCGGATCAGCTCGATGCCGAGGATGAACGCGAGCTGGCGCGCGACCTCGGTTTTCCCGACGCCGGTGGGCCCGGAAAACAGGAAGGCGCCGATCGGCTTGTCGGGCTTGCCCAGCCCCGAGCGCGACATCTTGATCGCCGCGGCCAGCGCGTCGATGGCCGGATCCTGGCCGAAGACGGTGGCCTTCAGGTCGCGATCGAGCGTCTGCAGGCGCCCGCGGTCGTCGCTGGATACCGAGGCCGGCGGAATGCGCGCGATCTTGGCGACGATGTCTTCGATCTCGCCCTTGTTGATGACCTTCTTCTGCCGGCTCTTGGGCAGGATGCGCTGCGCGGCGCCCGCCTCGTCGATGACGTCGATCGCCTTGTCGGGCAGGTGCCGGTCGTTGATGTACTTGGCAGACAGCTCGGCCGCCGCCGACAGCGCCGACGACGAGTACTTGACGCCGTGGTGCTCCTCGAAGCGCGACTTCAGCCCGCGCAGGATCTGCACCGTCTGCTCCACCGTGGGCTCGACCACGTCGATTTTCTGGAAGCGGCGCGACAGCGCGTGATCCTTCTCGAAGATGCCGCGGTATTCGTTGTAGGTGGTGGCGCCGATGCACTTCAGCGTGCCGGACGACAGCGCCGGCTTGAGCAGGTTCGACGCGTCGAGCGTTCCGCCCGAGGCCGAGCCCGCGCCGATCAGCGTGTGGATCTCGTCGATGAAGAGAATCGCGCTCTGCGCCTGCTTCAGCTGCTTGAGCACGGTTTTCAGGCGCTGTTCGAAGTCGCCCCGGTACTTGGTGCCGGCGAGCAGCGCGCCCATGTCGAGCGAATAGACGGTGGCGTCGGAGAGCACCTCCGGCACGTCGCCCTGCGTGATGCGCCAGGCGAGTCCCTCGGCGATCGCCGTCTTGCCCACGCCCGCTTCTCCGACCAGCAGCGGGTTGTTCTTGCGCCGGCGGCACAGCACCTGGATGACGCGCTCGACCTCGTTCTCGCGGCCGATCAGCGGATCGATGCGGCCTTCGCGTGCCGCCGCATTGAGGTTCTGCGTGTACTGCTCGAGCGCGCCCTGCTGCGTGCTGCCCGCCTCGGCCTCGGTCTCGGCCTGCTCTTCCTTGACCGGTTCCTTGGGCTGCGGCGCCTTGGTGATGCCGTGCGAGATGTAGTTGACGACGTCCAGGCGGGTGATGCCCTGCTGATGCAGGTAGTAGACGGCGTGCGAGTCCTTCTCGCCGAAGATCGCCACCAGCACGTTGGCGCCGGTGACCTCCTTCTTGCCGTTCGACGTGCTCTGCACGTGCAGGATCGCGCGCTGGCTGACGCGCTGGAACCCGAGCGTGGGCTGGGTGTCGATCTCCTCGGCACCCGGTACGACCGGGGTGTTTTCCTTGATGAAGCCGGTGAGGTTCTTGCGCAGGTCTTCCACGTTTGCCGCGCACGCGCGCAGCACTTCGGCCGCCGACGGATTGTCGAGCAGCGCCAGCAGCAGGTGCTCCACGGTGATGAACTCGTGGCGCTGCTGCCTGGCCTCCACGAAGGCCATGTGCAAGCTGACTTCCAGTTCCTGCGCGATCATGCTTCCTCCATCACGCACTGCAGCGGGTGCTGATGCTGGCGTGAGTAACTGCTAACCTGTTCCACCTTCGTCGCTGCGACGTCACGAGGAAAGACGCCGCACACGCCGCGTCCTTCGCGATGCACCTTCAACATAACCTGTGTGGCCTTCTCACGTCCCATTCCGAAGAACCTCTGCAGGACGTTGACGACGAATTCCATCGGCGTGAAGTCGTCGTTCAGCAGCATTACCTGATACATCGGCGGCGGCTCGAGCCGCGACCCCTTGCGCTCCAGTACCGGAGTCGGATCTTGACGCGTCGCCATGAATGCATTCTAGCCAGTGTTGCTTCCACTGCAATAACGCCGATCGGCCCCGCCCTGCCGACCGTGACGGGCTTCACGAAGCAATGCGGAAGCCCATCGAATGTCGCCGGAAAACCCCAGTCCTGTCTTGACGCAACCTGTCTTTTCACAAAGAATCCGTGCGCTGCCCGGGGGATGTCCTCGCAAACGGGGGCGCCGGGCTTCCAACAAGAACCGACGCACTACGAAGCTGCGACGTTCCCGTAAGCCGCCTTCCGGCGAGCCGGCAGCGTCCAGTCGATAGCGTCAGGGGAAGACGAAAGCATGGCAACGGGTACCGTCAAGTGGTTCAACGACTCGAAGGGGTACGGCTTCATCACCCCCGACGATGGGGGTGAGGATCTGTTCGCGCATTTCAGCGCGATCCAGATGAACGGCTTCAAGAGCCTGAAGGAAGGCCAGAAGGTGCAGTTCGACGTCGTCTCGGGCCCGAAAGGCAAGCAGGCGTCGAACATCCAGTCCTCGTGAAATCACGGCGCGCCCCGGCGCGCCGTCTTCTCTTCGACTGCCGGCGCCGCGGCTACTGCCGCGGCTTCAGCTGTGCGTCCGAAGGCTTGTTGCGCGGAACTTCGCCCGCAGCGTAAGGGCTGTCGCCGGGGATCTCCTCGGTGCCTACCGCCAACTCCTCGATCGCCAGCGCATGGTAGCGCAAGGCTTTGCGGACCTCCCTGCCGGCGGCCGCTCGTACCAGCTTTCGCTGCGCTTCGTCGCCCTTGGTCCGCACCAGCAGCATCGCCGCACCCTCGTCGGCAAGCTGGCGAATGATGGCGACGTTCTCCAGTTCGCTGCCGAACTCGCTGAGCACGCCCGCCTGCTCCTCGCTCGCGCGCATCAGGTCGGCCGCCTGCTGCGGGCCGAGAAGCAGCGTCTCGTCGCGGCCGAAGCCGGCTTCCTGCAGCGCATCGCGCAGCGCCAACGCGTCGTCGGGCGACAGCACGAGCACGGCGTGCCCGGTCGGGTAGAACACGCCGTTTCGCGTATTCAGGAAGTGATCGCGCCGCTCCTGCGGTAGCGTCGGGTCGAGTTCATCGGGTCGGCGAGGGTCGTGCGCCGGCTCGCGTCGGTGGGAATCCGCGTCGCGCCACTGCTGGCGCGCGCGAGCGGCGGAATCGGCGGGGGTGTTTCGTCGTTCAGCCATTGCTGTACTCCTCGGTGTGGCCAAGCCGAGGACTGCAAGCGCGACTCCCGCCGCCTCGGGCGCGTGCGCGGGCGGCAGGATTTCGTCCGGGCGCCGATTCCTTCCATTCAGTGGCCGCGCCGCGCGCCGCGCGCTAGCATGCCCCGGAACGAACGAGGAGACACCGTGCCTGCGCACGCCGTCGCGAGCGGCAGGTAACCGGCGATCGCGATGCCGCTGCGTCCCAACCTTCTCTACATCGTCGCCGACGACCTGGGTTTTGCCGACCTCGGCTGCTACGGCGGGCGCGAGGCCGAGTTCGGCCCGGTTTCCCCGCATATCGACGCCCTCGCCGCCGACGGGTTGCGCATGACGGACGGGTATTCGAACGCGCCGGTCTGCTCGCCGACGCGCTTCGCGCTGATGACTATGCGCTACCAGTACCGACTACGCGGCGGACTGGAGGAGCCGATCCATAGCCGCAGCCGGGGCAGCACCACGCTGGGCCTGCCCACCGACATCCCGACACTGCCGTCGCTGCTGCGCGAAGCCGGCTACGCGACTGCGCTGATCGGCAAATGGCATCTCGGTTATCCGCCGGCGTTCGGGCCGCTGCGCTCGGGCTACGACGAGTTCTTCGGGATCATGGCCGGCGGAGTCGACTACTTCACGCACTGCTCGACGCGAGGCGACCACGACCTGTACGCCGGCGAGCAGGAACACCGCGAGGCCGGCTACCTGACCGACCTGTTCTCGCGCCGCGCCGTCGAGTACATCGAGCGGGTGGCGGCATCGACCCGCGAAGCCAGGCCCTTCTTCCTGAGCCTGAACTACACGGCGCCGCATTGGCCCTGGGAGACGCGCGACGACGAAGCGGTGGCGAACGACGTCAGCGACAACCTGTTCCACCTGCACGGCGGCAACATCCACATCTACCGCCGGATGATCCACCACATGGACGAGGGCATCGGCTGGCTGGTCGAGGCGCTGCGCCGCACCGGGCAGCTCGCGAACACGCTGATCGTGTTCACCAGCGACAACGGCGGGGAGCGCTTCTCGGACAACTGGCCGCTGGTCGGCGGCAAGATGGACCTGACCGAAGGCGGCATCCGCGTTCCGTGGATCGCGCATTGGCCGGCGGTGATTCGCCCGGGCAGCACGAGTGCGCAGCTCTGCATGACGATGGACTGGTCGGCCACGCTGCTCGAACTCGGCGGAGGCCGGGCGCATCCCGACTATCCGCTGGACGGTGTCTCGCTCGCGCCGGTGCTGCGCGACCCTTCGTACCGCTTCGCCCGTCCGCTGTACTGGCGCATGAACCATCGGCAACAGCGTGCGCTGCGCGACGGCGACTGGAAATACCTCAAGGTCGACGAACACGAGTATCTGTTCGACGTCGTCGCCGACGCGCGCGAGCGGGCCAACCTGGCGCAGCGGCACCCCGAGCGCCTGTGCGCGATGCGCGATGCATGGTTGCGCTGGGATGCGACGGTGCCCGCGATTCCCGAAGACGCTACCGTGAGCGTCGGCTACTCGCGCAAGGACATGCCGCAACGCTGACGACGCGCGGCATCTTCCCTCACCCGCCATCGACGAGGAGACAAACCATGAAAACCCTGACGTCCCTGCTGTTCGCCGCCTTCCTGGCACTGCTGGTGCCGTCGCTCGCTCCCGCGCAAGCCCTCGACGGCGGCTTGCGCATCGTGGTCCCGTATCCGCCCGGCGGCGCCACGGATCGAGCAGCGAGACTCGTGGCCGACGCGCTGAAGGACAAGCTGAAAACGACGATCGTCGTCGAGAACCGTACTGGTGCCGGGGGGCGACTGGCGATGCAGCAGTTGAAGTCGACGCCCGCCGATCAGCACGTGCTGGTGGTGGTGAATCCCGCGCTGATGGTGGTGGCGCCGGTCGTCTTCAGCGATGTGGGCTACGACGCAAAGCAGGACTTCGTTCCCGTCTCGCACATCACCGACTACGACTTCGCCGTCGCCGTCGGCGCGGCGGTGCCGGTACGCGAGTTCAATCACCTGGTCGCCTGGCTGCGGGCAAACCCGCAGCAGGCGAACTTCGGCGTTCCCGCCACCGGCAGCCTGCCCCACTTCTTCGGGTTGATGATCGGCGAATCGGTCGGCGTGAAGCCGCAGATCATCGGCTATCGCGGGTCGGCGCCGTCGATCACCGACCTGATGGCGGGCACCATTCCGGTAGCGGTCGACACGCTCGATGCGCTGCTCCCGCACGAACCGGGCGGGAAGATCCGCATCCTCGCGATGGCAGGTGCGAAGAGATCGGCGATGGCGCCGAACATCCCGACGCTGCGCGAATCGGGCCAGGACATCGTCGCCACCGGCTGGAACGCCCTGTTCGCGCCCGCGTCCATGCCGAAGGAAACCGTCCAGCGCATCGGACTGGCGGTTCGCGACGTGATGCGCGACAAGAGCGTGCGTGCGAAGTTCGAAGCCGCGAGCATGATGCCCGTCTCGGCAACTCCCGACGAGACGGCGAAGATGCTCGCGGCCTACCGTGCGCAGTGGGAGCCGGTGGTGAAGAAGTCGGGGTTCACGAAGTGAGACGTCCGGATCCGTCTCGCGCGCGCGTCGTCAACGACGCAACCGGCGAGCGCGAATCGTTCGAGAACCTCAGTTCTCCTCCTCCGCAAACGCCTCGCTGCGCTTCTTCGCGATATTCGGCAGGAACACGATCACCAGCAGCGCGACCGCGATCGCGAGCAGCGAGGCGGACAGTGGCCGGGTGACGAACACCGACCAGTCGCCGCGCGAGATCGTCATCGCGCGGCGAAGGTATTCCTCCATCAGGCTGCCCAGCACCAGACCGAGCAGCAGCGGCGCGGCCTCGCAGTCGAGCTTGTGAAATACGTAGCCGAGGATGGCGAACGGGATCGTCATGAACACGTCGAAGACGTTGTTGTTGATCGAGTAAGCACCGATGCAGCAGAACAGCAGGATCGCAGGGTAGAGCAGCCGATAGGGCACCGTCAGCAGCTTGATCCAGATGCCGATCAGCGGCAGGTTCAGGATCACCAGCATCAGGTTGCCCACCCACATCGACGCGATCAGCCCCCAGAACAGCGTCGGGTTGCTCGTCATCACCTGCGGGCCGGGCTGGATGTTGTGGATCATCATCCCCGCCACCATCAGCGCCATCACCGCGTTGGTGGGAATGCCGAGCGTGAGCATCGGGATGAACGAGGTCTGCGCGCCGGCGTTGTTGGCCGATTCCGGGCCGGCCACGCCTTCGATCGCCCCCTGCCCGAAACGCTCCGGGGTCTTCGAGATCTTCTTCTCGATCGCGTAGGAAGTGAACGACGACAGCACTGCGCCGCCACCGGGCAGGATGCCCAACAGCGAGCCGAGGGCGGTGCCGCGCAGGATCGGCGCAAGCGAAGCCTTGAACTCGGCGCTGCTCGGCAGCAGGCGTCCGACCTTGCTGGCGAAGACCTCGCGCTGCTCGCGCTGCTCGAGATTGGCGATGATTTCGCCGAAGCCGAAGATCCCCATCGCGACCACGGCGAGGTTCACGCCGTCGGTCAGTTCCGGGATGTCGAAGGAAAAGCGCGCAACGCCCGAGTTCACGTCGGTGCCCACCATGCCGATGAGCAGGCCCAGCACCACCATCGCCAGCGCCTTGACGATCGAGCCGTGCGCAAGCACCACCGCGGCGATCAGGCCGAGCACCATCAGCGAGAAGTACTCCGCCGGCCCGAACTGGAAGGCCACCTCGGCAAGCGGGGGCGCGAATCCGGCGATCAGCAGCGTCGCCACCGTCCCCGCGAAGAACGAACCGATCGCCGCGATGGCCAATGCCGGTCCCGGGCGCCCCTTGCGTGCCATCTGGTAGCCGTCGAGCGTCGTCACCACCGAGGAGATCTCGCCCGGCAGGTTCACCAGGATCGCGGTCGTCGATCCGCCGTACTGCGCCCCGTAGTAGATCCCTGCCAGCATGATCAGCGCCGTGGTCGGGTCGCTCAGCTGGTAGGTGATCGGCAGCAGCATCGCGATCGTCGCCACCGGCCCGATGCCCGGCAGCACGCCGATCAACGTGCCCAGCAGCACGCCGACGAAACAATAGAAGAGGTTGTCGAACGAGAGCGCGGCGCCGAAGCCCAGCGCGAGATTGGACAGGAGTTCCATCGGCTGCTCGGCTGCGGGCTACCGGGCAAGAAACGTCGGCCAGACCGGAAACTGCAGCTCGAGGCCGCGCACGAACACCAGATCCGCGAGCACCAGCAGCACGACGATCGAGCCGAGCGTCTCCTTCCAGTTGAACTCGTGGCTGGCGATCGCCGCGATTCCGATCAGCAGCGCGACGGCCACGACCATCCCCAGTTGCGTGAGCGCGGCTCCGAACAAGCCGACGGCCAGCAGCACCAGCCAGAGCTCGCGCCAGCCCACCGACTCGAGGCGCAGCTCGGGGTTGCTGCGCGCCGTCGAGCGCCACATCACGATCAGCCCCAGCAGGCCGAGGATCGCGCCGAGCATCGTGGGGAAGAACCCCGGCCCCATTCGCGCCGGAGTACCCAGTTGATATGCCTGCGAGAAGACGACGAACAGCAACCCCAGCACCAGGAACATCACCCCCGACCAGAAGTCGCGGCGGTTGCGGATGCGCATTGCGCGGTCTCCTCGTTGTTGTGGCACGTCGCGGACGCGGTGCCTCATGTCGTCGTTCGCCGGCGCGTGCTTGCGTACGTGGTGCGAAACGCGGGAAGTCTAGTAGTTTGCCCGCGGCGATCGCCGTCAGCCGGTCCAGGAAGCTGGCCGTCAGTTCGACGCGAACGACGGGCTCAGCCACGTTTGCGCGCAGTCCCGCTTGCCTTTACCTTGCCCTTCGTAGCAGCCGGCCGCGCACCGGCACGCCGCGCCTGCAGAGCGGCAATGCCTGCATCCGCATCCTGGGTTCGCCCGGCTGCAATGTCCGCGAGGCCACGCCGGGCGTCGTCGATCAACAGCAGGTGGATGCGCTCGCGCTCCAGGCGGTGGTAGTAATCCAGGCGCTCGGCGTCGATGAGGGCGACATAGCTCTCGCCGTTCTTGGTGATGATCTTCCTCGGCGCCGGCTTTGACCTGTTCAGCCAGGTCGGACAGCGTCGCACGCGCCTGGGTGAACGGCACCACATCGCTCGCAGAGATACCCACGATCTGGAGATTCGTTCGGGACCTTCCGGGACGTCCGGAGACGCCCCGGGACCGCCTCACATGTTCTCGATCATCGCCTGCCCGAAGCCCGAGCACGACACCTGCGTGGCGCCTTCCATCAGCCGCGCGAAGTCGTAGGTGACCTTCTTCGAGAGGATCGACTTCTCCATCGAAGAGATGATGCGGTCGGCCGCTTCGGTCCAGCCCATGTGGCGCAACATCATCTCGGCCGACAGGATCTCCGAGCCAGGGTTCACGTAGTCCTTGCCGGCGTACTTCGGCGCCGTGCCATGCGTGGCCTCGAACATCGCCACCGAGTCCGACAGGTTCGCGCCCGGCGCGATGCCGATGCCGCCGACCTGCGCAGCGAGTGCATCCGAAATGTAATCGCCGTTCAGGTTCAGCGTGGCGATCACGCTGTACTCGGCAGGTCGCAGCAGGATCTGCTGCAGGAACGCGTCGGCGATCATGTCCTTGACGACGATCTGCCCGCCGGTCTTCGGATTGTCGATCGAGCACCACGGGCCGCCGTCGATCGGCTGCGCGCCGAACTCGCGCTGCGCGAGCGCGTAGCCCCAGTCGCGGAACGCCCCCTCGGTGTACTTCATGATGTTGCCCTTGTGCACGAGCGTGACCGAGGGCTTGCCGTTGTCGATCGCGTACTGGATCGCCTTGCGCACCAGACGCTCGGTTCCCTCGCGCGACACCGGCTTGATGCCGATGCCCGAGGTCTCGGGAAAGCGGATCTTCGTGACGCCGAGCTCGTCCTGCAGGAAAGCGATGAGTTTCTTCGCCTTGTCGGACTGCGCCTCGTACTCGATGCCCGCGTAGATGTCTTCCGAGTTTTCGCGGAAGATCACCATGTCGGTCTTCTGGGGCTCCTTCACCGGCGAGGGCACGCCCTGGAACCAGCGCACCGGGCGCAGGCAGACGTACAGGTCCAGTTCCTGGCGCAGCGCGACGTTCAGCGAGCGGATGCCGCCGCCGACCGGCGTGGTGAGCGGCCCCTTGATCGAGACGACGTAGTCCTTCAGCACCGAAAGCGTTTCCTCCGGCAACCAGACATCGGGACCGTAGACGCGCGTGGACTTCTCGCCGGCATAGATCTCCATCCAGCGGATCTTCCGCTTGCCGCCGTAGGCCTTCTGTACCGCCGCGTCGACGACCCGCAGCATCACCGGAGTGATGTCCAGCCCGGTACCGTCGCCCTCGATGTACGGGATGATCGGGTTGTCGGAAACCTGCAGCGAAAAATCCGGATTTACCTTGATCTTCTCGCCATCGGACGGAATCTTTACGTGCTGGTACATGAAAGCGGATCCTCGGAGTCTGAGCCGGCGGACACGGGCCGCGAGCCCGCTATCCGAACCCCGGGATTATGCCGCAGCAGGCGAAGCGTCGCGCTCGGACGGCGGTTGCGGCACTATCGTGCGATGCGACGAATCGCCTGCTCCCTCGCCCTTGCCTGCGCAACGCTCGGGCCGCCGGCGATCCCGTCGGTGCACGCCCAGTCGAGCGCCGAGGCCGTTCCGCAGCCGACGCTGCCGATCGTACGACTGCAGGCCGGGATCCACATCATTCGTGCCGAACTGGCGAACAACGACCGTACCCGAGCGATCGGGCTGATGGGGCGCCGAGCGCTCGGCCCGAACGAAGGAATGTTGTTCGTCTTCGAGCGAAAGGCGGTGCACTGCTTCTGGATGCGCAACACGCCGTTGCCGCTGTCGATCGCGTTCCTCGACGACGACGGCCGGATCGTCGACATCGCACAGATGGCGCCGCGCAGCGACGACAGCCACTGCCCGAGCCGCGAGGTGCGTTTCGCGCTCGAGATGGAACAGGGGTGGTTCGCGCGCCACGGCCTCGCGCCGGGCGCGCGTCTCGTGCAGCCTTCGATCTTTCCCGGCCAGCGCTGAAAACGGCCGTCAAGCCTCGCGCTTGCGCGTGATCATCCCGTAGATCCACAGGATGATCAGCGCGCCGATGATCGACGCGATGAAGCCCGCGCCTTCGCCCGCGCGGTACCACCCGACCGCCTGTCCGATCCAGGTGGCGATGAAGGCACCGACGATGCCGAGGATCATCGTGACGATGATGCCTCCGTCCTGCCGCCCGGGCATCACCCATTTCGCGATGGCGCCGACGATCAATCCGATGATCAAGGTCCACAGCCAACTCATGGTCACCGCTCCTTTTGTTGGAATGCTCGAGGCATCGTTGCAGGCAAGGGACGTGCCCGAAGACGCCGGATCGACGTCTTCGGTTCGCCGGTGACGCTGTCGCTCAGCCGAAGTTCTTCGCGGCGAAGTCCCAGTTGGCGAGGTTGGCGAGGAAGGTTTCGACGAACTTCGGCCGCGCATTGCGGTAGTCGATGTAGTACGCGTGCTCCCAGACGTCGATCGTCAGCAGCGCCTTGTCGCCGGTGGTGAGCGGCGTGCCCGCGTTGCTCGTGTTCGCGATGTCGACCGAACCGTCGGCCTTCTTCACGAGCCAGGTCCAGCCCGAGCCGAAGTTGCCGACGGCGCTCTTGCTGAACGCCTCGCGAAAGGCATCGAAGGAGCCCCACTTGCGGGAAACCGCATCGGCGAGCGGGCCCGAGGGCTGGCCGCCGCCGCCCGGCTTCATGCACGACCAGAAGAACGTGTGGTTCCACACCTGCGCCGCGTTGTTGAACACGCCGCCCGATGCCTTGCGCACGATGTCCTCCAGGCCCATGTTCTCGAACTCGGTGCCCTTGATGAGGTTGTTAAGGTTCGTGACGTAGGCCTGGTGGTGCTTGCCGTAGTGGTATTCGAGCGTCTCCTTCGATACGTACGGCGCGAGTGCGTCCATCGCGTACGGAAGAGGCGGCAGCTTGTGCTCCATTGCGTGTTCTCCTTGTAGTCGTTCGGATCGCGCGGCGCGCGAGTCGATCTTCGATTCTAGGACGGCGGCAAAGTCCTCGTCGCCTTCTCCCCTGTCTCGATCGCCTGCACCCCGACATCGAGCGTGCCGTCGCGCAGCGCCACGCGCAGCGCATCGCCCACCGCCACGCCGGTCGCCGATGCGAGCACGCGCCCGTGCGCGTCGTGCACGATCGCGTATCCGCGCTCGAGCACCGCCTGCGGGCTGACCAGGCCGAGTGCCGCGGCGACGTTGTCCACGCGCTCGCCGAGCCGGGCGACGCGCTGCGCGGCGCCTCGCTGCAGCGCCAGCGCGGCGTGTGCGAGCCGCTGCTCGGCGACATCGGTGCGCGGCGCACGCACCCCGGCGCACAGGCGGTCGAGCCGCATCGCCCGCTGCTGCAGCGAGATCCTGCCGAAGGCGGCCATGCGCTGCGCAAGCGAGTGCAACCGATGCGCGCGTGCCTGCCACTGGGCCGACGGCGAACGCAACAATCGTGCGACCGTGTCCAGTCGCTGCTCGACGGCCTCGATGCGCCGCCACCAAGCGCGTTCGACGCGCGCCGACGCCCGCAACACGCGCTCGGCGAGTTCGCGACGATCGGGCACCGCATGCGTCGCAGCGCCGGTGGGGGTCGGCGCCCGTTCGTCGGCGACGAAATCGGCAATCGTGAAGTCCGTTTCGTGCCCGACGCCGCTGACGATCGGAATCGGCGAGGCGGCGATCGCGCGAGCGAGCGTCTCGTCGTTGAACGCCCACAGATCCTCGATCGAACCGCCGCCTCGCACGAGCAGCAGGACGTCGCATTCGGCGCGGCGCGACGCGGCGCGCAGCGCCGCCACCAGTGCGACCGGCGCGTCCGCGCCCTGCACCTGCGCCGGGTAGACGACGACCGCGACCCCGGGCGCACGGCGGCGCAGCGTGGTCAGTACGTCGCGCAGCGCCGCGGCGCGCGGAGACGTAACCACGCCGACGGTGCGCGGGAAGCTCGGCAGCGGGCGCTTGCGCGCGACATCGAACAGCCCTTCGGCCTGCAGCTTCTCCTTGAGCTCGACGAAGCGCTGGAACAGGTCGCCGGCTCCGGCCGGACGCATCGCTTCCACCGTGAGCTGGAAGTCGCCGCGCGGCTCGTACAGCGCGACGACGGCCCGCGCCTCGACGCGCTCGCCGTTCCGCGGGACGAACGTCAGGTATTGCGCCCGTCCGCGAAACATCACCGCCCGCACCTGCGCGCCGGCGTCCTTCAGCGTGAAATACCAGTGTCCGCTCGCCGCGCGCGTCGCATTCGAAATCTCGCCGAGAACCCATACAGGCGGGATGTTGCGTTGCAATAACCCAGCAACGGCGCGGTTCAACTGGGAAATCGACAGGATTTCCCGCGTCCCTGCTTCGTTTGCGCCGGCAAAACGAGCGCTCATGCGAGTTTCCGGGTCGGATCTATCCACACGCGGCGCACGATCGGATTCTTTGCGGCTTCGTCTTGCCACAACGTCGTCGGCGACGTCAACTGCTTGATTCCACTTGACATTTCTTTTTTGCCGTGGCGCGACAAGCGGGCACGCCGATTGAATTCCGCTCGCCGCAGCGCAACGAAGGCGGCTTGTTCACAGAGTTGTCCCCAGGCAGCGAGGCGTGCGGGCCGCGTCGGCGGCCCGCTGCAACCGTTCGCGGGCGCCGTTCGACGGTTGCACTTGCTGCCCGCTGGAAAAAAAACCGACAATTGCGTGCCTTTCGGTTTGCGCAGTACCCGGAGAATCGTCTTGTTGTCCCTGATCCAGGCGGCCGGTTGGCCCATTTGGTTCCTCATTGTCGCCTCGATCGCCGCCGTCGCGCTGATCATCGAGCGCTTCCTGTCGCTGAAGTCGTCGCGCGTGCTGCCGCCCGGCCTGCTCGACGAGGTGCTCGGCCTGCGACGCACGCAGTCGATCACCCCCGACATGCTCAATCGCCTCGCGGTCAATTCGCCGCTCGGTCGCGTGCTGGCCAGCGGGTTGCGCCACGAAGGCGCGGGCCGCGAACTGATGAAGGAAGCGATGGAGGAAACCGGCCGGGCGGTCGCGCACGGCCTCGAGCGCTACCTGTCGGCGCTGGGCACCATCGCCGCGGTCGCACCGCTGATGGGCCTTTTCGGCACCGTCGTCGGCATGATCGAAATCTTCGGCGCGCAGGCCCCGGGCGGAACCAACCCGCAACAACTCGCCCACGGCATCTCGGTCGCGCTCTACAACACGGCGCTCGGAATCCTGATCGCGATACCGGCAATGATCGCGTACCGGCACTTCCGCGCACGCGTGGACGCCTTCCTCGTCGAGATGGAGCAGCAGTCGCTGCGACTGGTCGATCACCTGCGCGCGGCGCCGCGATGAACTTCCGCCGCGGCATTCGGCGCGACGAGCCGGAAATCAACTTCGTCCCGCTGATCGACGTCCTGCTGGTGGTGCTGATCTTCCTGATGGTCACGACGACCTACTCGAAGTTCACCGAACTGCAGGTCGACCTGCCCAGCGCTACCGGCGAAACGGCCACCGAGCGCCCCAGCGAGGTCGACATCGGCATCTCGGCCGACGGGCAGTACCGGATCCTCGGCGAGGGCGGCGCGCAACTGGTGGCGCGCGACCGGCTCGCCGCCGAGCTCGGTCGCGTCGCCGCCGAGCGCAAGGACCCGGTGCTCGTCGTGCACGCCGATGCCGGCGCGAAGCACCAGGACGTCATCTCGGTGCTCGCCGCGGCCCGCGAGGCGGGCGTTGCCAAAGTCACCTTCGCCGCGCAGGCCGACGCCGCGGGCGCCGCGGCACCGCGGCGAGCCCGCTAGCGGCACCGGTGGCTGCGCCGCCGCGACAGCAAGTCCCGACGACATCCGCCACCGGCCGGCTGCGCGAGCGGATCGAGCCGGCGCTGCGCACGCTCTGGTACGAGCGTTCCCCGTCGCGAACGCTGTGGCTGCTTCGTGCGGCACTGGCGCCGCTCGCCGCGTTGACGGCGGCCGTCGCCCGGCGCAGGCGGCACGCGATTCGACGGCTTCCCGCACCGGCGGTGCCGGTCGTCGTCGTCGGCAATCTGGTGGCCGGCGGCGCCGGCAAGACGCCGCTCGTCGAGGCGCTGGTCGATGCGCTCGCGCAGCGGGGCTGGACGCCCGGCATCGTGACCAGCGGTTACGGCGCGCGCCGGCACGACGCGCGGCTGGTCGGCGCCGGCGACGACGCAATCGAGCACGGCGACGAACCCGTGCTGCTGGCGCGTCGCACCGGTCGCCCGGTGGCGGCGGCGCGCGCTCGCCGGCAGGCCGTGCAGACGCTGCTCGCCGCGCAGCCGTCGATCGACGTGGTGGTGAGCGACGACGGACTGCAGCACGCCGGACTGGCGCGCAGCGTGGAGATCGCAGTTTTCGACGAACGCGGCGCCGGCAACGGGCGTTGCCTGCCCGCCGGCCCCTTGCGCGCGCCACTGGCACAGGCCGCGTCGATGGATGCGATCGCGCTGAACGGCCAGGCGCGCCCGCCGCTGGCGCACCAGCGCGTATTCGGCTTTCGCATCGAACCGCTGCACTTCGTCGCGCTCGACGGCCACGCCGCCCCCGTGCCCGCTGGCGAATTCGCGTCGCGACTCGGTTCCGACGCGGTCGTCGCGCTCGCGGCAACCGGCGCGCCGCAGCGATTCTTCGACACACTGCGCACGCTCGGCGTGGACGCCGAGGAGATCGCGCTGGCCGACCACGCGTCGATCTCGCCGGCACGCCTCGACGCGATTGCCGCCCCGTGGATCCTGATGACCGAGAAGGACGCCGTAAAATGCGCGACCTGGGCCGACGCACGCTGCTGGTACCTGGAAGTGCGCGCCCTCGTCGAACCCGCCCTCGCCGACTGGCTGAACGAGACGCTTCATGGACGCACGCCTGCTCGAGATCCTCGTCTGTCCGCTGTGCAAGGGGCCGCTGAAGCGACTGCCCGGCGGCCGCTCCGCTGACGGCACGCCGTTCGAAGCCGAACTCGCCTGTCACGCCGACCGCCTCGCCTACCCGGTGCGCGACGGCATTCCGGTGATGCTCGAAAACGAGGCGCGGCGCCTCGAACCCGAGGCCGGCGACACCGTGCCGCGCGAGCTTCCCGATCCGGGTACCGGCGAGTCGTGAGCGCCGCGGGCGACGTAGGCGACGCGGGCGGCGCGGTCCCGGCCGAACCCGATTTCGTCGTGCTGATCCCGGCGCGACTCGCCTCGACCCGCCTGCCCGACAAGCCGCTCGCCGACCTCGGCGGACGTCCGATGGTCGTGCGCGTGGCCGAACGCGCGACAGCGGCCGGCGCCGCGCAGGTGGCGGTCGCCACCGACTCGCCGCGCATCGTCGACGCGGTGCGCGCAGCCGGCTTCGAAGCGATCCTCACGCGCGCGGACCACGCATCGGGCACGGAACGGTTGGCAGAGGCGGCCGATGCGCTCGCGCTCGACGACGGGCGCATCGTCGTCAACGTCCAGGGCGACGAGCCGCTGATCGAGCCCGCGCTCGTGCGCGCGGTCGCGCGGCGCCTGGCCGAGTCTTCCGACTGCGCGATCGCCACCGCCGCGAATCCGATCGACGACATCGCGGCGTGGCTCGATCCGAACGTCGTCAAGCTGGTCTGCGACGCGCGAATGCGGGCGCTCTATTTCAGCCGTTCACCGCTGCCCTTCGTCCGCGACGCGATGCCCGGCTTCCCGGCGCGGCTGCCGCAATCGCTCGACACGGTCTTCGGCGCGGCGCAGCGCCCGTTGCGCCACATCGGGCTGTACGCCTACCGCGTGTCGTACCTGCGCGCGCACGCGTCGCTGCCACCTTCACCGCTGGAGACGCTGGAGTCGCTCGAGCAGTTGCGCGCGATCTGGCACGGCCTGCGGATCGCGGTTCACCTGTCCGAGCGTGCCGCCGAAGGCGGCGTCGACACGGCCGCCGACCTCGAGCGCGTGCGCCAGCGGTGGGCGCGTTGCGACGAAGACCAGCGCGTTGCGGCGGCCAGCGCAAGCCCCAGAGCGGTGTAGACGCCGAAAAGGCTCGGCGTGGACAGCCGGTGCTCGAACCCGGGGGTGAGCCGCGCGGGAACCACCTTGAAGTCGACCGCCGCGATCGCCGCTGTGGCCGCCGCCGTGTCGCGCGCGACTCGCAGCAGCGACCGCGCCCGGCGCTCGCCGAGCAGCTTCTCGTAGACGATGCCCCACATCAATGCCGACAACAGGTGGGTGACGAAGCCGGCGCCGGTGTAGCGCAGCGAGGCGCGGTTCTCGTGCAGCGCCTGTTCGCCCCAATAGACGTGACTGACGGCGTTCAGCGGCGCCGCCGCGCTGCGCGTCTCGCGTCTTCCGCACAGCGCGAGGACGCCCACCGTTGCCGCAGCGGCCAGCGCGCCGCCGAGCATTCCGTCGTGAATCGCTTCCGACCAGTTCTTCATCGCATGCTGCCCACTACCCGCTACGCGTCGGCAGCGCAAGCGTCGTTCCCGCAACGGTGTCGTACGCTGCGAATTGACCGACCGCGGCGCTTCCCGGTACGCTTGGGGGCTTTGCGGGCGGCAGGCAAAAGGGCGACATGCGGCTGATCCTTCTCGGCGCACCAGGAGCGGGCAAAGGCACGCAGGCCGCGTTCATCACGAAGAAATACGGCATTCCGCAGATCTCCACCGGAGACATGCTGCGCGCCGCGGTCAAGGCCGGCACCCCGCTGGGCATGGCCGCCAAGAAAGTGATGGACGCGGGCGCGCTCGTATCCGACGACATCATCATCGGCCTGGTCGAGGAGCGCCTGCGCGAACCCGACTGCGCCAACGGCTATCTGTTCGACGGCTTTCCCCGCACGATCCCGCAGGCCGATGCGATGAAGAGCGCCGGCGTGGCGCTCGACTACGTTCTCGAGATCGACGTGCCCGACGCCGAGATCATCGAGCGCATGAGCGGCCGGCGCGTGCACGCCGCCAGCGGGCGCAGCTACCACCTGCGCTTCAACCCGCCGCGCACCCCCGGCAAGGACGACATCACCGGCGAAGACCTGATCCAGCGCGACGACGATCGCGAGGAAACGGTACGCAAGCGCCTCGCCGTGTACCACTCGCAGACGCGCCCGCTGGTGGACTACTACGCCGCCTGGGAACGCTCGGGGGACCCCGCGGCGCCGCGCTGCCGAAAAGTGTCCGGGGTGGGCGGCGTCGACGAAATCACTGCTCGTGTCTTCGCCGCGCTCCAGTAAACTCCCGGCGCTTCGCGCTTGAACGCGTCCCGCCCAGGGCGTGAACGCGTCGCAGCGGCCGCTTCGCAGCAAGCGACGGCGCCTCGTTTCCCGATCGTCTTTTTCAGCTTTTCACAACACAACCGGAACCGGATGGAGGTCCACTCATGACTGCTACCTCGGCGGGCCTGTGGCTCGCTTTGGCCTGCGGGCTGGCGGCAGTGATCTACGGCATTGCATCGAGCCGCTGGATCCTGTCGCTCGACGCGGGCAATGCGCGGATGCAGGAAATCGCCGCGGCGATCCAGCAAGGCGCCAAGGCGTACCTGAACCGGCAGTACCGCACGATCGCGATCGTCGGAGTGGTTCTCTTCGTCATCATCTGGCTGGTTCCCGGCCTCGGGCTGCCGACCGCGATCGGCTTCGCGATCGGCGCGATCCTGTCGGGAGCGGCCGGCTTCATCGGCATGAACGTGTCGGTGCGCGCCAACGTGCGCACCGCGCAGGCCGCCACGCGCGGCCTCGGTGAAGCGCTCGCCGTCGCCTTCCGCGGCGGCGCGATCACCGGCATGCTCGTCGTCGGCCTGGGCCTGCTCGGCGTCGCCGGCTACTACGGACTGCTGATCGCCACGGCCCCGCACGGACTCGGCACGGTGGTCTCGCTGCACGACGTGATCCGTCCGTTGATCGGACTGGCCTTCGGCTCGTCGCTGATCTCGATCTTCGCGCGACTGGGCGGCGGCATCTTCACCAAGGGCGCCGACGTCGGCGCCGATCTCGTCGGCAAGGTGGAGGCGGGCATTCCCGAGGACGACCCACGCAACCCCGCGGTGATCGCCGACAACGTCGGCGACAACGTCGGCGACTGCGCCGGCATGGCGGCCGACCTGTTCGAGACCTACGCCGTCACGCTGATCGCGACGATGCTGCTCGGCTCGCTGATGATCAAGGGCGCCGAGACGCAAGCGGTGGTCTATCCGCTGGCCCTCGGAGGCCTGTCGATCATCGCGTCGATCATCGGCGCGATGTTCGTCAAGCTCGCGCCCGGCCAGACGAACATCATGGGCGCGCTGTACAAGGGGTTGATCTGGGCGGGCGCCCTCGCGACGATCGTCGCCTATCCGATCACGGCGTGGATATTCGCCGACGGCGATCTCGCCCGCTCGGGCACCTCGGTGCTGAACCTGTGGCTGTGCGTCGTCGTCGGCATGGTGCTCACCGGCCTCATCGTCTGGGTCACCGAGTACTACACCGGCACCCAGTACAAGCCGGTGCGTTACATCGCGCAGGCGTCGACCACCGGCCACGGCACGAACATCATCGCGGGCCTGGCGGTCTCGATGAAATCCACCGCGTGGCCGGTACTGTTCGTCTGCGCGGCGATCATGTCCGCGTACTGGCTCGGCGGGCTGTACGGCATCGCCGTCGCGGCGACCTCGATGCTGTCGATGGCCGGGATCATCGTCGCGCTCGACGCGTACGGCCCGATCACCGACAACGCCGGCGGCATCGCCGAGATGTCGCACCTGCCCGACTCGGTGCGCAACATCACCGATCCGCTCGACGCGGTCGGCAACACGACGAAGGCGGTCACCAAGGGTTACGCGATCGGCTCGGCGGGCCTGGCCGCGCTCGTGCTCTTCGCCGACTACACGCACGCGCTCGAGTCGGCGAACATCGTCGCCAGCTTCGACCTGTCCAACCACATGGTGATCGTCGGACTGATCATCGGCGGACTGATCCCGTACCTGTTCGGTGCGATGGCGATGGAAGCCGTCGGCCGTGCGGCAGGCTCGGTGGTCGAGGAAGTGCGCCGGCAGTTCCGCGAGATCCGCGGGATCATGGAGGGCACGGCCAAGCCCGACTACTCGCGCGCGGTGGACCTGCTCACCGGCGCGGCGATCAAGGAGATGATGATTCCGTCGCTGCTGCCGGTGGTCGTTCCGGTGCTGGTCGGTCTGCTGCTCGGGCCGGAAGCGCTGGGCGGCGTGCTGATGGGCACGATCGTCACCGGTCTCTTCGTCGCGATCTCGATGTGCACGGGCGGCGGCGCCTGGGACAACGCGAAGAAGTACATCGAGGAAGGCAACTTCGGCGGCAAGGGCTCCGAGGCGCACAAGGCTGCCGTCACCGGTGACACCGTCGGCGACCCGTACAAGGACACGGCCGGCCCCGCGGTGAACCCGCTGATCAAGATCATCAACATCGTGGCGCTGCTGATCGTGCCGCTGATCGCGGTGGTCTGGGCGCAGTAAGCTCGTTCGTCCGGCGCGGTTGCGCCGGCGGCACGACACTCCGGCGGCGCATCGCGCCGCCGGTTTCGTTTCAGGCTTCGGTTTCCTCGAGCACCACGAGCCGGCGCTCGACCGCTGCCAGCCGGCGCGCGTCGCCGCGCTCGCGATGGATCGCCCGCAGGTTGCGCAACATGCGCGCGAGGATCTGCCGCCCGCTCGCCGCGGGCAGTGCGCGACCGAGCATCCGACCCGCTTCCTCGCGATCGCCCGCCGCGTACGGCAGCAGGCGGTATTCGAGTTCGTCGTGCGTCAGCACGCGTGCGCCGGCGAAGACGTCGACGATCATCCCGCGTCCGGCCACGTCGTGGCGCACCAGGAAGTGCCCCGGAAAGCCCACGCCGCAGGCCTGCACGCCGGCCAGTTCGGCGATTTCCAGATAGAGCACCGACAGGCTGATCGGAATGCCGAGCCGACGCTCGATGACGCGATTCAGGTAGCTGTTCTCCGGGTCGTGGAAGTCGTTCGCGTTGCCGCGAAAACCCAATTCGTCGGCGAAGTGCTCGCGCAGCGCATCGACGCGCGCGATCGGCTGGCGCAATCGGGCGACGCGACGACGCAGTGCCAGCGCGAAGCCGTCGACGCGCGCGAGCACCTCGTGCATCGGCAACTCGGGATATTCGTCCTGGGCGATCGACAGTGCCGCCTCGAACAGCGGCAGCGAATCGTCGCTGCGCACCAGCATGCGCCAGTAGTCGAGGAAAGCGTCCGTCGCGCCGTGCACAGTGCCTCCACGGTTCTGCATCACGCCGGGACGATGTCGCGGCATCCGGGCGTGGACCCCTACGGTAGCGCGGTGCCGCCGTCGTTGCCACACTACGGGTGTGCTGTAATTCCGGATCGCATTGTCCAGGAGAATCCGATGAAGATTCAGAACAACGTCGTGCTCGTCACCGGCGGCGCCTCCGGCCTCGGCGCGGCTACCGTGCGACGCATCGTCGCTGCCGGCGGCAAGGCACTGGTCGCCGACCTGAACGAAACGATGGGCAAGCAACTCGTCGACGAACTCGGCGCCGCCACGCGCTTCGTGCGCTGCGACGTCGCCGCCGAGGCCGATGCGAAGGCCGCGGTCGACGCGGCCGCCGGCATGGGTCGCCTGGTCGGTCTCGTCAACTGCGCGGGCATCGGCCCCGCCGCGAAGACCGTCGGCAAGGACGGACCGCACCGGCTCGACGTCTTCACGAAGGTGATCACCGTCAACCTGATCGGCACTTTCAACATGATCCGCATCGCGGCCACCTCGATGGTGCGCAACGAGCCGAACGAAGAAGGCGAGCGCGGCGTCATCGTGAACACGGCGTCGGTCGCGGCCTACGACGGCCAGATCGGACAGGCGGCGTATTCGGCTTCGAAAGGCGGCATCGTCGGCATGACGCTGCCGATCGCACGCGATCTGTCGCGCGACGGCGTGCGCGTCGTCACCATCGCCCCGGGCCTGTTCCTCACGCCGCTGATGGACAGCCTGCCGAAGGAAGTACAGGAGTCGCTCGGTCGCCAGGTGCCCTTCCCCTCGCGCCTGGGCCGCCCCGAGGAATACGCGCAGCTCGTCGCGCAGATCTTCGAGAACACGATGCTCAACGGCGAGACGATACGGCTGGATGGAGCGATCCGGATGGCGCCGAGGTGAGAGACGTGAAGGGTCAAGGGTGAAGGGTGAAGGGGAAAAGCCTCGATCTCCGTCATCGGGGCTGTTGCCCTTCACCCTTCACCCTTCACCCTTCACCCTTCACCCTTCACCCTTCACCCTTGACCCTTCACCCTTGACCCTTCACCTTCCTCTCGATCCACCGCGCCAGGGCCAACAGCGTCGCATCGCCGTCGCGGCGGGCGACCACCTGCAGCCCTACGGGCAGGCCGTCGACCAGCCCGAGCGGAACCGATAGCGCCGGCACGCCGCACAACGAGAACGGCAGCGTCTGGCCGAGCACGGCCTCGCGCACGGTCGTCGTTCCGCCTTCGACCTGCACGTCGTTCTGCCCGCGCGGCGGCGGCAGCACGGTGCTCGTCGGAAGGATCCAGGCGTCGCAGTCGGCGAGTGCCGCGTCCAGCGCCGCCGAGATCGCGGCGCGCGTGCGCATCGCCTCGACGTACTCGACGGCGAGAATGCGACGTGCGGCCTGCAGCGCCGGCAACACCAGCGACGAGAATCCGACGCCGCCAGCATCGAGCGCGGCGCGATGCACCCACGCGGCTTCCGCCCTCACGATCGGGGTATAGGACGCCCACGAATCGTTCAATTGCGCAACGTCGGCCTCGCCGATCTCTGCGCCGATTGCGCGCAGTTGCCCGACCGAACGCTCGAATCGTTCGCGCACCTGAGGCGCGAGGCGACCGCGCAGCCAGGCAGCGGGAATGTGCAAGCGCGGGCGGCGCGCGACGGCACCGTGCGCAACGCGTCGCTGCGCCATCACCTCGTACAGCAGCGCGCAGTCCGCCACGCTGCGCGCGAGCGGCCCCGCGTGATCGCAGGTGAACGACAGCGGCAGCGCGCCGTCGAGGGGAATCGCCCCCGCCGTCGGCTTGAACCCGACCACCGAGCAGAAAGCGGCGGGAATGCGCACCGACCCGCCGGTATCGCTGCCGATCGATGCGAGCCCGATACCGGCGGCTACCGCCACGCCCGATCCGCTCGACGATCCTCCGGACTGCCGTGCCGGATCGAAGGGATTGCAGACGTCGCCGGTCCACTCGTTCTCCCCGCTGCAGCCCAGCGCGATCTCGTGCATGTTCGTCTTGGCGAAGACGAGCGCGCCCGCCGCCCGCAGGCGCGCGACCGCCGTCGCTTCGACCGCGCCGAGCGGCGGCAGCGGCGCGCGGGTGCCGGCGCGCGTCGGCATTCCGCGCACCGCGTACAGGTCCTTGATCGATACCGGAACGCCGTGCAGCGGACCTCGCAGACGGCCCGCTCGCGCCTCGTCGTCGAGCGCTCTCGCCTCGTCGAATGCGGCAGGCCAGTCGACCCAGGCGATCGCGTTCAGCGCGGCATGGCGCACGGCGTTGTCGTGCGCCTGCTCGACGAGCGACTGCGCGCTGCAGGAGCCGGCAGCGATCTCGGCGACCACGTCGCGGATCGATTCGCTGTGCGGCGAGCTTGCAGCGGTTCGTGAATCGGACAGCATGTTCATCGCTGGCGGAAGGAGCGACCGCTATGATGCCCCGATGCGACTCGCATCGGTCCTGGGTTGGGCATTCCTCGCCTGCATCGCGCATGCGCCGACACAGGCGGGGCCGGCGATCGACGCCGCAGCGCCCGCTGCAACGCACGCCGCCGAGCGTGCAGCGCCGGAAGCGTCGAGCGGGTTCGTGCGACGGGCACCGGTATTCGCCGAACGATATCTCGCCGTCACCGCCAATCCGTACGCCACGCGCGCCGCAGCGTCGATTCTCGAAGCGGGCGGCAATGCGGTCGACGCCGCGATCGCGGCGCAGATGGTTCTCGGCCTGGTCGAGCCGCAATCCTCCGGCATCGGCGGCGGCGCTTTCCTGCTGCTGTACGAAGCGCGAAGCGGCCGCGTGCGCGCCTTCGACGGTCGCGAGACGGCACCGGCGCGCGCGCGATCCGACCTGTTCCTGCGCGCGGACGGCACGCCGATGGACTTCTTCGAGGCCGCGGTGGGCGGGCGTTCGGTCGGCGTCCCGGGCGTCGTGCGCATGCTCGAACGCGTGCACCGCACGCACGGCCGCCTGGCCTGGCAGCGACTCTTCGAGCCGGCCGTCACACTCGCACGCAACGGATTCGAAGTCAGCGAGCGCCTGCACGCGCTCCTCGATACCGACCGCTGGCTGCGCCTGCAACCGGCGGCCGCGGCGTATTTCTACGATGCCCACGGACGCGCCTGGCCGCCGGGGCATCTGCTTCGCAATCCGCCGCTCGCCGACACGCTCGAGCAGATCGCTCGCCGCGGCAGCCTGGCCCTGCACACCGGACCGATCGCGGCAGACATCGTCGACGCGGTCGCCGCGCATCCGAACGCCGGCTTGCTCGGCGAGCGCGACCTCGCGTTCTACGAGCCGCGCGAGCGCGAACCGCTGTGCGTCGTGCACCGCATTCATCGGGTTTGCGGCATGCCGCCGCCTTCGTCGGGCGCCATCGCGATCGCACAGATGCTTGCGTACTGGGAACTCGCCGGTCCGCCGCTTCGGCTTGCCGACCCGAGCGGTAGCCTGCTCGTCGACGGCGTGCATCGCTTCACCGAGGCCGAGCGGCTGGCCTTCGCCGATCGAAACGAGTACGTCGCCGACACCGATTTCGTCGCGCTGCCCGGCCA
This sequence comes from Burkholderiaceae bacterium, assembly GCA_021166725.1. GTDB lineage: Bacteria > Pseudomonadota > Gammaproteobacteria > Burkholderiales > Burkholderiaceae_E > Zeimonas. Next base: position 21,544 of record JAJPES010000041.1, on the reverse strand, counting down.
GCAGCCTGGCGAACCGGTGAGCGATGCGCCCGGCACGCTGCTCGACGCCCGCTACCTGCTGCGCCGCGCGACGAGCATCGGCGAGCGCTCGATGCAGCACGCCGCGCCCGGGTCGCCGTCGGTCGGCGGCATGCCGCGCGCTCGCACGCCGCCCGTCTTCGAGCCGACTTCGACGTCGCACCTGTCGATCGTCGATGGCGACGGCAACGTGGTGTCGATGACGACGTCGATCGAGAACGCATTCGGCTCGCGGCTGCTGGTGCGCGGCTTCCTGCTGAACAACCAGCTCACCGACTTCTCGTTCGTTCCGGCGCGCAACGGAGCGTGGGCGGCCAACCGCGTGCAGCCGGGCAAGCGCCCGCGCAGTTCGATGTCGCCGACGATCGTGCTGGATGCGCGCAGCGGCGCGCCCGTGCTCGCGGTCGGCTCGCCCGGCGGGGCGTCGATCATCTCGTACGTTGCACGCACGCTCGTCGCCGTGCTCGACGATCGCATCGATCTCGCCACCGCGCTCGCGATGCCCAACGTCGGCAGCCGCAACGGACCGACCGAACTGGAAACCGGCCGCGCGGCGCCGTCGCTCGCTCGGGCGCTGGCGGCGCGAGGGCACGTCGTCGAGTGGCGTGAAATGACGAGCGGACTGCACGCGATCGCGCTTCAATGCCGCGCCCCGCGGCGCTGCACGCTCGAGGGAGCGGTCGATCCGCGACGCGAAGGCATGGCGCTCGGACGTTGAGCGCCGACGACGCAGGAGGCGAAGAATGGCACTCGAACGGCGAACGCTGCACGGCGGACGGCTGAAGGCCGCCGCCTACGAGGCTCGCGAGCAGCGGCTGGAAATCGACTTCGTCGACGGCGAACGCCGCATCTTCAAGGCAGTGCCCGCCGAGGTGTGGCGCCGCCTGGTCGCCGCACCCAATCCGGCCGTGTTCTACGCCGATAGGATCGAGGAGGAATACGCGGTCGAGCGCGCGCGCGCGGGCGGCGCCGCTGACGCGCGATCGAAACTCGATTCACTGTTCGGCGCGGGCTCGAGCACGCCCGAGGTCGCCGACAACGCACCGGACGACGGCGGAAACGCGCGCGGAATGCGCGACGGCGACGCGTCGCGCGCGAACAAAGGCGGCGATTGACACTCGCCGCGCGCGTGCTGTGCCGCGTCGTCGACAACTTCGGCGACGCCGGCGTGTGCTGGCGTTTCGTGCGCCAACTGGCACGCGAGCACGGCTGGCGCATGCGCTTGACGATCGACCGCCCGGATCTGCTCGAGCGCCTCGGCGCGCAGCCCGAAGCAGACGCCGGCCGGGGCGCGATCGTCGTCGAGCATTGGGCCGGCGATGCGGCTACGAGGCCGCATGACGAGGACATCCTCGTCAGCGCATTCGGCGCCGAACCGCCGCCCGGGTTGCGCGCAGCGCTCGCCGGCGCGCCGCGCCGGCCGCTGTGGGTACAGCTCGAATACCTGAGCGCGGAAGAATGGGTCTCGTCGCACCACGGGCTGCGCTCGAAGAAGCCGCGCGACGGTGCGGTCGAGCACTTCTACTACCCGGGCTTCGACGCACGCAGCGGCGGGTTGCTGCGCGAGGCCGGGCTGTTCGCGGCGCGCGACGCTTTCGTCACCGGCGGCGCGCGCCGCGCGTGGCTGGCGACGCGCGGCATCGCGCCCGACCCCGAGGAGCGGATCGCAACTCTGTTCTGTTATCCGCAGGCGCCCGTCGTCTGCTGGTTCCGGCTGCTGCGTACAGGGCCGACCCGGTGGCGCGTGCTGGTGCCGGAAGGCGTCGCCGACGCCGCGCTCGCCCGGCACTTCGGCCGCGCACCTGCCGTCGGACAGGTGCTGCACGACGCGATGCTCACCGTGCAGCGCGTGCCGTTCCTGTCGCAGGATGAATACGACCGCCTGTTGTGGAGCGCGGACCTGAACCTGGTTCGCGGAGAGGATTCCTGGGTGCGCGCGCAATGGGCAGCCAGGCCCTTCCTCTGGCAGCCGTACCGGCAGGAGGAGGGCGTCCACCTGCGAAAGCTGCGCGCCTTCCTGCACCGGCTGCAAGGCTGCGGCGAGATCGACGCGGCGATGCTCGCCTGGTCGGGCGAAGGCGACTGGGAGTGCGCATGGCGGGCATTCGACGCGCAGTTCGACGGGCTCGGTCCCGATTTCGAACGCTGGAGCGCCGCACTGGGCGGGCAGCAGGACCTGTGCACACGATTCGCCGAATTCTGCATCGAAAGGCTATAATCGCCGGTTCCCCTGAACCCGAACGTTTTTACCCCCGAAGCCTCATGAAACTCGCCCAGGAATTGCGCGTCGGCAACGTCGTCATGATCGGCAAGGATCCGATGGTCGTGCAGCGCGCCGAACTGAACCGTTCGGGCCGCAACGCCGCGGTCGTCAAGCTCAAGCTGAAGAACCTGTTGAACGCCTCCGGCACGGAGTCCGTCTACAAGGCCGACGAGAAGTTCGACGTGCTGATCCTCGACAAGAAGGAAGTCACCTACTCGTACTTCGCCGATCCGATGTACGTGTTCATGGACGGCGAGTACAACCAGTACGAGATCGAGCGCGACAGCATGGGCGAGGTGCTCAACTACCTCGACGACGGAATGCCCTGCGAAGTCACGTTCTACGACGGCCGCGCGATCTCCGTCGAGATGCCCAACAGCGTCGTGCGCGAGGTGGAGTACACCGAGCCGGCAGTCAAGGGCGACACCTCGGGCAAGGTGATGAAGCCGGCGCGCATCAAGCCCACCGGCTTCGAGGTCCCGGTGCCGGCCTTCGTCGAGATCGGCGACCGCATCGAGATCGACACGCGAACGGCCGAGTACCGCAATCGGGTGAAATGAGGGAAGAGAAGGGAGAAGGGGGAAGGGGGAAGGGGAAAAGCCTCGACTCGAGCGGCCGGGGCTTTCCCCCTTCCCCCTTCCCCCTCCCCTTCCTCAAGCTGCGAAGCGCAGTTCGTTCTCCATCCGTCTCCGCTTTGCGTAGCGGCGCAACTGGCGCTGCACGGTTTCGTGCAGCGTCTGCATCGAAACGGGCTTTACCAGGTAGCTGTTGCAGCCGGCGAGTGCGCCCCGCGCCAGGTCGAAGGGCGACGAACGGCTGGTGAGCAGGATCACCGGCATCGCGCGGAGCGCGCGGTCGCGGCGCACGGTGCGCGTCAGCTGGTAGCCGTCGAGTCCGGGCATCACCACGTCGGCGAGCATCAGTTCGTAGCTGCGCATCGCCAGCACGTCGAGCGCTTCGCTCGCGCTGGCCACCGCCTCGCCGTCCAGTCCGATGCGGTTCAGGGCCAACGACAACTGCCGACGCACCGTCGGGCTGTCGTCGACGATCAGCGCGCGGGGCCGCCGCCGCACGCCGTCCTCGGTGACCACGCGCCCGGCGTCGACCGCCGCAGCCTCGCGCTCCGCACGCTCGCGCGAGCGCCGCGCGTCGACCACCCGGTTCAGCGCGTAGAGCACCTGACCAACGAAGCTCGATTGCAGCAGGTCGTCGCGCGGCCGCGCTGCGTCGCAGCGGCGTCCGACCCGCAGCACCGCGCGCTCGTCGAAGATCTGCTCGAGCGTTCGAGCCGTGTCGACGCCGCCGGCAACGGTCATGTCGACGAGCGCGACGTCGAAGTCGCCAGGACCGCGCGTGGTGGACAACGAATATCGATAGCGGTTGTGCCGCGCATGGCGCAGCACGACCTCGAGCAGGTGCTGCAGCCGACTCGCGAGGCCGAACACGGCCACGCGATACTGCGGCCGCGGATCGGCCATCGCGTCGATGCTCACTCGACCTTCCTCCCCGGGGCATGTGCCTGCCCATTGGGCGCCGATTCTACCTCCGCGGCTGTCGTTTCCGACACCCTCTGTGGGTAAAAAGCCAATGGGATCGACTACTTAGCCTTCGTGCCCAAAGCTCTTTCGGAGGATTTGGCGACTGCCGCGGACTGCACGCGCGCCCATCTCCTACAATCGTCACCTTCCCCTGCGCCCGCGCACAGCCCCACGCCGGAAATCGCCATGGCCGCCACCGTTCCGCTGATGAACACCTACAACCGCCAGCCCGTCGCGTTCACCCACGGCGACGGTGTCTGGCTCTACGACACCGAAGGCAGGCGGCATCTCGACGCGCTGGCGGGAATCGCGGTGAACACGCTCGGCCACGCGCATCCGAAACTGGTGGCGGCGCTGCGCGAGCAGGTCGCTCGCATCATCCACAGCTCGAACGTCTTCGAAGTGCCGCTGCAGACAGAACTCGGCGCGCGCCTCGTCGAGTTGTCGGAGATGACGAACGCGTTCTTCTGCAACTCCGGACTCGAAGCCAACGAGGCCGCGATCAAGATCGCGCGCAAGTACGGGCATCAGCGCGGCATCGACCGCCCGGAGATCGTCGTCTGCGAGCGCGCGTTCCATGGCCGCTCGCTCGCTACGCTGTCGGCAACCGGCAATCCGAAGGTGCATCAGGGCTTCGAGCCGCTGGTCGAGGGATTCGTGCGCGTGCCGCTCAACGACGCGGCCGCACTCGAGCGCGTGGCCGGCGAGCGGCCGAACGTCGTCGCCGTATTCTTCGAGGCGATCCAGGGTGAAGGCGGCATCCAGCCGGCGCGCATCGACTACCTGCGAGCGGCGCGCCGCCTGTGCGACGAGCACGGCTGGCTGCTGATGATCGACGAAGTGCAGTGCGGAACGGGTCGTACCGGCAAGTGGTTCGCGCATCAATGGGCGGACATTCGCGCCGACGTCGTTCCGCTCGCCAAGGGGCTCGCCTCCGGCGTGCCGATCGGCGCCGTGCTCGCGCGAGGCGCCGCCGCCGAAGTGTTCCAGCCGGGCAACCACGGCACCACCTTCGGCGGTAACCCGCTGGCGATGCGCGCGGGCCTCGTCACGCTGCAGGTGATGAAGGAAGAGGGATTGCTCGAGAACGCCCGAGTGCAGGGCGAGCGGATCCTCTCCGGACTGCGCACGGCGCTGCACGGCGTGGACGGCGTCGTCGAGGTGCGCGGCCAGGGCTTGATGATGGGCATCGAGCTCGACCGTCCCTGCGCCGCGATCATCCGCAAAGGCCTCGAGGCGGGAGTCGTGTTCAACGTTACGGCCGAGCGCGTCATCCGGCTGCTGCCTGCGCTGATCTACCGCGCCGAGCATTCCGATCTGCTTGTCGAGCGGCTGGTACCGGTGATCCGCGCGTTCCTGCGCGACACCGAGCGGGTTGCCGCGCGCTCGTCCTCGTGAAGGCCGCACGATGACGATCCAGCACTTCCTGCAGTTTCGCGACCTCCCGGCCGAGGAGTTCCAGTACCTGTTCGAACGCACGCGAATCATCAAGGACCGCTTCAAGCGCTACGAGAAGTACCACCCCCTCGTCGATCGCACGATGGTGATGATCTTCGAGAAAGCCAGCACGCGCACCCGGCTGTCCTTCGAGGCCGGCATGCAGCAGCTCGGCGGCGCGGCGATCTACCTGAACACCCGCGACTCCCAACTCGGCCGCGGCGAGCCGGTCGAGGACGCTGCGCAGGTGATCTCGCGCATGTGCGACATCGTGATGATCCGCACCTTCGAGCAGGACACCGTCGAGCGATTCGCGGCGCATTCGCGCGTGCCGGTGGTCAATGGATTGACCAACGAATATCACCCGTGCCAGATCCTGGCCGACATCTACACCTTCATCGAACATCGTGGCCCGATCGCCGGGCGCAAGGTAGCGTGGATCGGCGACTCGAACAACGTGTGCAACAGCTGGCTGCAGGCGGCCGAGTTGCTCGACTTCGAGATGTGCGTTTCCACGCCGCCCGGCTACGAGATCGAGCCGGAGCGCGCCGGCCGCTTCGGTGGCCGCGTCGAGCAGTTCGAAGACCCGATGCAGGCCTGCGCGGACGCCGATCTCGTCACCACCGACGTCTGGACGAGCATGGGCTTCGAGGAAGAGAACGAACAGCGCCGGCGCGCCTTTGCAGACTGGTGCGTAGACGCCGACATGATGCGCATGGCGAAGCCCGATGCTCTTTTCATGCACTGCCTGCCGGCCCATCGCGGAGAGGAGGTCAGCAGCGAGGTGATCGACGGCCCGCAGTCGGTGGTCTGGGACGAAGCGGAGAACCGGCTGCACGCGCAAAAGGCGTTGATCGAGTACCTGATGCTGGGGCGGGTGAAAGGCGGCGGCTGAGAAAGCGACAGCGAGGCGCGGGCCCCGTCGCGCGTTGCCCGCCCCGCAGGTGCATGCGACGTTCAGGTGCCGGCGCTTCGTTCGGCCAGCACGCGTTCGACGATCTCCTCCAACGCGATCCGCTCGATCGCGCCCACCGCCACCTCGCAACGCCCTTCGACGCACAAGCCCTGCACCCCGGCGTCTTCCCATGCATCGGCTACCGCCGCGCGGCACGCATCGCGCACCGCCTGGGCCACTTCGAGCGCCGCATTCGAGTCCATCGGTCGAGCACCTCCTCTGACGGGAAAAGGGGAGCGCAAGCAGAAACGCGCGTTCTCCGTGCGTTCCCGGGCCCCCTCGGATCGACGTGGCGTTGCAGGGAGAGCGGCCGTTGCAGGGGGGCCATAGTCCAGCCTACTCCTCGTCGTGGCCAACGGCTCCTATCGCCGCACGAGGCCCACGGATCGAGCCCACTCCCCTCGCCCGAGCTTGAATGCTGCACAACCCGGCATTCTCGGTTGGGGAACCCCCGGCCCACACATAATTGCTGCGTTTCGCAGCAAAAGCGCGGTTGGCGCACTGTGTTGCGTTGTCCGGGCGGCGGGCCTCTCCCCATCCGCAGTTGCCCAGGAGTCTGTCGGAGTTGAACCGAGCCCGCGTGAGCCCATGGCCGGAGCGCACACTGCGTTGCAAATGATCGCCGTGGCCCCGCCACGGTTGCGCTTTGCGCCTTGTTTGCGCTTCGGCCAGGGGCTCACGCGGACTCGGTTCAACTCCGACAGACTCCCAAGTCATATAATCGAGAGTTTTTCACTGCACACGGCGGCGCGCAAGAAAATGAGCGAAGTGCGGAAGGTTGTGCTCGCGTATTCCGGCGGTCTCGACACCTCGGTGATCCTGAAATGGCTGCAGGACACCTACGGTTGCGAGGTGATCACCTTCACCGCCGACATCGGCCAGGGCGAGGAACTCGAGCCCGCGCGCGAGAAGGCGCGTCGCGCCGGCGTGAAGAAGATCTACATCGAAGACCTGCGCGAGGAGTTCGTGCGCGACTACGTCTTCCCGATGTTCCGCGCGAACACCGTATACGAGGGCGAATACCTGCTCGGCACGTCGATCGCCCGCCCGTTGATCGCCAAGCGGCTGGTCGAGATCGCCCGCCGCGAGAATGCCGATGCGATTTCGCACGGCGCCACCGGCAAGGGCAACGACCAGGTCCGCTTCGAGCTCGGCGCGTACGCCCTGATGCCGAACGTGCGCATCATCGCGCCCTGGCGCGAATGGGACCTGCTCTCGCGCGACAAGCTGCTCGCCTACGCCGACGCGAACGACATTCCGGTCGACTTCAAGAAGCGCAGCGGCGAGGCGCCGTTCTCGATGGATGCGAACCTGCTGCACATCTCGTACGAGGGCGGCGTGCTCGAAGACCCCGCCCGCGAGCCGCCGGCCAGGGGCATGTGGCGCCTGACGGCACCCCTCGAGAAGGCGCCCGGCAAGCCCGAGAACATCGAACTCGAGTTCCGCAACGGCGACCTCGTCGCGATCGACGGCCGCCGGATGAAGGCGCACGAATTGCTGGCGGAGTTGAACGAGCGCGCCGGTCGCCACGGCATCGGCCGCCTCGATCTCGTCGAGAACCGCTACGTCGGAATGAAGTCGCGCGGCTGCTACGAAACGCCCGGCGGAACGGTGCTGCTGCGCGCGCACCGCGCGATCGAGTCGCTGACGCTCGATCGCGAGGTCGCGCACCTGAAGGACGACCTGATGCCGCGCTACGCGAGCCTCATCTACAACGGCTACTGGTGGTCGCCGGAGCGAGAGGCATTGCAGGTGCTGATCGACCACACGCAGCGCAACGTCAACGGCAAGGTGACGATGCGCCTCTACAAGGGCAACGCGATCGTCGTTTCGCGCAGCTCGCCCGATTCGCTGTTCGACGCGCGCATCTCCACCTTCGAGGACGACCAGGGCGCCTACGACCAGGCCGATGCCGGCGGCTTCATCAAGCTCAACGCGCTTCGGCTGCGCATCGCGGCGAACAAGGCGGGCGGACGCGCCGCGAAGGCCGCAAAGAAATCGTCGAAGGCCACGGGCGAAGCTGCCAGCGCGTCGAAGGCAGCACCGCGCAAGACCGCGCGCGGGCGCATCGCCGGCGGCTGAAAGCGATGACGCGATGTCGCTGCTGACGCTGCGCGACGTCGACCTCGCCTACGGGCACGTCGCGCTGCTGCGCGACGCCGATCTGTCGATCGAGATGGGCGAGCGCATCGCCCTGATCGGGCGCAACGGCACCGGCAAGTCGTCGTTGCTGCGCGGCATCGCCGGGCTGCTCGCCTTCGACGACGGCGAGATTTCGCGACAGAGCGGCGTGTCGGTCGCTTACGTCGCGCAGGAGCCGTCGCTCGACGAATCGCACACGATCTTCGAGGCGGTCGCCGAGGGGCTGGCCGGACAGGCCGGACTGGTCGGCGAGTACGAGTCGCTCGCCGCTTCGATTGCCCGCGGCGTGCATGCCGACGAAGCCTCGCTCGAACGACTCGCCGCGCTGCAGGCGCAGATCGAAACGCAGGGCGCGTGGGCCGTCGTCCACCGCATCGACAGCGTGCTCACACGCCTGGGGCTCGACGGCGAGCGACGCGTCGGCGAGCTCTCGGGCGGGGTGCGCAAGCGGGTTGCGCTCGCGCGCGCGCTGGTCGTCGAACCCGATCTTCTGTTGCTCGACGAACCGACGAACCACCTCGACATCGATTCGATCGCCTGGCTCGAGGAGCTGCTCGCCGCATGGCGCGGCGCGCTCGTCGTCGTGACGCACGACCGGCGCTTCCTCGATCGGGTGGCCACGCGGGTCGTCGAGCTCGATCGCGGCCGGTTGCGGTCGTATCCGGGCAGCTTCGCCGACTACCAGCGACGCAAGAACGACGAGCTCGCCGCCGAAGCCGTGGCCGACGCGAAGTTCGACAAACTGCTGGCGCAGGAGGAGACGTGGATCCGCCAGGGCGTCGAGGCGAGGCGCACGCGCAACGAGGGACGCGTGCGCCGGCTCGAGCAGTTGCGACGCGAGCGCGCGGCGCGGCGCGAGCGGCTCGGGCGCGCACGGCTGGCGGTCGATGCCGGCGAGCGCTCCGGCAAGCGCGTCGTCGAGCTGATCGGCGTGAACAAGGCCTGGGGCGATCGCGTCGTGGTGCGCGACTTCTCCACGATCGTGCAACGCGGCGACCGGGTCGGCCTGGTCGGCCCCAACGGCTCGGGCAAGACGACTCTGCTGCGGCTGATGCTCGGCGAGATCGCGCCCGACTCGGGCGTCGTGCAAACGGGAACGAACCTGCAGGTCGCGTACTTCGATCAGTTGCGCGCGCAGCTCGACGACCGCGCAACGCTGGTCGAGACGATCAGTCCCGGCTCCGACTGGATCGAGATCGCCGGCAGGAAGACGCACGCGATGAGCTACCTCGAGCGCTTCCTGTTCGCGCCGGCGCGGGCGCGCTCGCCGGTCGGCTCGTTGTCCGGCGGCGAGCGCAACCGGCTGCTGCTCGCGCGGCTGTTCGCGCGGCCGGCCAACCTGCTCGTGCTCGACGAGCCGACCAACGACCTCGACATCGAAACGCTCGAACTGCTCGAGGAACTGCTCGGCGAATATCCGGGAACCGTGCTCGTCGTCAGCCACGATCGAGCCTTCCTCGACAACGTCGTCACGCAGACGATCGTCTCGCTGGGCGACGGCCGCTGGCGCGAGCAGGCCGGCGGCTACTCGGACTACGAAGCGTCGCGCGCGGACGAGGCCCGCGACGCCGACGAAGCAGACGCTTCGCAGCGACCCGCGCCGACGCCGGCGGCGCGCGGCACTGCGCTGTCGCAGGACCCAGCCGTTTCCCTGCCGCGCGCCGAAGGGCCCGCCGCTGCGCGGCGCAAGCTCGGCTACGGCGAGCAGCGCGAGCTCGACGCGCTGCCCGATCGCATCGCCGCGCTCGAGCACGAACAGAAGGCGCTCGCGCAGCGGCTCGCCGACCCGGACAGCTGGCAGGACCCGGCGGCCGCGCGCGCCATGAACGAGCGCTTCGCGGCGATCGAAACGGAGCTGCTGCAGGCGCTCGAACGCTGGGAAGCGCTCGAGTCGAGGCGCAGCTGAATCGTCACGCTCTCGCTCCAACGCTCGGCACGCTCGCGCTAGCGCCCGGCACGCTCGCTCTAGCGCTCGTCACTCTCGCGCCAGCGCTCGGCACTCTCGCGTGAAGGCTCGGCGGTCGCGAGCACGCGCTGCGGTTCGGCGACGATCGTCTGCGGGGGTTCGCGCAGGTCGCGCCTTGCGGCCGCCAGCATCTCGGTGAACCACTGCACGAGAAGGGCGGTGTACTCGCGCTGGCTTGCATCGCTCGACAGCGCGTGATCGGCGCCCTTGATGCACCGGTAGGTCAGCGAGTGCGCCTGCGTGAACGCGGCCCGGTAGCTCGCGATCACCGGCGGCGGGACGATGTCGTCGCGTTCGGACTCGACGACCAGCACGTCGCCGCGAAAGCGCGCGCACGCGCGCAAGGCCCGGTTCTCCGCGGCCGGAACGAAGCCGCGCCGGTAGGTCACGAGATCCTGCTCGCGATGCAGTTGCAGCTTGGGCAGCTCCCAGCCGGCGTCTCGGTACAGCGCGGGCACGCGCAGCCCCAGCCAGCGCACGTTGCGCATTTCGGTGAGAACCGCTGCCAGGTAGCCGCCGTAGCTGCTTCCGACGACGGCGATCGCCTCCGGGTCGACCTGCGGGTGCGCGGCGAGGATCTCGTAGCCGCCGAGCACGTCGCGCAGGTTTCGTTCGCGCGAGACGGTTTCGCGCTTGGCATGCGTGCGCGCGTGGCCGCTCAGGTCCAGCGTCAGGCATACGCAACCGAGTGCCGCGATGTCGCGCGCGCGCGCGAGATACTGCTGCTGCGTCGCGCCCCATCCGTGCACGAAGAGAACACCCGGTATCCCCTGCCCCGGCGCGACGAGCGTGCCATCGATGTGGTCGGTGCCGACGACGATGTCGACGTGGCGCTCACGCGTCTGCATCGTCGAGCAATCGCGCGTACTTGGTGATCGGGCCGACCCGATCGTCGACGCCGCGGAAATGCACGAACGCGCCCTCGGGCAGTTCGGGATCGGCGCAATGCACCTCCATCGTCTCCGCACTGACCTTTTCGCGCGCGGGATCGTCGCGCAGCGCGTGCAGCGCGACGAGCTCGGCGTGGCTCGCGCCACCCACCCTCCACGACTGCTCGAGCACACCACGGTGCTCGTGGCCGGCGGTATCGACGCCTTGCACCACGTCGTAGTTGCAGCGCGATGCGAAGAGTCCGGCGAACGATGCGAAGGCGGCCTCGTGGTACCCGCGCGCCAGGCCGATCGCGCGCCGCAGCGATTCGTCGCCCGCCACGTGCGGCTCGAGCGCGTCGAAGCCGCCGCGCACCATCGTGATCGTCGAACCGCCGTAGACCTCCACGCCGTGGCGATCACGGGTCGTCCGCTGGGTCCCGAAGTAGCTGGCCTTCAGCCGGCCGATGCGCAACTGCCCGATGCTCCAGGTGCGCGTCTGTCGAAGATCGGTCTCCACGACCGCGCCACGGCGCACCACTTCGTTCGGATCCAGCCACGCGAGTCGCTCTTCGAGCTCACGCTCGGACTGCACGACGAACTGGCCCAGGCCGCCGATGCCGCTCGCCAGCTTCATGCGAACCGGGCCGCGCGACAGCAGCGCGCGGGCGGCAACCTTCAGGTCTCGCATCGAGAAAGCCGAATAGCCGGGCAACACGAGGTCGGCAATGCGGGCGCCGAAATCGGCATTCCAGCCCGGGGGATACGGCGCGTCGTCGGCGACCAGCGGATGCGAGATGACCTTGGTGGCGACGAAGGGAAAAGGCACCACGCCGCCGAACAGGTCGCCCTCGCTCTCGATGCCCCAGCGCAGCGCCGCCTGCGCGCCGACGATCGTGTCGTTGGGCACGACGTAGCCGAGCGCGGCCTGGCCGTCGGGATGCTCGGCATCGACGTAGCGGTCGAAACGCCCGCCGATCAGGCGTGCGAGTTCACGCGCGATGCAGATCTGCGAGACGAGCTCGTGCTCGCGAGCGCCGGGTCTGCAGCTCAGGAACGAAACACGCGAATGGCGAGTCAATGGGACACCGCCGGCGACTGCTTCGATCATCACGATCGGCCAGGCCTCCGTGGCGAGACTGCGGGCTCGGTGCGAACGACGTGCCTGCGAGGAAGGGAAGCGGGAAGGGGGAAGGGGGAAGGGGCGAAAACCGTCGGTGATCGGAGCGGCGGCACACCAGTAGAATGCGCGCGTCCACGAGCATTCAAACCGAGGTGAGCGGATGCCCTCTTTCGACGTCGTTTCCGAGGCCGATGCGGTCGAGGTCCGCAATGCGGTCGACCAGGCCAACAAGGAAATCTCCACGCGCTTCGACTTCAAGGGGTCCGACGCGCGCATCGAGCAGAAGGAGCGCGAGTTGACGGCCTACGCCGACGACGACTTCAAGCTCGGGCAGGTGAGCGACGTCCTGCTCGCCAAGCTGGCGAAGCGCAACGTCGACGTGCGTTTCCTCGACTACGGCGACGTGCAGAAGATCGGCGGCGACAAGGTCAAGCAGCCGATCACCGTGCGCCACGGCGTGTCCAGCGAACACGCGAAGAAGCTCGTGCGGCTCGTCAAGGACAGCAAGCTGAAGGTGCAGGCCAGCATCCAGGGCGATTCCGTGCGCGTGAGCGGCGGCAAGCGCGACGACCTGCAGTCGGCGATCACGCTGCTGAAGAAGGAAATCGCCGACGTGCCGCTGGCTTTCACCAACTTCCGCGATTGAGCGGCGCACGCAGCAGTTCTCACGATTCGCTCACGAAGCGCCGGCACCGGTCTCACGACACCTCGGGCATCGTCGCCGTCATGCCGCCGGCAGCCGTTCGTTTTTCCCACAGCGACGAGCGCGTGCATCCCGAGCGACAGCGACGATGGGGCGCCTGGGCCGCCTGGCTCGCACTCGCCGTCGTCTGGTTCACGCCCCTCGGTCATCGCGCGCTGGTCAATCCCGACGAGGGCCGCTACGCGACGATCGCGTTGGGGATGCTGCGCAGCGGCAACTGGATCACGCCGCATCTGAACGGCTTCCTGTACTTCGAGAAGCCGCCGTTCGGCTACTGGATGGCGGCCGCGGCAATGGGTCTGCTGGGCGCCAGCGAGTTCGCGGCGCGGCTTTGGCCAGCCGCCTGCGGCTTCGCCACGGCGGCGCTGGTCGCGTTCACCGCACGGCGCCTGTGGAGCGAGCCGGCAGGTTCCTTCGCCGCGGCGAGCGCGGCCGGCTGCATCTGGATCGTCGCCAACGCGCATTTCCTGAGCCTCGACATGGGGCTCACCTTCTTCCTCACGCTCGCGCTGTGCGCGTTCCTGCTCGCGCAACGCGACGACACCTCGTCGCTGCAGCAGCGCCGATGGATGCTTGCGGCCTGGGCGGCGATGGCGGGTGCGGTGCTGACCAAGGGGCTGGTCGGCGTGCTGGTCCCGGGCGCCGCGCTGCTGGTGTACTGCGCGTGGTCGCGCACGCTCGTGCCGCTGCGCCGGATGCACTGGATTGCCGGATCGGCTCTTTTCCTGGCCCTCGCCGCGCCCTGGTTCGTCGTCGTCTCGCTGCGCAATCCCGGTTTCGCCGACTTCTTCTTCGTCCACGAGCACTTCCAGCGCTACCTGACCGACCAGGCGCGGCGCCCCGGCGCCGTCTGGTATTTCGTGCCGCTGCTGCTGGCCGGTTTCCTGCCGTGGACGACGATGCTGCCGTCGCTGGTCCGCTTCGGCGCCGCACGCGAGCCGAAGCGCGGGTTCCAGCCGCGCCGCTTCCTGCTGGTGTACGCAGCATTCGTCTTCGTGTTCTTCAGCGCCTCGCGATCGAAGCTGCCCTCGTACATCCTGCCGATGTTCCCGGCGCTCGCGCTGCTCGCCGGCGCCTGGCTGGAGAAGGCCGACCCGCGGCGCCTGCGCGTCCACCTGGCCATGCCTGCGGTGGCGGGGCTCGCCCTGATGGCAGTGGCGCCCCTGCTCCCGCACTTTGCCACTCGCGACACGCCACCCGAAGTACTCGAAGCAATGGCGCCCGGCTTCGCGGCGGCGGGTGCCTTCGTGATCGCCGCCGCGACCATCGCGTACCGCGTTTTCGGCCAGGGACGGGCGCTGGCAGGCGTCGTCGTGCTGGCCGCGGGTACGGTGCTCGCCACGCTCGCTGCGCTCGACGGACACGACGAGCACGCGTCGATCAAGAGCAGCCGCGACGTGGGCGCCGTACTGCGCCCTCTGCTGTCGGCCGACGAGCCCGTCTTCGCCGTGGCGATGTACGATCAGACCCTACCCTTCTATCTGGATCGGAACGTGACGCTCGTCGCCTATACGGACGAATTCGCCTTCGGCCAGGGGCGCGACCCCGCGCGATGGATCCCGACCGTCGCCGAATTCGCGCAGCGCTGGAAGGCGCTTGACGACGGCGCAGCGATGATGCGACCCGACACCTGGTCGTCACTGTCCGCGTCCGGCCTGCCGATGCACGTCGTCTTCCGCGATGCGCGACGCGTCGTCGTCGTGCGCCGCGCCGCCGATTCCTCCGCACTTTGAGCAACGAACTCCCCTTTGCCCGTCCGCTGATCGGCGACGACGAACGCGCGGCGGTCGACGCGGTACTGCGCTCCGGCTGGCTCACCACGGGCCCGCGCTGTCGCGAGTTCGAGGATGCGCTGTCGGCGTACTTCGGCGGCCGCCCGACGCGCGTCGTCGCATCGGGCACCGCGGCGCTCGAGATCGCGTTGCGCCTGGCCGGCATCGGACCCGGCGACGAGGTGATCACCTGTCCGCTGAGCTGGGTGGCCACGGCCAACGTCGTTCTCGCCGTCGGCGCGACGCCGGTGTTCGTCGATGCCGATGCGCGCACGCGCAACATCGACGTTTCGCGCATCGAACCGGCGATCGGTGCGCGCACCCGGATGCTGCTGCCGGTGGACCTGGCAGGGCTGCCGACGAACCGCGACGCGATCGCGGCGATCGCCGCGCACCACCAGCTGCGCGTACTCGAAGACGCCGCGCAATCGATGGGCGCGAACTGGAAGGGCGCGCGCATCGGAAGTTTCGGCGACCTCGTCTCGTTCAGCTTCCATGCGAACAAGAACATGACCACCGGCGAAGGCGGCTGCCTGGTGATGAACGACGCCGAAGAGGCGCGCCGCTTCGAGAAGCTGCGCCTGCAGGGCGTCACGCGCTTGCCCGACGGGTCGATGGACGTCGACGTGCTCGGCGCGAAGGCGAACCTGACCGACATCGCGGCGGCGCTCGGCATCGTGCAACTGCGCCGGCTCGACGCGTTCAACGAGCGTCGGCGCGCGCTGGCCCGCCTGTACTTCGAGCACTTCGACCGCTCGCTGGGCTTCGCGCTGCCGCCGGCCGATTTCGCGCAGTCGAACTGGCACATGTTCCAGCCGCTGCTGCCGCTGGATCGCCTGCGCATCGGCCGCGGCGAGTTCATCGACGCGATGCGCCGCGAAGGCATCGCCGTCGGCGTGCACTACCCCGCGATGCATCTGTTCGCGCTGTACCGGGCGCGCGGCTATCACGAAGGGCAGTTTCCGGTGGCCGAAGACATCGGCCGCCGCACCGTCACGCTGCCGCTGCACGCCGGCATGCGCGACGACGACGTGTTGCGCGTATGCGAAGCCGTTCAGCGCGTGACGAAGGCAGCCCTGCGATGAACACGTCGGCAGCAGCCTTGTCCACAACGCCCGCCGTCGCAGCGCCGGTCGCGGCAGCCGACCCGCCAGTTCGCGCCGCTCCACGCGTGTCGGTGATCGTTCCCGTCTACAACGAGCAGGCGGTGCTCCCCGCGCTGTTCGCGCGCCTGTATCCGGCGCTCGACGCGCTCGGCGTCTCCTACGAGATCATCTTCGTCGACGACGGAAGCCGCGACCGCTCGGCGCAACTGCTCGCCGAGCAGTTCGGGCGCCGCCCCGACGTGACGCGCGTCGTGCTGTTCGCATCGAACTTCGGACAGCACCGCGCGATCCTCGCCGGCTTCGACTACGCGCGCGGCGAACGCATCGTCACGCTCGACGCCGACCTGCAGAACCCGCCGGAGGAAATCGTCAGGCTGCTCGAGCAGATGGACGCCGGGCACGACTACGTCGGCACTATCCGACGGCTGCGCGAGGACGCCTGGTGGCGGCGCGTCGCGTCGCGCGCGATGAACCGGTTGCGCGAGCGCACGACGCGCATCCGCATGACCGACCAGGGCTGCATGATGCGCGCCTACAGCCGGGAGATCGTCGATGCGATCAACCGTTGCGAGGAGTTGTACACCTTCGTTCCGGCGCTCGCCTGGCAGTTCGCGCGCAATCCGGTCGAGATCGACATTGCGCACGAAGAGCGTTTCGCCGGCGAGTCGAAGTACTCGGCCTACCGCCTGATGCGGCTGAACTTCGACCTGATGACGTCGTTCTCGATCGTGCCGCTGCAGATGTTCTCGCTGGCCGGCATGCTGCTGTCGGTGCTCTCGGCGGCGCTGGTCGTCGTGCTCGTGCTGCGCCGCCTGCTCCTCGGACCCGAGGAAGGGGGCCTCTTCACGCTGTTCGCCATCGAGTTCCTGCTGATGGGAATCGCGCTGTTCGGGATCGGACTGCTCGGCGAATACGTCGGGCGCATCTACCAGGAGGTGCGGCGCCGGCCGCGCTACCTGGTCTCGGCGGTGCTGCAGGATCTCGATGCCGCGGGCGCGCGCGAACGGGCTCCATGACGCGCGCCGTCGTCTTCGCCTACCACCAGGTCGGCGTGCGCTGCCTGCGCACGCTGCTTGCGCGCGGCGTGGACGTCGCGCTCGTCGTCACGCACGACGACTCCCCGGGCGAGACGATCTGGTTCGACAGCGTGCGCGCCACTGCCGAGGAGCGCGGCATCGAAGTCGTGTCGCCGGAAGATCCGAACACCGACGCAGTGCTGGGACACGTGCGCGAGAAGCGTCCCGATTTCCTCTTCTCCTTCTACTATCGGCGCATGCTCGACGAGCGGCTGCTTGCGGTTGCACCACGTGGCGGCTTCAACGTGCACGGCTCGCTGCTGCCGAAGTACCGCGGCCGCGTGCCGCTGAACTGGGCGATCCTGCACGGCGAAACCGAGACCGGCGCCACGCTGCATGCCATGACGCGCAAGGCCGACGCCGGCGCGATCGTCGACCAGCAGGCGGTGCCGATCCTGCCCGACGACGACGCGCGCGAGGTGTACGCGAAGATCTGCGTCGCCGCGGAGATCGTGCTGTGGCGCAGCCTGCCCGCGCTGCTCGACGGCAGCGCCGTGCTGCGCGAACAGGATCACTGCGCGGCCACGCGCTTCGGCGCGCGCCGCCCGGAAGACGGAAGGATCGATCCGGCGCTGTCCGCGCGCGCACTGCACGACTTCGTTCGCGCCGTTACACGACCTTTCCCCGGCGCTTTCGTCGACCTCCCGCAAGGCAGGCTCCACGTCTGGCGCACGATCGCCGCCGACGGCGCACGCAGCGCCTCGCCGGCCGAGATGCGCGTGGTCTCCGGCCAGTTGTCGCTGTTCGGCGCCGACGGCGGGCGATTGCGCGTGATGGATGCGCAACTCGGTGCTGTACCGCTCGATGCCGATCGCTTCGCCGCGGTGTTCGGCGAGCGACTCGTCCTGCCGCCGCTGCCGCCCCGCCCCGATTCCCCCGGAACATTCCCATCATGAAGCGCGTTCTCATCCTCGGCATCGACGGTTTCATCGGACACCACCTGACGCGCGCGATCCTGTCGCAGACCGACTGGGAAGTGCACGGCATCGACATGCACGACGAGCGCATCGCCGAGTGGATCGGCCATCCGCGGCTGCGCTTCTTCGAAGGCGACATCACGATCAACCGCGAGTGGATCGAGTACCACGTGAAGAAGTGCGACGTCGTGCTCCCGCTGGTGGCGATCGCGACGCCCGCCACCTACGTGAAGGAGCCGCTGCGCGTCTTCGAGCTCGACTTCGAGGCGAACCTGCCGGTGGTGCGGCACTGCCTGCACTACGGCAAGCATCTGGTCTTCCCGTCGACCTCCGAGGTCTACGGCATGTGCCGCGACGAGCGCTTCGACCCCGAAACCTCCGAACTCGTCTACGGGCCGATCGGCAAGCAGCGCTGGATCTACGCCTGCTCGAAGCAGCTGATGGACCGCGTGATCCACGCCTACGGACTCGAACGCGGCCTGCGCTACACGCTGTTCCGGCCCTTCAACTGGATCGGCGGCGGACTGGACAGCATCGATACGCCGCGCGAAGGCTCGAGCCGCGTCGTCACGCAGTTCTTCGGCCACATCGTGCGAGGCGAACCGATCAAGCTGGTCGACGGCGGGCAGCAGCGACGCTCGTTCACCTTCGTCGACGACGGCATCGCGGCGCTGATGAAGATCATCGAGAACCGCGACGATCGCGCCGGCGGCCGCATCTACAACATCGGCAATCCCGAGAACCACCATTCGGTGCGCGAACTCGCGCAGATGATGCTCGACATCGCCGCCGGCTATCCGGAGTACCGCGACAACGCCGCGCGCGTCACGCTGGTCGACACGAGCGCGCAGGACTACTACGGCAGCGGCTACCAGGACGTGCGCGATCGCGTCCCGTCGATCGAGAACACGCGCGCGGAGCTCGGCTGGGAGCCGACCATCGGCATGCGCGAGGCGCTGGTGCGTATCTTCGAGCACTACCGCAGCCGGATGCCGGCTGCGCGCGAACTGAACGACAGCGGCAGCTGAGAACGCAGCGATGCGCCGCCTCGCGCTGAAGATCGACGCGGACACCTGGCTCGGCACGCGCGACGGCGTTCCGCGGCTGCTCGACACGCTCGAACGCAACGACGCGCGCGCGAGCTTCCTGTTCAGCCTCGGCCCCGACCATACCGGCCGCGCGATCCGTCGGGCGCTGCGACCGGGTTTCCTCGGCAAGGTCTCGCGCACCTCGGTCGTCGAACACTACGGCGTGCGCACGCTGCTGTACGGCACGCTGCTGCCCGGCCCCGACATCGGGCGCCGGGAGGCCGCGGCAATGCGCAAGGTGCGCGAGCGCGGCTTCGAGGTCGGTGTTCACTGCTGGGATCATGTGCTCTGGCAGGACCGCGTCGCCGCGCGCGACGCCGGCTGGACGCGCGAGCAGATGCGCCTGGCCGTCGAGCGCTTCGGCGAGATCTTCGGCGAGGCGCCGCGCGTGCACGGCGCGGCGGGCTGGCAGATGAACGAGGCCGCCTGGTCGCTCGAGCGCGAACTGGGCTTCTCCTACGCATCCGATACACGAGGCACGCATCCGTTTCGCCCGGTCGACGCCGAAGGTCGCGAGATCGGAGTGCCGCAGCTGCCGACGACGCTGCCGACGCTCGACGAGATGATCGGCCTGGACGGCATCACCGCCGGCAACGCCGATGCGCGTCTGCTGGCCTTCACCGCCAAATCGTCGCCGCAGACGCACGTGTACACGTTGCACGCCGAGCTCGAGGGCGGGCGGCTCGGCAACGTCTTCGAGCGCCTGCTCCGCGGCTGGCGCACGCAGGGCTGGACGCTGGTCGGCCTCGACGGGCTCTTCGCATCGCTGGATGCAGAAGCACTTCCCGCACACCGGGTGGCCGTCGGCACCGTCCCCGGTCGCAGTGGGACGCTCGCCGTGCAGGGGGAAGGGAACGGGGAAAGGAAGGGAGAAGGGGGAAGGGGAAAGGGGTAAACCCCCGGCGCTGTCGAGTGCGGAGTGGCCGTTCTCCGGGCGCGAGGGCCGACGGCGACGGCTCCGCGAGGTGTGCCTACCGCAATGCGCAGAAGTCGCGCATTTCCGCGCCCCTTCCCGACGAGGCGGCCAGGACTGCGCGTCAGGCGCGCAAGCCGCCGCTGGTCAGTGGCCCGCCTCTGCTGGACGCGCGTGATACGCGCGAAACGCGACGCGCCGGCAATTTGGACGACGGAATTCTTCCGGAGCCCGCTCGATGACTCCCCTTTTGGCAGCTCTGCCCGCTACAAGATCGATTTAGCCGATTAAAAAGATCGTTTTTATTCGTTGGACTGATTACCCGCGCGCGCCGAGAATTACCTTCATCGCGTCGGACATGCCGGCGCCTCACCACCGATGAAGGGAGTCACTCCATGAAAACCGTTGGCGACAAGCTCGAAGCGTTCCGCGTGGTCGGCGTCAAGCCGAAGTTCAACCAGCCCGAAGAAAAAGGCGCCAGCGCCTTCGAAGAGATCACCGAGAAGTCGTTCCCGGGCAAGTGGAAGATCATCTACTTCTACCCGAAGGACTTCACTTTCGTCTGCCCCACCGAGATCGTCGGCTACGACAAACTGGTCGGCAACTTCGAGGAGCGCGACGCGGTCGTGCTCGCCGGTTCGACCGACAACGAGTTCGTCAAGCTGGCGTGGCGTCGCGAGCACCCCGACCTGAAGAACCTGAAGCAGTGGCAGTTCGCCGACACGACGGGTTCGCTGGTCGACCAGCTCGGCATCCGCGAAAAGAGCGAAGGCGTGGCGCTGCGCGCGACCTTCATCGTCGATCCGGACAACACGATCCAGCACGTGACGGTGAACAACCTGAACGTCGGGCGCAACCCGGACGAGACGCTGCGCATCCTCGACGGATTGCAGACCGACGAGCTGTGTCCGTGCAACCGCGCGGTCGGCGGCGACACGCTCTGACCGGGAGGCCGGCAATGACGAAGCTCGAAGCCGTCCGCTCGCGGATCCCCGATTTCGCGAAGGACATCCGGCTGAACCTGGACGCCGTCGTCCAGCGCTCGAGTCTCGCCCCGGCCGACGCGCTCGGCTGCGCGCTGGCCGCCGCCTACGCGGCGGGCAGCGACGACCTGGTCGAGGCGTTTCGCGAGTCGCTCGACGAAGCCGACGCGACCGCCGCGCTGACGGCCGCGGCGCTGATGGGGATGAACAACGTCTGGTATCCGTACGTCGAGATGGCCGACGACCCCGAACTGGGCAAGCAGCGCGCCGAACTGCGGATGCAGGCCTACGCCACGCACGGCGGCGTCCCGCGCGAGCGCTTCGAGGCCTTCGCGCTCGCCGCCTCGGCGGTCGGCAAATGCCACTTCTGCGTTCGCTCGCACTACGAGTTGCTGCAGAAGGCGGGCTGGACGACCGTGCAGTTGCGCGACGTCGGACGTATCGCCGCGGTGATCGCCGCAAGTGCGCAAGCGCTGCGCGTCGCGCATCTGGTTGCGGCGTGATCGCCGCCGAGCGGCGATCACGCCGGTGAAGGGTGAAGAGT
Source organism: Burkholderiaceae bacterium (assembly GCA_021166725.1). GTDB lineage: Bacteria > Pseudomonadota > Gammaproteobacteria > Burkholderiales > Burkholderiaceae_E > Zeimonas. The sequence goes on along the minus strand of JAJPES010000041.1, from coordinate 131 downwards.
TCGGTCAGGGAAACTGGAAACCGCGGAAACCGGGGTCAGGACAACGTTCTGTGGGGACACAAACCATGTAAGAAACCGGGTTAACACCTTTAACGCATGACAAAAACACAATCCAAAAAACATCTAGAGGC
>JAJPES010000030.1 GCA_021166725.1 Burkholderiaceae bacterium | reverse complement strand
GCGACCCCTGCCGATAGTCCGACAGCCTCCTGGCCGCTGGACGTATCATCGAATGTTTCGGCGCGGATCTTCCCTTTCATGGAAACGGAGTTGCCCTCGGCGGCGCTGATCGCGTGGCTGGGCTTTGCCCTCGGTGCCGTCTTCGGCTTCGTGGGCAACAGGACGAATTTCTGCACGATGGGCGCGATCTCGGACATCGTGCACATGGGCGACTGGACGCGCATGCGCATGTGGGTGCTGGCGATCGCCGTCGCGATGCTCGGCGTCTGGGCGCTGCAGGCGCAGGGCCTGGTCGACACCCACAAGTCGCTGTACACCAGCCCGAACCTGATGTGGCTGTCCAACCTCGTGGGCGGCCTGCTGTTCGGCGTCGGCATGACGCTCGCATCGGGCTGCACCAGCAAGACGCTGATCCGCATCGGCGGGGGCAACCTGAAATCGGTCGTCGTCTTCGTCGTGCTGGCGATCTCGGCCTACGTGACGCTCAAGGGACTCTTCGGCGTCTGGCGCGTCAACACCTTCGATACGGTCTCGGTGCAGCTTTCGACGACGCAGGATCTGCCCACGCTGGCGGCTGCCGCCTGGGGGCTGCCGGCGGCGCTGCTCGCGCGCTGGCTGCCGCCGCTCGCGGCGGCGGCGCTGCTCGTCTTCGTCTTCGCGGATCCGCACGCGCGCGGCTTCGACACGCTGCTCGGCGGCGTCGTCGTCGGGCTGACGATCGTCGGCGGCTGGTACGTCACGGGCCACCTCGGCTACGTCGCGGAGCACCCGGAGACGCTCGAGGAGGCGTTCATCGCCACCAACGGCAACCGCCCGGAATCGCTGTCGCTGGTCGCGCCCTTCGCCTACACGCTCGAACTGCTGATGTTCTGGAGCGACCAGAGCAAGCACGTCACCTTCGGCATCGCCACCGCGCTGGGCATCGTCGCCGGCTCGCTCGCCTACGCGCTGCTCACCGGCACGTACCGCGAGGAGAGCTTCCCCGACGCGGCCGACCTGAAGCGGCACGTGACGGGCGCGGTGCTGATGGGCTTCGGCGGCATCACCGCGCTCGGCTGCACGATCGGCCAGGGCCTGAGCGGGTTGTCGGTGATGGCGGTGGGGTCGGTGCTCACGTTCTTCTCGATCGTCGCCGGCGCCGCGCTGATGATGAAGTTCGACTACTGGCGGCTGATGCGCGAAGCCCACGCGTAGGAGGCTGTCGGACTATGTGCTCCACGTTATAATGTGAAGCACATCTCGCAGCTCCATCATTCCCCGCAAGTCCACGCCGATGATCGCACTGCTCGAAGCGCGCAGGGCCGGCCTTCTGCGCCGCGAGCACTGGCTGCCGAACATCGTCGCCGGTGCCATCGTCGGCGTCGTCGCACTGCCGCTGGCGATGGCCTTCGCGATCGCCTCGGGCGCCAAGCCCGAGCAGGGCATCTACACCTCCATCGTCGCCGGCTTCCTGGTCTCGGTGCTCGGCGGCAGCCGTGTACAGATCGCCGGACCCACGGGCGCGTTCATCGTGATCCTGGCCGCGATCACTGCGCGCTACGGCATCGACGGATTGCAGATCGCCACGATGATGGCCGGCGGAATCCTGCTGCTGCTGGGGGTCGCGCGCATGGGCGCGATCATCAAGTTCATCCCCGACCCGGTGATCGTCGGCTTCACGTCGGGCATCGGCGTCATCATCTTCGTCGGCCAGTGGAAGGACTTCTTCGGCCTGCCGCCGGTTACCGGGGAGCACTTCCACGAGAAGCTGTGGCAGCTGTTGCAGTCGCTGCCGCAGCTGCACATCGCGACCACGCTGCTGGCGCTCGCGTCGCTCGCGCTGGTGATCTTCGGTACCCGCATTCCGCGCCTGTCGCGGGTGCCGGGTCCGCTGATCGCGCTGATCTTCGCCACCGTCGTGCAGGCGATCTTCGGCTTCGACGGCGTCGTCACCATCGGCAGCGCCTTCGGCGGCATTCCGCTCGGCTTGCCCGAGTTGCGCCTGCCCGAGGTCAGCGTGGCCCGGATGATCGAGCTGATCGGCCCGGCATTCACCATCGCGATGCTCGGCGCGATCGAGTCGCTGCTGTCGGCGGTGGTCGCCGACGGAATGGCCGGCACGCGCCACGATTCCAACCAGGAACTGGTCGGCCAGGGCATCGCCAACCTGGCGGCGCCGCTGTTCGGCGGCTTCGCGGCAACCGGGGCGATCGCGCGCACCGCGACGAACATCCGCAACGGCGGCACCAGCCCGCTGGCCGGCGTCGTGCACGCGCTCACGCTGCTGGCGATCGTCCTCGTGCTCGCGCCGCTGGCCGTGAACGTTCCGCTCGCCGCGCTGGCGGCGATCCTGTTCGTCGTCGCCTGGAACATGAGCGAGGCGAAGCATTTCCTGAAGATGGTGCGGCGGGCGCCGCGCGCCGACGTGATCATCCTGCTGGTCACATTCGGCCTCACCGTGTTCGCCGACCTCGTGGTCGCGGTGAACATCGGCGTCATCCTGGCCACGCTGCAGTTCATGCGCCGGATGGCGTCGAGCGTCGAGGTGCAGAACGTCACGCACCAGGAGCTGCACCAGGAGTTCGCCCATCGGGGCTTCCAGCGACTGCCGCCCGGCGTGCTTGTCTATTCGGTGGACGGGCCGTTCTTCTTCGGCGCCGCGGAGAACTTCGAGCGCGCGCTGGCAACCACGCATACCGATCCGCGCGTGCTGATCGTGCGCCTGGGCTGGGTGCCGTTCATCGACGAAACCGGATTGCAGACGCTCGAGGAAGTCGTCGTCGACCTGCGCCGGCGGGGCGTGACGGTGATGCTCAGCGGCGCGAATTCGCGCGTGCGCGGCAAGCTGGAACGCGCCGGCCTGATCGAACTGCTCGGCCGCGAGAACCTATTCGACGATGTTGCCGACGCGCTCGAGGCTTCGCGCGCGCTGGTGCCCGAGGAAGGCCCGACGACCGCCGTAGGGCGGCAGACCGTGCTCAGCGAAACCGCGCAGGCGGTGCTGCGCACGAGCCGGCAGTTCTTCTCGCGGCCGCCGTCGGAATCGTGACGGTCGCCGGCCCTGGTGCGGTGTTTCGCGCTGAGCGCGAAACACCGCGCTAGCGCACCTTCGGATTGGCCGTTCCGGGCTGCGTCCGGTAGGTCACGCCGTGCTGCGCGAGATAGTCGCGGATCAGCTGGCGCACCACCTGCGACGGGGTGACGTCCTGCCGCGCGCACAGCGTCTCGAAGGCCTTCTTCTTCGCCGGGTCGATCAGCACGGTCAGGCGGGCGGTCTTTCGTTCCATGCGCGAGAGATCTCCTCCATGTTCATCGTATTCTAATCGGATGTGCGCTGGCGCGAGTGCCGGCGCAGGCGCCGAGCGGTTGCGCTCGCCTGCTCTCCGGGCGACCATCATGGGGATGAAAGTCACCAGGCGGCTGTGCATCCGCGGGCTCGTGCAGGGGGTCGGCTTTCGGGCGTCGCTCGCCGACGAGGCGCGCCTGCGCGGCCTGGCCGGATGGGTGCGCAACCGCCGCGACGGCACCGTCGAGGCGCTGGTCCAAGGCGACGCGCAGGAGCTCGACACACTGGTTGCCTGGGCAAGGCGTGGGCCACGTGCTGCCCGCGTCGATCGGGTCGACGTCGAGGAACTGTCGACCACACCCGAGGACGTTCCGGCGCACTTCGAGCAGAGGCCCACGACCTGACGGCAAAGCTTGCTCGCACGGCTTCTCGGGCGCGAGCCAAGGTGCTCAGCCGCCGGTGGCGAAGCCGGGGAAGAGCGTCATTCCGCCGTCCACGAAGAGCGTCGTTCCGGTGACGTAGTCGGCCGCGTCCGAGGCGAGCCAGACCGCGGCGCGCGCGACGTCGTCGGGTTCGCCGATCCGCTTGTACGGCACGAGCGTCATCAGGTCGGCGTAGGCCTGCGGTGTATCCCAGGCCCTGGTGTTGATCGACGTGCGGATCGCTCCGGGAGCGATGCCGTTGACGCGGATGCGCCGCGGCGCCAGTTCCTGCGCGATGCTCTTCATCAGCATCATCACGCCGCCTTTCGAGGCGGCGTAGTTCGCATGGCCGGCCCACGGGATCCGTTGGTGCACCGAGCCCATGCACAGGATCTTGCCGGCGGCGAGCGATACCTCCGGTGCGACACCGCGGCGCTGGAACTCGCGTGCCGCCTCGCGCGCGCAGAGGAACTGGCCCGTGAGATTGACCGACAGCACGGTGTTCCACTGTTCGAGGGTCATCGAGGCGAACGCGCTGTCACGTTGCAGCCCGGCGTTGCAGACGACGATGTGCAATGTGCCGAAGTGCTCGATCGCGCGCGCGAACATCCGGCGCACGTCTTCCTCGTTGCCGACGTCGGCTTTCAACGCGATTGCCCGCCGGCCCAAGCGCTCGATGCGGTGCGCGACGTCCTCCGCGGCCTGCGGGTTCGTCACGTAGTTGACGGCGACGTCGGCGCCCGCCTGCGCGAGTCCGAGCGCGACCGCTTCGCCGATTCCCGAGTTGGCCCCGGTGACGAGCGCCGGCTGCCCCGGCAGCACGACCGGATACGGTACTTGCCGAAGTCGCGAAGGATCGGGCGCTGCCGGCGCCGCCGGATCGCTCGAAGCGCGGTCTGCGGCTTCGCCGCGCGGGTCTTCGTCTGTCGCTGCACGCATCGGAACCTCCGTCGTGCAACTACAGGAAGTCGCGTGCCCGCTTCGACGGCACGCATGTGCGACGGCGTTCGGCGCTCCGCGGCACCGACGTTCCGACGCCTCAACGCAACGCGGGCTCCTGCGCCGCCTCCAGCGCCGCCTCGATCGCCTGGTCCACCCGCTCGAGCCAGACGAATTCGAGCTTGTCGCGCGCGTCGGACGGTATCTCCTCGTAGTCGCGACGGTTGCGTGCCGGCAGCATCACGCGGGTGATGCCGGCGGCAGCCGCGGCGACGACCTTCTCCTTGATGCCTCCTACCGGCAGCACCAGGCCGCGCAGGCTGATCTCGCCGGTCATCGCGGTGTCGCTGCGCACCGTCCGGTCGGTGAGCAGCGAGACGAGCGCCGTGAACATCGCGACGCCGGCGCTCGGTCCGTCCTTCGGCGTGGCGCCGGCAGGCACGTGGATGTGGATGTCGATCTTGCCCAGCCGCTCCTCGTCGATGCCCAGGCCGCGCGCGCGGTGCTTGACGATCGACAGCGCGGCCTGCGCGCTTTCGCGCATGACGTCGCCGAGTTGCCCGGTGAGGATCAGCGCGCCCTTGCCGGGCACGCTCGTCGCCTCGATGAACAGGATGTCGCCGCCCACCGGCGTCCATGCGAGGCCGGTGGCGACTCCGGGCGTGCTCGTGCGCATCGCGACTTCGTTCTCGAAGCGCGGTGCGCCGAGGATCTCGACCAGGTCGTCTGCGCCGACGTGCATCTCGGTGGCCGACCCTTCCGCGATGCGCACCGCTGCGTGGCGCAGCGCGCGGCCGATCTCGCGCTCGAGGCTGCGCACGCCGGCTTCGCGCGTGTAGTCGCGGATGATCCGATGCAGCGCCTCGTCGTCGATCGTCGCCTGGCCTTGCGCAATGCCGTTCGCCTCGAGCTGGCGGTGGATCAGGTAGCGTCGGGCGATCTCGAACTTCTCGTTTTCCGTGTAGCCGGCCAGCGAGATGATCTCCATCCGGTCGCGCAGCGGCCCGGGGATCGTCTCGAGCATGTTGGCGGTGGCGATGAAGACCACGCGGCTCAGGTCGAAGGGAACGCCGAGATAGTTGTCGCGGAAGGTCGAGTTCTGCTCGGGGTCGAGCACCTCGAGCATCGCCGCCGACGGGTCGCCCTGGATGCCGCGGCCCATCTTGTCGATCTCGTCGAGCATCATCACGCAATCGCGCGCCTTCGCCTTGCGGATCGCCTGGATGATGTTGCCCGGCATCGAGCCGATGTACGTGCGCCGATGTCCGCGGATCTCGGCTTCGTCGTGCACGCCGCCGAGGCTCACGCGCACGAAGGGCCGGTGCATCGCGCGCGCGATCGACTGCCCGAGCGAGGTCTTGCCGACGCCGGGCGGTCCGACGAAGCAAAGGATCGGCGCCTTGCCGTGCGGCGCGAGCTTGCGCACAGCCAGGAACTCGACGATGCGCTTCTTGATCTTGTCCAGGCCGAAGTGGTCCTCGTCGAGCACGCGCCGAGCCTCGGCGATGTCGATCGGGCGCTCCTCGGGCTCGGCCCACGGCAGCTCGATCAGCCAGTCGAGGTAGGTGCGCACCATCCCGGCCTCGGGCGCACCCTCGGGCATGCGCTCGTAGCGGCGCAGTTCCTTGCGCGCGAGCTCCTCGACCTCGTGGGGCATCTTCGCCTCGTCGATCGCCTGCGAGAGGTCGGAGATTTCCTGCGACTTGCCGTCGCCCTCGCCCAGTTCGCGCTGGATCGAAGCCATCTGCTCGCGCAGGATCGCCTCGCGCTGGCGCTCGTCGAAGGTGGCCTTCGTGCGCTTGCCGATCTCCTGCGTCAGCCGCATCACCTCGATGCGCTTGGCGAGAAAAGCCGAGACCTTGTCGATGCGCGCGCGCAGGTCGATCGTCTCGAGCAGTTCCTGCTTGTCGTCACGGCCGATGTCGAGATAGGCGGAGACCAGGTCGGCCAGTGCGCCGGCGGCGGTGGCGTTCTGCACGGCGGCGATCAGCTCCTGCGGCACCTGCGGCAGCATCTGCAGCGCTTCCATCGCCTGCTGTTTCAGGTGCAGCAGGCGCGCCTCGATTTCGGGGCCCTGCTCGTCGGGCTCGTCGATCGTCACGACGCGCGCGGCGAGGAAAGGGCGCTCGCGCACGAATTCGGAGATTCGAAAGCGCTGCAGCCCCTGAACGACGATGTGATGGCCGCCATCGGGCACGTTCACGTAGCGCAGGATGTTCGCCATCGTGCCGGTGCGATGCATGTCGATCGGAGCCGGCTGCGCCGTATCGGATTCGCGTTGCATCAGGATGCCGACCGGGCGTTCTTCGCGCAGCGCCTGCTGGGCGGCGAGGATCGACGATTCGCGGCCGATCGCGATCGGGAAAACCGTGCCGGGAAAGAGCACGGTGTCGCGCACGGGCACGACGATCAGCACCTCGGGCGGCAGCGTCGGCGCTGCGCCCGCCTGCTGACCGGGACCGGCCGCCCCTTCCGAACTTGCCGCTTGCGCTCGGTCGCCGGGGGCGCCGCTGGCGTCGAAGGCGGCACCTGCGCCGCCGGGATTGCGTTCTTCGTCGTTCATGTCGCTTTCTGCAGACTGATCACGAGGCAGCCGTTCTCGGAGCCGACGCGCACGCCGGCATAGCGTCCGGGCGGAAGCGGTACGCGGCGTTCGAAGCGGCCCTGCGGCAGTTCGAGCCGATGGATGACCGCGCTGCCGAACGGCCGGGGCAACAGGCGCCGGCCGCTGACGACCAGCTCGCCGCCGTCGATCACCGCCTGCACGTCGCCCTGTCCGACGCCGGGCAGCGCGACGTAGATCAGCACCTCGCGCTCGTCTTCGAGCACGTCGACCGGTGGCTCCCAGGTGGGCACCGGCGCCCGGCGCGGCTGGAAGAACTGCCGATGCAGGCGCTCGGCCCGGCCGAGTGCGGCCAATGCGTCGGCCCACATCCAGTCGGGGGAATCGTCGGGTCGTCTCATCGCGTCGGTTTCTCGTGCTGGTTCGGCTTCCCGTCCTGGTAATACACGGTCTGCATGATGATCTTTCCGTTTCGCACGACGAAGGAATCGGCGCCGAGCGTCGTGCGACCGTCGGGCGCCGTCGCGCGCCACTTCAGGAACGCATACTCTGCCTCGACTTCGCGCGCAAGATACTCGTAGTTCATGCCAGGGTACTGCCGGCGCAGTCGGTGCGCCGAGCCGCGAATGCCGTCGTGTCCGTGCAGCACGCCGAACTCGCACAGCAGCAGGACATCGGCGGCGAAATTGTGCGTCAGGTCGTCCTCGAGGCGTCCCTCGCTGCGCATCGCAAGGTGGTCGTCGAACACCTGCCGGGTGGAACGGGTCATCGTGCAACCTCCGTGGCTTGTTTCGTCCTGTGCAAGACCCCCCGCCCAGTACCGGAGTTCGCCGCCGCCGGCCTCGCCGCGCTATCGTCGCTGCAGGTAAGGGAACAGGAGGAGCCGCCATGCAATGTCCTTTCGGGTCGGGTTCGCGAAGCGCCGCCCGTTTCGCTGCAGCGGTCGCGGCCAGTGCCGCGCTCGTCGCCTCGGCGCCCGGGGTACAGGCGCAACAGAAGCCGATCCGCTTCGGCGCGATCTACATCATGTCGGGCAGCGCGGCCGCCTACGGGCAGTTCGCCAAGCAGGGCATGGAGCTCGCGGCCGACGAGATCAACAAGAAGGGCGGAATCCTCGGCCGGCAGGTGGAGTTCTCGCTGGAGGACGGGCAAGGCAAGGTCGACGTCGCGATCCAGGCGGCTCGCAAGCTGGTGTTCCAGGGCGGCGCCGACGCGCTGATGGGTCTCGACAGTTCGGGCGTCGCCAACGGCCTGACGCCGATCGTCCCCGAGTTGCGCAAGCCCTTCGTGATCACCCATGCCGCTTCCCCCGACGTGACCGGCAAGCTTTGCAATGCATATACCTACCGGGTGAGCGTCAACGTCAACCAGAACATGGGAGCGGCCGCGCTGATCGCCGCCGAAAGCGGTGCCAGGCGCTGGACCACCATCGGGCCCGACTACGCGTTCGGCCATCAATCCTGGGAGTACTTCGGCAAGTACCTGAAGCAGCGCAAGCCCGACGTCGAGTTGATGCAGGAGGTCGCTTTCCCGCGCTTCGGCGCCGAGGACTTCGTTCCGTTCATCAACAGCGTCATGCAGAGCAAGCCCGACGGCGTGCTGATCTCGCTGTGGGGCGGCGACCTGGTGAACTTCGTCCGCCAGGCGAAGAACCTCGGCTTCTTCGACCAGAAATACCAGGTGCTGCTCTCGCTCGGCGCAGCCGTCGAGGTGCTGTCGGCGCTCGGCGAACAGATGCCGCAGGGCGTGTGGGCGGGCACGCGCTACTGGTTCGCTGCACACGACAATCCGATCAACAAGGCCTTCGTCGCTTCGTATCTCGATCGCTTCGGCGCGCCGCCGAGCTACAACGCGGAAGGTGCCTACGCGGCGATGTACCTGTACAAGGTGGCGATGGAGAAGGCCGGGAGCGTAGACGGCGCCGCGGTCGCGAAGGCGCTTTCCGGAATTTCGTTCGATGCGCCGAACGGGAAGGTGACCATCCGCGCCGAGGATCACCAGGCGGTGGTCGGCCCCACCTGGGGCAAGCTCGGTGCATTCGACGCCAAGTACAAGGTGCGCATGCTCGATTCGATGCGCGTCTTCAAGGGCGAGGACGTCACGCCGCCGGCCGCCGAAACCGGCTGCAAGCTCTGATCGCCCGCGCCGCCTCGGCGATTCTCGCGCCGGCGGGTCGGCGCCCGCCCGCCGGCTGAGCGCCCTCCCGCATGCAGGGGATCCTCGCAGCGTTGCTGAACAGCCTCGAGATCGGGCTGCTGCTGTTCGTCATCGCCGTCGGGCTGAACATCGTGTTCGGCGTGTTGAACGTGATCAACTTCGCGCACGGCGGGCTGTACATGCTGGGCGCGTATTTCACGTACAGCGTGGTCGCCTATCTCGGACTGCCTTTCTGGCCCGCGCTCGTGCTGGCGCCACTCGCCGTCGCGGTGATCTCCATCGCCATCGAACGCATCGTGCTGCGCCAGGTGTACGGGCGCGACGTCTCCGACAGCCTGCTCGTCACTTTCGCGTTGCTGCTCGTGATCGACGACGCCGTGCGCGTGGCGTGGGGCTCCGGCATCCACGTGGTGGCGCCGCCGCCTGCACTGCGCGGAACGATCGAAGTGCTCGGCATCACCTATCCGATCTACAGCTTCTTCGTGATGGGCTCTGCGCTCGTCGCGATGCTCGCGCTGTGGCTGTTCTTCGTGCGCACGCGCGCCGGGCGCATCGTCCGCGCTGCCGCGATCGATCGCCGGATGGCCGAGGGAATCGGCATCGACGTTCCGCGCGTGATCACCGGCGTCTTCGCGCTCGGCGCCTGGATGGCGGGCGCGGCCGGCGTCGTTGCCGCGCCGATCCGTGCGATCGCGCCCGGCATGGGCGATCGCGTCATCATCGACGCGTTCATCGTCGTCGTCATCGGCGGCCTGGGCAGCTTTCCGGGAACGCTGCTGGGCGCACTCGTGCTCGGCCTGATCTACGGCTTCGGCGGGCGCTACCTGCCGCAGGTCAACCTCGTGCTGCCCTACCTCGGCATGGCGCTGGTGCTGCTGCTGCGTCCGCGCGGGCTGATGGGCAAGGCAGCGTCGTGATGGCGCGCGCCGGCGAGAGCGTTTCGCCCGGGCAGGCCGCATCGGCAACCGGCACCGCCGGGCGGCGCGCAGCTTTGCTGGTCGGCGCGCTGCTCGTCGTCCTGCTGGTTGCGCTGTGGCTGCTGCCCGCGTGGGTGCCGTATTTCTACGTGTTCGTCGCTACCCGCATCCTGCTGATGGGCCTGTTCGCGGCGAGCTTCAACCTGATCTTCGGCTATGGCGGCATGCTCTCGTTCGGGCACGCGGCGTTCTTCGGCGCCGGCGCATACACGTCGGCGCTGGCGCTGCTGCACTTCGGCTGGCCGCTGCTCGCCGTCGTCGTGGCCGCGATGGTCGTCTCGGCGCTGCTTGCCTGGGTGATCGGCGCGTTCTGCGTGCGGCTGGACGAAGTCTATTTCGCGATGCTCACGCTTGCCTTCGGCATGATGGTGTACGCGATCATCCATCAATGGCGCAGCCTCACCAACGGCAGCGACGGCATCGCCGGTTTTCCGCTGGGCAGCCTCGGCCTGGGGCTGGACCTGCAACTGGCCGATCCCGCCGTCTACTACCGCGTCGTGCTCGTCGTCGTCGCCGTCGCGGCCTTCGTGCTGTACCGGATCGTGCGCTCGCCCTTCGGACTGCTGCTCGCGGCGATCCGGCAGAACGGCGAGCGCGTGGCGTTCTGCGGCGTGGACGTGCGGCGCCACCGGTTGCTCGCGTTCGTCGTTGCGGGCCTGTTCGCCGGACTGGCCGGCGCGCTCTTCGCGCCCTTCAATCGCGTCGCCAATCCCGACATGGTGCACTGGACGCAGTCGGCGCAGCCGGTACTGATGACGATCCTCGGCGGCTCGGCCTATTTCCTCGGGCCGTTCTTCGGTGCGGCGATCTTCGTGCTGCTCGAGACGTGGATCACCACCTGGACCGAGCACTGGATGCTCTTTCTGGGCGTCGTGCTCGCCGTGCTGGTAATCTTCTTTCGCCGCGGCATCTTCGGCACGATCCTCGACCGTTTCGCGAGGCGGCCATGAGCGACGCTGCGGCACTGCTTTCGGTGCGCGGCCTGTCGAAGCGTTTCGGCGGCGTGCACGCGGTCGATCACATCGACCTCGACGTGGCGCCGCGCGAGACGGTCGCGCTGATCGGGCCGAACGGCGCGGGCAAGACGACGTTCTACAACCTGCTGTCGGGGCGGATGCAGCCGAGTACCGGAAGGGTGATCTTCGACGGCCGCGACGTCACCGGACTGCCCCCTCATCGCATCAGCCGGCTCGGCATCTCGCGCTCGTTCCAGATCACCAACATCTTCCCCGAACTGACCGCGCGCGAGAACGTCGAGGTTGCGCTCACCGCGCTGCACGGCAAGGCGCTGCGGCTCTTCTCGCGCGCCGCCGGCGACCAGGAGTTGCACGACGAGGCCCAGGCGCTGCTCGATCGCCTCGGACTCGGCTCGCTCGCCGCGTCGCGCGCCGGTACGCTGAGCTACGGCGACAAGCGCCTGCTCGAGATCGCGATCGTGCTGGCCACGCGTCCACGCCTGGTGCTGCTCGACGAGCCCACCGCCGGCATGACGCCCGAAGAGACGCGCGGCGTCGTCGAACTGGTGCGGCAGTTGGCGCAGACGAGCGAGTACACGTTCCTGATCACCGAGCACGACATGGAGGTCGTGTTCGGCCTGGCCGATCGCATCGTCGTGATGCATCGCGGGGCGGTGCTGGCGCAGGGCAGCGTCGACGAGATCCGCGCGAGTCGCGTGGTGCGCGAGGCGTATCTCGGAGAGGAGGACTGATGCTGGCGTGCGTGATCGTGGCTTGCGAAGTAGCGGGGCGCGTCGAGGCGGGGCGGCATTCGGCGCGGCGCTGGCTGCAGCGGTCGGCGCTGCGCGCCGACTGCCCTGTGCTGCTCGCCTCGGGGTCGCGCGGCCGAACTCGCTGCGCGGGCTTCGCCCGCTCCGCTCGGACATGCGGCCGCGAGTCAGAGACACGATGCGCGCTTCGCGCGCCGACCCCGAGCCTGCGCTGCTCGGCGCCGCAGGCAGCGCCGCGCCGAATGCCGCCCCGCCACGACGAGAACCGTTGGCGCATTCGCCGCGATGACTGGCGCCGCCGTCGCGCGAGCCGCGAACACTGCGACCACCGCGATTACACGTGCCTACCCATTGCGCAGCGCTCCGTCGCGCACTCGCGTCGTCTGGATGCACTCCGGCGCTGCCCATGACCCCGATGCTCGCCGTCGACGATCTGCACACCTACTACGGCGAGAGCCACGCGTTGCAGGGCGTCAGCCTGCAGGTGAACGCCGGCGAGGTCGTCTGCCTGCTCGGGCGCAACGGCGCGGGCAAGAGCACGACACTGAACAGCATCGTCGGGCTGACGCCTTCGCGACGCGGCACGGTTCGCTTCGAAGGCGAGGAGATCCAGCGCCTGCCGGCGCACCGGATCGCGCGCCGCGGCCTGGCGCTCGTTCCCGAGGATCGGCGCATCTTCGCCGGGCTCACCGTCGCCGAGAACCTCGAGGTGGCGGGGCCGATGCGCACGCAGCGCGAACGGCACTGGCCGGTCGATCGCATCTTCGAGGAGTTTCCGATGCTCGCCGAGGTGCGCATGCAGGATGGCGCCACGTTGTCGGGCGGCCAGCAGCAGATGCTCGCGATCGCGCGTGCACTGGCCGGCGAGCCGCGGCTGTTGTTGCTCGACGAGCCGAACGAGGGGCTGGCGCCGGTGATCGTCCAGCAGATCGGCGCACTGATCGATCGCCTGGCCGAGTCGACGACGATCCTGTTCACCGACCAGAGCGTGCGTTTCGCGTTGCGGCACGCGCAGCGCGGCTACATCCTGCAGAAGGGGCGCATCGTCTACGAGGGCAGCGCGCAGCGCATCGCCGACGATCCCGACGTGCAGCGCTATCTGTCGGTTGCCTGAGCTTCGCCGGGTTCGTCGAGCGGAGCGGTCTGCGGCTGCTCGAGCAGCAGTTCCCTCGACACGTCGTCGTACTCGTAGAGTTCGGCGTAGCGTCCCCATTCGATCGCCGCATCGAGCGTCTCGCGCGCGTACTGTTCGCTCAGGTGGTCTTCGAGTTCGGCCTCGAAGCGCACGCGCGGGGCGCGTCCGTTCGGGCGCGCGTGCAGCACGTCGCGGATGTGCGCGATCAACGCCACGCCGCGCAGCGCGTGTTCGGCGAACAGCCGCTTGCGCTCCTGCGTCTCGGCCTGCGCGTACTCGCGTCCGGTGTCGGTGAGCACGACGTCGCCGTGCGCCACTTCGGCGAAGCCGAGCAGGTGCAGCGCTTCGGCCACCGGAAGCAGTTCGTCGAGTTCGAGCTGAAGCGTGTGGGCGACCACCGGAAGGTCGGCGCTGCCGTCGTAGGGCGGCGCCGCCACCGTCTCGACGAGTCCGGCGAGCCGGTTCACCGACACCCGGCGCAGGTGTCGTGCAGTTGGCGACTCGATCAGGCGTCCGTGCGCCGGCGCACGCTCGGTGAGCAGCGAGTAGACGCGCTCGACGACGTCGCGGAAGGCCACCGACTGCCGATCGCGCAGATGCGGCAGTTCGATCTCGATCTCGGCGGCGATGCGCCCCGGGTTCGGCGCCAGCACGATCACCCGGTCGCACAGGAACACGGCCTCCTCGATGTTGTGCGTGACCAGCACGACGGCGAGGATGTCGAGTTTTTCCTCGCTCCACAGGTCGAGGAAATCGGTGCGCAGCGTCTCGGCGGTGAGCACGTCGAGCGCAGAGAAGGGTTCGTCCATCAGCAGCAGCTTGGGCTCGACGACGAGCGCGCGAGCGAAACCGACGCGCTGCTGCATGCCGCCCGACAGTTCCCGCGGATAGGCGCTCTCGAAGCCGTCGAGTCCGATCAGGTCGATCGCCGCCAGTGCGCGCCGGTGCGCGCTCTCCGCATCGACGCCGAGCGCGCGCAGGCCGAGCGTGACGTTCTCGAGCACGGTAAGCCACGGGAAGAGTGCGAAGTTCTGGAACACCATCGCAACGCCTGCGGCCGGTCCGTGGACCGGCCGGCCTTCGAAGACGACGCGACCCGCGCTCGGTTCGAGCAGCCCGGCGATCGTGCGCAACAGGGTCGACTTTCCCGATCCGGAGCGGCCGAGCAAGCCGACGATCTCGCCGGCGCGCACTTCGAGGTCGATTCCGTCGAGGACGAGCAGTTCGCCGGCGGCCTTCGGAAAGGTCTTGCGCAGGCGCTCGACCCGCAGCAGCGGTTCGTCGTGCATGGCGATCGTTCAGCCCAGGCGAAAGCGCCGCTCCATCGCGTTGTACAGCGGACGCCAGAGCAGCCGGTTGAAGAAGACGACGAAGGCCGACATCATCGCCACGCCGAGCGCGATGCGCGCGTAGTCGCCAGCTTCGGTGTTCACCGTGATGTATGCGCCCAGGCCGTGCGCGACCAGGCGCTGGTCTCCCCAGTGCACGACTTCGGCGACGATCGTCGCGTTCCATGCGCCACCCCAGGCGGTGAGCGCGCCGGTGACGATGTACGGCGCGATACCGGGCAGCAGCACTTCTCGCCAGCGCAGCCAGCGGTTCAGCTGGAGGTTGCTCGACACCTGCAGCAACTCCTGCGGAATGGCGTTGGTCCCGGCGATGACGTTGAACAGGATGTACCACTGGGCGCCGAGCACCAGCAGCGGGCTGAGCCACAGATCGTGACTCAGCTGCCAGCGCACGATCACGAAGACGGCGAGCGGATAGAGCAGGTTCGCCGGCACCGCCGCGAGGTATTGCACGAACGGCTGGATACGGCCCGCCCAGCGCGGATGCAGGCCGATCCAGATGCCGACCGGGACCCAGACCACCGTGGCGAGCAGGGTCACCGCGAGCACACGCGCGAGCGAAGCGCAGCCGAGCAGGAAGACGTGCAGCCATTCGCTCGCTTCGATGTCGGCGAGGAAGCGCCAGCCGTAGAAGAGCAGCGCGCCGGCGAGCGCGGCGAGACTCAGCCACCAGGCGAGGGCGGCGGCACGACCGGCGGGCAGGCGAAGCACCTTGCGCCGCGCGCTCAGGCTCGAAACGGCACGCGCGGGTCGTGGCAGCGTCGCGCGCTGCCGCAGCGAGCGGAGCAGGGCGCCGACCTGGCGCAGGGCGTGCGTGCGCCGCCAGACGCTCAGCACCCAGCTCCGCGGCGCGGCGCCTGCGCGTGCCGCGCCGAGCCGGAACTTGTCCGACCATGCGACGAGCGGGCGGAACATCAGCGTGTCGTACAACGCAATGACGAGCATCATCGCGCCCAGTGCCCAGCCGACGGCGGCGAGATCGCGTTGCGCGATGGCCTGCGCGAGATACGAGCCGATGCCCGGCAGCGGCAGCTGCCACGAGCCTACGACGATCGCCTCCGAAGCGACGACGAAGAACCACGCACCCGACATCGAGACCATCATGTTCCAGACCAGGCCGGGTGTCGCGAACGGAACGTCGAGATGCCAGAAGCGTTGCCACGCCGACATCCGCATCGAGCGCGCGGCCTCCGACAGTTCCGCCGGGATAGTGCGCATCGACTGGTAAACGCTGAACGTGATGTTCCACACCTGGCTGGTGAAGATCGCGAAGATCGCCGCCAGTTCGGCGCCGAAGGCCGATCCGGGGAACAGGCGCAGGAAGGCGACCACCGTGATCGACAGGTAGCCGAGTACCGGTACCGACTGGCCGACGTCGAGCAATGGCAGCAGGATCGAACGGGCGCGTGCGCTGCGCGCGGCGAGCGTGCCGACGGCGAGCGCGAACACCAGCGAAATCGCGAGCGCCGCGAACATCCGGAAGGTCGTGTGCAGCGCGTAGCGCGCAAGGTGCGCAGGATCGAGCGACACCGGCGTCGCTTCGAGCACCGCCAGCGGCGTTCGCATCGGCTGCACGGCGGCTGCGACGAACGCGATGGCCCCGATCGCCAGCGCGACGGCGATCAGGTCCCATCGGTTCACGCCCACCTGCGGCGCGAGCGGAAACGCGTAGTGGCGGCGCATGGGAGCGGATTGTGTCAGACGGCCGACGCGCCGGTGCCGCCGGTGCTAGATTCGGGTACGGAGGAACCGACGTGTCCGACGACATCGCTACGCTGCGCCGCATCCTGGGTACCTGCCGGACGATCGCCGTCGTCGGCCTGTCGGCGCAATGGCACCGGCCGAGCTTCTTCGCGGCGAAGTACATGCAGGAGCACGGCTACCGCATCGTGCCGGTCAATCCGCGATACGAGGAGGTGCTCGGCGAGCGCTGTTACGCGTCGCTGCGCGACATTCCGCATCCGGTCGACATGGTCGACGTGTTCCGCGCTACCGACGACGTCGGCCCCGTGGCCGACGACGCGATCGCGATCGGCGCCCAATGCCTGTGGCAGCAACTCGGCGTGCGCAACGTCGAGGCCGATGCGCGAGCTCGCGCGGCCGGGCTCGAGTCCGTGATGAACCGCTGCGTGAAGATCGAGCATGCGCGGCTGTTCGGCGGGCTGCACTGGGCGGGCGTGAACACCGGCGTGATCTCGGCGCGCCGGCCGATCTGAACGGGCTGCGAGACGGAACGATCCGATGGCCGACCGACGCTTCCACCCCGAGACACTGGCGATCCACGCCGGACAGATCCCCGATGCCGAAACTGGTTCGCGCGCGCTGCCGATCTACCAGACGACGAGCTACGTCTTCGACAGCGCCGACCACGCGGCGTCGCTGTTCAACCTGCAGACCTTCGGCAACGTCTACTCGCGGCTGTCGAACCCCACGGTCGCGGCCCTCGAGGAACGCGTCGCCGCGCTCGAAGGCGGACGTGCGGCGGTGGCCGCCGCCAGCGGCATGGCAGCCGAGGCCCTCGCGTTGACGACGATGCTGCAGCAGGGCGATCACGTGGTCGCGGCGAGTGCGTTGTACGGCGGCACGGTGACGATGTTCGCGGTGAACCTGAGGCGCTTCGGCATCGAGACGAGCTTCGTCGATCCGACACGACCCGAGTCCTTCGCCGCGGCGATGCGACCGAACACGCGCGCCGTGTTTGCCGAGACGTTGGGCAACCCGAGCCTGCAGGTGCTCGACATCGCGGCCGTCGCCGACGTCGCGCACGCGCACGGTGTTCCGCTCGTCGTCGACAACACGGTGCCGAGTCCGTTCCTGTGCACGCCGATCGCGTTCGGTGCCGATCTCGTCGTGCACGCCGCGACGAAGTACCTCGGCGGACACGGAACGACGCTTGGCGGCGTCGTCGTCGAGAGCGGCAGGTTCCCGTGGGACAACGGCAAGTTCCCCGGCATGACCGAGCCGTCGCCCGGCTATCACGGCGTGAAGTTCTACGAGACCTTCGGCGACTTCGGCTTCACGATGCGCGCGCGCATGGAATCATTGCGCGTGTTCGGCGCCTCGCTCGCGCCGACCAGCGCGTGGCAGATCCTGCAGGGCATCGAGACGCTGCCGGTGCGCATGGAGCGGCATTGCGCAAACGCGCTGCGCGTGGCCGAGCACCTGCGCTCGCACCCGCGGGTGAGCTGGGTGTCGTATCCGGGGCTGCCCGATCATCCGCAGCACGACCTCGTGCGTCGCCAGATGCGCTCGATCGACGGCCGCCCCGGCGCGTCGGGGCTGCTTGCCTTCGGTGTGAAGGGCGGCCTGCAGGCGGGCGTGCGCTTCATCGAGTCCGCGCAGTTCATGAGCCACCTGGCGAACATCGGCGACACGCGCACGCTGATCATCCATCCGGCATCGACCACGCACCGCCAGCTCGACGAAACGCAGCAGCTCGCGGCAGGCGTTCCGCCCGACATGGTGCGCATGTCGGTGGGGCTCGAGCACATCGACGACATCCTGTGGGACGTCGATCAGGCGCTGGAGTCCGGCGCGACCTGAGTTCTTCCGGCTCGTTTCAGGAGAACGGCAGGAACGGATCCCGGCCTTGCATTTCGCGCTCGATCGACGTTCGCGCTTCCTCGTAGGCGACCGAGAGCGCGCCGACGGCGGTTTCGATCGCCTCCGGGTCGAGATGGCTGAAGCACAGTTGCGCGTGATTGTCGTCCTCGTCGCCCAGGAAGTAGGACGTGCCGAGATGGAAATGAACGCCCCTCATCCGCGCGAAGTGCAGCCAGCGCTCCGCGCTGAGCCGCGGCGGCAACGTGACCCAGATCGAGAAGGCCCCGCCCGACGGCAAGAAGCGCAATCGGGACGGCTCGAACTCCGCGGTCAACTCGCGCACCAGTGTCCGATAGCGCTCGCCGTAGTGCGCGCGCAGCAGACCCAGGTGCTTGTCGTAGGTGCCGTCGGCGAGCAGGCCATCGACGAGCATCTGGATGAACAGCGACGTATGGATGTCCTGGGCTTCCTTGGCCTGGACGAGGCGGGCGAGTAGCGACCTCTGGCACGCGACCCAGCCGAGCCGCAGGCTTGCTCCCAGCGTCTTCGAGAACGTTCCCACGTAGACGACCAGGCCTGCGTGGTCAAGCGACTTGATTGTCGGGGGAGGCCGATCACCGTAATACAAGGGGTTGGCGTATTCGTCCTCGACGATCGGCACACCGTGTTGCTCCGCGCAACGATACAACCGCTCGCGGCGTTCGATCGAGAGCGTGGTGCCCGTCGGCACCTGGAAGGTCGGGACGACGTAGACGAAGCGGGGTCGATGCTCGCGGAAGATCGCATCGAGCAGGTCGACCCTCAGACCGCCCTGGTCCAGCGGCAGGCCGATGATCTTTGCGCCGCACATCCGGAACACGCGCGCCGCGCCCGGGTAGCCGGGGTTCGCCATCGCCACGGTATCGCCGGGCTGCAGCAGCACAGCGCAGAGGAGGCTCAAGGCCTGTTGCGTTCCGTTGCAGACGAGGATCTCGCCGGGCTCGACGTCCATCCCCTCGCGGCGCGCGCGTTCGGCGAGTTGCGAGCGCAACGAGAAAAGCCCCTGCGGGTGGCCGTAGGTGAGCGACTCGGCGGGCAGGGTTTCGGCGAGCCTTTGCAGCGCACTCTTCACGATCGGATAGCTGAGTCGATGGTCTGACAGCGGCAGGTCCATCGCCAGGTGCGACGAAGCGGTCGAGCTGCTTCCGTTCTCCGGCACCCAAGGGAAATGCGGGTCGCCGTCGAGGAGGACGTGGCGCGGAATGCCTACGCGAGCGTTCATCTCGGCGATGAAGGGCTCCCAGAAATCATCCGCGCGCTTCCTGGCCGAAGACACCGGTGCCGGCGCGCCGTCCGTGCGGACGAAGGTTCCCTTGCCCAAACCGGCTCGAACGAGCCCCGCCTTGCCCAGATGCGAGTACGCAAGGGCGACCGAACCCCGGTTCACGCCGAGCTGTTTCGCCAGGGTTCGAACGGGAGGCAGGCGGAACCCTTCGGCCAGCTCTCCGCTGCGGATGCGTTCCTGCACGGCTTCGGCGATCTGCAGGTACAGCGGAACGTCGGAGTCCTCGATCGTCAAGTTCAATTCTTGTTCCATCGGAAGAGTTCCCGGATGCCGTTCCAGCGGGCGATTGTGAACAATTTGTCCCTCTTTGTCATTGGACAGTTTATGAATTTTAGTGACAAGGCGGCCGGCAGGTCGCCCCGATACCCGCATAGCTGGTTGTTCTCATGGGCTACGGTGTCGTTCGTTCTTTTGCGATGCAGCATCGATAGTTATTGACACAGTGACAAGTTTCTTGACAAAGTAGGACAACCCTAGGCGTCCGGTTCCGTGAAGTGAACCACCGGGACCGCTGCTCCCGAAGAGCCCAGGGCTATTCATCTGGAGGATGGAATGAGCGAGACGAAAGGCGAAATGGGCACCGGGACGCGGCATCTAACCCACGCAGACAACGGCGGACACGACCGAAATCGGCGAAAGCTGATCAAGGCCGGAACGCTGGCCGCAGGCGGGACGCTTCTGGGCGGTCCGTTGCGCGCGTTCGCGCAAAAGGACAAGCCGATCGAAGTCGCGAGCATGTTCGATCTGACCGGGAATCTGAACATCTACGGCGTCCAGTGCATGAACGTTTCCAAATACGCCGTCGACAGCATCAACCGCAATGGAGGCGTGCTGGGCAGGCAGCTGAAGCTGCACACCTACGACACGCAGTCGAAGATCGAGTTGTACTCGCGCTACTCGCAGGAGATCGGCGCCAACGATTCGATTGCGGCGGTCGTCGGTTGCTTCACAGGCGCGTCGCGCGAGGCATCGCGACCGATCCTCAGCCGCCAACGGAAGTTGCTCTTCTTCCCGACGATCGACGAGGGGGGCGAGTGCGACAAGTTCACGTTCATGCAGGGCACCGACTGCCTGCAGCAGGAGTCGCCACTGATCAACTGGGCCGTGAAGAACGTCGGCAAGACCTTCTACATCGCGGCAGCCGATTACGTGTATGGCCACGTCGCTACCGCGTGGACGAAGTCGCTGGTGGCAGACGCGGGCGGCCAGATCGCCGGCATCGAGTTCATTCCGCTGGACGTCTCCGATTTCGGCTCGACGATCCGCAAGATCCAGTCGGCCGGGCCGGCCGTCGTCATGTCGAACCTGGTCGGCAACAATCACATCGCGTTCTATCGCCAATTCGCTGCCGCCGGCCTGAACGACTCGATCCAGATCGTCTCGCCCACCTTCGGTTTGGGCAACGAGCAGGAGGTTCTGTCGCCGAAGGAAACCAAAGGCATCGTCGTCGCGTACTCCTACTTCGAGACGCTCGACACGCCGGAGAACAAGGCCTTCGTCGAGGGATTCCGCAAGGCTTTTCCCGGCGCCGGTCCGATTCCCGACGCTCCCGCGCAGGTCTGGAACGGCTGGCACCAGTGGAAGACGGCGGTGGAGAAGGCAGGCACGACCGATATCGACAAGGTCGTCGCCGCGCTCGAGTCGGGCATTCCGTACGTTGGGCCCAGCGGAAAAGTGTTCACTGACGGGCCTTCGCACCGCAATGTGCAGGACGTGCAGCTCGCACGGATCAACGACCAGCGGCAGTACGAGATCTTCGCGAAGGAGAGCCAGGTGATGCCGAGCCGTGAGGTGGTCGGCTCCGGAAGCTGCGATCTCACCGGAAAGGACAAGAAGTCGCACCGAATGATCCAGCCGAAGTTCTGAGATAGGGGGCGGGGATCATGAGTGACATCGTCGTCGTCGCATTCTCGGTCCTGACCAGCGTTGCCATACTGATCCTCGTCTCGCTCGGGCTGGCGGTGATCTTCGGGCTCATGCGCATCGTCAACATGGCGCACGGCGAGTTCGTGATGATCGGGGCGTTCACGGTCATCACGCTCGTCCGGGGCGTCGGGTTTCCGATCTGGCTCGCGATCCTGCTGGCGCCTGCGGTCAGCGCGCTGATCGGCGTGGTGGTCGAAATGCTGTTGATCCGGCCGCTTTACGGAAGGCGGCTCATCGACACGCTGCTGGTCACGTTCGGGGTGAGCCTCATCCTGTTCCAGATCGCCGTCGATATCTTCGGAACGACGTCGCCGGGCATCGCCACGCCGATGGGCTCCCTCAAGGTCGGCGGCTTCTCCGTCTCGACCTACTCCTCGATATTCCTGCCCGTTGCCGCGGTGGCGATGATCGGGTTGCTTTATCTGATCTTCAAGCGCACGCGCTACGGCCTTCTCGCCCGCGCAACGGCGCAGAACGCCGAAATTGCGAGTGCGCTCGGCGTCTACTCGCGACGGGTGAACATCGCCACCTTCGCGCTCGGCTGTGCGCTGGCCGGAGCGAGTGGCGGATTGCTCGCTCCGATCGTCGCGGTCAGCCCGAGCCTCGGGCAGAACTACGTGGCGCAGGCATTCATGACAGTCGTCACCGGAGGACCCGCGTTCCTCGTCGGTACCGTGGCCGCTTCGACGCTGCTCGGGACGATCGCGAACATCGTGTCGCAGGTGTTCACAACGCTCTGGGGCATCACGGCGCTGTTCCTGACGGCGATGGTCTTGATCCGCTTCCTGCCCAACGGCCTGTCCGGGGCATTGCGGCGGCAGTTCTGAAGGAGGCGAAGGTGAAGACGGACATGAACCTGCAGGCCTCGACCTTTGCCGCACTCGGCTCCGCGGAGCCGACTGCCGCCCGGTCTATCGTTGCTCGGCTGCGCCGCGCTTCGCGCAACGGCCTGGTCTGGCCGCCGCTGCTGGTACTCGTGGCGATCCTCGTCGTCCCGCAGTTGTCGTCAGGCGCGCAGTTGAAGTGGACCCTGTGGCTTTCCTTCGGCATCGTGGCGCTCAGCCTGGACCTCGTCTGGGGAAAGGCGGGCATTTTCAGCTTCGGCCAGAACGCGCTGTTCGGGATCGGGGCCTATGCCTACGCGGTTGCCGCGATCAACTGGTTTCCGATCACCTTCGAGACCGGCAGTGCGTTGATCGTAGCGGCTCTGGTTGCGGCGCTGTTCGCGGCCGTTCTCGGCTATGTGATGTTCTACGGGAGGGTGGGCGACGTTTACCTGGCGATCGTCACGCTCGCCGTTACGCTCGTTCTCTATACCGTCATGCAGAGCACGGCGGGTCCCGAGTACCGCATCGGAGAGGCGCTGCTGGGTGGATTCAACGGAATGCCGTCGGTCCCGTCGATCGCACTCGGCGTTCCCTTCGCCGAGGACAACGCCGAGATGGGCACCGAATCGTTGCTCGTCTTTGCCATCTGCCTTGCAGGGCTGCTCTACATCGGGACGCGTGCGCTCGTCTCGAGTCGATTCGGCCAGATCCTGGGCGGACTGCGCGAGAACGAGTCGCGCATGGAACTTCTCGGCTACGACGTACGGCGATACAAACTCGCGGTCTTCGTGCTCGGCGGTGCGATCGCGGGGCTTGGAGGCGCGCTCTTCGCGGCGTGGGGGATGTTCGTCAATCCGGTGGTCTTCAGCCTCAATCAAGCTGCACTGGTCGTCATCTGGGTCATGGTCGGGGGCCGTGGGACGCTCGCTGGCGCCTTCCTGGGCGTCGTCATCGTGCAGTGGATCTCGGACTCCGCGAACCTCATCGTGGAGCAGCAGACACCGCTGATTCTCGGCATGTTGCTGGTCGCGGTGGTGCTCGTCTTCCCCAACGGACTCGCCCCCGGCATCTCCCGGGTGGCACGCCTGCTGCGCCGCTACGTACCCGGCCGCTCAGGGGTCGACAACGCGCCGGAGCCCCTGCTCAGGGAGTCCTCCGCCGCGGATCCCGAGTGCGCGCGAAGCGCGAGCGCGCGCGCCGGGCATCTCGCAGCCTTCGACGTGAAGAAACAGTTCGGAGGTCTGCGCGTCCTCGAAGGTGTTTCGCTCGCGTTCGACGGCCCCGGGATCCACGCGATCATCGGTCCGAACGGAGCCGGCAAGAGCACGTTCTTCGGAGTGCTCACCGGTCGTCACGATATTCGCGAGGGGCGTGTCGAGCTGGACGGCCGGATTGTCACGGAGCTTCCGACCTTCGAACGCGCACGGCGCGGCCTCGGCATCAAGCTGCAGGTTCCGAGCGTCTTCCAAGGCCTTACCGTGCGCGAGAACCTTGCGCTTGCGGCCGGCTCCCGTGCGTCGCATGGAATCTCCCGCCACGCTGCGCAAGTACTCGACGCGATGGGTCTCACACGCAAGGCCGACGCACCGGTCTCCACTCTGTCGCACGGCGAGCAGCAATGGCTGGAGATCTGCATGGTCCTGCTGCAGAACCCCTCGGTCATCCTGCTCGACGAACCAGCGGCGGGAATGACGCAGGACGAGCGCGTGCAGACCGTGAAGCTCATCCGCCAACTAGGTGTCGATCACACCGTCGTCGTTGTCGAGCACGACATGGGATTCATTCGCGCCCTGGATGCGCCGGTTGCGATGCTCGACCGCGGGAAGGTGTTTCGCGTCGGATCATTCGACGAGATCAGCAGGGATCCGGAAGTAATCAGCATCTACCTGGGGAGGCGCGATGTCGCTCGTCGTTGACAACCTCTGGTCGGGATACGGATCGATCGCAATCCTGCAGGGGGTCGATCTCCGGGTCGACGAGGGTGAGATCGTCGCCGTGCTCGGACCGAACGGCGTCGGCAAGACGACGTTGATGCGTACGCTCGCCGGTTCGCTGCCAGTGCAGCGCGGAAGTCTCCAGTTCGACCAGCGCGACGTTACCGTGGTCGCCTCACACCAGCGCGCGCGGGCTGGCATCGGCTATGTACCGCAGGGTCGCGGGATCTTCCCACAGCTTACGGTACGGGAGAACATGCTTGTGGGTCTGTACGCGACGCGGCAACCGCTTGCGCTGCTCGACGAAACGCTGCGTGAGTTCCCGGCCTTGCAGCGAAAGCTCGGCGACGCAGGCGGAAGCCTCAGCGGCGGCCAGCAGCAGCAACTTGCCCTGGCTCGCGCGCTCGTCATTCAACCGCGCCTGCTGCTGCTGGACGAGCCGTCGGAGGGGATCCAGCCGTCCGTTCTCGACGAGATCTCCGACATCCTGCTGCGCTTCAAGCGTGCCAGGAACCTCTCGGTGCTGTTGGTCGAGCAGAACCTCGACTTCGCAGCTTCCTTGGCCGATCGCGCCTACATGATGGACGTCGGCCGTATCTCGCGCCAACTCGAATCCGGCGAGCTGTCGGATGACACCGCGTTGCAGCGCGAATTCCTGGGCGCCGCCTGAGCGGCGTCTCTATTCCTCGCATGGAGTCACCGAAATGAGCACTGTTGCGAAAGCGGACGTTCGAGCCAAGGAGACGAGCGCCAACGAGATCTGTTACTTGACGGTCGAGGAAGCGACGCGGCGCTTTCGCGAGCGATCGCTGTCGCCCGTAGAACTCATGCGCGCCGTGATCGACCGTTGTGAAGCGGTCAACCCGAAGGTCAATGCCATCACGAACCGCTTCTACGAGAAGGCGATGGCGCAGGCCGGCGAAGCCGAGAAGCGGTACGCGCAGGGCAAAGCCAGGCCACTGGACGGTGTGCCCTTGGCGGCCAAGGAGTTGCACCCGATCGAGGGGATGCGCACGAGTTGGGGGTCGAAGATCTTCGAGAACACGCCTGCTGACTACACGCTTCCCGTTATCCAGCGCCTGCTCGACGCCGGAGCAATTGTTCATATCCGCACCACGACGCCCGAGTTCGCGCATGCGGGTCACTGTCATAGTCCGTTGTATGGAGTCACCCGCAATCCGTGGAATCCGGAGTTCAGCAGCTGCGGCTCCTCCGGCGGTTCGGCAGTTGCCGTCGCCACTGGAATGGCGACGATCGCGACGGGCGACGACGGCGGCGGATCGATCCGGATGCCGGCTTCGGCCAACGGATTGGTAGGCTACAAGCCGCCGTTCGGGCGCAATCCGGCGTGCCTGCTCGAAACGTATTTCGAGCAGATTCTCCATGTGGGCACCATCACGCGCACGGTACGCGATTCGGCGTTGGCGTTGAACCTGACCAATGGCCAGCATCCGATGGACATCATGTCGCTGCCGGGGAGAATCGAAATTCCCCACAAGCCCGCTGATCCGAAGGGTATGCGCGTCGCGTACTCGCCGAATCTCGGCTACTTCGAGATCGATGCCGAAGTGGCCGAGAACACGGCTACGGCGGTGAAACGCCTGGAAGCCATTGGTTGCAAGGTCGACCAGATCGATCTCGATTGGAATGACGAAGCGTACGACGCCTGGGTCACGCATTGGGAGGGGCTGTTCGCGGCTATTGCGGAGCAGCACATGACGCAATGGCAGTACAAGATGGACCCGTTCGTACGCGGTTTGATACAGCGGGGACAGAATCACAGTGCAGTGCGGGTCAAGCAGACCGAGCTCGCTCGTACCCGCATGTGGAAGGTTCTTGCGAAGGTGTTCGCCGAGTACGACGTCCTGGTTTGCCCGACGCTGGCGGTGCCCGCAATCGCCGCGGAACACGCCAATGACGATCGCAACTTCAGGATCGACGGGCAGCCGGTAGATGCCTACCTGCAATGGGCGCTCACGTATCCGTTCAACATCCTGAGCCAATGCCCGGTGATGTCGGTACCGTCGGGATTCGCCTCGTCGAGCGGCGTGCCGACCGGTATTCAGATCGTCGGGCAGCCGTACGATGATCTCTCGGTGTTCCGCATCGCAGATGCGTTCGAGAACGACGCGCCTTGGGCTGGGCACCATCCGTCGATTTGATCGTATGAGTGTGATCGGCCGCGTTCGCGCCGTGCTGACCGGGCGGGTGCAGCCCCTCGGCGCCCGCTTCGTCAGCGCGATCGACAAGCGCGAGCGGGTCGATCCCGTGCGCGTCGGCCTGGAAGGGCTGGACGGCGACGAGCAGGGCGACCGTCGCGCGCACGGCGGGCCGGACAAGGCCGTCCACCTGTATGCGCACGAGCACTATGCGCACTGGATCGACGAGCTCGGCTCGTTGCCGGTGCTCGGCAAGCCGGGCGCGTTCGGCGAGAACCTGCACGTCGAAGGACTGCTCGAAGGCGACGTGTGCCTGGCCGATACGGTGCGCGTCGGCAGCGCCGTGCTGCAGGTCTCGCAGGCGCGCCAGCCGTGCTGGAAGCTGAATCATCGCTTCGGGGTGCCCGACATGGCGCGCCGCGTGCAGGATCAGGCGCGCACCGGATGGTATTGCCGCGTTCTCGCGCCCGGCGAGTTGCGCGCCGGCGATTCGATCGAACTCGTCGAGCGGCCGTATCCCGAATGGCCGCTCGATCGCCTGCTGCGTCTTCTCTATCGGAGCGGGTCGAGCGACGCGGATCTCGAGCCGGCTCTGCATTTGCCGCTCGTGCAGTCGTGGCGACGCCTGTTCGAGCGTCGCCTCGAGACGCGCAGCATCGAGGACTGGCGGCGGCGTCTGTTCGGGGAGTGAACGGGTATCGGGAGGCTGTCGACTGCCGGAGCCGACTGCCGGAACGACGTGGCGTGGAATGCGCGCTCTGCGCGCATTCCGGGTCGCCAGCCCCCGAAACGCTCGCGCGCTAGAACGTCCCGCGATACAGCGCGCAGCCACGGCATACCTCAGGCGGCGAATCGGAGGCCAGCGCCCGGCGAAAGGCGTCTGCCTGCGGCGAGTACCAACGGGCCTGCAAGGCGCTGCCTGCCTCGCCGTCGAAGACGTTGCCGAAAGTCGCGCGGTCGGCGGTCGCCACCATGCAGCACGGCAGCAGCTCCCCCGCCGCGGTGACGTAGAGCTGCTCCCATGGCCAGCGGCAGCGCGGCAGCGTGTCGTCCGCTGGCGGCTCGTTGTTCGCGACCGGCGCTTCGCCTCTCGGCGCCAGGCGCGGCAGGTGCAGCCGCAATCCCAGAGAGCGCGCAAGCTTTCGCGCCTCGTCGAACACCTGCTGCGCATGTGCGAAGTCGCCG
The DNA here is from genome assembly GCA_021166725.1 of Burkholderiaceae bacterium. Classification (GTDB taxonomy): domain Bacteria; phylum Pseudomonadota; class Gammaproteobacteria; order Burkholderiales; family Burkholderiaceae_E; genus Zeimonas. The sequence continues at coordinate 52,428 of JAJPES010000030.1, read as the reverse complement.
CCGCGCAACTGGGCATTCCTCACGTAGTCGCGGATCGGAATGTAGCCCGGCGCAAGCCCGGGCTGCTCGAGGTCGCTCGACAGTCGCTGCACGAGCAGTTCCGCGACGTTGTGCGCGTGCAGCAGCCGTACGAGTGCGGGCAGTTCGTCGAGGTTCGCGCGCATCAGCACCATGACGCCGCGCACCTCGAGGCGGCTTCCCTGCTCTTCGCGCGCGCGCATCAGCCTGCCGAGATTGCGCACGACCTTGTCGAAGGACGCCTTTCGACGGATCGACTGGTAGACCTCCCGTGACGCGCCGTCGATCGACACCGACAGCGACGCGAGTCCGCACGAGACGCAGCGCAACGCGCGCGCCGGGGTGAGCAGCGTCAGGTTCGTGTTCGCCGAGACGCGGATTCCGCGCGAGGCGGCCAGCTCGACCATGTCGAAGAACCGCGGATGCAGCATCGGCTCGCCCAGGCCCTGCAGGTGCAGCGTCTCGAGTCCCGGCATCTGGTCGAGCAGCGAATGGAACCGCTCGATCGACATCTCGCCGACCGCGTCGATGCGCTCGTTGACGGTGCACATCCGGCACGCGAGGTTGCAGCGGCCGATGGGCTCGATCTGCGCGAAGCGGGGGATCGGCGAGCTCTCGTGGACGATGCGGTCTGTCTTCATCGACGGGATGCGGCAATCGCCGTTCCCGCGGCTGAAGCGATAATGCGACAGTCACGGAAAGACTGGTCTTGCCGCTGAGCGGCGAGGCGAGTCGCCACGGAGGGAACGATGAGCCCGAGAAAGCCGGTCGAGGAATTCACCACCCCCAACCCTGTCACCGCGACCGAGAACACTTCGATCGACGAGTTGCGCGCGATGATGACGACCTACGGCGTGCGCCACCTGCCGATCGTTCGTGACGGCAAGGTCGTCGGCCTGGTCAGCGACCGAGACCTGCGCGTTGCGCAGGGTCTGAGCAGCGCGCACCGGTTGCATGTGCTCGCCGGCGACATCATGTCTACCGACCCCGTCTCGGTGAAGGCAGAGACGCCGCTGGACGAGGTCGCGCTCACGATGTCCGATCGCAAGATCGGCAGCGTGCTCGTTCACGAAGCCGACGGCACTTTCCTCGGCATCTTCACGCTGACCGACGCGCTGAACGCGCTGATCGAGGTGGTGCGCGCTCGCGGCAACTGACGCGGCGCGGCGCTTTGCGTTCGCGGCGGCCGAGCGCGACGCGGGTCTCAGCGCGCTTCGCGCTGGCGCTCGAGCGCCTCGACGATGGCTTCCCTGCGGGGCGGCCGTACGAGGCGCGCGACCTCCCGGCCGTCGTTCAGGAAGACGAGCGTGGGCCACAGCTTCACGCCGAACGAGCGTCCCAGGCGCCGCCCCGGCCCGTCCTCGATCTTCAGGTGGCGCACGTCGGGCGCGTCGGCCAGCGCCGCCTCGAGCATCGGTTGCGTGCGGCTGCAGTAGCCGCACCACGGCGTGCCGAACTCGACGAGCGTGGCGCCGGACAGCGCATCGACTTCCGCGCGCGAGGGCTCGCGCGCGGAATAATCCCGGTTAATCGCCATCGCGGTTCGTCGTCATCGCGCAGCTCCCTGCAAGCGCGGTTCCTCGCCTTCCCGGGCGCGCGTTCACAGGAGTTCGGCGCGCAAAGCGGCCGCGCTTTTCGGCGACAGCAGTGCCGGGGCGACGTCGAACACCGTGCGCGCGCCGGCCTGGCCGCTTCGCGACAGGCGCGCGGCCGCGCGCGCATAGGCGACCAGCACGCTCGCCGTGAACTCCGGGTTGCTGTCGAGCTTCAACGAGAACTCGAGCGCCTGCGACGTGCGCTCGCCGGTCGTGCCGGTGCGGATGACGAAGCCGCCGTGCGGCATCGCCGAGTGCTCGCGATGCAGCGTCGCCTCGTCGATGAAGTGCACGGTAGTGTCGTAGTCGGCGAAGTAATCGGGCATCGAGCGGATCGCGTGCTCGACGGCGCGCGCGTCGGCGCCTTCGTCGAGCACGACCCAGCACTCGCGCGTGTGCTTCTCGCGGGTCGACAGCGACGGGTTCTCGCCGCGACGCACGCGTTCGATCGCGTCCGACACCGGCACCGTGTACTGCACGCCTGCCCGCACGCCGGGCACGCGGCGGATCGCATCCGAATGCCCCTGGCTCAGCCCGCGCCCCCAGAAGGTGTAGGTGGCGCCCTGCGCGAGCACCGACTCGCCGTACAGCCGTGCCAGCGAAAACAGGCCCGGATCCCAGCCGACGGCAATGATCGACACCTTGCCGCCCGCGCGCGCAGCGGCATCGACCGCTTCGAAGTACTGCGGAATGCGTGCGTGCGTGTCGAAGCTGTCCACGGTGTTGAAGCGCGCGGCCAGCGCCGGTCCCTGCTCGGGCAGGTCGGCCTTCGAGCCGCCGCACAGCACGAGCACGTCGATGCGATCGGCGAAGGCGTCGATGCCGTCCAGCGGATGTACGGCGATCTTCGGTGACAGCGGTCGCACCGATTCCGGGTTGCGGCGCGTGAAGATGCCGACGAGTTCGGTGTCGGGGTTCTGCGCGATGGCCGCCTCCACTCCGCGGCCGAGGTTTCCATAGCCGGCAATGCCGAGCCGGATTCTTTCGTTCACGATTCGATCCTGCGCGTTTTCGCGAGGCGGTGATTATGCGCGAGTCGAAGCCTCACCGATGCCGCAGGATGTCGAGAGTGCTGACCGGGCTCGCGCGGTTGCCCCAGGCGTTTCGCAGGAACGTGGCGAGCGCGGCCAGTTCTTCGTCGCCCAGCGACTGCGCGAACGGCGGCATCCCGTAGGGCCGCGGATTGCCGGCGGTTGCCGGTGGAAATCCTCCGTCCAGCACGATGCGGATCAGGTTGGTCGGCGGCGACATGGTGACGACGCGGTTGCCGTCGAGTGCCGGGATCGCTCCGCGCGCGCCCTGTCCCTGCTTGCCGTGGCAGTCGGCGCAGCGATCCTCGTAGAGCTTTCTGCCGCGGACCATCGCTTGCGCGCCGGGCATCGGCGCCGCCGCTGCGCCGGTCTTGTCCTGCGGCAGCGATCGAAGAAAGACGACCATCGCACGCAGATCTGCGTCGGAGACGTGCTGCAGGCTGTCGAAGACGATTTCGGCCATCGGCCCGAGCGCGCTGGCGTGCGCGCTGCGACCGGTCTTCAGCAGGCCGACCATTTCGTCGATGCTGCGCACCGTCGCGCCCGCCTGCGCCGGATCGGTCAGCGACGGCGCATACCATTCGCCGGCCGGCAGCGTCTCGCCGGCGAGTTCCGCCGACGTTACTGCCGCGCCGAGGAAGTCGCGTGGCGAATGGCAGGCGCCGCAGTGGCCGAGGCCTCGTACCAGGTATGCGCCCCGGTTCCACTCGGCCGAGCGTTGCGCGTCCGCCTCGAAGCGCGCCGGTTCGAACGACATCGCGCGCCAGAACGAGAGCGAGGCCTGGCGATCGAACGGGAAACGCAGCGCGTGGGGACGGTTCGGCTTGCGCACCGCGGGTACGCTGCGCAGGAAGGCGTAGAGGGCGTCGGAATCTTCACGCGTGACCAGCGTGAAGTACGGGTAGGGGAACGCCGGGTAGAGCAGGCGGCCGTCCTTCGCGCGGCCTTCGTGCATCGCGTTCCAGAAGTCGTCGGCCGACCAGTCGCCGATGCCGGTCTCGGCATCGGGTGTGAGGTTCGTGCCGTGGACGGTGCCGAAGGGCGTGTCGATCGCGCGTCCGCCGGAGAAGGGCGGCGCTCCGGCCTCGGTGTGGCAACCGCGGCAGTTGCCGAGTCGCGCGAGATACGCGCCGCGTTCGGTCGTCGCATCTCGCGCGGCCTTGGCGAGCGGCGCGGGTGACGCCGCCGTACGCTGTCCGATGCTTCCGCAGCGCATCGGCGGTTCGTCGCCAAAGGTGGCGGCGGGCGCTGCATCGCGGGGTACCGGTTGCGAAGCGAGCCAGTTCGCGATCGCGTTGACGTCGACCGGTGCGAGGCGCCCGGCGACCGTCGCCATGCAGTCGGGCGCGGCAGCATGGCGCAAGCCGTTCTTCCACGCGCCGATCTGCGCCGCGAGATAGTCACGCGGCAATCCGAGCAATCCGGGAACATCGGGCCGCACGCCGGTGAGCGTCTCGCCGTGACACGCTGCGCAGGCGGGGAGTTCGCGCGACGCGTCGCCGTGCCGCACCAGCGTTTCGCCGCGCGCCAGCGTGTCGGCAGGCGCTGCACTCGGCTGCGGCGGCGGAAAAGGCAGGTCGAGCGAGGCGAAATGCGCGCCGATCTCCTTCAGATATTCGTCGGACAGGTTCGCGAGCAACCGGCTCATCGCCGCGTTCCGGCGCCTGCCCTCGCGGAAATTGCGCAATTGCTCGTACAGGTAGCCGGCCGGCTTCCCGGCGATGCGCGGCAGGTATCCGTCCGGCGTGGCGCGTCCTTCCTCGCCGTGGCAGGCCACGCACGCCTGCATGCGTTGCGCCATCGTGTCGGGAACTTCGTGCGGCGGGGCTGTCGTGGACGACGCCTGCGCCGACGTTGCCTGCGCAGCGCCGACGGCGAGGAATGCGGCGAGCAGGAAGACGCGCATGGAACGATTCTGCCTCACGCCATTCGTCTTCACGGCGGACCGGCGGCGCTCGCTCCCCGTTTCGAAGCCAGCAGCACGAAGGCGGCAACGCAGAATGCAGCGCCCGCGTAGAACGTGAACCTGGCGCCCCAGCGTTGCCAGACGTAGCCGGCGAGTACGCTCGCCACGAGCATCGCGATGCCGCTCACCAGGTTGAAGAAGCCGAACGCGGTTCCGCGCAGGTCGGTGGGCGCGGCGGCCGCGATCATCGTCGCGAGCAGTCCCTGCGTCATCCCCATGTGCACGCCCCACAGCGCGACGCCCGCGAGCATGGTTCGCGGGCCGGGGTCGAGCGCGAGCACCAGGTCGGCCGCGAGCAGCACGACGAGGCCCCACGCCAGCAGCGTGCGATGGTCCACGCGATCCGCGAGTCGTCCGAACGGATATGCGGTGAGCGAGTACACGACGTTCATCGCGACCATGACCATCGGCACGAACGCGATCGCGATGCCTGCCTGCTGCGCGCGCAGCACGAGGAACGCCTCGCTGAAGCGCGCGAGCGTGAACACCGCGCCGACGGCGACGATCCACCAGTACCCGGCGCTCAGTCGCGCGAGGTTGTCGCTTCGGATCGGGTTCGTTCTGCGACCGACGTGCGGCGTCGACGGCTCGTGTACGCCGACGACGAGCAGCGCCACGGCGAGCACCGCGGGTACGACCGCGACCCAGAACACGGCGCGGAAGTCGTCCGCCCACAACAGCATCAGCGCCGTGGCGAGCAGCGGCCCGGCGAACGCGCCGACGGTGTCGAGCGCTTGCCGCAGCCCGAAGGCCGCGCCGCGGACCTCGGGCGGCGTGAGGTCGGCGACCAGCGCGTCGCGCGGCGCACCGCGGATGCCCTTGCCGATGCGGTCGACGAAACGCGCGGCGAGCACGAGTCCGGCGCCGGTGGCGACCGCGAACAGCGGCTTGGTCGCGGCGCCCAAGGCGTAGCCGAGTATCGCAAGCCCCTTGCGACGGCCGAGGTAGTCGCTCAGCGCGCCGGAGAACACCTTGACGATCAGTGCCGTCGATTCGGCGATGCCCTCGATCACCCCGACGGCGAAGGCGCCGGCGCCGAGCGTCGTGACGAGGAACAGTGGCAGCAGGCTGTGGATCATCTCCGACGAGACGTCCATCAGCAGGCTGACCCCTCCGAGCGCCCAGATTGCCGCCGGGATGGCCGGGCGCCGCGACGCGGACGCGCTCACGCGCGGACTTTCTCCGCGCAAGGCGTCACGGCTCGGCGCCGAGGAACAGTGCCGGGTCGACCATCGCCCGGTTCAGGCTCACCGACCAGTGCAGGTGCGCGCCGGTCACCCGACCGGTGGCACCGACCGCGCCGATCGTGTCGCCCGCCTGCACGACGTCGTCCTTCTTCACGCCGACGTCGCTCAGGTGGCAGTACATCGTCAGCAGCCCGCTGCCGTGGTCTATCCAGACGGTCTTCCCGTTGAAGAAGTAGTCGCCGACGTCGATCACGCGGCCCGCTGCTGCCGCGGCCACCGGCGTTCCGCTCGGTGCCGCGATGTCCATGCCGCTGTGCGGATTTCGCGGCTGGCCGTTGAAGACGCGGCGCAGGCCGAAGGAACTCGAGCGCGGGCCCGGAGTGGGCTGCACGAACGCCATCGAAGCGGGCGCAGCCGCGCTGCGCGTGGCCGCCACCTGCGCGAGATGCACGCGCTCGCGCTCGTAGCGGGCGAGGTCTTCCTTCGACAGGTCGACTTTCCCCTTGGGCACCTGCAGATGCTGCTCGGCGTAGCGCTTCGCTTCGATGGTGAACGGCACTTGCTGCTCGGGCACGCCTGCGCGATGCACGAGCAGGTGCGCCACGCCCGTTTCGGCCTTCAGCGCGATCCCCACCACCGCGGTCCATCCGTTGGCGTCGCCGACGACCAGCACCGGCTCCTGCCCGTAGCGCACGGCAGGCGGCTGCGCCGATGCGCCGAGCTCGATCAACGCAACGCCACCCGGCACGATGCTTTGTTGCGGCAGCTCGAGCGCTGAAGCGTGCATGGCGGCCATCAGCGCCGCGCAGGCGGCGAGCAAGCGGAGACGGAAGGACATCGTTGTTGCATCCAGCAGAAGACGTCGGATTCCGAAGCATGCCAAAAGTCGATGCCGGTCCACGCGCGCGCCGGTTTGCACGCGGCAAGTCCCTCAGATGCCCAGGTACGCTCGCTGCACCTGCGGATCGTCGGCCAGTTCGCCCGCCCTGCCTTCGCGCACGATCTCGCCCGTCTCCATCACATAGCCGCGATCGGCCACCGACAGCGCCGCGTGCACGTCCTGCTCCACGAGCAGCACGGTGACGTCCTCGTCACGGATGCGCGCCATCGTGTCGCACAGGCGGTCGACGATCACCGGCGCCAGGCCGAGGCTCATCTCGTCGACCATGACGAGCCGGGGACGCGCCATCAATGCGCGGCCCATGGCGCACATCTGCTGCTCGCCGCCCGACATGCTGCCGGCCCATTGACGTCGGCGCTCGGCGAGCCGCGGGAACAGCTCGTAGACGCGTGCGAGATCCTCGTGGATCTGCGCGCGACCGCGGCGCCGATACGATCCCATCAGCAGGTTCTCCTCGACGCTCATCCGGTCGAAGAGCTGGCGGCCCTCGGGAACCTGCACGAGGCCGAGCGCGAACACGTCGTCGGCCGAGGCGCCAAGGAGGTCGTGGCCGTCGAAGCGGATCTCGCCACGCGCGTCGATCAGCCGCGAGATCGCGCGCAGCATCGTCGTCTTGCCGGCGCCGTTGCTGCCGACCATCGCGACGATCTCGGCGCGGCGCACGACGATGCTCACGTCGCGCAGCACCGGCATGCCGCCGTAGCCGGCGTTCAATCGCGACACCTCGAGCAGCGTTTCGTTCATCGCCGTTCGCGCCCGAGATAGGCCTCGACGACGCGCGGGTCGCGCAGCACCTCCTCGGTTGCGCCTTCTGCGATCTTCTCGCCGTGATGAAGCACTAGCAGTCGGTCGCACAGGCTGCGAATGGCCTTCATCACGTGCTCGATGACGAGGATGCTGATGCCCTGGCTGCGCAGCTGGCGAATCACGTCGATCAGCTCCTCGATCTCGACGCTGTTCAGGCCGGCCATCGCCTCGTCGAGCAGCAGCAGGCGCGGCTTCATCGCCAGCGCCTTGGCGAGCTCGAGCCGCTTGCGGTCGGGGCCGCCGAGTTCGTCGGCGTGATGCGAGATCCGTGATCCCATACCGACGAACTCCAGCGACTCGCGCGCCTGTGCATGCGCGCGCTCCAGATTGCGCTCGCCGCCGCCGAACAGCGCACCGACCGCGACGTTGTCGAGCACGCTCAGGCCGGGGAAGGGCTTCATGATCTGGAAGGTGCGACCGATGCCGAGGTACGCGCGCCGATACGCAGGTAGCGCTCGTACAGAGCGTCCCTCGAACACGATGTCGCCGGCGCTCGGCTTCAACGTGCCGTTGATCATGCTGACGAGTGTCGTCTTGCCGGCGCCGTTCGGACCGATGAGTCCGAGGATCTCGCCGCGGGCGAGCCGAAAGCTCACGCGGTCGACGGCAATCAGCCCGTGAAAGCGCCGCGTGAGCTCGCGAACCTCGAGGATGTCGTCCATCGCTACAACCGGTGCTCCCGGACGTTGTCGCGGAAGTAACGCCAACCCGCGCCGCGCAGGTGCGTGCTCAGGTGCGACAGGCCGCGCGGCATGAACACGACGGCGACGACGATGACCAGGCCGAAGAACAGGCTCGCCAGGCTGGTGACGCGCGTGGCCAGCACTTCGGCGATGGCCGATAGCACCAGCGCGCCGATCACCGGACCGAACACGCTGCCGGCGCCGCCGAAGATGGCCATGATGATCATCTTGACGTTGAGCGAGATATCGAACACGCCGACCGGGTCGATGAACGTGATGTAGTACGCGTAGATGCCCCCGGCCAGCGAAGTGAAGGCGGCCGACAGCATGAACGCGAGGATCTTGTAGAGCGTGGTGTTCACGCCCATCACCGCCGCGCCTTCTTCGTTCTCCCGGATCGCGATCAATCCGAGGCCGAAGCGGCTGTGCGCGAGCCGGAAGACCGCGAGCGTGGCGAGCACGAGCAGGCCGAGTGCAAGCTCGTAAAACAGGGCTTCGCTCTTCAACAGCGGCAGCACGAGGCCGATGTTGCTTCCTGCGATCTGCAGGTTCGATACGATCGCCGTCATGACGAAGGCGAGGCCCAGCGTGCAGATCGCGAAGTAGTGCCCCTTCAGGCGCAGCACCGCGAGGCCGAGCACGCCGGCGAAGACGACACCGAGTGCCAGGCCGGCGAGCAGTCCGACCCAGAAGGGCAACTGGAACTGCACCATCGCGATCCCCACGCCGTATGCGCCCAGGCCGTAGAAGACCGAGTTGCCGAACGACGGATAGCCGGTGAAACCGCCGATGATGTTCCAGCCCTGCGCGAGCGTCGCCATCAGCAGCACCGCGATACCGAACTGCAGAAGGACCGGGCCTCCGTACCAGGGGAGCGCCGCGAGCAGGGCCACGATCGCTGCCGCGATGAGGACGCGGGCGACGCTCATGACGTCCTGCCGAGCAGCCCGCTGGGTCGCACGATCAGCACCAGCACCAGGATGCCGAAGCTGGCCACGTCCCGGTAGGTCGGCCCGATGTAGAGAGCGGTGAGCGATTCGATCACCCCCAGAGCGAGCCCGCCGACGATGACGCCGAGCGGATTGTCCAGCCCGCCGATGATCGCGATGACGAACGACTTCGCGGTCAGCGGGCCGCCGATGTACGGGTTGATCTGCGACACCAGTCCGTACAGGCCGCCGGCGACGCCGGCGAGCGCCGCGCCCAGTCCGAAAGTGAACGCGTAGATGCTGCGAGGACTTACGCCGTAGAGTCGCGCGGCGACCAGGTTCTGCGCCGCAGCGCGGATGCCGCGCCCGATGCGCGTGTGCAGCAGGAACAGCCATATCGCGACCGTAAGCCCGATCGCGATGGCGAAGGCCGCCACCTGCACGGTGGGAAGCGTCGTCGATCCGAGCGTGAAGTTGGTGCCCGCATAGCGCGGGTTGATCGTCCGGAAGTCGGCGGAGAACCAGTACTGCGCGAGGTACGCCAGCACCACGTCGATGCCGAAGGTGATCAGCAGCGTATTGAACATCGGAGCGCGGATGACGAGGTTCAGGAGGCCGCGCTGGATCGCGTAGCCCAGTGCGAACAGCGCCAGCGCCGTGATCGGCAGCGCCGCGAAAGGATCGATGCCGGCGCGCATGAACAGCAGCCAGGTCGCGTAGCCGCCCAGCATGATGAGCGCGCCGTGCGCGAGATTGACGATGTTCAGCACGCCCCAGACGAGGGCGAGCCCCAGCGCCATCAGCGCATAGAGCCCGCCCAGCAGGATGCCGTTGACGAGGATCTGGAGAAGGAGATCCACGTGCGCGGATCCATCTCAGCGCTGGTCCCACGCCAGCAGCGGATACTGCATCTTCCCGACGAAGTGGTCGTCCGCGAAGATCGGCACTACTTCGTCGTGCTGGATCTGCACCATCGTCTGTGGCAGGTCGATCTGCCCGGTCGGCCCGAACTTCACGTGGCCGTACAGGCTGTCGAAGTCGACCTTCGACAGCGCGTCGCGCACCTTCGCGTGGTCGATGCTTCCTGCGGCTTCGATTGCCTTCACGTAGGCCTCGACCGCTGCCACGCCGGCGGCCGCGTGGTAGTCGGGCTCGTAGCCGAAGCGCGCCTTCCAGTCCTTGGCGAACTTCTCGGCGTTACCGAACCACTGGTCTTTCAGCTTCGGCGACGGCAGCCACGCGCTCATGCCCGAGGCGCCGTTGGCGTCCTGCCCGAGCGCCTGGCGAAAGTCGGCGCTGGGTACGCCCACCGTGAGCGAGTACATCTTCGGCTGGACGTCCAGGCTCTTGGCCTGGCGGATGAAGTTCAGCCCTTCGGTCTCGTGGCAGGCCATCAGCACGGCGTCCACGCCCTCGCTCTTGATGCGCGACAGCAGCGACGAGAAGTCCGACGCGTTGCTGCTGTAGCGTTCGTCGATCGCGACGTCGAAGCCGGCCTTCTTCAGCAGATCGCGCGTGCCCTTGGCCACCGAGACGTCGAAGGAATCGTCGGCGTACAGCAGTGCCACCTTGCGCGGCTTCGGATCGAGCTTCTGCATCGCCTCGATCGTGCTGCCGAAGTAGTCGCTGGCAGGAGCGAGCGTACCGAAGATGTACTTGTATCCGCGGCTGTAGATCTGGTCGGAGGCGCCGCCACCCTGCACCATCGGCACCTCGTTCTTCTCGGCGATCGAGGAGTCGGCAAGGATGAAGTTGCTGGCGAAGCCGCCGAGCAGGAAGTCGACCTTGTCCTGCGACAGCAGCTGAACGTACTGGCGCACGCTCAGGTTGACGTCGGACTGGTTGTCGAGAATCTTGACCGCCAGCTTTTCCTGCTTCGAACCGATCTTCACTCCGCCTTCGGTGTTGATCCGATCGACCGCGAACTGGTAGGCGTCCTTGTAGTAGCGCCCGGTGTTGGCCACCGGTCCCGTGAGCTGGGTGGATGCGCCGAAGGTGACGGTCTGGGCCATGGCCGGGCTTGCGGCGAACAAGCCGGCGGCGAGCAGTAACGATGCACGATACATAGAGGACCTCCTTGGGTCTTGGTGGATGTCCTCCTCCCGGTTGGGGTTGTGTTTCCGCGGCTCCTCACGGACGGTTGTCGTTGCAGGACAGTATGCGAGCGGCGTGAAACGCCCTGTCGGGATCGCAGGGATGCGGCGGCGACGCCGGCTCGTGCGGCCGACGCGTAGCGGTTCGTCGTTCAGCTTCGGTTCAGGCCTGCCGCCGCAGGATGCGTCGCGGTCGAACGATTCGACCACGACTCATCGAGAAGCAATCATGCGTGTCCATACGTTCATCCCTGCCCTTCTTCTCGGTGCTATGGCCGCCGCCGTGACCCTGTTCGTCCCGGCACTCGCTCAGGACGGTTCAGCGCTCGCCAGCGGGAGCGCAGGACTTTCGCTGCACGAGGTCCACTTCAGGCTCGAGCGGATGGGCTATCGCGACTTGACGAAGATCTCGCGCGAGCACGACAAGCTGAGGGTCAGGGCTACCGATGCGCAGGGGCGACGGGTGGATGCGGAGATCGATCCCGTCAGCGGCGACATCCGCGATACCGAAATTCGGCGGCGCAACGTCGAGCACGCGAATTCCGAGCAGGCGTCGTGGCTCACGATGCACCAGGTGCTGGTCAAGCTCGAAGCGCTGGGCTACCGCGACATCGAAGAAATCGATCGCGAACCCGATCACTTCCACGCGAAGGCGACCGACGCGCGGGGCCAGCGGGTGCGGCTGGCCGTTGCGCCTCGCAGCGGCGACATCGAGGGCAGTGCAGCGAGACCCGCACCGAGGTCGGCTCCGTGTACGTCCGGGCGCTGAATGGCTCGGGTGATTGGCGCATGGATGCACGCTGCAAGCGCCAGCCGTGACCGGCACCCGTCGTAGGCGAAAAAAGGGCCCGGAGATCATCCGGGCCCTTCGGGATGGTGGTGTTTGGTTGACCCCGCGAACCAGCCCTTATTGTGATGCATCGGAATGGATCGGGACCGTGCGGGATGCTGCGGGTCAAACGCCCAGCAGCCGGCGCGCCAGCACCGACCGCATGTCTCGGCGACCATCGACGATCAGGTAGATCACGACCCGGCTGCCCAGGACGCGATAGATCACTCGGTAGGGCTTGAACGCCGTCTGGCGGTAGTCCTTGATGCCCAGCGCGACGAGTTCCTTGGGATAGCTGCCGCGCTCGGGGAACTGGGCAAGCCCCTCCACGACTTCCATCACGCGGTCGAGAACGTGGTTGGCGTTGGCCACACTGTCGAACTCGGCGATGTAGTCGTAGAGCGCCTCCAGGTCCTGCTCTGCACCTTCGGTAAGCAGGACCTCGTAACGCGTTGGCCTGCCGACCATCAGGCCGTGGCCCTCTTAGCGCGCAGGCGCGCCACGACATCGGCGACCGGCTTGACGCGACCTGCCTCCACGTCCTGCTGGCCGAGCGCCAGGATCTTCAGCAGGGCCAAGGTCTCCTGGGTTTCCTCGAAGGACGCAACGTCCTGCAGCACGGCCTTGGCTTCCCCGTTCTGCGTGATGACCAAGGGCTCCCGGTTTTCGGCCAGGTGGGTCAGCACCTCGGCGGCATTGGCTTTGAGGTAGCTGATGGGCTTGACTTGGGATGAGTAGCGCACGGACCTGCTCCTGAGATCGAAAAGGACTGAATATAGTCTTTAATCGGTCCTCTCACAACCCGCTGCGTAGCTGGTCGGTCAACCAGCCAAACCCCACGCGCTCCTGCTCCAGACGCAGCCGGGGCTGGTGGCGATCGAATCTGAGATCGTCATAGACCGCCGTCTCCTCGGGCGTGAGACGCGCCAGGTCGTGGCGCGCAGGGTCTGGCTCCTGTCACCTCTCACCATAATCCGGCCACCGATTTCCGGCGTAATCCGGCCAGCGGCCGAGGTGCAGACGAGCATCTCGAAGGGGCTCAAGGATGGCTGGGTTTTGCGGGGACTGCAACGGCGCGCTTCGATGAAGTCGGAGCCATCTTGGGAGCGCGGTAGGAGTTGCCGTCGAGCACCATGCAGTACGCGTTATGGCGAAGCCGATCGAGGGTTGCCGATGCGAGCAGTCGGTTGGCGGGAAACGCCCGATCCCACTCGGGGAAGTCGAGGTTGCTGGTGACGATGGTGGCGGTCTGCTCGTAGCGTTCGGCGATCAGATCATGCAGGTCCTCGTCGGCGGGCGGGCGCAGCGGTTTGAGGCCGAAGTCGTCGATGATGAGCAGCGGCACACGGGCGAGCGCGGCGAGCTTGCGCTCGTAGGCGCCGGTGGCGCGAGCGGCATTGAGGCTTTGCGTGAGATTCGCGCAGGTGGTGAAGACGTGAGCGAAGAAGGCCTGCGCGTGCGGCGGGAGGTGATCTCGCAAGGTCACGCGCTCGCCGGGGCGCCGCCCGCGCGGGTGCGTGGCGACATGGCGGAAGTCCTCGTAGAGCGCCACTGCTGCGTCGGTGGCGCGCAGCCCCAACACCTTGCCGGCCAACGCAAAGGGCGCCGAGTACAGCACGCGCTCGAACTGCACGTGGCAGTCGATGCCAGCTCGCCAGATCCGGAGCGATCGTCGGCAGCGAGCGCAGCAACGGGCGTTCGATCTCGAACAGCGCCAGCGGCGCCACGCGCGTGGTGCCGTGGATGCGAACGAGGCAGCGTGAATCGCCTTGCCGCCCACGCCGGCGTCGAGCCATCGGCTGACGATCGCGCGGTGCGGCTCGACGCTGGAGACGGTGCTGCGCGCACGGCGCGCTGCGCCGAGGGCCGCTGCGATCGTCGCGTCATCGGGCAGCGACGCCTCGGCCTCGAGCCAACCGCTACGCGAGGCCAGCGCCCGAAAAGCGGCCAGCTTCTCGCGACCCATCACCCCCGAGCGTGCGATCTCGCGCTCGGAGTCGCCCGCGCGCAGCCGCACGAGCACCTGTCGGTACTGAAACATCTCGAATCTCCTGCGGCCCACCGCCGGCCTCCCGAGCAAAAAGCCCGGCGGGTAGCGATGCGCCACGGCTGAATCGAGATGCCCGTCTGCTGTCTCAGCTGGCCGGAATATGCCGAAAACGCACTGGCCGGATTACGCCGAAAACGCCTCCGGCTTGCTGGCCTGTTTATGCCGGAAACGAAATGGCCTGATTACGCCGGAAGGTGACAGGGGTCGCGTTCGCCCTTGCTGTTCTTCGTGGAGCTCGGCGCCGCGATCAAAGTGGCATCGACTACTGTGCCGGTCTCGAGTGTCAGCCGGCGCTCCTGCAAGGCACGGTTCCCCCATCGGCGGGCGGCCCGTCTTTCCCTTCGGGTAGTGCGGTTCGATCAGCGCGGTCGACTCGGCCCAAGGCACCACGCGTTGCATCTCGTCGAGGAACCCGCGCTTGCGCGTTCGCTTGGTCGACTGCGTCAGGGCCAGATCGGATTGCTTCTTCTGGAACTTCTTGGTCGTCGTCGAAGGAAAGGCTCGGGCAGGCGAAGGCCGACTGGCAGGCGGGCGCCCCGACGTCCTGATCACGAGAAGCATCGCGCATCGAGCGGTTCCGCCGCCGCGCACGCATCGGGCCGTGCCGCCGCACGGGCGGCGGCACGCACCATCGCGCAGCGGCAATCATGAACCGCTCTCTTGAGCCGAGGATGCGCTCGCGTCGCCCGACTTCGCCCGCGCCTGCGCGCCCGTGGCCGTGATGTCGGGAAATACCGCCACGAAGTAGCGGTCGATATCCGCAATCCACACCGGATCGTTCAGGTTCGCCCAGCGATCCTCCGGAAAGCGCTTCATCGCCTGGACCTTCGATCGGTCGACGTCGAGCACCAGTTCGTCGTTGTCAGTGGTGAGCCGAAACGCAGTCAGCGGCAATGCGTAGTACTCATCCGACGCCGCCCAGCTCGGGTCGAACTCCATCACCGCGTAGTGCACGCGCTGATCGTTCATCCGGACGACGAGATCCTCCAGCTCACCGATCTCCTCGCCGCTGCGACTGTTGACGTCCATCCCGATGAGATCGCTCATTCGATGCGCGGAGGCGCGGACCACTGGTGTCGCGCTGTTCCACAACCGGTCGAGTCCGGCGAGCACGTCGGCATCGGGCAAGCCGTCCTTCCACTGATCGGCGTCGATCGCCGCATCGCGCAGCCGCTCCTTCGGCGCGTCGAGCACCATGTCATTGCGATCGGCGGCCATGCGCAGCGCCGTCGTCGGGACGGCAAAAAGCTCCTCGCCTTCGAAGATGCCCGGATCGAAGCGAAGGATTGCGTACGGCACCTTGCCGCTGTCCACATCGACGATCATGTCACTGATCTGGCCGATGTTCTGGCCCGCGACGTTCCGAACGCTCATGTGAATGACCTGGCTTGCGCGCAGGTCGCGAAAATCCTGTTCAACGCTCGCGGTGGCGCTGCGACCCGCTGTACTCGCCGTGCCGCTATTGCCGGCATTGTCCGTCGCGGCGGTATTGCTCGCGGAATGCGCTGAGGTACCTCCGGCAAGCGCGGGCCCGGCCATGCCGATGGCCAACGTCGGCACGACCACCAGACGCATCAAGGCTGATAGCTTCTTTTCAAGCATGACGTACTCCTTTCGGTCCTTGCGAGGCATCGATCCATGCCTACGCTCGAAGCGTGGCCGCCGCATGTCGCATGCCCGAGCGATCAGGTCGAGTCCGCCTGCACCTGCACTGCGCGACGCTTCCACAGGATCGCCATACCGAGCGCGGGCAATCAGCGACGCTGCGAAGATCGCGATCTTCGAGGCCGCGTGTTGCGCTTCGACCGGGAACGCATGCGTCGCGATGCTCCGCTGGGTTTGGCTACCTGGGGTGGAGCGTTTGAAATTCCCATGCTCACCCGCCGACGCATTTCGTTGCCTTGCTGAGCCAGGCCGAGATGGTCATGCAGGTGGAGAACGCGCGTGCGGGCGGCGTGCTGATGCGGCACGGGCGTTCGTTTAACGCCCTGGCAGGAAGCGCCCGCCTGGTGTTGGCGATCGTTGTCGCGCTCGCGGTCGGCAAGCTGGCGGGAAGCGCCGTCGCTGCGTGGGTCGACATGCGCCTGGGCATCGCGACGAAATCGTCGCAATACACGTGGCGGCAACTCGTGGGCGCCGGCGCGCTCGCCGGAATCAGCTTCACGATGCGCGGCTGGCCGAACTCGACGATCGTGCGCGAGATCTTCGCGCCGACCCAGGGCTTCGGCGTGCCCTTGCGCCGCGCGCGCCATGTGGTCTACGCCTGGGATGCGGGCAATGGCGTCCAGTGGAACGGCAGCTGCTCGGCGAGCCGGTCGGTGCGATGCCGATGCGTGTCAGCGTCGCGCAGGTATGCGTAGGGGTCGTCGCAGACTCTTACGGCCGGTATGCTTGTGGCTGGGGTTCCAAGGGCCGCGCTTGAGCACGATGGCGCGGAAACAGTGGGCCATCGAGCAATTGCCACCGGCGCCGTCGCGAGCGCTGTGCGAGCAGGCATTCGAGTTGGTCATCCTGATCTGGAACACGCACGTCGTAGTGCACTCCTGGAGTCAGCCGCAGCATCCTGGCTGCCGCAAGGGATGTGATCCACGAACTGTGCCGATCAATGCGCTCGAGGCGTTCGAGACGCTCAGTGCGCGACGCCGGCCAGCCGCCGTTCGTCGAAATCCCCATCCGCGAACTGTATGTCGAGGGGAAGCGTAGGCGGCGGTCGGAACGGCTTGCGCGTCGGTCATGGCGCTGCGCGGCCTGACGCATGGGCGGGCACGACTTCAACGGGCAAGGCGGGTGCCACCGACATGCGACCTCCGATGGCGCGGACGGACCGAGCATAGGCTCGCTCGAGTCGAGCGCAACGCGCGGCGTCACGACCGCGGGCGATGGACACCGGCTCGGCCGTGTCGCGGCCTCGAGTGCTTCACGCCGGTACGCGCCGCTGCGCGGCGTCACATTCGCCCAGCGATGGCAACGCGTATGTGCTCCGCTCGAACCTCGCGCTGTTCTCGCTGGCCGCAAGAAATAGCTCTCGCTCCGTCGACGGAACCATCGAGCAGTACAGCTCGGCGTAGTTCGATGCCAGCTGATCCCAGCCGCAATTCCCGCCCATGCCATTGCGCCGGAGCTGTCGCTTGAGCCGTTCGTCTCCGGTGATGTCGAGCGCGCGTCGCAACGCATGCGCCATGTCTTGCGCGCCTTCGCCATCGAAGAGCACGCCGGTGCCGCGCGCGTCCGGCACCGCGGAATCGCCCGCGTCGGTAATGGCGTCGCGCATGCCGCCCACGCGCGAGGCGATCGACAGGGTACCGTAGCGCATGGCATAGATTGGCGTGAGGCCGAAGGGCTCGAAACGGCTCATTGGCGAGCTGCAGGAAGCGATGCTCGCAACGTAACCGTCCGCCCAGTACCGCCTTGAATGCACGGCCGGAGCCGGCGATGCTTGCGTCCACCAATTCCGCGTGGACGCCAAGTTGGAAGCAAAGGAAGACAAGCAGCAGTACGGCGTTGTGAGGGTCGACGCCGTGGGCCGTCGCTGGTACACGCAGCGGTTCAAGAACAAGGTCGTGGCGCAGTGCCTGCGGCCAGGCGCGTCGGTATCGCGCATCTCGATCGAGGCGGGCTGAACGCGAACCTGGTGCGCAAGTGGGTGCAGCGCGCCCGTCGTGATCAACCACCGGCTCTGCCGATGCCCGTGCTCCTCGAGGAACGGGGACTGGTCACCGAAGCGACGAACTCATCGAGTGCGATAGAGATCCGCATCGGCGATGCGGTGATCGCGATCGGCGCGAAGGCATCGTTGTATCAGATCGAGGTCACCGACATGAGAAAGGGCATGGACGGGCTGGCCACGATCGTGCAGACGGTGCTCGCCGAGCGTCCGTTCTCGGGCGACATGTTCGTGTTCCGCGGCCCGCGAACCCTGCAAACACGCGGGGAACGGCCAAGAAAAAAGGCCAACCGAGAACGGTTGGCCTTGGGTAGATGGTGGAGCCGGCGTCAACCACATAACTACCGAAAAATGGCACTGGTGCGTGTTATCGAGAACTTCGACTTCATCGGTTGCCCCCATACTTGCCCCGAATGAATGTTACTCGCGCTGAAGTGCCGCGGTGAACTGCTCGCCCTTCGCTATCGGAGCATTGCGGTGATCACCTTTGCCCGCGTTGCGGAGCCGAATTGTCCGGGCGTGGTGCTGGCGGTCCTCGTCGTCCGGCTGCGACGGGTGCGCCGGTGCGCCCGGCAGCGTGTGCGATAGCCCGAGGTGCAGGAGGCGCAGATCGGCGCGCTGTTCGTACTCGCTGCGAGCGGCGGCATCCTGCTGCTGGCGAAGAACCCGCATGGCGGTGAGCACCTGCGCGACCTGCTCGCCGGGCAGATCCTGTGGGTGCGCTACGCGCAGCTCGCGATTCCGCTCGCCGTCACGGTATTCACGCTGGCGCTGCTGTGGACCTGGCGCGGGCGTCTGCCGCAACTGGGTTTCTATCTCGTGTTCGCGCTGGCCGTCACGGTCTCGGTGCAACTGGTGGGCGTCTATCTCGTGTTCGCCACGCTCATCGTGCCCAGCCTCGGCGCGCGCAGTTATCCGCCGCGACGCAGGACGGCACTCGCCTATGCGATCGCGGTGCTCGGCTATGCGCTTGGGCTGGTGTTATCGGCGGTGCTCGATCTGCCTTCCGGGGCACTGATCATCTGGTGCCTGGCGGCGCTTGCGATCGGGGCGCAGGCCGCGGCGCCGCGGTGCTCGCGCCACATCGTTTCGCCGGTATCGAACAAGTGAGGCGGGCAACGATGTAGCTGTCGTCGGCCGCGGGGGCCAATAGCGCACAAGATTCACGTACAGTGCCGAATCGTGTCGGCCGCACGGGCTTCGTCCACGGCTCGCCTTCCGGCGGGCGTCTGGGCGCTCGGCTTCGTCAGCCTGCTGATGGACGTTTCCTCGGAGATGATCCACAGCCTGCTGCCGCTGTTCCTCGTCGGCGTGCTCGGCGCGAGCGCGTTCACGGTCGGCCTGATCGAGGGAGTCGCCGAATCGACGGCGCTGATCGTCAAGGTCTTCTCGGGTGTGCTGAGCGACTACCTCGGCAGGCGCAAGGGCCTCGCCGTTCTCGGCTACGCGCTGGGCGCGGTCACGAAACCGCTCTTCGCGATCGCCCAGGGTGCGGGGCTCGTGCTCTTTGCACGTTTCGTCGATCGGGTCGGCAAGGGAATCCGTGGCGCGCCGCGCGACGCGCTGGTCGCCCATCTTGTCCCACGCGGATTGCGCGGAGCGGCCTTCGGGCTGCGGCAGTCGCTCGACACCGCTGGCGCGTTCCTCGGTCCGCTGATCGCCGTCGGGCTGATGCTGCTGTGGTCGAACGACTTCCGCGCGGTATTCGCGGTCGCCGTGATTCCGGCGCTTCTGAGCGTGCTCGTGCTGCTGTTTGGCGTTCGGGAACCGCAGCGCGACGAGACGCCGAGGCGGCGCAACCCGATCCGCCGCGAGAATCTCGCGCAACTGGGTGGCGCGTACTGGTGGATCGTCGGCGTCGGCGCTGTCTTCACGCTTGCCCGGTTCAGCGAGGCGTTCCTCGTGTTGCGTGCACAGGCCGGCGGAGTTCCCGTCGCTCTCGTGCCACTGGCGATGGTCGTGATGAACGTCGCCTACGCAGCCACCGCCTATCCGTTCGGCAAGCTCTCCGACCGCGTCGATCGCTCGAAGCTGCTCGCCTGGGGCCTCGCAGTGCTCGTTGGCGCCGACCTCGTCCTGGCCGCCAGCGACCATTGGCCGGTGGCTTCCGTCGGGATCGTCCTGTGGGGCGTGCACATGGGCATGACCCAAGGCCTGCTGGCGACGATGGTCGCCGACGTGTCGCCGTCCGATCTGCGCGGTACGGCCTTCGGATTCTTCAACCTCGTCAGCGGCGTCGCGATGCTCGTCGCCAGCTCGATCGCGGGATTGCTGTGGGACCGGCTCGGCGCAGCGGCCACGTTTCACGCAGGCGCGGCGTTCGCCGTTGTGGCCTTGCTGGGACTCGTATTGCGACCGCGCTGATCTGGACACGCGCGTCCGGTCGACGATCCAGCCGCGCAGCGTCGGACAGTCCGATATCGAGCCCGTGCATTACTCGCCGATTACATCTTCGTAATCGACAGCCGCACCGATGCGGCAGACTGCACAATTGGCGCCATCAGGAGGTGGGACATGAATTTCGACAGCGACACCAAGGTCATCGAGGTCGCGGTGCGTCGTCTGCGCGCAAAGGTCGACGACGATTTCTAGTCGAAGCCGATCCGCACCGTGCGTGGCATGGGCTACGTGATCGAGCCGCCGGAGCAAATCTGATGCGAAAACCGCGGTCGATCACGTTCAGGCTCACGCTGTATTTCTCGATCGCATCGACTGCCGTTCTTCTCTTCGGAGGCTACTTCGTCGGGCGGCTGGTCGACGCGCACCTCATGGAGCAGGACCAGGCAGTGCTCGAAGGAAAACTCGAACTCGTGCGCAACGTGCTCGCGAAGGTGCGCACCGAAAGCGAGCTCGCCGCAGTGCACGACAAATTGGCCGAAGCGCTCGTCGGGCACCACGACCTGTTCGTTGCTGTCGTCGCGCCTGATGGCAGGAGGCTATACAGGTCCGAAGGCTTCGGGCTCGCAAACGGGCCCGCGTGGTCAGTTCCGTCGACCGATGCACCGCAGGCCCCCGAAGCGAGCGTGCGCGAGCATGAAGGCCGACTGTTTCGCTTCATCTCCATGACCGCGGGCATCGGAATCGAGGGCGCGAAGCCGGCGGGGGTCGTTGTCGCGCTCGACATCGATTTCCATCGCCAGTTCATGACCGACTTCCGCAACAGCCTGTGGCTGAGCGTCGCGGTTGGCATCGCGCTGTCCGCGATGCTCGGCTGGCTCTCGGCGCGCAGGGGACTTGCGCCCGCGCGCAAGGTGCTGGAACTGATGCACCGCATCTCTGCCGATCGGCTGGGCGAGCGGCTGCCACTCGAGTCGATGCCGCAGGAGCTCGCTCCGCTCGCCGCAGCTTTCAACGAAATGCTCGCGCGACTCGAGGATTCGTTCCGGCGCCTGTCGGATTTCTCGTCGGATCTCGCGCACGAGCTGCGCACTCCGGTCAGCAACCTGATGACGCAAACGCAGGTCGCACTCGCCCGCGCGCGCACCGCCGACGAATATCGCGAGATCCTGTACTCGAACCTCGAGGAGTACGAACGGCTATCGCAGATGACCTCCGACATGCTGTTCCTGGCGAAGGCCGATAACGGCTTGATCGCCACGCGGACCGAGGTCGTCGATCTGGTTTCCGAGGTCGAGCGTCTGTTCGCGTTCTACGAGGTTCTGGCCGAGGAGCGCGGCGTGCGGCTCGTGCTCGCCGGCGAGGGATGCGCACGCGCCGACCGCGACATGCTGCGCCGCGCGATCAGCAACCTGCTTTCGAACGCCATCCGGCACACGCCACGAGACGGCGAGATCCGCGTGACAATCGGCGTGGGTCATGTCGGCCACACCGAGTTGAGCGTCGAGAATCCGGGGCTGCCGATCGCACCCGAACACCTGCCAAGGCTGTTCGACCGCTTCTACCGGGTCGATGCTTCGCGCCGCAAGGACGGCGAGGGAGCGGGGCTGGGCCTGGCAATCGCGAAGTCGATCGTCCAAGCGCACGGCGGGTCGATCTCGGCGTCGAGCACCGACGGAACGTTCCGCTTCGCGTTCACCGTGCCGGCCGCGTGAGCGCAAGGAACGCCCGAACTTCGTCAGCGCAACCGAGCCCCCGATCTGCCGCGCCCGTTGAATCGTAAACAGGCGCGGAGCATAGTATCCGCCGCACCAGGCCGAGGGCGTCCGCGCAGCGGGACCACGGCTCGCTTCGAACCGCGGCGCGACTACGTTGGCAACGAAGGCGCGCTGCCGTTCGACGCGCTCCAGAACAAATGGGAGGCGGATCGTGAACATTGCATTGATCGGCGCAAGCGGTTATGTCGGTTCGGTGCTGCGCAACGAGGCCCTGGCGCGCGGCCACAAGGTCACGGCCCTCGTTTCCCAACCCGGCAAGCTCGCAGCGCAGCCCGGTCTCAGCGTAGTCAAGGCCGACGTGCTCGACGAGGCAGCGCTGGCCGGCTCGCTCCGCGGTCACGACGCTGTCCTGAGCGCGTTCAGCGGGCATGCGCAAGCCGACGTTCTCGGCTACTACCTGCGCGGTTTCCGCTCGATCGTCGCCGCGGTGAAGAAGTCCGGTGTGCCACGCCTGCTGGTGGTGGGCGGTGCGGGCAGCCTCGAGGCGGCGCAGGGCGTGCTGGTGATCGACACGCCGCAGTTCCCGGAGGCGTGGAAGGCGACCGCCGAGGGCGCGCGGCAAGCGCTGGAGTTGCTGAGGCAGGAGCGTACGCTCGACTGGACCATGCTCAGCCCCTCGGCGATGCTCGAGCCCGGCAAGCGAACCGGCCAGTTTCGGCTCGGCGGCGACCAATTGCTCGTAGACGCGAACGGTGAGAGTCGCATCTCACTGGAGGACTACGCGGTGGCGATGATCGACGAACTCGAGAAGCCGGCACATTCACGCCGGCGTTTCACGGTCGGGTACTGAGCTTCAGCCGCCGCGCGCTGGCTGCGCGCGCTCTTCGTGGCGCCGCTGCACGTCCGCGGGCCACGTTGAGCGAATGAAGGCGAGCACGGCCCGAATCTCCGCGTCGGAAAGCGTGCCGCCGAACGCCGGCATGTCGCTCTCGTAACCCGCCGGCGCGTATTTCTCGACACCTTCCTTCACGATTCCGAACAGCACCTCCGACGGATGGTGCCAGGTATGACCGCTCGCATCGTGGGGCGGCGCGGGCATGCGACCGGTGGGCAGGCGCTTCGTCCAGTCGGGCTGGCCTTCCAGATTCGCGCCGTGGCAGCTCGCGCAGTACCGGTCGTAGACTTCGCGGCCCTGCGCAAGAACGGCTGCATCGTGCGTCTGCATCCAGTTCCCGCTCGGCGAAAGCGCGAGCTGTTGCTATCCCAGCGCCACGCTCGCCGCGATCGTGAGTGCGGCGAGCGAAATCCAGAACCATCGCGTCATCCGTTCTCCCTGCTTGCTCTTCAGGTACGTGCCGTTCGCAGGCGCAACGCGTTCGATACCACGGAGACCGAGCTCAGGCTCATCGCCAATGCCGCGATCAACGGCGAGAGCAGCAAGCCGAACGCCGGGTAGAGAACGCCGGCGGCGATCGGAACGCCGAGCGCGTTGTAGATCAGCGCGAAGCCGAGGTTCTCCCGCATGTTGCGCACCGTCTGCGTGGAGATTCGGCGCGCACGCGCGATCGCGCGAAGGTCGCCCTTGACCAGGGTAACGTGTCCCGCATTCATCGCGACGTCGGTTCCGGTGCCCATTGCGATGCCGATGTCGGCTCGCGCGAGTGCGGGTGCATCGTTGATCCCGTCGCCCGCCATCGCCACGCGGCGTCCTTCGGCCTGCAGCCGCTCGACGAGCGCGACCTTGTCGGCCGGCTTCACTTCGCCGATCACCTCGTCGATGCCCAGCTTCTCGCCGACCGCGCGTGCGGTGGTCCAGCCGTCGCCGGTCGCCATTACGATCCGCAGACCCGCGTGCTTCAGGGCTCGCATGGCCTCCGGCGTCGTCTGCTTGATCGGATCGGAGACGGCGAGCAGTCCCACCGCCTGCCCGTCCACCGCCAGATACATGACGCTCGCGCCCTGCGCGCGCAGCTTCTCGGCTTCGCCGGTCAGTGCACCGTATTGCACGCCCTCGTCGTCCATCAGAGCGGTGTTGCCGAGCGCGATCCGGCGGCCTTCGACCGTTCCGCGCACGCCGATCCCGCTCGCCGACTCGAAGCCCTCGGCGGCGACGAGGGCAAGCCCGCGGCGCCTCGCCTCGTCGACGATCGCATGCGCCAGCGGATGCTCGGACCCCTGGTCGAGGCTTGCTGCAATCCGCAGCACTTCCGTGTCGTCCCAGCCTGTAGCGGCAACGGCGCGATCGAACGCAGGCTTGCCTTCGGTGAGCGTGCCGGTCTTGTCGACCACGATGGTGTCGATCGTGCGGAAGGACTCGATCGCCGCGGCATCGCGAAAGAGGATTCCCTGCGTCGCGGCCTTGCCGGTGGCGACCATGATCGACATCGGCGTCGCCAGCCCCAGCGCGCAGGGGCAGGCGATGATCAGCACGGCGAGCGCATTGAGCGTCGCGAACACCCAGCTCGGCTGCGGACCGAAGAAGCCCCAGACCAGGAACGTGAGGACCGCGATCGTCAGCACGGCGAGCACGAACCAGCCGGCGACGACGTCGGCCAGGCGCTGCATCGGCGCGCGCGAGCGCTGTGCCTGCGCGACCATCGCGACGATCTGCGAGAGCATCGTTTCGGATCCGATGCGTTCGGCCTGCATCACCAGGGCGCCGCTCGTGTTTATGGTCGCGCCGACGACCTTGTCACCGGGACGCTTCCCCACTGGAATCGGCTCGCCGGTGAGCATCGACTCGTCGATCGAGCTCTCGCCCTCGAGGACGACGCCATCGACCGGCACCTTCTCGCCGGGCCGGATGCGCAACCGGTCGCCGACGTGCACATGGTTGAGCGGGATGTCGGCTTCGGTGCCGTCGTTGTTGAGCCGACGAGCCGTTTTCGGTGCAAGACCGAGCAGCGACTTCAGCGCAGCGGAGGTCTGGCCGCGCGCCTTCAGTTCGAGCATCTGCCCGAGCAATGTGAGCGAGACGATCACCGCGGCCGCTTCGAAGTACACCCCTACGCGACCGTGCGCCATGAACGAGTCGGGAAACCATTGCGGCGCGATCGTCGCAGCGACGCTGTAGAGGAACGCTGCGCCCACGCCGATTCCGATCAGCGTCCACATGTTCGGGCTCGCATTGCGAATCGACTGCACGCAGCGCACGAAGAACGGCCATCCGGCCCAGAGAACGATCGGGATCGACAGCACGAGCTCGACCCACGACTGCGTCGCCGGCGACATCCATCCGAAACGGTGTCCGAACATCGCCAGCGTTGTCACGATCACGGTGAGCGGAAGCGTCCACCAGAACCGGCGCGAGAAATCGCGCAGCTCCGGGTTCTCCTCGTCCTCGAGACCGGGAAGGAGCGGTTCGAGCGCCATTCCGCAGATCGGGCAGTTGCCGGGGGCATTGCGCCGGATCTCGGGATGCATCGGGCAGGTGTAGATCGTCTCGCCGGCGGTAGTCGCAGCGGGGAGTGCAGTGCCGGGTTCGGCGTGTTGCGTGTGCGCGGCGCGCGTCGTCGGCCCGTGGGCATGACCGTGTGCGGCGTGGTGCGCGTGTTCGCCGTGATCGTGACCGATGCGTGCGCCAGAGGGGCTGCCGTGGCCACCCGGCGCGCCATGCGGGGCGGCTGGTTCGTGCGGCTTCCGAGCATCGGCCATGTAGTCGCTCCCTTTCGCTGTACGATCTTTCCGAATTACGCTCACTCCACCTGCACTTTGCCGACCATTCCCGCCTCGAAGTGCCCGGGTACGAGGCAGGCGAAGTCGACCGTTCCCGGCCGCTCGAACTGCCAGACCACGGCGCCGATCTGACGGGGCGCCAGCGTGATCGAGTTTGGCTCCTCGTGCTTCATCTCGGGCATGCGGCGCATCATTTCGGCATGCTCGCGAAGCTCGTCCATCGAGCCGATCACGAACTCGTGCGGGACCTTGCCGGTGTTCTTCAGGAAGAAGCGTACGGTCTCGCCCGCTTTCACGGTGATCCGGTCGGGCGTGAAACGCATTGTGTCGTTCATTGTCATGTCGATGACCCGGTTGACTTTCGCGGGATCCCCGGGCTGCCCGTTCACCGCAGCATGCGGGTGATCCTGCGCCGCATCGCCGGCGTGCATTCGGTGTTCGGAGTGCTGGTGTTGCCCCAGAGCGCGCTGCCCGCGCTGCTGCGACTGCTGGCCCTGGCGATCGTGCTGCCCGCGCTCCGACTGCTGCCCCTCGTGCTGTCCATGCTGCATGTGCTGCATCGGCTGCCCAGGTTGCAGGTGTTGCCCGTGACCTCCGGAATGCTGCCCGGCCGCGAACGCGGCAGCGGACATGACCATTGCAGGCGCCGCCGCAGCAACGAGGGAGAAGAGAAGACTTCTATTTGTCATCGTCCTGTGTCTGGAGTAGGGAATCGAAATGTGGTCGCCATTCAGAACCAGAAGCGAACCCCGGCGACCAGACGCGTGTCGCTGCCCCGTCCGCCGGCCTCACGCAAGAGATCTTTCGTCTCGCCGTACCTGCTCACCCATTCGACGCCGATGTACGGCGCGAACTGGCGCGTGATCTCGTAGCGCAGCCGCAGCCCGGCAGCGACATCCGAAAGGCCGCTGCCGATCCCGCGATCCGGGTCGCTCTTTCCGTATGCGTTGAGCTCGATGCGAGGCTGCAGGATCAGGCGTTGCGTGATCAGCAGTTCGTACTCGGCTTCGAAGCGCAGTGCGGTTCGTCCGCCGGCTCCCAGATAGGCGGCCGCGTCGAGTTCGAACCAGTACGGCGCAAGGCCCTGAATACCTACGGCGAGCCACTCGCGGTTCGGTCCTTCGCCGCTGTCGTAGCGAATGCCGAGCTGCGCATCCCAATAGGCTGCGAGTGCGTGGCCCCAAAGCAGTTCCGTGCGCGCGTGCTCCAGTTCGCCGCGCGATCGCTCGCCCTCGGCCTTCACGACCAGCCGGTCGTAGCTCGTGCCGAACCAGGCCTGCGCGTCAAAGGCTGTGGCGTTGTCGTCCTCGCCATAGCTGCGCTCGAGCCGGTTCACCAGCAGCGCGCTGTAACGGTGCTCGTCGCCCAATCGCAGGCGCAAGCCGGGCTCCAGCGAGTACTTCCCTGAGCCGCGCACGAAACCATCGGAGTAGGCGTGCGGATCGCGTGCGTCCGGCGGCGGGGAGCCGCCCTGCATCTGCATCTCGCCATGGTTTATTGCCGGCTGTTCTCCGGTCGCGGGCGCAGGCGCGACCGAGGGAGGATCGGAAGCCGTCGGCGCGGCCTCCGACGGAGGCGACGCGCGCTCCGACGGGGTCGTTGCGGCGCCATGGTGCGTTCCATGATCGGCTGCCCCAGCGGGAGCGCCCTGCGCGAACACGCTCCCGGACAGGACCAGCACGGTCGCCGTTGCGGCGAGCAGAGTGGTTTTGTTCGTCATTGTTCTGTTTCCGATCTCGACTCAGGCCACGACGACTTCGCGGAACATTCCCATGTCCATGTGAAACGACAGATGGCAATGCCAGGCCCAGCGACCGAGGGCGTCAGCGGTCACGAGGAAGCTGATTCGTTGTGCGGACTGAACCGGGATGGTGTGCCGGCGCACCTGAAAACGGCCGTCCGGCGACTCGAGTTCGCTCCACATCCCGTGCATGTGCATCGGGTGCGTCATCATCGTGTCGTTGTGCAGGATGACGCGTAGCCGCTCGCCGTAGCGGAAGCGAACCGGCGTGGATCGGCCGAACTCCAGTCCGTCGAACGACCAGGTGTAGCGCTCCATGTTCCCGGTGAGGTGCAGCTCGACCTCGCGTTCCGGTCCCCTCGGATCGATCGGCCCGCCGATCGTGTGTAGGTCGGCCAGCGTCAGGACGCGCCGGCCGGTGTCGCGCAGCCCGACACCCGGGTCGTCGAGGTTCGTCCGCGGCATATCGACGCGCATGTCGGTGCTCGCACCGTACTCGGTGCTCGCGTGGTGCACCGCGGCCGAGGCCGGCGCTCGCGAATCGGTTCCGTGTGCGCCGTGGCTCATCGCGTTGCCTCGGTGCATCGCTGCGCCCTGGTTCATCGAGGCGCCATGGTTGCCGTGCTGCGTGTCCGCGGCCATGCCCGAGTCGTGGTCCATGCCGCCCATCATGTCGGCCATCGTCAGCCACTGCACCGGATCGAGCGCAGGCACCGGTGCAACGAGCCCCGGGCGGGATGCGAGCGTTCCGCGCGCATAGCCGGTTCGATCCATCGCCTGCGCGAAGATCGTATGAGCGTCCTGCGAGGGCTCGACGAGAACATCGTAGGTTTCACCGGGTCCGAAGCGAAACTCGTCGACGGTGACCGGCTCGACATCGACTCCATCGGCCTGGACGACGGTCAGTTTCAGTCCCGGAATGCGCACGTCGTAGAACGTGTTCGCCGCGCCGTTGATGAAGCGCAGGCGCACGCGTTCGCCGGGTCGGAACAAGGCGGTCCAGTTACCCGCGGGCGTAATGCCGTTGATCAGGTAGGTGAGCGCGTAGGTGGACAGATCGGCCAGATCGGTCGGATTCATCCGCATCTCGTTCCACATCTGCCGCTTGTCCAGGGCTGCACGCATCCCCTCGTGGGATACGTCGCGAAGGAAATCGACGACCGTGGGCTGGTTGAAGTTGTAGACGTCGCTCTGGACCTTGAGTTTCGCGAGCACGCGCATCGGATCCTCGTCGGTCCAGTCCGACAGCTGCACGACGTAGTCACGGTTCGCGCGGATCCGTTCGCCATCCGCCGGCTCGATGACGATCGCGCCGTACATGCCGGTCTGCTCCTGCATCCCGGAGTGCGAGTGGTACCAGTAGGTGCCGCCTTGCTGAACGCGGAACCGATACATGAAGGTCTCACCGGGCGCGATGCCTGGAAAGCTGATACCGGGCACTCCGTCCATTCGAAAAGGCAGCAGGATTCCGTGCCAGTGGATCGAGGTTGCTTGCGTGAGTCGGTTCGTGACACGAATCGTGATGGTGTCGCCCTCGCGCCAATACAACGTCGGCGCCGGAATCGAACCATTGATCGTGGTGGCGACGCGCGCAGTGCCGGTGAAGTTCACCGGCGATTCGGCAATGACGAGCTCGAACTCGGTCCCTCGTAGCACGGGTGCGGATCCCGTGGCTGCATTGCCGTTTTGCGACCATGCCCGGTCCGCAAGAGAAGCTGCGGACCCGAGGAGGACGCCACTCGCAGCAAGGCCTTGTACGAAACGGCGACGCGAAGCGATCGGCAACGCAAGCGCCGATCCAACAGGTGGAAAGGAATGTCTCTTCATTTGGGCGAGCTCCATCCAAAGGCGGGAACGACGCGTCGCAGCCGCGGAGCGTCGCCCGCGTCTGAACGCAACATTCTGCGGCGCGCTACCCGTCGCGAAGATGGCGAGCGGATTACAGGCGCGTAACCTCCCGGTCATCGCCGCGACGCGGCCTCGGGGAACTCGCGAGGCCGCTTCATGCCGCTTCCGGTGGTTCGAGCACATACCCCATTCCGCGCACGGTGTGGATCAGCTTCGGCTCGAAGTCATCGTCGATCTTCGCGCGCAGCCGGCGGACGGCGACTTCGATCACGTTGGTGTCGCTGTCGAAGTTCATGTCCCACACCTGCGAAGCGATCAGCGAGCGGGGCAGCACCTCGCCCTGACGGCGCAGCAGGAGCTCGAGCAACGAGAACTCCTTGGCCGTGAGGTCGATGCGTTTGCCCGCACGGGTCGCTCTGCGGCGAAGCAGATCGAGCTCGAGATCGGCTATGTGCAAGCGCTCCGGCTCGCGTGCCGTGCCCCTGCGCAACAACGTGCGCACCCGGGCGAGAAGTTCCGAGAATGCGAACGGCTTCACCAGGTAGTCGTCTGCTCCGAGCTCGAGCCCCTTCACTCGATCGTCGACCTGATCGCGCGCGGTGAGGAACAGTACCGGCATCGTCTTGCCCGCCGCTCGCACCCGGCGCAGGACTTCCCACCCGTCGATCCCGGGAAGCATTACATCGAGCACCAGCAGATCGTAGTCGGCGTGCAGCGCGTGATGCACGCCATCGGTTCCCGTTCGAGTCAGGTCCGTCACGAATCCGGCTTCGCTCAAGCCCTGACTCAGGTAATCGCCCGTCTTGCGCTCATCCTCGACGATCAGGATCTTCATCGACAGTCTCTGTTCCAGTCGGTTCGCATGCGTTCCTGCATGCACACGCGCCGATTGTGCATGCGGCGAGTTGCGCCCAGCCGACGATTACAAAGATGTAATCGGAGGGTCAGGACCGTGTCGAAATCGGGGCCGCACCATGGCGCCCATGAAACGAGCCCGACGCGCCTGCCTGAACCTTGCGATTACCGCTTCGCTTGCCCTCGGCGTTGCAACTGCTCGCGCTCAGGGCCTTTCCGACGCGTTCGAGCGGGCATGGGCGCGATATCCGCTCGCGTCCAGCCTGGACGCGCGTGATGCCGAGGCGCGCGCGCGTGCCGAGGTCGCCGCCGGGATGACTGCCGGTCCGGCGGCCGCTTCGTTGTCGGCGCAGAGCGATCGGTTGAACCGAAACCGGGGTGCAGAGAAGTGGGAAGTCGAGGTCGGGGTGCCGTTATGGCTACCGGGCCAGCAAGCGGCCCGGCAGGCGCATGCCCGCAGCGCCATCGCGGACGTCGACGCGCAAGAGGCTGCGCTACGACTGCTGGTCGCCGGTGATGTGCGCGCGACCTGGTGGGCACTGGCGGCGGCGCGCAATGCGCGCGATCTCGCGTTGCGTCGAGTCACTACGGCGCGCACGTTGGAGTCGGATGTACTGCGCCGCTTCGAGGCAGGCGAGCTGGCACGCACGGATGCGAATCTCGCGCGCAACGAGCGCCTGGCGGCCGAAGCCGAAGCGGTCGACGCGCAGACCGCCGTGCTGGGTGCCGAAGCGAAATACCGGACATTGACCGGCATTGAACCGCCGAGCGTGCTCACCGCCGAAAACCGGGAGCCGGGAGCAGCGTCGTTGCTGAATCATCCCGAACGCCTCGCGGCGGCCACGGCCTCGGAACTGGCCCGCGCGGCGCTGCTGGTCGCCACCAGGTCCGATCGCGATGCGCCGAAATTGGCCGTGCGCATGGAACGCGACCGCGGCGACGGCGCAGAGCCGTTCTCAAATGCAATCGGCTTGAAGGTGACGATCCCCTTTTCCTCGGGTGCGCAAGTGCGACAGCAGACCGCCGCCGCACTGGCCGACGCTTCGAGGGCCGACGCCGAACTTGCGTTGACCGATGCCAGGCTCGCCGTCGAAGTCGAGCGTGCGCGTGCGGCGCTCGAAGCTGCTGAACGGCAGCTCGCAACCGCCCAGCGCCGGCGCGAACTCACGGCGGAAAACCTGCAATTGATCGAGCGTTCGTTCGCCCTCGGCGAAACCGACCTGACCACATTGCTGCGCATGCGCGCCACCGCGCTGGATGCGCAGGCCCTCGACGCGCGCCAGCGCGTGGCGAGCGACGCGGCCCGCTCGCAGCTGTATCAAGCCCTTGGAGTGCTGCCATGAAACGGATTGCCCCATTCCTGATCTCGATCGCGCTGGCGCTGCCCGCCTGGGCCCACGAAGGCGAGGACCATGGAGCGCCCGCGCCGACGGCTGCTGCCACCGAAGTCGCTCCGCGTGCGGCGACCGTTACCGAGACGTTCGGCGTGCTCGTAGCCGCACGCCACGGCGGGTTGACCCTGTATCTGGATCGTGCCGAAACGAACGAGCCGGTGACGGGCGCCCGGATCGAAGTGGAAAGCGGCGCATTGAAAACCGATGCCCAACCGGTGGAACCCGGCGTGTACCGGGTCGACACGGAACACTTTGCCCTGCCGGGGAAATATCCGATGACGATCGCGGTCGAAGCCGAGGACGCGGCCGACCTGATGAGCGTCACACTCGAGGTGCCTGCGCAAGCTGCGGCGGCGCTGCCGTCCTCGACTCGCCCGACTTCATGGGATCGCGCCGCCCTATGGGGCGCCTCCGGCGCGCTGCTCTTTGCCGGGGTGGGGTTGGTTGCTGTGCGTCGCAGAAGCCGGAAACCCGGAATCGAGGGAACCACGCCATGACCTCGCCCTATCGCGCCGTGCTTTTCGCTGCGGCAATTGCTCTCGCAGCTACGTCTGCCGCAGCTCACGGCGACGAAGACCACGAGCAGCCAGCCGCGGCTCCCGCTGTCGCCGACAAGACCACGAGCCCTGCCGTCGGTATGGACGACGGTGTCGCGGCACGACGCGAGACCGATGGGAGTCTCTTCGTGCCCAAACCGGTCCAGTATCGGCTCGGCCTGCGCACACGCCTGATGAAGTCGGAAGAGCTCGCCGTTACCGTGCAGCTCAGCGGAAAGGTCGTCGCCGATCCGAACGCCGGCGGACGTGTCCAGACGAGCCAGGCCGGACGCATCGAAGCGGGTCCAAAGGGCCTGCCCGTGCTCGGGCAACGCGTCAGGAAAGGCGAAGTGCTGGCGTGGGTGCAGCCGACGATCGGCAATATCCAGCGTAGCAGCCAGCAGGCGGAAGTTGCCACGCTCGATGCGCAGCTCGAGATCGCGGGAAGCAAGGTCGCGCGGTACGAGCAACTCGAAGGCACGATCCCGCGCAAGGACATCGAAGCCGCGCGGGTCGAACTGAAATCGCTGCAGGCGCGCCGCGCCGCCGTGGCCACCGGACTGCACTCACGCGAGCCGCTGCGAGCACCGGTATCGGGTGTGGTGAGCGCGACAGCTGCGGTGGCGGGGCAGATCGTGGAGTCACGCGAGGTCCTCTTCGAGATCGTCGATCCGGCGCGCCTGGCGGTCGAGGCGCTCGCGTACGACCCGGTGCTTGCCAACGGCGTGGCGAGCGCGAGTGCGGTCGTCGCAGGCCGCACACTGGAACTGCAGTTCGTCGGTGCCGGCCGGCAGTTGCGCGGGCAGACGCTGCCACTGCTTTTCCGGGCTCAATCCGCCGAGGTCCCGTTGGCAATCGGACAGCCGCTGCAGGTGATCGCCCGCACCGACGCCACCGTAACGGGGATCGCCGTCCCGCAGGAGGCGCTGGTGCGCAATCGGGCGGGCGAGGTCATCGTCTGGGTCCATTCCGGTCCCGAGCAGTTCACTCCTCGGCGCGTCGAGTCTGAGCAGCTGGACGCGCAAACCGTCGTCGTGACCTCCGGTGTCGCCACCGGCGACCGGGTCGTCGTTTCGGGCGCGAGCCTGCTCGCACAGGTTCGCTGACGTGTTCGAATTCCTCGTCAACACCAGCCTGAAGCAGCGGCTCATCGTCCTGGCGGTCTCGCTGCTGCTCGTCGTCTACGGCGCGATCACGTTGCGCCAGATGCCGGTCGACGTATTCCCCGACCTGAACAAGCCGACCGTCACGCTGATGACCGAGGCCGGTGGCATGGCGCCCGAAGAGGTCGAGCAGCTCGTCACGTTTCCCATCGAGTCGAGCATGAACGGCATGCCAGGCGTCACGCGCGTGCGCTCGGTCTCCGGCATCGGGCTGTCGATCGTCTACGTCGAGTTCGAATGGGGATCGGACATCTACCGGAATCGGCAGCAGATCACCGAACGCCTGAACCTTGTTCGCGAGCAGTTGCCGCCGGACGTCGTCCCGCAACTGGGGCCGATCTCCTCGATCATGGGCGAAATCCTGCTGATCGCCTTGCCGGCCGACCCGGAGAAGGTCAGCCCGATGCAGGTGCGCGAATACGCGGATTGGGTAGTCCGGCCGCGCCTGCTGACGATACCCGGCATCGCCCAGGCGATCGCCATCGGCGGCGAAGTGCGCCAGTACCGGGTCGAGATCCGCCCGGAGCAGCTTCAGGCACTCGGCGTCGCACGCGAGCGGGTCGATGCCGCGTTGAAGGACTTCGGCGCCAATACCAGCGGCGGGTTCCTCGAGGCACAAGGACGCGAGTACCTGATCCGCCAGATCGGGCGCACCTCGCGTATCGAGGATCTGCAGAACCTGGTGGTTTCGGTGACGAATGGCCAGCGCGTTCTGCTCCGCCAGGTCGCGAAGGTTGCCATCGCCCCGGCGATCAAGCGCGGCGACGCCGGCTACAACGGCAAGCCCGCGGTGATCCTGTCCGTGCAGAAGCAGCCGTCCGCAGATAGCGTGACGCTCACGAGGGAAGTCGAGCGGGCCGTCGCGGATCTGGCGAAGTCGCGCCCCGCCGGCGTCGACGCGCCGCAATTCCTGTTCCGGCAAGCCGACTTCATCGAGCGGTCGGTTGGCAACGTCGAGGAGGCGCTGCGCGACGGGGCGATTCTGGTCGCGGTGATCCTGTTCCTGTTCCTGCTGAACGTCCGCACGACGCTGATCTCACTGACCGCGATTCCCGTATCGTTGCTCGCGACGGCGCTCGTCTTCCGTTACTTCGGTCTGTCGATCAACACGATGACGCTCGGCGGCCTGGCGATCGCGATCGGCGAGCTGGTCGACGATGCCGTGGTCGGCGTGGAGAACGTGCTGCGCCGGCTGCGACTGAATCGTGTACTGGAGCATCCGCGTCCGGTCGCCGAGGTGATCGCGAAGGCAACGCTCGAGGTGCGCTCGGCCATCGTCTACGCGACCGTCATCATCGTGCTGGTGTTCGTGCCGCTGTTCGTGCTGCCCGGAATCGAGGGCCGGTTGTTCACGCCGCTGGGCGTGGCCTACATCGTGTCGATCCTCGCCAGCATGATCGTCTCGGTCACGCTGACCCCCGTGATGGCGTACTACCTCTTGCCGGGGATGAAGCAGCTCGGGCACGGCGACAGCCCACTGGTGAGGGTGCTCAAGCGATGGGACGCGAAGCTGCTGAACTGGTCGTTCGGCCACAGCCGAAGCCTGCTTGCCTGCGCCTTGCTGGTCGTCCTCGCTGCGGGCGCGACCATTCCGTTCTTCCCACGCTCGTTCCTTCCGCCGTTCAACGAAGGCACGCTCACCGTGAGCCTGCTGCTCGAACCGGGCACTTCCCTGAGCGAATCCAACCGGATCGGTGCGCTCGCGGAGCAACTCGTCATGAAGGTCCCGGAAGTCGTCCAGGTCGGCCGGCGAACCGGCCGTGCCGAGCTCGACGAGCATGCCGAAGGCGTGCATTCCACCGAAATGGATGTCGACCTCGCGACGTCCGAACGAGGCCGCGAAGCGGTGATCACCGACATCCGCACTCGCCTGGCCGGGTTGCCGGTCGTGAGCAACGTCGGGCAACCCATTTCGCACCGGCTGGACCACCTCCTTTCGGGCGTTCGCGCGCAGATCGCCTTGAAGGTGTACGGCGACGACCTCGATACGCTGCGCGCGCTGGCCGAGGACCTGCGCGGGCGGCTGGCGCAAATCCCGGGCATCACCGATCTCCAGATCGAAAAACAGGTGCGGATTCCGCAGACGAAGATTCGCGTCGACTACGAGGAAGCGGCACGGTACGGGGTCGCGCCCGGCGCGCTGCTGCGCGGCCTCGAACAGATGATCGCGGGCGAGCGCATCACGCAGATCATCGAGGGCAACCGCCGTTTCGACCTCGTGGCTCGATTGCCCGAAAGCGGACGCGGGATGCACGCGCTTTCCAACCTGCTGATCGAGACGCCCGATGGCCATATCCCCCTGTCCAGGCTGGCGGAGGTCGAGGACAGCGATGGCCCGAATCAGGTGAGTCGCGAGAACGCGCGGCGACGCATCGTCGTGTCGGCGAACACCGACGGCAGCGACATGGCGGGCGTCATCGGTTCGATCCGTTCCGAACTCGCCGCCAGGCCGATGCCCGACGGCTACTTCACCGCACTGGAGGGACAGTTCCAGGCGCAGGAACAGGCTTCACGCCTGATCGCGATGCTGGCGCTGGTGTCGCTGTCGATGATCTTCCTGGTGCTGTACAGCCGCTATCGCTCGACGGCTCTGACCCTGATCATCATGGGCAACATCCCGCTCGCGCTCGTGGGCAGCGTGATCGCGTTGTGGATCTCCGGCCAGCCCTTGTCGATCGCCGCGCTGGTCGGGTTCATCACGCTGACCGGCATCGCCACGCGTAACGGCATCCTGAAGATCTCGCACTACATCAACCTTTGCGCGTTCGAAGGAGAGCGTTTCGGCAAGGCGATGATCGTGCGCGGCTCGCTCGAGCGGCTGACGCCGGTGCTGATGACGGCGCTGGTGGCGGCATTCGCGCTGGTGCCGCTGTTGCTCTCGGCCGATGCACCGGGCAAGGAAGTGCTTCACCCCGTGGCCGTCGTCATCTTCGGCGGCCTGGTCAGCTCGACGCTGCTCGACACGGTGCTCACGCCGATGATGTTCTGGCGATGGGGTGAAAAGCCGCTGCAACGGCTTCTCGAAGTGCGCAGCACCGAAAACTTTTGATTCTCCAACACGAAGGAGTGCATATGAAACCTTTCTGGCTGGGCGCCGCGCTCACGGTCGCGGTCGCCTTCTCGGCGCCGCCCGCGTTCGCGCATGAAGATGCGTACCTGGACACGCAAAAGGCGCCCAATGGCGGCCAGCTGCGCATGGCGGGGCCGCTGCACTACGAACTCGTCACCCAGAAGAATGCTGCCGCTTCAGTCGATAGCCCTGTCGTCGTGTACGTCACCGATCACGCGGGCACACCGGTCTCGACCAAGGGCGCAACGGGCACAGCGACGATCCTCGCCGGCAAGACGCGCAGTACCGCATCGCTTGCGCCCGACGGCGACAACCGCATGAAAGGCCTCGCACGCTACGTTCACGCCCCGGGCATGAAAGTCGTGGTCTCGATCACCTTGCCGGACGCTGCTCCGGAGCAGGCGCGCTTTACGCCGGGGTTGGTCGCGCAGGACGGGCACATGGATGGAGCTCACTAGCGCTGACAGCAGGGCACTCCCCGAGCATTTGACGGGGTCGACATCAGAACGGATACCAATTGAAGAGCGAAATGAAGAGCGTGAATGTCGAGGTGAGAGGGCTGTTCGAGAAGCTCGATCACCTCGGCGTGGAAAAACGCGTCGGTGCACTGCCCGGCGTGTATCACGCCCATGCCAATCCCGCCTCGGGAAGCGTGACGGTGCACTACGACGCTGCGATGATCTCCGAGCCGCAGTTGCGCGAGGCCGTACGCGAGTGCGGCTATCACTGCCGCGGCGAGGTGCAGCCCGATCACGTTTGCCGACTGGCTGAGCCGGACATTCACGCCGCTCATGCGAAGCATTCAGCCCAACCGGGCGCCATGGACGACATGGCGCACGACATGGGACATGGCGCGGGGATGGACATGGCGGGAATGGTGCGCGACATGCGCAACCGTTTCCTCGTCTGCCTGTTCTTCAGCGCGCTCTTGTTCTTCTGGGCGCCGATGGGCTTGCCCCTGCCCGCGCCACCGGTGCCGTTCGGCCTGGAGCTCGACCACTGGCTGTTCGTGCTCGCGAGCGGCGCCGTCCTCTGGCCGTCGTGGCCTTTCTTCGTCGCCGCCTGGCGTGCCTTGCGCAACGGCGTCCTCAACATGGCCGTGCTCGTCGTGCTGTCGGTCGGCACCGGCTATCTCTTCAGCGTAGCGGCGACCTTCCTGTTCGAAGGCGTGCAGTTCTACGAAGCAGTGTCGGTGCTGCTCGTGTTCATCCTGCTCGGCCACTGGCTGGAGATGAGGGCTCGGGCAGGCGCGAACGACGCGATCCGCGCGCTGCTGGATCTTGCGCCTCCGATGGCGAACGTGCTGCGCGACGGCAAGGAACTGCAGGTGCCGACGGCCAATGTGCTGGCAGGGGACATCGTGATCGTGCGTCCTGGCGACCGGATTCCCGTCGACGGAGTGGTAACCGAGGGAGAAACGCAGGTCGACGAGTCGATGCTCACCGGTGAATCGATGCCGGTGAAGAAGGTGGTCGGCGCCAACGTTGCCGCGGCCACCATCAACAAGAGCGGGGCGTTTCGCTTTCGCGCGACGAAGGTGGGTGCCGACACTGCGCTCGCGCAGATCGTGAAGCTCGTGCAGGAAGCGCAGAACTCCAAGGCGCCGGCTCAGCTGCTTGCCGACCGGGCCTCGCAATGGCTGGTGCTCATCGCGATCGTCATCGGCCTGGCAACCTTCGCGGTCTGGTTCTGGCTGATCGGGCAGACGCTGCTGTTCGCCGTTACGCTCACGATCACGGTGTTCGTCATCGCGTGCCCCGACGCGCTCGGTCTTGCGACCCCGATGGCGATCATGATCGGCACCGGTCGCGGCGCGCAGAACGGCATCCTGATCAAGAACGCCGCGGCGCTCGAGAACGCAACGCACCTGGACGTCGTGATCTTCGACAAGACCGGCACGTTGACGCTCGGCAAGCCCGAAGTGGTGGAAGTAGCGGCCGCCGCGGGACGAACCGAAGACGACGTTCTTTCTCTCGCGGCCGGCATGGAGCAGCACTCCGAGCACCCGCTCGCCCACGCAATCCTCGAGAGGTCCAAGGGGATGCAGGTTCTGCCCGCCGAGGGCTTCACGAACATCGATGGAATGGGCGCGCGCGCACGTTCCCAGGGGGAGCCCGCGCTGGTCGGCAACCGCCGCTTGATGGACGCGGAGGGCGTCGATCTGGCCGGGATGGAGGCCACGGCGCAGCGGATGGCCGGTGGCGGACGCACAGTGGTGCACGTCGCACGCGCTGGCAAGCTTTGGGGACTCATCGCGATCGCCGATGCGGTTCGACCCACTTCCGCAGCGTCGATCGCGGCGTTGAAGAAACGCGGCGTCGACGTCGCGATGCTCACCGGCGACAACCGTGCGACCGCCGAACGAATCGGACACGAGCTGGGCGTCACGATGGTGCTCGCCGAAGTCCTGCCCGGTCAGAAGGCCGACCAGGTGAAAGCGCTTCAGGCGAAGGGAAAGAAAGTCGGCATGGTCGGCGACGGCATCAACGATGCGCCGGCGCTCACGCAAGCCGACGTCGGATTCGCGATCGGCGCGGGTACCGACGTGGCGATGGAGAGCGCCGACGTGGTGCTGATGAGAAGCGATCCGTTCGACGTGGTCGCCGCCGTAGGCCTTTCGCGCGTCACGCTACGCAAGATGCACCAGAACCTGTGGTGGGCAGTTGGCTACAACGTGATCGCCTTTCCCTTCGCCGCAGGCGTCTTCTACCCGCTCACGATCAGCCCGGAGATGGCGGCGCTCGCGATGTCCGGCAGCTCGCTGATCGTCGCGGCCAATGCGCTGCTCCTGAAGCGCGCGAACGTCGAGGGACTGAAGTGAGTACCGCAATCAGGGTGCTGATCGACCATCAGGCGGCACTCCCCCGGAACAGCGTCTCGATCAGCGGACATTCCGGCCGCGTACCGTCCGCGCAGCGGACCACGACGTCCTTGAGCACTCGCTCCATGCGCTTCAGGTCGGCGATCTTCGCGCGTACGTCGGCGAGGTGAGCGGCGGCGAGATCCCGCGCCTCTGCACAGGGCTGGTCGCGCTCATCGACGAGACGCAGGAGTGCTCGGACCTCGTCCAGGGAAAATCCGAGCTCGCGCGCCCGCAAGACGAAGCGAAGCCGCCGCTCATGGTTGGCGTCGTAACTGCGGTAGCCCGCCGTCGTACGCGGCGGCGCGGACAGCAGCCCGACCTTCTCGTAATAGCGAACGGTCTCGAGATTGCAGCCGGTTCGCCGGGCGAGCTCGGCCCGCTGCAGGCCCTTCGTGCCGGAGCGGTCGGACATCGAGAACTCCCTGTTGACTCTGTACCTACTACAGAGCGCAAGGTACGGTGCGATGAGGATTCCGGCAAGGAAGGCGAGGCCCGACATGGATGCATGGCGACGTGAAACAGCAGAATTCCTGCCGAGCGCGAGAAACAGGACGGTCTCGGCGCGTAGCGATAGCACTCGGCAGCGCCTGGTCGCCTTCGGCGGCGTACTCGGCGCGCTGGCGGCCTCGTCCTGCTGCGTCGTGCCGCTTGTCCTGTTCAGCTTCGGCGTCGGAGGCGCCTGGGTCGGCAATCTGACCGCGCTCGCGCCCTACAAGCCGTTCTTCGTCATTGCGACGGCCGGCGTCCTCGGCTACGGCTTCTACCTCGTCTACTGGAAGCCACGGCGGGCCTGCGCCACAGGTACGGCCTGCGAGTGCTCGGTACCCAGCCGCCTGGTCCGGATCGCGCTCTGGATCGCGGCGGTGCTCGTTGCAGCCGCCTTCGCGTTCGATTACGTCGCCCCGCTGTTGCTGCCCGTTTGATAGCGGAGGCAAAACTCCCATGAAAAAGCACTCGAGCGTCATTGCCATGATCGCCTCGATGATGACGACGCCCGCCTCGTTCGCCGCCGAAAGCACCGTTACCTTCGGCGTCGACAACCTGACCTGCGTCTCGTGTCCCTACATTGTGAAGACCGCGATGGCAGCGGTTCCAGGCGTCGCCAACGTGCTGGTCTCCTTCGAGTCGAAGACCGCGATAGTGACCTTCGACGATGCGAAGACGAACTCCGGCGCGATCGCGGCCGCGAGCCGAAGCGCCGGCTTCCCCGCCCATCCAAAGCCACAATGTGGTTGAGATGAACGCCGCGCCACGCGATCTCGCGGTGATCGGCGCTGGTTCAGCCGGCTTCTCGGCCGCGATTACGGCCGCCGATCAGGGCGCGCAGGTGCTGCTCATCGGAAGCGGCACGATCGGCGGCACTTGCGTCAATGTCGGCTGCGTACCATCGAAGACGCTGATCCGCGCCTCCGAGACGCTTCACAACGCTCGCGTGGCAACACGCTTCGCCGGCGTCATGGCCAACGCCGAATTGACCAACTGGCGCAGAACCATTCGACAGAAGGACGTCCTCGTTTCCGCGCTGCGCCAGTCACGATACAACGACCTGCTGCCAGCCTACAGCGGGATCACCTATCGGGAAGGGTTTGCACGTCTCGTCGCGGGCGGTGTCGAAGTAGACGGCACGCGCATTCCCACGGCAAGGATCATCATCGCAACCGGTGCACGACCGGCGGTCCCCGCAATCCCGGGGATTGAGTCCGTACCGTACCTCACCAGCACGACGGCGCTCGACCTGCAGGAGCTGCCGGGCTCGCTGCTCGTCATCGGCGGCGGCTATATCGGCGCTGAGCTGGCTCAGATGTTTGCCCGCGCCGGTGTCGAGGTAACGCTTGTTTGCCGGTCGCGTCTGCTGCCGGAGACGGAGCCCGAGATCGGGGCGGCACTGCGGGGGTATTTCGAGGACGAAGGGATCACGGTGGTGTCCGGCATTGCCTATCGGGCGATTCTCAGGACCGAGGAGGGTGTTTCCTTGACCGTTGCACGCGACGGCCAGGACGTCGCGCTCGACGCCGCACAGGTGCTCGTTGCCACCGGCCGTACCCCCAATGTCGAAGGCTTGGGGCTCGGCGAGCACGGCGTCGCCCTCACGCCGAAGGGCGGTATCGTCGTCGATGATCGCATGCGTACGTCGAAGGCCGGCGTCTATGCCGCGGGCGACGTGACCGGCCGCGACCAGTTCGTCTACATGGCCGCGTACGGCGCCAAGCTCGCCGCCAGGAATGCGCTCAACGACGACAGCCTGCGCTACGACAACAGTGCCATGCCCGCCATCGTGTTCACCGATCCGCAGGTGGCAAGCGTCGGTCTGACCGAGGCAGCGGCGCGAGCGGCCGGTCATGCCGTCCGCGTCTCGACGATCGGTCTCGACCAGGTACCGCGCGCTCTTGCCGCGCGCGACGTGCGCGGTCTCATCAAGCTGGTGGCCGAGGCCGGCAGCGGCCGCCTGCTCGGCGCGCACATCCTCGCGCCCGAAGGATCCGACAGCATTCAGACTGCGGCGCTCGCGATCCGCCAGGGCCTTACCGTCAACGACCTCGCGGAAACGATCTTTCCCTATCTCACCACCGTCGAAGGGCTGAAGCTCGCTGCCTTGGCATTCGACCAGGACGTGAACAGGTTGTCGTGCTGCGCGGGTTGATCGGATGCGCGACACCTCATCGAAGCGCTCCGCTGCGATATCTGGGATGGGAGCCGGATTGATTGACGCCGGGCACCAGCGTTGCGCGCAAGGACGACGTCGAGCGCCTGACGGAACTTCGGCCTGCACCGGCGGGGAAACGAGCCCAACGCACAGGCGGAGCAACCGACAGGCGTTGATCGACGTGAAGCATTCCGAAACAAAGAGGTTCGCCATGGCTCATCAGCAATACGCGTCCTGCATCGAAGCCTGCAACACTTGCGCCGATGCCTGCGACCACTGCGCCACCGCTTGCCTGAAGGAAGACGATGTCAAGATGATGGCGCGCTGCATCGCGCTCGACATCGACTGTGCCGCCATTTGCCGGCTCGCGGCCGGTTACATGGCGAGGGGCAGCGAGTTCGCCCAGCAGGTCTGCCGGGTTTGCGCGGAGGTCTGTGAGGCCTGCGGCGACGAATGCGCCAAGCATCAACACCCGCACTGTCAGGAGTGCGCCCAGGCGTGCAAGCGCTGCGCTGAGGAGTGCCGACGCATGGCTGGCGCCGGTGCCCGAGCAATGTGACTGCCGTTCGAAAAGCCCGAGCGCTACAATTCCAATCCGATGAGAGCCTTTCGCCGTTCGGTCTTTGCCTGGATTGCGCTGCTCGGAATACTGTTCACCCAGTTCGCGGTGGCGGCTTACGCTTGCCCGTCGTTGCCGCACACGGCGAGTGAACGGGCGCAGGCTGCAGGTGACTCCTACGGAGCGCCCTGTCCCGAGATGGCCGAGCAGTCGCACGCCGAGTTCGACGCGCCGCAGCCGCACCTTTGCAACCAGCACTGCGTTCAGGACGGGCAAGCCTCCGAATCGCGGTCGTTGGCCAGCATTCACCAGCCGTTTGTCCTGGCCTTCGTTCTTCCGGAGCCCGATCTCTCCGGACTCGCTGGCATCAGGCATGCGCAGCAGCCCGAATTGCTGCGGGCCACGACACCGCCCCCTCTTTGGCGCACGGCTCGGCTGCGCATTTGATCGCAACGGCGCACGCGTAGCCCGCTTGTGAAGCGGCGCTCGCTACGTGCAACGGCACGACCGGTTCCTGCTGATCAACGTCGAGAGCCTGGCGTTCGCTCGCCTCGCTTCGTTCAACAGCGCGGTCGCCTCCTTCTCCGACGACCGAGGATCGACATGCTCTCCAAAAAGAGACGTTTTCTCGCCTTCCCGCTCGCGCTGGCGCTGACGGTGTTCGCATCGATTGCGGCATATGCCGACCCGGCGCTTACGCTGACTCACGTTCACGGACTGTCCTACACCGCGGACGGGGGAAGCCTCCTCATTCCCAGCCATCATGGCCTGGCCGTGTTCAGCGAGGGACGCTGGTCCCGGGCGGCGGGCCCCGCGCACGACTACATGGGCTTCTCGGCGACGCGCGAGGCGCTGTACAGCAGCGGTCATCCAGCGCCGCGCACCGGGCTGACGAATCCGTTCGGGCTGATCAAGAGCACGGACAGCGGAAGAACCTGGAAGAAGCTCGGGCTCGAGGGCGAATCGGATTTCCACTCGCTGGCGACCAGCCACGGCACCAACACGGTGTACGTGTTCAACCCGCACCCGAACTCGCGCATGAAGCAGTCCGGCATCTACTACACGCGCAATGACGGCCTGCAGTGGAAGCGCGCCGCAGCGCGGGGGCTGAGCGGGGAGCTGAACAGCATCGCCGTGCATCCCGACGATGCGAACGTCGTTGCCGCCGGTACCGAGCAGGGACTCTATCTGTCACGCGACGCGGGCGAGACCTTCGAGCGACTGGTCGGCGATGTGCGGGTATTCGCCGAGGCCTTCGACCTCGACGGCGAGCAACTGTGGTTCAGCACCTATGCGGGGAAGGCTGGCCTTGACCGGGTAGCGTTGAAGTCCGGCGCGGCTCCCGAGACGGTTCCGATCCCGGCGCTTGGCGAAGACGCGGTGGCCTACATCGCGCAGAACCCGGCGCAGCGCGACGAATTTGCGATTGCGACCTTCAAGCGAAGCGTCTTCGTGAGCGAAGACCGCGGTCGAAGCTGGACGCAGATTGCCAGGGACGGAGCGACGCTCCAGTGACGACAAGGCGAACGACGTGCTCAAGACAATCGTGATCGTGCTCGCCGTCATCGGCGGGCTGGTCGTACTCGGC
The DNA here is from genome assembly GCA_021166725.1 of Burkholderiaceae bacterium. GTDB lineage: Bacteria > Pseudomonadota > Gammaproteobacteria > Burkholderiales > Burkholderiaceae_E > Zeimonas. The sequence continues at coordinate 8,684 of JAJPES010000030.1, read as the reverse complement.
GTCGCCGGAATGGCGCCGATGCATTTCGTAATGGCCGACGGAATGGGCTGCTGCTAGGTCCGGCGCTCGGAGAAGCCGATTGGAGATCGATCTCATGGACCATACGAGGCGACGCGTCGTCGTCGGCACTGCCACCGCTGCAGCCACAGCCACCCTTGGGCTACCGCAATCGGGTGCACGCGCCGAGCGCAAAGAGGAGGCGGACGCCGGCATCGACGTCCACATCGAGCTGCACGCTGTACAGGAACCTGTTGCCCTTCGTCCGGGCGCACCGACTCGCGTATGGCGCTACCGGGGCAAATTGCTGAGCGGCAACGCGAGCGCGCTCGAAGCATCCGATGCCACGTATCTCGGGCCTATCATCCGGGTGCGCCGCGGCCAGCGCGTGCGGATCGACCTGATCAACGAACTGCCGGAGCCGACAATCGTTCATTGGCACGGCCTGCACGTTCCCGACACGATGGACGGGCATCCACGCCATGCAATCGCACCCGGCCAACGCTACGTCTACCAGTTCACCGTGTTGAACAGAGCGGGCAGCTACTGGTTCCACCCGCATCCGCATGGTCGGACAGGCGCACAGGTCTACTTCGGTCTGGCCGGGCTGTTCCTGGTCAGCGACGACGAGGAAGCGGCGCTTGGGCTACCCGGTGGCCGATACGATATTCCACTCGTCCTGCAGGACCGCAGCTTCGACGGCAACAACCAGTTCGTCTACCTGGGGTCGAGTTTGCTCGGCAGCGCTGCCGACGACGACCTGGACGAGCCCCCAACGATGGGCGGCGGAATGATGGGCGGCGGAATGATGGGTCGCGGCATGATGCGTGGCGGAATGGGCTCGATGATGGCGCGCATGATGGGTGTGCTCGGCGACGACATCCTCGTCAACGGCAGACCCAGCGCCAGCCTCTCGGTCGAGCGACGTCCCTATCGCCTGCGAGTGCTCAACGCTTCCAACACGCGCATCTACAAGCTTGCTTGGGACGATGGCTCGCCGCTGATCGTGATTGGCACCGACGGCGGGCTTCTGGCAGCGCCTGTGCGGCGTGACTACGTCATGCTCGCCCCCGCCGAGCGCATCGATCTTTGGGTCAACTTCGCACGATGGCCGGGAGGCAGCGAACTGTCGCTGCAAAGCCTTGCCTTCGACGGCGCAATGAACATGGGCGGCATGATGATGGGCGGGGGATCGCTCCCCGACGGAGCGCCGTTCCAGGTGCTCGCGCTGCGCGTCGAGGGGGACTCGCAAGGCTCTCAGGAGGCGGCGCCGCCGGCACCCCTGTCCGAGACCGCATCACCGGATCCGAGCGTGGCCGTCAATTCCGAGCACCCGAAGATCTTCGAACTCACGATGAGAATGATGGCTTGGGGAATCAACGGGCAAAGCTTCGAGATGCTGGAAGCCAGTCCGTACGAGACCGTGAAGCTCGGCACCCACGAGCTATGGGAATTTCGCAACGAGGCAACGAGCGGGATGATGGGCATGGCGATGCCCCATTCGATGCATGTGCACGGTGTGCAGTTTCGTGTCATCGAGCGCTCGGTCTCGGGCCGTTTCGCCCGTTATGACGAAAGGGCCAGGGCGGGCTTCGTCGACGAAGGTTGGAAGGACACCGTGCTGGTGATGCCGGGCGAGCGAGTTCGCATCCTCGTTCGCTTCGCCGACTATCCGGGGCTGTTTCTCTACCACTGCCACATGCTGGAGCATGAGGACGGCGGGATGATGCGCAACTATCGAGTGAGGGCGTAGCAACGCGGTACTCAATCCCATCAGCATCTACGGTCCGACCTTCTGAAACTAATCTGGACTTCACTTCGGGACGCCCGAGCGCGGCAGGAAGGGGCTCCGAGAATCCTGCTGCGCTTTGCGGCGTCTCTCTTCGTGTACGTCCGCACTGTCGATAGCAATAGGATCGCTGGCTGGAAAGCTGTCTTCGAGCGCCTTGTCCAGTTCGCGCTCCAGTGCGTCAGGCTTCTCGTAGACGCTTCTTCGCAGTTGCTCGTTCGTCATTGGGATTCCTTCGGTTTGCAAATCGTCGTGTAACCGCTTGGTTCGGGAACTGCGCGCACGGGTTGGGACCAGGCCGCCACTGTCCGGTAGTCGCCGCCGATGAACGGGCCCGATTTGCGCTTGGCGCCGGGTAGCCGGATTGCACTTCTGTTCTCCATGGAGAGCCTCGTTGCAGCAATCGGTGTCGCTGGTGCCTCGGTGGCCATCATTTTCCTGCTGCGCCGGGGGAAACGCCGAGGCCTGCAAGAAGCTCTCGCTGACGAGTGCGTGGTCAGCGAATGCGGGCCCGACGGCACGCCGCTCAGCCTGTACGCCGGGTGAGCGCCAGGGCTTCTGCCTATAGCCACCGGCGCGCATACCAGCCGATCGACTCGGCGACGCGTCCGGGCCAACCTCTTTGGCTCCATGCATCTGCACGTACTCGCTCCGAATCACACAGGTCCTGAAGAAAGCTTTCCGCCAACACGGTATTCAACTCGCCGGATTCGTCGATCAGATTCAGTTCGTCGTTGACGAAAAGGCTTCGATAGTCGAGGTTCGCCGTGCCAACGGTTGCCCAGGTCTCATCCACGAGCAAGGTCTTGGCATGGAGCACCCGCGGCACGTACTCGAATATTCGTACCCCGCAGGAGAGCAGTCTGGAATAGGCCGCGCGAGCGGCCCATTGCGCCAGCGGTACGTCGCTCTTGCCCGGCACGAGCAACCAGACTTCCACGCCACGAATCGCCGCTTCGCGCAGCAGTCGCTGAGTCAGACTGTCGGGTACGAAATACGGCGTGGTCGCCCAGATTCTCGAGCGCGCGGCGCGCAATGTGTCGTTCAGGACGCAACGCAGTCGGTGCCGGCATGCACGCGATCGGTTCGGCAGCAGCCATGGGGAATCGGTGACCGGCGGAAGCCAGTCCGGCGGGACGTCGAGATAGCAGTCGAACACGGTGGCGGCCGCGGCGGCGGAGTCGCCCACGAACCGGACATGCGTGTCCCGCCAGCGGGCCGGACCCATGGCTCGTAACGAGCCTGCTGCATGAACGTTGAAGCCTCCGACGTAGGCGACCGATCCGTCCACCACGAGCAGCTTGCGGTGATTGCGCCGGTTGATCTTCAGTGGTCGGCGCAAGCTCCAGGGGCGACTCCATTCGAACCGCACCCCCGCCGTACGCATCCGATCGATATCCCCGCGCGATAGTATGGACCAGGACCCGGCATGGTCGGCCCGCAGATGGACCGGAATGCCTCGCGCGGCGCAGCGAACCAGCGCATCGACGAACTGCCGGCCAATGATGTCGGAAGCAAAGATATAGCTTTCGAGACGGATGCTTCGCTTCGCGCAGTCGATGTCGCGCAGCATGTCGCCGAAGAGGACATCGCCCTCGTCGTAGATTCTCGACAGGGACATGAGGCCTGCAGTGAAGCGCGCCGAGCGATATGGCCGCGAAGCCGGACTGGGGGCGGGCCCGGTGCCGTCGTGGCCGCTCGGGTCGACGAAGCGCCGAGGCTACTACCCCCCGGCGCCGCTTCGCGTGCTACCGAATGCTCAGGACTCGAGGTCGTGATCGGGTCCGTACACGCGGTGGATTGCTTCGCGCTCGGCGCGCGTCTTCGCGGTCGCTTCGCGCTGGACCTGCTCGCGTGCCGAAGTCGACGCAGTGGAACGTTCGGGGGCCACGAATTCGAACGAGCGCGGAATGTTCCCCGCGCGTTGTGCGGCCTGCAGTTCGACAACGACTTCGGCGCGAGTGGTCTTGCTCGGGGTTACATGGGTGGTCTGGAATCCGATCTCGTTGTTCACGAATTCGACGCCGCTATCGGCGAATGAGGGCGCGCTGACAGACAGCACGACAGCAGCGAACAACAAGGATTTCGAGGACATTTCATTACTCCTGTGCAGTTTCGAGGTATGCAGCACCGGGGCTGCTGGCGACGCGTTGGGCGCATCACGGTCTCGAATGTAGACGCCCGTTGGCGACGGCAGGCTTTCACGCTGATTACATTCGCTTCATCTTTCCCGCGCGTGGTCTGCCGAGTCCAGGAGCACCGAACGGGCATGACCGGAACGTAATCCGGGCGACAACTTCCTGTAGCGCACGGGAGGCCATACTGAGCTTTCAGAGCAATCGAGAATCGCCCTTCGAATACTTGCGCTGCCCAGGCGGCGCCGATAGAAGGGCCGACATGGAAGGAAACGCCGATGTCCGAACCCGGAGCGCGCGAACCGTTCGTCGCATGGTTCGAAACGCTGGACAACCGCGACGTTCCCCGCGTCGGTGGCAAGAATGCCTCACTCGGGGAGATGGTGCAGCAGCTCGCGCCGAGGGGCATACGCGTTCCCGAAGGATTCGCCACGACCGCGGATGCCTATCGGGAGTTCGTGAACGTGAACGGCATCGACCAGCAACTCGCAGGGCGCATGCAGGCGCTCGAGCGTGGCGAGGCCTCGCTGCATGAAATCGGCGAAGCGGCCAGGCGCCTGTTCCTTGAGGGGCAGTTCCCTCCTGAGATCGCAAACGCCATCCTGAACGCATACCGGGAGCTGTCGGCTCGGAGCGGCGGCGGCCAGGCGAGCGTGGCAGTCCGCTCGAGCGCCACGGCCGAAGACCTGCCCGACGCAAGCTTCGCCGGGCAACAGGAAACGTTCCTGAACGTGCGCGGCGAGCGCGAGCTCATGGAAGCGTGCCGGCGCTGTTATGCGTCCCTCTTCACCGATCGAGCCATCGCCTACCGCGAAGCAAAAGGCTTCAACCACATGGAGGTGGCGCTATCGATCGGAGTGCAGCGGATGGTGCGCTCCGATCTGGCGGGGTCCGGCGTGATGTTTTCCATCGATACGGAAAGCGGCTTTCCACGCGCGGCGGTGATCAGCGCTGCCTGGGGCCTGGGCGAAACGGTGGTGCAAGGTGCGGTCGACCCGGACAAGTACGTCGTGTTCAAGCCGCTGCTCGCCGATGCGCGGTTGTGTCCGATCGTCGAGAAGACGCGCGGGGCCAAGGCGCGCAAGATGGTCTACGCGGTGGGAGGCAGCGCGCGCACGCTCACCGTGCAGACCACCCGCAAGGAGCGCGACTCCTTCGTGCTTTCGGAGGACGAGATCCTGCAGCTCGGCCGCTGGGCCGCAACGGTGGAAGCACATTACGGCCGTGCGATGGACATGGAGTGGGCCAAGGACGGCGAGACGGACGAGCTCTACCTGGTGCAGGCGCGCCCGGAAACGGTCGTCTCGACGCGTCGCGCGGGCGTGATCAAGGCGTACAAGCTGAAGGCCCGCGGCCGTTCGATCCTGGTCGGCTCGGCGATCGGCGAGGCGATCGCTGCCGGCGAGGCGCTCGTCATCCGCAGCGTGGACGACATCGGACGCTTTCGCGACGGTGCGATCCTCGTCACTGAGATGACCGACCCCGACTGGGTGCCGATCATGAAGAAGGCGGCCGGCATCATTACCGATCACGGCGGAACGACGAGCCACGCGGCGATTGTCAGCCGCGAGTTGGGCGTCCCGGCAATCGTCGGCACCGGGCACGGCACTCGCACACTGCGCGACGGCCAGGAGCTGACGATCTCCTGCGCGGAGGGCGAACAGGGCGTGGTCTACGAGGGGATCCTGCCTTACGAGGTCGAAGAGGTGAATCTCGACGCAATACCGCAAACGCGCACTGAGATGATGGTGAACATCGCGAGCCCCGCCGCGGCCTTCCGCTGGTGGCGACTACCGGCCAAGGGGGTCGGCCTCGCACGCCTGGAGTTCATCGTGAGCAACTTCGTGCGCGTGCACCCGATGGCGTTGCTCGAACCCGACCGCGTCGCGTCACCGACGCAACGCTTCGAGATCGACCAGTTGGTGCATGGCTACGACGAACCCGCGGACTACTTCGTCGAGACCTTGGCCCGCGGCATCGCCAAGCTGGCCGCGCCCTTTCATCCACACCCGGTGATTGTTCGGCTCTCCGACTTCAAGACCAACGGCGCTGCGGCGCCGAGGCCGTATCGGGGTACGCGAGCGAAACGCTGCTTGCACTCGTCCGGGAACGGACGAACGAGCGAGGCGTCGACGTTGTGTTCGACTCGGTCGGCGCGGCCACCTTCGAAACGAGCTTGCGCGCGTTGCGCAAGACCGGTCTGATGGTCCTCTACGGCACCAACTCCGGGCAAGTGGCGCCGATAGACCCGATGCAGCTCGCAGACGGCGGATCGCTGTTTTTCACGAGGCCCCGACTCGCCGACTACGTTCCGGACGCCGATAAGCTCCGGCAGCGCGCAAAGGAAGTCTTCGATGCCCTGATCGCGGGAACGCTATCGGTGCGGATTTCCCGCGTCCATGAGTTCCCGGCCGTGGCCGAAGGACACAGGGAACTGGAGGAGCGCGTTTCGATCGGGAAATCGGTGCTGCGAATAGACGACGCGGTCGTGTAGGCGGGTTCGAAGGCAGTCGGAAGCACTTCGTCGAAGGACCAAAAGACGTAACAGCTGGCAGACGAAGCAGCAGAAGTAGGGGCACCTACGCTTGGTTGCTACCCAGTTGGATGACCTCCGTCCCCGCTTTCTGCTCATCCAACCAGTCCGCCCATTGCTGCATCATCTTGTGCCGCTCCGGCAGATGCGCTGTCCGGTTGTACGCGCGGCCGTTCGCATCCCGCACTGCGTGCGCCAGTTGATGTTCGATCCAGTCGATCCGCACACCGAGCACTTCGTCGAGAATCGTCCGCGCCATCGCACGGAATCCGTGCCCGCTCATTTCGTCTTTCGGAATCCCGAGTCGTCGCAGCGCTGCCAGTATGGCGTTTTCGCTCATCGGCCGACCGTTGCTGCGCGCACCCGGAAAGACGAAGCGAGAATGTCCGGTCAGTGGATGTAATTCGCGCAGGATCGCTATCGCCTGCGATGACAAGGGCACGATGTGCGGCGTTCTCGTCTTCGTGACGATGTAGCGCCATTCGGCCGCGTCCAGGTCGATATCGGCCCATTCGGCTTTACGCAGCTCACCCGGCCGCACGAACACGAGCGGAGCCAGACGAAGGGCGCATTGCACGGTCAATGTGCCGCGGTAGCCGTCCAAGGCACGCAGCAGCTCGCCGACCTTCTTCGGTTCGGTGACCGCCGCAAAATGCTCGCCGCGTACAGGCGGTAGTGCCCCCCGGAGATCACCGGACGCGTCGCGTTGGGCGCGACCAGTGGCTACGGCGTAACGGAGCACCTGTCCGCAGTTGCCGAGTGCCCGGTGCGCGGTTTCGAGCGCGCCCCGGCCTTCGATGCGCCGCAGGACGGCCAATAGTTCAGGGGCGGTCACATCGGCAACGGGGCGCCCGCCGATCCACGGGAAGACATCTCGCTCGAGCCGGCGCAGGATCCGATCGCCGTGTGACGGGTGCCAGCCGGGCGCGTACTTCGCGTACCACTCGCGCGCAACCGCTTCGAAACTGTTCGCCGCACGCTCGGCGCGCATGGTCCTGGTCGCCTTGCGATGCTCGCTCGGGTCGATTCCTTCGGCGAGCAGTTTTCGTGCGTCATCCCTGCGCTGGCGGGCGTCAGACAGCCCAGTGTCCGGGTACACGCCCAGCGAAAGGCGCTTTTCCTTGCCCGCGATCCGGTACTTCAGCCGCCAGTACTTGCCCCCGGTCGGCGTCACTTCCAGATACAGACCACCCGCGTCACCCATCTTGTAGGGCTTGACCGTGGCTACGCCCTTCGGCGTCTTGCCCGGCTTCGCGTTCTTGATCGCGTTGACGGTCAACATGATTCGGCCCCTTGTGCGACAGTGCGCGTCGCATCGAGAAAGCGGCGCAATTCGGCCGTTTCGCTGGGTGTGAGCGTGACCTCTCGCCTTCCGAGTCGGATCGCCAGGGTCCCGTCGCTTTCGATGGAGAAGCGCATCCCGTGGAGTCGACGCGCTTCCTCGTCGCGCTCGAGGGCGCGTTCCGCCTTCTTGATGTCGCTTGGATTGACGCACTGCGCAAGGAGCGTGCGGTACTCGTCGCGCTTCGCCCGTGCGTCCGCTAGGCTGACGGCGGGAAAGACGCCCGCCGAAACACTCTGTGGCTTTCCCTCGTGCCAGTACTTGAACCGCCAGTACCGCGCACCGTTCGGCGTGATCAGCAGGTGCAGCCCGTCACCGTCGTACAGGCGAATGTCTTTCTCGCCGGGCATCGTTGCTTCGATGCGCGCCTGGTCCAGCGCGTTCCTTCGACGGTCTGGGGGCATGGGTCTTTGAGTCCCGAAATCGGCCCCCAATCTTGCCCCCTCTTTCTCTTGGCTGTCAACGGACGTTATTGCCCCCTATCGGACGAAAAGACAAAGAAAAACCCGCACTTAGGCGGGTTCTCAGGATGCCGCTGGACGGCACTGGAAGGGGTGATGGTGGAGCCGGCGGGAATCGAACCCGCGTCCGCAAGTCCTCTACGACCAGTTCTACATGCGTAGTCGATCTATTTGGATCTCAGTGCAGGCTTAGCCGATCGACAGGCCGACCCGCACCCAGCCACCTTGGTTTTAGCTCCGCATCAAGTAGCCCGATGCGGCACGAGCCGACATGAATGACACTGCAGTTCCTTGCGGAACCCGGGCTGTCGGCGACCCGGTGCAGCGGCTCAGGCCTTAAGCGGCCAGTGCGAAACGCTCGTCGTTGGCGTTTGTGGTTTTGCCAATGGATTTACGAGGAAAAGGCGCCTCGGCATGCCCTGTGCCG
>JAJPES010000040.1 GCA_021166725.1 Burkholderiaceae bacterium | reverse complement strand
AGCGGAGCGCGCGAAGCGCGCGCAGCGAGTTTCGCCGCGCGACCCCGGGACGAGCAGCGGAGGGAAGTCGGCGCGTAGCGCCGACCGCCGCAGTCGGAGCGCTGCCGCGCAACCGCTATGCGGCCGCGCCGGCCCGTGCGGCGCCGCGCAGCCGCGGCCGGCGCCCCACGCGACGGCCCCGGGCTGCGACCCGCTGCGGCCTGCCGCGACCGCGGTTCACTCGATACGAAACGCATACAGCCCGCTGCCGCTCGTCTGCACGACCGCGAGCCCTGCCGCCGCCACCGGCGCCGACACGATGGGCGCTCCGTCGGTGGTCAACCGCGCGGCCACGCGCCCGTCCTCGCGTTGCAGGACGTGCACCAGTCCGGTGTGGTCGCCGATCACCACGAAGCGCGGCAGCAGCAGCGGCGCCGAGAGCTCGCGGCGCTTCAGTCCGTCCTGTCGCCAGACGCTCGCCCCGCGACGCGAGAATGCGTGCACGTCGCCGCTCTCGTCGGGCGACACGACCAGGTCGCTGTCCATGTCGAAGCCCGATGGCGACGACAGTTCGCGCGACCACAAGGTGCGCCCGCTCACCGCATCGAAGCAGGCGAGACGTCCCTGGAAGCTCGCCGCGCAGACCTCCCGGCCCCCCACCAGCGGCATGCCGACGACGTCGGCGATGCGCTCGATCTCGTTGGAGCCGCGCGGGGTGGATACCGCCGCCTCCCAGCGCAGCGCGCCGCTGTCGAGCGTAAGGGCGACCAGGCGGCCGCCGGGCAGGCCTACGTAGGCGCTGCTCGCGTCGATTGCAATGCCGGAGGTTTGCCGCAACACCAGCGGCGGACTCTGGCGCTGGAAGGTCCAGCGACGCTTGCCGGTGTCGAGCTCGAAGGCCGATACGCGGTTGTCGCTGGTGCGCACGATCACCAGGCCGAGCGCGACGCTGGGCACGGTGACGACCTCGGCGCCGGTGGGCACCGACCAGCGCCGATTGCCGCCGCCGTCGAGCGCGATCAGCGACCCCTCGCGTCCGGCGACGACGACCGTTCCGCCGTCGCTGCCGGCGCCGGCGATCAGTGGTTCTTCGAGCTTCACGCGCCAGCGCGCCGCACCGGTGGCCGGATCGATGCGCGCCACCGTTCCGTCGCGCGCCGCCGCCCACAGGCTGTCGCCGGCCAGCACCGGCTGGAAGTTGACGCCGCCCGCGCCAAGCGAAACGGACCAGCCGAGCGAAGCACTGGCAGGCGCGGTGATCGGCGGCGGGTCGGGCAGCTTCGGTCGCGACGACGACCAGGGCCACCACGCGCATCCGCCCAGTCCGAGGGCCAGCGCCGCGATCACCGCGCGGCGGGCGGCGGGAGCCAGCGTGCGCGCGGTCATGCGGGCGCTCCGCCGAGCGCATCGCGCTTCAGTTGCACGAGCCCGCGCAGCGTGGCGTTCGGCGACAGTGCCGCGAGCGCCCGCCCGTACGCTTCCCGGGCCTCGTCGCGGCGTCCGGCGGCGCTGAGCAGGTCACCGCGCCGATCCTCGAACATGCCGAGGTACGCGCCCGCCGTCGGCACGTCGAGCACCTTCAGCCCTTCGTCGTAGGCACCCTCGTCGAGCAGGATCGACGCCAGCCGCAAGCGTGCCGCGTTGCGGAAGTTCTCGTCGTCGGCATTGTCGATCGCCCATTGCAGCGGGATCTTCGCCGCCTTCGCATCGCCCGCCTGCACGTAGGCGCCGGCGGCGACCAGTGCCGCCATCGGCCCGTATATCGTCTTGCCGTACTCGTCGAACAGCTTGCCGGCCGACGCGCGCACGCCGTCGATGTTGCGCTCGCTCGCCGCCGCGCGCAGCGTCTCGTAGACCGCTGCCGCCTGCACCGACTGGCGCTCCTGGTACCAGCCCCAGCCGCGCCAGGCGGCGATCGACAGCGCGAAGATCGCGACGAGCGTGACGATGAAATTGCCGTAGCGCTCCCAGAACGCCTTGAGGTTCTCGAGTTGTTCCTGCTCTTCCAGGTTGTAGGCCATTGCCCGTCGGTTCTCCGTCAATCTTCGTCGGTCATCGCTTCGAGCACGCGCTCGACGATGCGCTCGAGGGTCACGCTCTCCTGGCGCGACGCGCTCGCCGCCTCCTCCTGCGTGCCGCTGCGCAGCCACTTCAGAGACGCCTCGCCGCGCGCAAGCTCGTCCACTCCGAGGATGAGCGCGAGTTGCGCGCCGCTCGCATCGGCCTTGCGGAACTGCGACTTGAAGCTGCCGCCGCCGCAATGCAGGATCACGTCCACGCCGGCATCGCGAAGGCGCTCGGCCGCGGTGAGCGCCGCGTCGAGCGTCGCGTCGCCGTGGTGCACGACATAGACGTTGCAGTGCGTCTCAGCTGCATCCGCTTCGTCCTGCTCACGCAGCATCGCGAGTACGCGCTCGACGCCGAGCGCGAAGCCGCAGGCCGGGGCATCCCTGCCGCCGAGCATCGCGATGAGCGGATCGTAGCGCCCGCCCCCGCAGATCGTCAGCGGCGCGCCGCCCACGTCGGCAACCCACTCGAAGACGGTCAGGTTGTAGTAGTCGAGTCCGCGCACCAGGCGCGGGTTGATCCGGTACGGCAGGTTCTGCGCGCGCAGCAGGCCCTGCAGCCGCTCGAAATGCGCGCGCGATTCGCCACCGAGGAACTCCGACAGCCGCGGCGCGCCCTCGACCAGAGACTGCATCGCCGGGTTCTTCGTGTCGAGGATGCGCAGCGGATTGCCGTGCAGTCGGCGCGCCGCGTCGGCGTCGAGCCGATCGGCGTTCGCCTCGAAATACGCGATCAACGCTTCGCGATGCGCGCGGCGCTCATCGGACTGTCCCAGCGAGTTGAGCTCGAGCCGCGCATTCACGATGCCGAGCTCGTCCCACAGGCGCTGGCACAGCAGGATGACTTCGGCGTCGGCGTCGGGACCGGCGAAGCCGAGCGCTTCGGCGCCGACCTGGTGGAACTGGCGATAGCGGCCCTTCTGCGGGCGCTCGTGGCGGAACATCGGGCCGGCGTACCACAGCCGCTGCGGGCCTTCGTACAGCAGGTTGTGCTCGATCGTCGCGCGCACCACGCCCGCCGTGTTCTCCGGGCGCAGCGTGAGGTTCTCGCCATTGAGCGCATCGACGAACGAATACATCTCCTTCTCGACGATGTCGGTCACCTCGCCGATGCTGCGCACGAACAGGCGCGTGTGCTCGACGATCGGCGTACGAATGCGGCGATAGCCGTACGCGCGCATCGCGTCGGCCACCGCGTCCTCGAATCGCTGCCACAGCGCCTCGTCGACCGGCAGCACGTCGTTCATGCCGCGCACGCCGTTCAGGCGCTCGGCGGCGCGTCGGGGATGGTCGGCGCTCATCGTCCGGTCGTCGGCTGTCGGGCGCCGGCGCCGAAGCGCCGCTCGACGTAGTCGGAGACGATCGCCTGGAACTCCTCGGCGATGCGCTCGCCCTTCAGCGTCACGCTGCGCTCGCCGTCGATGAACACCGGTGCGACCGGCGCCTCGCCCGAGCCGGGCAGCGAGATGCCGATGTCGGCATGCCGGCTCTCGCCGGGGCCGTTGACCACGCAGCCCATCACCGCCACCTGCAGCGATTCGACGCCCGGATAGCGCCCCTTCCAGGACAGCATGCTCTCGCGCAGCCAACCCTGGATAGCCGCGGCGAGTTCCTGGAAGAAGGTGCTGCTCGTACGCCCGCATCCCGGGCAGGCGACGACCTGCGGCGTGAACATGCGCAGCCCCATCGTCTGCAGGATCTCCTGCGCGACGACGACCTCGCGCGTGCGATCGCCGCGCGGCTCGGGCGTGAGCGAGACGCGGATCGTGTCGCCGATGCCCTGCTGCAGCAGCACCGCCAGTGCAGCCGTAGAGGCGACGATGCCCTTGCTGCCCATGCCCGCTTCGGTCAGGCCCAGGTGCAGCGGCCAGTCGCAGCGGCGCGCCAGTGCCCCATAGACGGCGATCAGGTCCTGCACCTGCGAGACTTTCGCCGACAGGCAGATCGCATCCGCAGGCAGACCGAGCGCAACCGCCCGTTCGGCGTTCTCGATCGCCGACGTGACGAGCGCCTCGCGCAGCACCGCCTGCGCTTCCCAGGGCTGCACGCGTGCCGCGTTCTCGTCCATCAGGCGCGCGAGCAGGGTCTGGTCGAGACTTCCCCAGTTCACGCCGATGCGCACCGGCTTGCCGTTTCGGCAGGCGATCTCGATCATCTGCGCGAAGTTGTCCTCGCGCCGCCGGCCCAGTCCGACGTTGCCCGGATTGATCCGGTATTTCGACAGTGCCTGCGCGCAGTCGGGGTGCTCGGCGAGCAGCTTGTGGCCGTTGTAGTGGAAGTCGCCGATCAACGGCACGTCCACGCCGATGCGATCGAGCCGCTCGCGCAGCGGCGCCACCGCCGCAGCCGCGGCGCTCGTGTTCACCGTGATTCGAACGAGTTCGGAACCCGCGCGCGCCAGTTGCGCGACCTGCATCGCGGTGGCGGCCGCGTCCTCGGTGTCGGTGTTCGTCATCGATTGCACGACCACCGGCGCATTGCCGCCGACCTGCACCGAACGCGCACCCCACGCCACGTGCAGCGCGCGCGAGGCACGTCGCGGCGAGGCGCCCACCGCCATCGGCGCCGTGCCCGAGATCCGATCGCCCGCGTTCATTCGACGCGCACGCGCGCCACGCCCTTCTGCGTGACCGCGCCCAGATCGACATTGCGACCGCCGTGCTCTACGCGCACGAAGGCGGCATTGCCGATCGTCAGCGAGTACGGCTTCTGCCCGGAAACCTCGCGCGTGCTGTTCGCCGGTTGCGTGCCCATGAGGAGCACCTTGCCGCTCGCATCGCGCACGTCCACCCACGATTCGCGCTCGAAGCGCAGAACGACCGGGTCGGCACTCGCGGCGGCGTCTTTCGCCGGCTCGCTCTTCGGCGCCGCGGCGGCCGTCATCGCGACTGCGGCGGCTGCGGTGGATGCGGCATCGCTGCCGGCGGCAGCAGACGGCGCGTTCGTCGGAGCCGCTGCGCCGCCACTGCCGGCGACGACAGCGGCGCTGTCGACAGCGCTCGGCGAAGCCGGTTGCGCCGCGGCGGGGATCGCGGTCGTCGTCGGCGCCGCAGGGGAAGCCGACGCGCCGGGCGCCGACGCGCCGGAGACTGCAGGCGCACCGGACGCGCCGGGCGTCGCGGTGGCGCCGGCCGCTCCGGACACCGCGGACGCAGCCGAGCCGGCCGCTGCGTCCGGTCGAGCCGTCGGCGCGCGCGTCGAATCGGACGAGCCGGCGCGCGCGGCATCGCCTGCGCTGCCCGACGAGCTCGCACCCGGTGCCACCGGCACGACATCGACCGCCCGGCCCGGTCCGCCGCCGGGTTCGAGCACCTGGCCGAAATCGGCGCCGCGCCCGAAGTACATCGCGATGGCGATGACGCCGATCACGCCGAGCACGATCCAGACGATCCGGCTGCCCGAGCCGCCGTTGTCGAAGCCGAGTGCTCCGTGACGCGGCAGCGGAGAATCGAGCGACGACGAGGGTCGCAGTTCCGGCGTTCCGCTCTGCGCGCCGAGCGCGGACAGCAACGGCGCGACGTCGAGCTGCAACGCCTTGCCGTAGGCGCGGATCGCGCCGCGCACGAATGCGGGACCCGGCAACGCCTCCCAGCGCCCGTTCTCGATCGCATCGATCTGGCGCGGCATCATGCCGAGCTTGGCGGCGACATCGGACATCGACCAGCCGCGCGCCTCGCGGGCGGCGACAAGTTGCTCGGGCGAAGCGATCTGCGTGATCGACTGGGGCGGGGTGCTGGCTTCGACGTTCATGGATGTCGTGGGTTCACCCGCCGAAACGGCCCTGCGCGAGCAGGGCCGTTTCGGGCGAATCGGGGAAACGGCGGCGCAGTTGCAGGGCCAGGCTCTTCTCGGCGTCGAGGTTGCCCAGCGAATGCTCGATGCGCAGCGCGAGCCACAGCATCTGCGACGTCGGTTCGTAGGCGCCGAGCAGGCGCTGCGAGTAGAAACGCGCCCGGTTGGCGTCGCCGCGCCTCAGGTACAGCTCGCCCAGGTGATACATCGCGACCGCGTTCGACGGATCGACCTGGAACGCGCGCTGCAGGTTGCGCTCGGCGGTTTCCTCGTCGCCGATGCGCAGCGCACAGATGCCGGCGTTGTGCAGCGGCTTGGCGGGCGTGCGGTACAGCGGATCGTTCAGCGCCCGCGCGAAGCGCTCGAGCGACGCGCGTTCACGCCCGGTCTGACAGAGGAACCAGCCGTAGCTGTTGTTCAGGTCGGCGTCGTTCGGCGCGAGGCGCAGTCCGTGCTGGAACGCGTCCTCCGCACGATCCCGGTCGCCGAGGTCGCTGTAGACCAGCCCGAGCACGCCGTACACCGGCGCGTAGTTCGGATCGATCTCGATGGCCTGGCGCAACTCGTCGAGCGCGACCGTGAAGTTGCCCTGCTGGTAGTAGCTCGCCGCCAGTTCGAGCCGGATGCGCGCGCGGCGGCGCTGCTCGCTCTCGTCGGGCGAGCCGGGCAGCGGCGAACCGGCGCCGGGCGCAGAAGCGATGCTCGCGCCGGAGCCGGAGATCGGCGTTCCGTCGGTTGCGCAACCGGCGAGCCACAACAGCGAGGCGAATGCGGCGGCGACGGCGAGGGAAGCTTTCACGAGCGCAGGTCCGTCAGTGGGTCTTTTCGAGGAAGCGCACGCGCTGCTCGCGTTCGCGCAGCCGGGTGCGATCCTGCACCTCGCCGGCAAGCTGGCCGCAGGCGGCGTCGATGTCGTCTCCGCGCGTGCGGCGCACCGTGGTGACGATGCCGGCATCGACCAGCCGCCGGGCGAAGGCGCGGATGCGCTGGTCGGGCGAGCGGCGCAACCCCGAGTTCGGGAACGGGTTGAACGGAATCAGGTTGAACTTGCAGGGAACGTCACGCACGCACGCGAGCAGCGCCTCGGCGTGCGCGTCGCTGTCGTTCACGCCGTCGAGCATCACGTACTCGAAAGTGATGAAGTCGCGCGGCGCGCGTTCGAGATAGCGGCGGCACGCGGCCATCAGCTCGGCCAGCGGATGCTTGCGGTTCAGCGGAACGAGCCGGTCGCGCAGCGGGTCGCCGGGCGCATGCAGCGAAACCGCCAGCGCTACCGGACAGTCCTCGCGCAGCCGGTCGATCATCGGGACGACGCCCGACGTGGAGACCGTGACGCGCCGGCGCGAAAGCCCGTATGCGTGGTCGTCGAGCAGCAGGCGCAGCGCCGTGAGCGTGGCCGCGTAATTCTGCAGCGGCTCGCCCATGCCCATGAACACGACGTTCGTCACGACGCGAGCGTCGGCGTTCTGCTGGCGAGCGTCGGCGTTCTGCTGGCGAGAGTCGCGGCTCTGCTGGCGAGCGTCGTTGGCCTGCTCCAGCGAGCGCTTCGCATGCCACACCTGCGCGACGATCTCGTCGGCGCGCAGGTTGCGCGCGAAGCCCTGCTTGCCGGTGGAGCAGAACAGGCAGTTGACCGCGCAACCGGCCTGCGTGGACACGCACAGCGTACCGCGGTCGGCCTCGGGAATGAACACCATCTCGACCGCATTGCCCGCGCCGACGTCGAGCAGCCACTTGCGCGTGCCGTCGGCCGACTCGTGATCGGCGAGCACCGCCGGCGCCTCGATGCAGGCGCGCTCGGCGAGCACGCGACGGAAGTCCTGCGCGAGATCGGTCATCGCGTCGAAGTCGGCCACGCCGCGCTGGTGCACCCAGCGCATCAGCTGGCGTGCGCGAAAGGGCTTCTGGCCCCATTCGACGCACTGCCGCCCGAGCGCTTCGCGATCCAGCCCGAGCAAACGGACCTTCTGCGCTTCGTTGACCGTCGACGCGTTCATACAGCCTTGCAGGACGACCCAAAAAAAACCGCGGATCAGCGCGAATGCAGGTCGAGGGTCGGGAAGAAGAACGCGATCTCGGTGTTCGCCGTGTCCACGGCGTCCGAGCCGTGCACCGCATTCGCGTCGATGCTGTCGGCGAAGTCGGCGCGGATCGTCCCCGCGGCGGCCTTCTTCGGGTCGGTGGCGCCCATCAGGTCGCGGTTCCTGCGGATGGCGTCCTCGCCCTCGAGCACCTGGATCATCACCGGGCCCGAACTCATGAACGTGACGAGGTCGGCGTAGAACGGACGCTCCTTGTGGACCGCGTAGAAACCACCGGCCTGCTCGCGCGACAGATGCATCATCCGCGCGGCGACGATCTTCAGCCCGGCGCCCTCGAAGCGCGCATAGATCTGCCCGATCACGTTCTTGGCGACGGCATCGGGCTTGATGATGGACAGGGTGCGTTCTACGGCCATGGAAATTCCGGTGAGGCACCGCCGGACGATCGCGACAGGGCGACCCAGAAATGCGGCGAATGCGGGTTCGTCGGTGAATTATTGAATAGAATGCGCGGAAATCCGCCGGTGCAGGCGAAGGTGTGGCGCATCTTCAACGCCCGCGCGCACGCGCCGAAGACGGAGTGATTGCGCGGCGCGTCTGCGAGTTTAGCATGCGCATACCGTCTCGCCGGGCCGCGCGGCACGGGTTTGCCCGAAGCCGAAGGCGGCTTGAAACGGGCGACAGGCGCCCCGAGATCGGGCACGATGGCAGTTCCCCAACCGGAGAAGACGTCGCATGGCTTTACAACAGAACCAACTCGGCACCCGCGTGGCGCAAGGCGGCTACGGAGGCGTAGTCGACGCAGCGAGCCGCAACCGCGTGCTGCGCAACACCTACTGGCTGCTCGCGCTTTCGATGGTGCCCACCGTACTGGGCGCCTGGATCGGCGTGCAGACGGGTTTCTCGTTCTTCGCCGGCAGCCCGTTCACCGGCCTGATCCTCTTCCTGGCGGTGGCTTTCGGCTTCTTCTTCGCGATCGAACGCTTCAAGAACAGCGGGATCGGCGTCGCGCTGCTGCTCGGCTTCACCTTCTTCATGGGGCTGATGCTGTCGCGCCTGGTGGGCGCGGTGCTCGGCTACGCCAACGGCGCGGGCCTGATCATGACGGCCTTCGGCGGAACGGCCGCGATCTTCGCCGTCATGGCCACCGTGGCCAGCGTCTCGAAGCGCGACTTCAGCGGCATGGGCAAGTGGCTGTTCATCGGCTTCCTGGTGATCTTCGTCGCAGCCATCGCCAACATCTGGCTGCAGATGCCCGCGCTGATGCTCACCATCTCCACGCTCGCCGTGCTGATCTTCTCGGCGTTCATCCTGTACGACCTGCAGCGCGTGGTGAACGGCGGTGAGACGAACTACGTCACGGCCACGCTGTCGGTGTATCTCAGCGTCTACAACGTGTTCAGCAACCTGCTGATGCTGCTCGGCATCTTCGGCGGCGAGCGCGAGTAACGGCGCTTTCGAGCGCCGCAACCGGCCGGGTCGAACACCGGCCGCAGGGCCCCGGGGCCCGTCCGATGCCCGCATTCGTGCGGGCATCGCCTTTTTCGGGCCGGCATCCGGCGCGAGATCATTCGCCTCGACCGATCGAGAAGACCGCGATCGATTCCACGTGCGAGGTGTGCGGGAACATGTTCACGGCGCCCGCCGCACGCAGCGCGTATCCGCCCTGATGCACGAGCACGGCGGCGTCGCGCGCTAGCGTTGCCGGGTTGCACGAAACGTAGACGATGCGCGTCGGCTTCGCGTCGTCGTCGGCGGCTATCGCCTTGGCCACTTCGATCGCGCCCTCGCGCGGCGGATCGACGAGTACGCCATCGAATCGTCCGAGCGCGCGCCAGCGCTGGCCGTCGATGGCGAACAGGTTGGCCGCCTGGAACTCGCAGCGTTCGCCCAGTCCGTTGAATGCGGCGTTGGCCGCCGCGCGCTCGACCAGCGCCGGGTTGCCTTCGATGCCGACCACTCCCGCGCCCCGCGCAGCAATCGGCAGCGAGAAGTTGCCCAGCCCGCAGAACAGATCGGCGATGCGCTCGCCCGGCTGCGGATCGAGCCAGCGCAGCGCGCGACGCACGAGCACCTCGTTGATCCGCGCGTTGACCTGGGTGAAATCGGTGGGCCGGAACGGCACGCGCACGCCGAACTCGGGCAGCGCATAAGCGAGCGACGATCCGGCACCGTCGCGCGCCAGGCGCCCGTCGGCGTCGCAGTAGAGCTCGATCGAGTCCGGTCCCTTCGGCTGCAGCCACCACTCGATGCGATGCTCTTCGGCAAAGCGGCGCAGCCGCTCGAGGTCGTCGGCATCGGGCGCATCGAGCACACGCAGCACGAGCGCGATCTGCTCGCCGCCGTCGGCGCCCTCGCCCACCGCCACCTCGATCTGCGGCACGCGGCGACGGATGCTCAGCGCCTCGATCAAGGCACGCAGCGGCAGCAGCAGATCGGAGACACGCGCGGGCAGTACATGGCACTCGCGCATGTCGGCCACGTAGCTCGATGCGCGCTCGTGAAAGCCGACGAGCACGCCGCCTTTCTTCGGCACGTCGCGCACCGACAGCCGTGCGCGATGGCGGTAGCGCCAGGCGGGCCCGGAGATGGGCGCGAGCCACGTCTGCGGTGCCACCTTGCCGATGTGCCGGAGCTGGTCTTCGAGTGCGCGCTGCTTGATCGCCATCTGCGCGCCGGCGTCGACGTGCTGCATCGAGCAGCCGCCACAGACCCCGAAATGCGGGCAGCGCGGCTGCACGCGCGTGCTGCTCGGGCGCAGCACGTCGACGGTCTGTGCCACATCGAACTTCGGCTTGCGCCGCACGATGCCGGCGAGCACGCGCTCGCCGGGCAGCGCGCCGCGCACGAACACGACCTTTCCTTCGTGCCGGGCGACGCCGTTCGCCTCGAGGTCGAGCGATTCGACGTCGAGCTGCAGTTCGTTCAACGGTCGTCCGCCCGTTCGGCGCCGGCCGCGCGCTCGGGCCAGGCGTCGAGGAACTCGCGCCAGTGCGGCGCCTCGTCGGTCTGCACGGCGAGCGTCTCGCGCAGCAGCGCGAGCTCGTTGCGGTAGCGCTCCGGCGACCACAGGCCGCGCATCGTCTGGAAGCGGCAGAACACGAGCCAGGTGTTGGCGACGTCGGTCTCGCAGTAGGCGCGGATCTCCGGCAGGCGGCCGGCGCGGTAGCCCTCCCACACCTGGGACCCGTCCATGCCGAGCTTGCCGGGAAAGCCGCACAGCTTCGCCAGCTCGTCGAGCGGCGCGTTCGCGCGCGGCGTGAACAGCGCGAGCGTGGCCATCAGGTCCAGGTGCCGCGTGTGATAACGGTTCAGGTAGTTGTTGAAGCGGAAGTCGCGGTCGTCGTCGCCCTGCTCCCAGTAGCGCGCCGCCTGCACGCCGTTGACCAGCGCGCGGTAGTGCAGCACCTGCAGGTCGAAGCCGCCGCCGTTCCACGAGACGAGCTGCGGCGTGTGCCGATCGACGAAGCGGTAGAACGCCTGCACGAGCCGCGCTTCGGGGTCGTCCGGCTGTCCGAGACAGCGGATCGACAGGCCGTCGTCGTCACGGAACAGGCAGGCGATCGCCACCACGCGCTGCAGGTGCAGCGGCAGGAAGTCGCTGCCGGTCTGCTCGCGCCGCTTCGCGAACGCCAGCTCGGCCACCGCCGCATCGTCCATCGACTCGTCGAGCGACCACAGCGTGCGCAGTCCGGCGACGTCGGGGACCGTTTCGATGTCGAAGCACAGGGTCGGAGTCATCGGCATGGGCCGCGCCCGCGCGCGGCAGGGTGGCTACCGTACGGACTACCGGGCGGGCAGTACCTTGCGCGGATCGATCGGACGACCGTCCCGGCGGATCTCGAAGTGCAGCTTCGGCCCATCGGTGCCGGAACTGCCGAGTTCGGCAATCCGCTGGCCGCGCTTGACGCTCTGCCCTTCCTTGACCAGCAACGTGCGGTTGTGCGCGTAGACCGACAGCGTGTCGTCGCCGTGCTTGACGATGACGAGGTTGCCGTACGAGCGCGGACCGGCGCCGCTGAAGATCACGCGTCCGTCGTTCACGGCGACGATCGGGTCGCCTGGCTTGCCGGCGATCGAGATGCCCATGCTGCTCGGTTGGGCGAAGTCCTGCACGACCTGGCCCGATGCGGGCCAGATCCAGTCGCTGCCCGTGCCTGCGCCAGCCGACGCCGACGCGGCCGCGGCGCTGCTCGCCGCCGCCGCGGCGGATGCAGCCGCTGCTTCACCGGCCGGTGGGCGCGCCGCCGCGGCGCTCGGCGCCGCGCTCGCGATCGGCGGCATCGGCTCCGTTGCCGCAGGGGCGTTCGCGCGCATCTGCGCGAGCGCCGCGTCCGAATACGGCTGCTTCAGCGCCTTCGGTTCGGTTTTCAGCAGGTTTCCCGCGGCGGAGTTCGACGGCGCAGGCAGCGCGCCCCCGGCCCCTGGCAACGGCCGTGCTTCGACCGGCCCGCGCGCGATCGGCGTGGTTTGCACGCCGGTGACTTCGGCACCCGGCGCGGCAGCAGCGCCGGCTGCGCCCGCTGCGGCGACGCTCGCTGGAGCGGGCGATGGCGCCGGCGCCGGCTGCGCGGCGACCGGTGCGGGAGGCGACGAGCGATGGACGATCGGCGCAGGATGCGGACTGGCACAGCCGGCCAGCACGAGGACGGCCGCAACGGCAATGCAGCGGCGTGGCAGGGCCGCGATGGCTTCGCCGCGGGCGAAGCCGGCTCGAACAATGGTCATCGGTAATCGCGCCGCGCGGACGCTGTCGCTGGGACGGAACCGGACCTAAACGGTGCCGGTGCGCAATGGAACGAATCGTACCGCATCGAGAATCGTTAGCTGCCATCGATCGCGCTCGATGCGCTCGACGAGGTGCAGCGACTGACGCACGGAGCCCACCGGCGCGACCAGTCGTGCACCGATGCGCATCTGCTCGAGCAGCGCATCGGGGATCGAATCGCCGGCCGCAGCAACGACGATCGCGTCGAACGGCGCCGCCTGCGGCACGCCGAGATTTCCGTCGCCGAAGACCAGGCGCAGGTTCGGCAGGCGCATCGCACGCAGGTTCGCGCGCGCCTGCTCGTGCAACCCGCGCAGGCGCTCCACCGACACCGCTTCGCCGAACACGCGCGCCAGCACCGCGGCCTGGTAGCCGCAGCCGGTTCCCACCTCGAGCACGCGCGCCGCGGCGCGCCGCGCCGGCGCGAGCGGTTCGGCCGCGAGTTCGATCATGCGCGCGACGGTGCTCGGCTTCGAGATCGTCTGCCCGTGGCCGATCGGCAGCGCGACGTCCTCGTAGCCGCGACTGGCGAGTGCGGCGTCCACGAAACGATGCCGCGGAATCTGTGCCATCGCTTCCAGCACGTGCAGGTCGCGCACGCCCGCGCGACGCAATGCGTCGATCATTCGCGCGCGCGCGCCGTCGGTGGCCAGCGAAGGCGCGGTGCGCTCGCGTTGCAACGGCGCCAGTGCTTCCGCGCGCCGCCGGACGGGAGCGGACGGCAGCGGCAACCAGGACGGTCGGTCACTCATCGATTTCGTCGATCCATTCGCGCACCACGCGCAGCGCGCGCGGCGCGGTCAGGTCGATGTCCAGCGGGGTGACCGAAGCCCAGCCGCTGTCCACCGCGTTGAAGTCGGTACCGGGACCTGCTTCCTTCGCGCGACCCGCCGGTCCGATCCAGTAGATCGTGTCGCCGCGCGGGCTTGTTGCGCGCACGACCGGTTCGGCGAGGTGGCGGCGCCCGAGCCGGGTGGCCATCACGCCGCGCAACTCGGACAGCGGTCGCGCCGGAACGTTCACGTTGAGCAGGATCGGCGTCGGCAGGCGCCGGCGCGCGTGCCGGGCGAGGATGCGACGCGCGACCTCGGCGGCAGTGTCGAGGTGCTCGCCGCCGCGGCGCGCCAGCGAGAACGCGATCGACGGAACGCCGAGCAGGTAACCCTCCATCGCAGCGGCGACCGTGCCCGAATAGATCGTGTCGTCGCCCATGTTGGCGCCGTCGTTGATCCCCGACAGCACGATGTCGGGCTTGTGCTCGAGCAATCCGGTGACCGCGATGTGCACGCAGTCGGTGGGCGTGCCGTTCACGTAGAGGAAGCCGTTGTGCGCAACGCGCACCGACAGCGGCCGATCGAGCGTGAGCGAATTGGACGCGCCGCTGCGATCGCGCTCGGGGGCGATCACGGTGACTTCCCCGAAGGCCGAGGCGACTTCGGCGAGCTTTTCGATCCCGGGGGAGAAATAGCCGTCGTCGTTGCTGATCAGGATGCGCATGCGGCCACGGACGTGCGCGCGCGAACGGCGGCGTTCATTTCGGTTTTCTCAACTTTCGGGAGGCGAATTGCGGATGTAGGCCTTGAGCATCCGGTTCTCGAAGCCCTGTTCCTCGAGCACCGCACGCGCTACGTCGTGGAACGAGATGACGCCCAGCAGCGTGGCGCCTTCCATCACCGGCACGTAGCGCTGACGGGTATCGAGCATGATGCGCCGTAGCTCGTTGACGTCGGTCTGCGGCGCGACGACGAGCGGATCGGTCTTCATCACCTGCCGCACGATGATCTCTGCCACCGGCGGCGTCGGCCCGGAACGGTGCTCGAGCTGGCGCCGCGCGAGCACGCGCAGGACTTCGCGGAAGGTGAGCATGCCGGCGAGCCGGCCGCGATCCATCACGACCAGCGAGCCGACATCGTGCTCGGCCATGGTGACGATGCAATCCGACAGCATCGACTCGGGCGTGACGGTGAACAGGGCGGTGCCCTTCACCCGAAGTACTTCGCTGACCTGCATGGCGACCCTCCGGCAGCCCGTCCGCGCTCGCGTCCCCAGGCACGTCGATGCTATCGCAGCCGCGAAGGGCGAACAAGCGCGCTCACCGGTCGGCGCTGCGCGACTGCAGCAGCGCCGCAATGTGCGAAGCGAGCGCGTCCTCGGTGTAGGGCTTGGTCAGGAAGACGTCGACGCCGGCATCGTGCGCCAGCGCCCGATGCTTTTCCGACGAACGCGACGTGATCATCACGACCGGCACGTCGCGTGTGGCGTCGTCGGCGCGCAACGCACGCACGAACTCCACGCCATTCATCCGCGGCATCTCGAGGTCGACCAGCACGATCGACGGCACGCGCCGGCGCACGCGCTCGAGCGCCTCGACGCCATCGCCCGCGCTGTCGGGCTGGTAGCCGAGATCGCGCACGAACTGCTCCATCATCCGGCGAACGCTGACCGAGTCGTCGACGACCAGGCACACCGGGACCTCCGCCCGTGCGACGCGCAGCGCGGGCGCGGCGCGGCCGCCCTCGCGTTCGGCAAGCAGGCGGGGCAGGTCGTAGACAGGCGCCACCGCGCCGTCGCCGAGCACCGTAGCGCCTTCGAGGCCGGGGATCGGCGCAACGAAGGTCGAAAGAGGACGCAGCACCACGTTGCGCGGCTGCCCGGGCTCGGGAACGAGAACGCCGATCGTCTGGCCTGCAGGCATGCGCACCTGGAGAACCACGTTCACCCGCGGCTCGCCTGCGTGCTGCGGGGCGAACGCATCCTCGGGCAGGCCGAGCGCATCCTCCAGCCGCACCACGCGCGATGGGGCGTCGGCAGCGTCGTCGGCGCCGTGCGCGACGATGCGCTCGACCTCGCGCACCGACAACCCGATCACATGCGTCGGCGAGCGGACCACCACGACGGGCAGCGCGGCGAGCCGCACCGGCAGGCGCAGCTGCACTGCGGTGCCATGGCCGCGCTGCGTGTCGATCTTCACCAACCCGCGCTGCTCGCGCGCGACGCGTTCGACGACGTCCAGCCCGATGCCGCGTCCCGACAACTGGGTGGCGCGCTCGCGGGTGGAAAAGCCGGGCAGCAGTGCCAGGCGCGCCAGCGCTGCGTCCGACAGCGATTCATCCGGCGCGACGAGGCCACCGGCGATCGCGCGGGCGCGGATCGCCGGCAGATCGAGCCCGCGGCCGTCGTCGATGCATTCGATGACGAGATCGCCGCCGTCCCGCGCGAAGCGCAGCGAGACGCGCCCGCTGCGCGGCTTGCCGAGCCGCTCGCGCTCGTCGGGCGGCTCGATGCCGTGATCGACCGCGTTGCGCAGCAGGTGGCCGATCGGCTCGACCAGCGCCTGCAGCAGTTGTGCGTCGATCTCGACGTCGTCGCCTTCGACCTGCAGCGCCGCCTCGCGCATCGCCATGCGCGCGGTCTGGCGCACCGTTCGCGCCCAGCGCGGCACGACCGTTTCCACGCGGATCGTCCGCGTCTGCAACGCCGCCTCGCGCAGCTCCACCTGCAGCCGCTCGAGCTGCGACAGCGAGTCGCGCAGCGCTGCCACGTTGCGCCCGAGCTGCTGCTCGATCAAGCGGCCGTCGGCGCCCGATTCGGCAATGCGACGCGACACCATCTGCAGGTCGTTGTGCTCGTCGAGTTCGAGCGGATCGAAATCGTCCCGCTCGCGCCGCTCGCTGAGCATCGAACCGCGCATGTCGACGAGACGCTCGAGCTCCGACGACAGATCCTGCAGCTGGTCGGTGCCGCCGACCAGCGTGGCACGCACGCGGTCGACCTCCACCGCCTGCTCCTGCGCCTGCGAGAGCAGGATCGACGATTCGTTGGCGAAAGCCAGCAGGCGCTCGATCAGCGATGCCGGCACGCGCAGCCATTCCTGCGCGGCAGCATCGGAGGCGGGCTCGGACGGGGGTTCGTGGTCAGCGCGAGCGGGCGGCTCGATTCGCAGCTGCCCGACCGGCGGCCGCTCGCCACCCGACTGCTCGCCACCCGACTGCTCGCTTTCCGACTGCTCGCTTTCCGGCTGCTCGCTTTCCGGCTGTTCCCTTTCCGGCTGCTCGCTTTCCGGCTGCTCGCTTTCGGGCTGCTCGCTTTCCGGCTGCTCGCTCCCCGGCCGCGCGCTCCCCGGCTGCTGCGCTGCGAACGGCGAGTGGGGCGCACCCTCCGGCTCCTCGCCGGCCCCCGATTCGTCGAGCAGGCGCGCGATCCATTCGCCCACCGAGCGGTGCACGTCGCGTGCGCGAGCCGGAGGATCGCCCAATCCGGCAACGGCCTCGCTCATCTCGGCGAGGCAATCGGCGGCATCGGATAACACGTCGGCAAGACCGGGCGCAAGCGGCGTGTCGTCGACGCCGTCGAGCAATTGCAGCAGGTCCTCGAGCCGATGCGTGAGCGAGGCGATCGCTCGCACCCCGACCGTGTTCGCCGAACCCTTCAGCGTGTGCGCGATGCGCTGCGCCTGCGCAAGGTCCTCGCGAGAGCCCGCCTGCGCACGCTCGATCGACACCGAGAACGCTGCGGACAATGCCGGCAATTCGCGCAGCAGATTGTCGACGACCTCGCGATCGGCGTCGGGCGGTATCTCGAGCGACATCGCCTCGTCGTCCAGCTCCGCCTCGGGCGCGGAGACGCGCCGCGTGCCCACCGTGACGAGCGACGCGAAGGCGCGACGCGCCGCGTCGAGCTTCGCCGGCGCCATCGGCGCCGGCCACGCCGCGTCGGCCAGCGGTGCCAGCGCCTCGCGCGCAGCGTCCACCGACGGCGCTTCGAACAGTGCCGCCCACAGGGACGGGATCCGCGCGAGCAGCTTTCGCTGCGTTTCGTCGAAGCGCTGCGGCTCGCGAGCCAGGCGTTCGAGATTGCCGTGCCACGCGAAGAGCGCGTCACTGACCGCCACCAACCCCACGTAGGCAATCGCGCTCGCGTAGCGCTCGATCGCGTCGCCGATCTGCGCGAAGGACTCGAAATCGACGCCTCCGGCGAGCGCTTCGCCGAATTCCTCGTCGAGTTGCGCGGCGGCTGCGGCGAGCATCTGCAGCTCGTCGACGCCGATCGCGAGCGTGCCGTCGCCTGCAGGCGGCTGCGCCGACGCCGCGGCGGCCGCCTCGGTGGCGGCCGACCCGGTGGCGGCCGCCGCGGCAGCGGCCGGCGCGGCAACAGCAGGCGCCGCCTCCGACGACGGTGCGGCAGACCGCGTCTGGCGCGGCTCCGCAGGCAACGGGTTCGCCGCCGCCGGCGCCGGCAGGCTCGCGCGGGTGGCCTGCGCGATACGCTGCGCATCGGCGCGCAGGCGCATCGCGAGCGCGCTCGCCCGCTCGGGGGTGAGCAGCACGTCGAGCCCCGGCCAGTCGCGCAGCCGCCCGACGAGACTTGCCGACTCGTCGCTGCCGAGTTCGCCGCTGCAGAAGGCGATCGCGTCGCCCACCCAGCCCTCGGCCAGCGCCAGTTCGAGCGCCGCATCGCTGTCGCGCAGGACGCCCCCCGCGGCATCGACGACCTCGTCGCGCGCGCCGCCGGCCGCCGGCTCGCGCAGCCGCTCGGCGAGCAGTGTCGCGGTCTGCGCCAGGCCGGCCAGCTCGAGCGGCAACGCCGCGAGCGACAGTCGATCGAGCGCCTGCGCCAATCGGGCGCGCCAGTTGCCGACGTGGCCGCCCGCCGTGCCGTCCTCGCCGATCGGCGGCGACACGCCTTCGCGCCCCTGCGTCGCGGCATCCGCGTCGAACGGCATCGCGACGATCAACGGCTCGAGCAGACCGACCGCCGCGGCGTCGAGCGCGTCGAGCCGCAGGTCGGCGGCAGGATCGGCGCTCGCGCTCATGATCTCGATGGTGTGCGAAACACCTTCACTTCCTCGACGAGCGAGCGCGCATATTCGACCAGGCGGCGCGTCTCGATCGATTGCGCGCGAAGCTGGCGCGCCGTTTCGGCGCTGGCGTCGCGGATGACGTCGGCGCGCGTCTGCAATCCCGAGCTGATCCGCGCCTGCGCCTCGGACGTCGCGGCGATCTGCCGCACGTCGTCCACCAGCGACCCGGTTTCCGCCTGCGTCCTGCGCATCGCCTGTCCGGCATCGTCGGCCATCCGAGTGATCGCGACCACCTGTCCGATCGCGTCGTTCATCGCGCGCACCGTCTCGTGCGCCTCGGTCTGGATCGAAGTGACGAGCCGCGCGATGCGCGCAGTGGACTCGCGCGCCGATTCGGACAGTCGCTTCACCTCGTCGGCGACCACGGCGAAGCTGCGTCCGGCCTCGCCGGCCGACGCCGCCTTCATCGAGGCGTTCAGCGCGAGGATGCCGGTGCGCTCCGAGATCGCCTGCAGGATGCCGACCACCTGGCCGATCTCCTGCGAGCGCTCGCCCAGGCGCTTGATGCGCTTCTCGGTCTGCCGGATGAGCTCGCGCGACTGCACGATTCCCTCGATGGTCACGCCGACCACGCGCACCGCCTCGCCGGTCTCGACCAGCGCGCGCGCCGCCGACTGGTCCACCTGGTGCGCCCGCTGCGCGACGGCAACCAGTGCCTGCGCCGCCTGCGACAACTCGCTCGCCGCCATGCCGACCTCGCGCTGCTCGCGCGCGGCGGCGGTGATCGCCAGGTCGGACTGTCCGCGCAGCGCGAAGGTGGCCTGCGCGACGTCGTTGGCCAGCCGGCCGACGCTCTCGAGCACCCGCGCCATCTCGTCGGTGAGCAGGTTCAGCGCGTCGGCGATCGCACCGGTTACGTTCTCGGTGACCGGAACGCGCACGCTCAGGTCCTTCGTCGTCGCGATCGTGCCGACCGCCTTCATGATCTCGATCACCGACGTGTTCAGTTCCTCGCTGTCCCGGATCGTGCGGTTCAGCCCGGCCACCCGATCGTCGAGCAGGCGATCGAGCGCGTCGGCCAATCCGGCGAACTCGTCGCGGCCCGCCCAGCGCACGCGTGCGTCCAGGTCGCCGTCGGACAACGCCTCGAGCGTGGACTGGATGCGCGCGATCGGTTCGCTGACCGACTGGGCGAGCCGGCGACCGTAGACGGTTCCCGCGACGGCGAGCAGTGCCGCGCCGGCCAGCAGCGCGACGCCGACCGCCCCGAACTTCGAAGCGGCTTGCGCGTCGCGCGCGAGCAGCCAGGCAGCACCGCCCGCCAGCGCCACCGCGAAGGGCGCAGCCGCAAGCACGGCGATGCCGGTGCGAAGACGCAGCGCGAACGATCGTTCGGCCACCGGCTCAGTCCGCGAGCAATGCGGCGATCAGCCGCGCCGGATCGACGTCGTACCAGTCGCCGCCTTCCGCCCCGGCTTCGGCAGCGCTGGCATGGTGCGAGACGATCGCGTCGAAGAACGCACAGTGCGCCATCGCATCGGCGCGCTCCAGCGGCAACGCGAGCGGGGCCTCCTCCGCCGGCACGCGCTGCGGCGCGGAATCCACCAGCACCGCGACGGCGTGCGGCATCGCGCCGACGACCAGCACTTCGTGCGGCGCCAGTGCGATGTTCGCGGCGTGGCTGCCCGCCTCCCGGCCGGCCGACGGGTCGAGCACGACGATCGGCTGCCCGCGCAACTGCATCAGCCCCGCGACGCGCGCGGGCGCCAGCGGCAGCGGGTGCAGCGATGCCTGGGCGACGTACTCGAGAGCAGTGCCGGCCGGCAACCGCACCGGAATGCCCGCGAGGCGCACGCCGAACGACGGCGGTTGCGTCATTGCACCGCGAACTTCAGCGCGTCGAGCAACTGCGCCGGGCTGTACGGCTTGCCGATCAGCGCCTTGGC
This sequence comes from Burkholderiaceae bacterium, assembly GCA_021166725.1. Taxonomy (GTDB): domain Bacteria; phylum Pseudomonadota; class Gammaproteobacteria; order Burkholderiales; family Burkholderiaceae_E; genus Zeimonas. The sequence continues at coordinate 1,761 of JAJPES010000040.1, read as the reverse complement.
GCCCTGCATCAGCGCCCAGACCTGATCGGCGCGCTGGCACTTGGTGGAAACGAACACGACCGGGATCGCACGCGTGAGCGGGTCGCCGGCGAGCCGCCGGCAGGTCTGGTAGCCGTCGAGATCGGGCATCACGATGTCCAGGAAGATGATCGCCGGGCGTTCGGCGCGGGCCTTCTCGATCGCCTCCACGCCGCCGCGGGCCGTGCTCACCCGCCATCCGGCATCGGTGAGGATCGACGACATGCGCGCGCGCTCGGTGGCCGCGTCGTCGACGATCAGTGCGGTGTTCATCGATGCTCTCTCCGGGAACTGCTGGGCGAACCCGGCATTGTGCCGGCATCGATGTCGATGGCGTCCGATGCGCGCGCGTCGCTCATCCGCCGCCGCCTCCGCTGCGCGACGGCGGCGCCTGCGTCGCCGCGTTGTCCGGCGCTGCGCCGCGCGCGGACGACGGCCCCGCCGGCTCGGGGCTCAGCCGCACCAGTCCGGTGAGGTCGTCGATGGCCAGCGATTTGCGCAACTGCTTTACCACTGCTGCCTCGAGCTGGCGCAGCGGCACCGGCTTGACCAGGTAGCTGTTGCAGCCGGCGAGCGCCCCGCGCGCGAGGTCGAAGGGCGACGAGCGGCTGGTCAGGATGATCACCGGCACTCCCCGATGGCGACGGCGGATCTGCCGGGTCAGCTTGTAGCCGTCGACTCCGGGCATGACTACGTCGACCAGCACCAGGTCGTAATGCGTCTCCGGCAGCCGCGCGAGCGCTTCGTCGGCGCTCGACGCCGTATCGCACAGCACGTTCATCCGCGCGAAGGCGATCGACAACTGCTGGCGCACGGTGGGACTGTCGTCGACGACGAGTACGCGAATGCGCGGCGTGGCCGGCTCCGGGCTGCGCGGGAAGGCAACGAGGTTCGACGCCGCCGCGGCTGCCGGCGCACGCGCCGGGGTATCGCTCGCACCCGACGCGGCAGCGGCCAGGCGTGCACGCGCCGCGGCCTCGCGCGCCAGATCGCCTTCACGCGACTTGCGGGCGGCCTCGCGCAGGAATTCGCGCGTCGGTGCGTCCGCATCGGCGCGAGCCGGAGTCGGCGCAGCGCCGCCAGGATCGGCGCCGGCGGCCGCAGTGCCGGCTGCGCGGGCTACGCCGGTCGGCCGGCGCAACTCGAGGTCGACGACGCGATTGAGGATCGGCAGCAGTTGCAGCGTGAGCCGCTCTATGGAGATCGCGTGCCGCGCGCTGCTCGTTGCGCCGCGCGGCATCGCCGAGATCACCGGAACGCTGCGCCCGGCGCTGCGCACGCGAGCCACCGCGCGCAATCCCTCGGGCGCCAGCGGATTGACGATCAGGATGTCGATGCCGAGCGGATCGGGCTTTGCCTCGAAGCGAAACGCGTAGCGGTTGTACTGGCTGTGCTTGAAGACGATCTCGATCAGGCGCACGTCGCGCGGATCGAGTCCGGCTGCCGCCACCCGATATTCCGGTCTGCTGTCCATCCCGTGCCGCCCGTGGTTCCTCGATGCCGCGACCGCGCCCGGCGCCCCCGAAACCGCGCCGCCGCGCATTGTCGCCCAAGTGTCCAGTCCGACAAATAGCTTGCCTTTGGTTCGTGCCACACGGGCGCGTGGCAAGGCGGCAAACCGGGTCGATGTCGGGGACATCGACCCGGTTTGCCAACGCAGCAGCGCGCCCGTGTGGCGCGAACCCGCAGGGCGAGGCGTGGGGGGGGGGGCTGGCCCGGGCCCCGGCGCCGGGGGGGGACCCC
>JAJPES010000016.1 GCA_021166725.1 Burkholderiaceae bacterium | reverse complement strand
CCCGAGCCACACCGCCCCCCTGCGCGCCGGTCACCAACATACACACACACACCGGGCCACCCCGGGGCACACCCATGTTTTTTCCCACAAACCCGGGGCCCCCACCCCGGTTTCCCCCCACTTCTCCCTTCCCCCTTCCCCTTCCCCCTTCCCTATCTCTGCTGCGCCATCGCGATCATCCGGCGCGCTTCCACCGGGGGGATGCCGATCGCGTCGCGGTACTTGGTGACCGTCCGGCGGGCGACACTCGCGCCGCGTTGTTCGAGCTGGCGGGTGATGCGGATGTCGGACAACGGCTGGCTCGGATCTTCGGCCTGGACGATGTCGCGAATGAGGGTCTGGATGGCCCGCGGCGAGATGCGGTAGCCGTCCTCGCTGACGAGCCGGCTGCCGAAGAAGTGCTTGAACTCGATGAGCCCGCGCGGCGTGGCCATGTATTTGCCGCTCGTCACGCGCGAGACCGTCGATTCGTGCACGCCGACCTCGGCCGCGATGTCGCGCAGGTGCAGCGGACGAATCGCCACGTCGCCGTGCTCGAAGAAGCCCTGCTGCGTGGCGACGATCGCGCTGGCCACCTTCAGGATGGTCTCGGCGCGCTGCTCGATGCTGCGAAGCAGCCAGCGCGCTTCCGTGAGCTGCGTGCCCATCGGCGTGGAAGACCAGCCTCGGTCGCGGCGAACCGCATCGGCGTACAGCCGGTTGATGCGCAGGCGCGGCGATGCCGCGCTGTTCGGAAACGCCACCCAGCGCCCGCGTACCTTGCGCACGGTGACGTCGGGTACCACGTGTTGCGGATCGTCCGCACCGAAAGTGGCGGCGGGACGCGGCGCGAGGCTGCGAATCAGCTGGTTCGCCTGCGCGAAATCTGCTTCGCTGCAGCCGAGCATGCGCGTGATGCGCACGGTGTCGTGCGCGGCCAGCAGATCAAGGTGCGACTCGACGATGCGCAACGCCAGCGACAGGCCGGGAAGATCGCGCGGCTGCGCGCGCAGCTGCAACCCGAGACACTCGGCTACCGAACGGGCGCCGACGCCGGCCGGATCGAGACTCTGGACGAACGACAACGCGACCTCGAGTTCACGCACGAGCGTGCGCGAGCCGGGTTCGACGAGTTCGGCGATCTCGTCGAGCGAATCGCGCAGATAGCCGTCCTCGTCCAGCGCCTCCACGAGCACGCGCGCCAGCACCAGATCGCGTTCACTCAGTCCGCTGACATTGACCTGGCTGAGCAGGTGATCGCGTAGCGACCGCGGCGCCGGGGCGAGCAGTACCGGATCATCGGCGGAGCGCTCGCTGCCGTGGTTGTTTCCGGTCGTGGACCAGGTGAGCTCGCGCTCCGGGTCGACCAGCTCCTCTGCCTCTTCGTCGCTCGTCCGCGATTCGATCGGCTCGCCTTCTTCGGCGCCGACCTCGTCGAGCGCATCGTCGCTTTCGAGCAAGGGGTTGGCCGACAGCGCCTGCGCGATCGCCTGCTCGAGTTCCAGGGCGGACATCTGCAGCATCTTCAAGCCTTGCTGCATCTGCTGGGACAGTGCGGCACCTTGCGTGGCGCGCAGCTGCAAACCGGGTGCGTGCATCAGGGGACTTCCTTCCGGTGTCTATTTCGGATACCCCAGTTGACGCAAGGTTCGTGCCATTGCGGATCGCGGCCAGAGATCAAGGACTTGCGCCACGCGCTCCGCGCGGCTTCGGTAAAGGCGTCTGCACGCCGGTAAGCAGCGGCGGCAAACGACGATCCCGCCCTGCAACACGGTATCCTTGCTCGCCATGACCGCCCCTGCGCTGCCGCGATGGCTCGGCGCTGCGCTGCTCCTGCTGATCGCCACTACTTTCGCCAGCAATCACGTCGCGGCGCGCGTGGCCTTCGATCACGGCGCCAACGTCGCAACCGCCGTCGCGGTGCGTTCGTCGGGCGCGGCGCTGTTCGTCCTTGCGCTGCTGCGTGCGGCAAAGGTGCCGCTGCGGATGGCTCGGCCGACGCTCGCGCGCGCGCTCGGTATCGGCGCGCTGCTCTCCGTGCAGAGTCTTTGCCTGTACTCGGCGGTTGCGCGCATCCCCGTCGCGCTGGCGCTGCTGGTCTTCAACACGTTCCCGATGATGCTGGGCCTGCTGGCCTGGGCGACGGGAACCGGGCGGCCCGGGCCGCGTGCCTTCGTCGCGATGGCGCTGGCGCTCAGCGGCCTCGCGCTCGCACTGGACGCATTCGGCTGGTCGGGAAACACCGCACGCGGCGCACGCGGCGAAATGGCTTCCGGCGTCGTGCTGGCCGCGATCGCCGCACTCGCGTTCGCCACCGTGCTGCTGTTGACCACGCGCTGGCTCGGCGACACCGACGGACGCCTGCGCAGTTTCGTGCTGATGATCGTCGTCGCATCGGTCGCGCTGGTCGCCGGCAAGACGAGCGGCGACTTCGCGTGGCCGCGCGACGCCACCGGCTGGGTCGCGCTCGCACTGCTCACGCTGCTCTATTCGTCGGCGATCACCGCGCTGTTCGTGCTGCTGCCGCGACTGGGCGCCGTGAACAACGCCGCGGTGATGAACTTCGAGCCGATCGCGGCGCTGCTGCTCGGCTGGGTCCTTCTCGACCAGACGATGGCCCCGCTGCAACTGCTCGGTGCCGGCATCGTCGTCTGCGCGATCGTCCTGCTCGTCACCGCACGATCGCCGAAGTGAACGCACCGAGCTTCGATCGCCTCGAGACCGAGCGCGCGCTCCCGTGGGCCGGGCTCGTCGACGCGCTGCGCGCGATGCTCGCACGCCGGCACGCCGGCCTGACCCGCTCGCCCGAGCGCATCGCGCTGCCGCTGCCCGGCGGCGTGCTGCTCGCGATGCCGTCCACCGACGGCGAGTTCGCCTGCACCAAGCTGGCCACGCTGCACGAGGCGAACCCTGCGCGCGGACTGCCGACGCTGATCGGCGAGGCGATCCTGATTCGCGCCGACACCGGCGAGCCGCTGGCACGCTTCGACGCGGGGACGATCACCGCGCGGCGAACCGCCGCGCTGTCGGCGCTGGCCGCGCTCGAACTCGCCGGCCCGCAGCGCGAACGCCTGCTCGTGTTCGGCTCGGGTGTGCAGGCACGCGCGCACGTCGAGGCACTGCGCGCCGTGCTGCCGTTGCGGGAGGTGACGGTGCACTCGCGCACGCCCGCTCATGCGCGGGCACTCGCGAAGGCGCTCGACGAAAGCGGACTGGCGAGTCGTTGGGTCGACACGCCCCCGCCGATCGCCCACTACGACCTCGTCGTCACGGCCACTTCGAGCCGCGAGCCGCTGTTCGACGACGATCCGCGCTTCGACGGCTTCGTCGCCGCGATCGGCGCCTACCGTCCGCAGATGTGCGAACTGCCCGCCGCGCTGCTGCAGCGTGGCGCGGTCTTCGTCGACGACGTCGACGCGGCCCGCAGCGAAGCGGGCGACCTGCTGCGCGCGCAACTCGACTGGGCGCGTATCGTTCCCGTGGAGCGCGTCGTTGCCGGAGAAGCGACGCGGCCGGTGCGCGGCCCCGTCGTCTTCAAGAGCGTCGGGCAGGCGCTGTGGGACCTGGCCGCCTGTCGCCTCGCATGGACGCAACTGCAGCAGGAGGGCGCACGATGAGTGCAACACCGCACGCGGATTTCGGCCGCGTTCGCGTGTACTTCGGCGAAAAGAACGGCAAGTACCCGGACGGCAACCAGGTGGTCGTGCGCGGCGCCGACACGCTCGCCGCATTCGACACGCCGCTGGTCGCCGAGCGCATCGGCGAAGCGCTCGAATCGGCCGAGCTCGTCGTGCTCGGCCACGTGCACGAAGACCATATGGCCGGGCTGCATCGACTTCCGACCGCGAAGGTCTACGCGCACGAGCGCGACGTCGAGGCCGCGCGCAGCTGGGACGGGCTCGCCGCGCATTACGGCCTGTCGGGATCGGTGAAGGACGCGATGCACGAGAAGATCCGCCGCGAATTCCACTACGTCGCACGCCCCGACGCGATTGCCTACCGCGACGGCGATTCGTGGGATCTCGGGCGCACGCGCGTGCGCGCGACACACATGCCGGGACACACGGCCGGGCACTGCGTGCTCGTCGCCGAGCCCGACGGCGTCGCGTTCATCGGCGACATCGACCTGAGCGGCTTCGGTCCGTACTACGGTGACGCGAGCTCCGACCTGGGCGCGTTCCGCCGCTCGCTCGCCCGCCTTCCCGAACTCGAAGCGAAGGTCTGGATCACCTCGCATCATCGCGGCGTCTACGATGACCGCGAAGCCTTTCTCGATGCGTTGCGCGCGTACGCCGCGAAGATCGACGAACGCAGCGAACGGCTGCTCGCCATGCTTCGCGAGCGACCCCGCACGCTGGACGAACTGGCTGAAGCACGGCTGCTCTATCCGGCGGACCACGAGGAGGTGTGGGTCCTCGACGCCGAACGTCGCACGATCGCGCAGCACCTCGACGAGTTGATCGGGCAGGACCGGGTCGACGCCGACGACGAAGGCCGCTATCACGCGCGCTGAGCGCGATCGAACGGCGACGGCCCGCCGCGCTGCGTCGCGTCCGCAGCGCGACGCAGCGCGCCGCTACGCGACGCGCTGCGCGGTGCGCGCCTGCAGCACCTCGCGATAGACGGCGAGATTGCCGTCGACCATGCAATCCACCGAGAAGCGCTCGAGCACGCGCTCCCGCGCGGCCGCGCCCATGCTTCGGCGAAGCGCCGGATCGTCGACCAGCCGGCGCAGCGCGTCGGCCAGGCCCGCCACGTCGCCGGGCGGGACGAGGAATCCGGTCACGCCGTCGCATACCGCCTCTGGCATGCCGCCGGCGCGACTGGCGACGACCGGCACGCCGGCCGCCTGCGCCTGCAGCAGCGCGATGCCGAGTCCCTCACGGTCGGCCGGGTGCGCGAGCACGTCGAGTCCGCCCATCCAGCGCGGAAGGTCGTCGCGAAAGCCGACGAAGCGCACGATCGACGAGAGCCCGTCGCGCAACGCGCGCGCCTCGAGCTCGCCGCGCAACGGCCCTTGCCCGAACAGCAGCACGCGCAGGCGCGGCCGCTCGGGATGCAGCATCTTCAGCGCATCGAAGAGATGGCGGTGGCCCTTGCGCCGGATCAGTTGCGCGACCACGCCGATGACGACCGCATCGTCTTCGAGTCCGAACTCGCGACCAAAGGCGGCGCGATCGACCGGCTGCAGCCACGGCTGCGCGTCGAGCGCGCTGCGAACGCAGCGCAGGCGTTGCGTGGGCACCCCCTCGGCGAGCAGCACGTCGCGAATGCCGTCCGAGATCGCGATGACGCGATCGTAGAGGCGGTACTTCACGGCCGCCGCCCACGCGCGCTCGCGATTGTCGACCCGACGCGAGAGCACGCTGGGCACGCCGGCCAGCCGCGCCGCGATTCCGCCCCAGACGTCGCTGCCGCGTCGACTGTGCAGGTGCACGAGATCCGGGCGCGCGGCGCGGATGCGCGCACGAAGGCGCGCCACGAAGACGGCGTCGAGATCGCCGCGCAGCGGCGTCGGCAGCACCTCGGCGAAGGGCTGCGCGTGCTCGGCCACCGCTGCACCGGGCGGGCAGACGAGCACGTTGTCGATGCCGCGTCGCGCGAGTCCTTCGAGCAGGTAGACGACCTGGCGCGCGCCGCCGTAGTAGTGCCGACCGCCCTCGACGTGCAGGACCTTCATCGGCGCGTCGGCCCCAGCGCGAGGCGTGCCTCGTGCGCGACGCGCTCGGCGGTGATCTCGCGCATGCAGTCGAAGCGTCCGCCGCAGGTGGGCGCGCGCTGGCACGGCGCGCACGCGAGGCGGCGCCAGACGACGCGCGCGTTGTCGCGCCCGGTGATCGTGTACGGGCGAGTCGAGCCGAACAGCGCGACGGTCGGCACGCCGAAGGCGATGCCCATGTGCGTCAATCCCGTGTCGACGCCGACGACGAGCGCGGCATCGCGCACCAGCGCCGCCGCCTGTGCGAGATCGGTGCGTCCGACGAGATCCACGATCTGCGGTGCATCGCGCAGCAGCGCAGCAGCCGCCGGCCGGTCGGCGGGACCGCCGAGCAGCAGCGGAACGAGGTCGGTTTCCGCCTGCAGCCGCTTCGACAGGTCGCGCCAGGCGTCGTCGAACCAGTGTTTCTGGGGGCGCGTCGTGAAGGCGGCCAACACCACATAGCGGCCGGGCGCGAGGCCGCGTTCGTCGAGCAGCGCGCCGGCCGATGCAGCCGCCTCGGCGCTCACGTGCAGCCGCGGCAGGAACTCGCCCACGTCGAGTCGCAGATGCCGGGCCAGGTGCAGATACTCCGACGAGATCCGTTCGGGATCCCCGTCGCGCAGCACGACCTCGGTGACGAAGCGCGAACTGCCCTCGCGCGCACCGAGTCCGATGCGTCGCGGCGCGCCGCTCAACCACGCGAGGAAAGCGCTCTTGAACAGACCGTGCAGATCGAGAGCGAGGTCGAAGCGGCGTTCGCGCAGCAACGCGCGAAAGCGCCGGATCTCGCGCACGAGCGAAATCCATCTTCCCGTGCGCAGCAATGCCCGCCACTGCTTCTTGGGCCACACGATGCATTCGTCGATCGCCGGATCGGTCGCCACCAGCACGTCGATTCCGGGTTCGACGACCCAGGCGATGAACGCCTGCGGACGGCTGCGCCGCAGCGCCGCTGCGAGCGGCGACGTGAAGACGACGTCGCCGATCGCGGAGGTGCGCACGATCAGGATTCGTTCAGGCAGATGTGCTCCCCTGCTCCATGTTCGCAAGCACGCGCATGGCGCCGACCCTGCGCAGCACTTCGCCCGGTTCGATCGCCTGCATCGACGTTGCCTCGATCGCCTCGATCTGTGGATCGTGTCGCAGCGCGCGGGTGGTTCCGAACAGGCCGAGACAGGGTACGCCCACGGCGGCAGCGAGATTCAGCGCACCGGTGTCGTTGCCGATGCAGAGGGCGCAGCACCTCAAGGCTGCGCCCGATTGCAGCACGGAACCGCGACAGATCGCAATGGCGCGTGGCGGGTGTCCGAGATCGGCGAGCAGGCGATCGGCCGCGTTCGCTTCGGCCGGACCACCGAGCACGAGCACGCTGCAGTCTCGATCGAGCAGCGCGCGCGCGAGGCGCATGAAGTTGGCCGCGCCCCAGTCCTTCCTCGGCTCCGACGTGCCGATGACGAGAGCGACGCGCGGTTCGGGAAAAGTTGCGAGTCGGTCCGCCGCTTCTTCGAGCAGCGCCCGCGGTATCTCGACGCGCGGCAACAGCGGACGATCGGCGAAGCCGTGAGCGCGAGCGAACGCTGTAGCCTCCGGATAGACCCAGTTTCCTTCGCCGCGGTGGCGCCGGATGTACGGGCCGGCGTTCAGGCCGAAGCGCTGCAGGCGCGAGAAACCGAATCCCGAACGTCGCGGGATGCCGGCCAGCCACGCGAGCACCCCGTAGCGAATGCGCGACGAGAACACGTAGACGCGATCGAAGCGACGCGAGCGAACGAGCGCGGCCATCCGCAGGAACCCGCGCAGGCCGTCATCGCGCCCGCGTCGAGATTCGCTGCGGCGCGGCCGGTAGTCGTACTCGAGCACCTCGTCGATCGCAGCCTCGCCGGCGAGCAGATCGGGCGCACGGCACGACGGCCGGGCCATCAGCGTCACTCGCCCGCCGCGACTCGTCGCGGCGATGGCGCGGAGGTACGGGAGATGCCAGATCAGGTCGCCGATCCCGCTGCGGTGGTGCACGACGAGCGTACGCGGCCGATCGTCCGCAGGAGACTCAGCGCCCACGGTCGCCCTTCGTGGCGATGCCGGCGGCAGTGCGAAGCGCAACGCGGTGGCGCAACGCACCGGCAGGAATCGCCAGCAGCAGCGCCAGCGCTTTCGTGCCCGCGCTGGTCCCGAACAGTCCCTCGGTCATCGAGAAGATGCAGGTGCCGGCAACGACGAGCAGGCCGCTCGTCGCGAAGAAGAAAACGTCCTTCTCGCCGATTCGATGCACGAAGAACGAACCCATCAGCATCCAGAATGCAACGACGGCGAGCGCGGTCGGGACGCCGCCCAGCGCCAGGCTCGAGATCAATTCGTTGTGCAGGTTCGCCAACCGGGCGAACGAAGCCGGCATCCGGCCGCTCTCCACCGCCTGTTGTCGCGCTTCGTCGTAGTTCGCCAATCCGATGCCGGTGAGCGGATGCTCGGCAGCCTTCTGCAAGCCCCACTTCCACATCTCGAGCCGCAACTCGGTGGAACTGTCGATCGACGTTCGGCTTCCGCTGCCGTCGAGAAACGCCTCCACCTGCTCTACGGCAATGTCGATTCGGTGCTGCGCGTTCCCGGAAAGGAGGATCGCGGCGAAGACGAAGACGAGCATTGCGCCGAGCGCCGGAAGAAAGTGCCACGAAGAGAGCACTCGCCCTCGATACGCGCGCCACGCCGACCAGAAGCTCAGTGCGAGCAGCACCGGAATCGCCAGCCAGCCGCCGCGCGTGCCGGCGAGGATCGACGCGAGGATTCCGGCGGCCGTGGCTGCAAGCCCGAGCCCGACGCGCGTCCTCTGCTGCGCTCCCGCGAGCATCGGCCCGATGCTGCCGGCGAACGCGATGAAGCCGAGCAGCAGCGAGAAGTTGCCGAAGGGAACGGCATTCCACTGATGGCGCCAGCCGAACACGCGAACGCTGCCGTGCACGAGAACGTCGAACAGCGCGATGCCGAGTGCGGTGAACGAAGCCAGGACGACCGCGCGGAACAGCGCGCGCTCGCTCATTCCGATGCGTCCGATCCACAGGAACACGAGCCCGCCGGTGAGCAGCAGGTGCGCAGGACGATGCAACCACGAAGGCGCCCAGCCGGCGAGCGCCATGTTCAACACATACGCTGCGGGAATCACCGCGCAAGCGACCAGATAGAGCCGATCGAGCGGCTCGAAAGCCGGACGGCGCGCGACCACGACGAGCCCGCGCAGCGCGGCGAGCACCATCAGCCAGCCGGCCACCGTCGGCAACAGCATGTGCAGCGGCAGGACGACGACGACGAAGGCCTCGACGAGCCGGCGCTCGAGCGCCTGTGTGTCGCGAACCCGGTCGCCAGGACCGGAGACGGTCATTCCACCGATACTCCACATTGCTCGAAAGCTCTCTTCATGTCGCGCTCTTCGTCGGCCGACTTGAACTTCAACCGCGACCATCCGAACGAGACGACCGGCACGCTGCGCGGGTAGATCTGTCGCGCAAAGAGCAGCGCGCTCGAGCGCACGCCGACGACGGCGTCGTACGCCGTATGCGCAAGATGCAACTCGAGCGGGCACGACGGATCGACGACCCGGTAATCGGGATGACGAAGCTCCTGCGCGGGATCCTTCGGGTGCGGCTTGTAGTAGACCTGCTCGAAGCGTTGCGCCATCAGCCAGTCGCGCACGCGCTGCGTGAGCGGCGCGAGATCGGCGGCGGCGAGCAGGCCCGCGCCGACCAGCGGCTGGCCGACGACGAGCGCGCGCCGCGGCGCAGGCGAACCCGCTCCCGTCGGCGCCACGGGATCGACCAGCGGCCCGAGCACGCGGACCTTATGTGCCGGGTACTCGTGCGGCAACCCGGGGACGACATAGATGCGGTCGCAGAACGGCGCATCGGAGCCGATGCGGTCGCCCGCGAAGCATCGGTACGACAACTCGCGATCGACCAGGCTGCGCAGGCGGCGCACGCACTGCAAAGCGCGCCGCGTCAAGGTGAGCGGATAGCGGCGGATGCTGATGATGCCGTCCGGCAGGATCCGCGCCCGCATCTCGCGCGCGCCGGCGCGTGCCGGCAACGCCCCGAGGAAATAATTGATCGCTTCCGTGTCGAACACCGCGCTGTGCAGCAGCAGGCGATCGCATTTGCCGACCAGTGCCGCCACCCGCCCGATGTTTTCGCGCAGCCGCCGATGGCGCCCGAACGGCCCCGGCAACGGTTCCCAGCGCGGCCACGGCATGTAGGTGCAGGCGTCCCACTGCGCGGGATCGACGACGCTCTTCATCCCGGGCTTGTACCAGACCAGCACCTGCCTCGCGCCAGGCTCGAAGTCGAGCGCGATGCGCCGCGCCGCCAGGTACTGCAGCGGAGACGCGACGAAATAGACGGCGACGGTGCCGGCGTCCTGCATGGATCAGGCGGCGCTCGATTCCGCAACGAGCCGGGAGAGCGCGAACGATGCGGCAGCGAGCCCCATCGCCGCGGTGACCGTGACCAGCGATCCGTATCCCGAGCACGAAAGCGCGAAGCCGGCACCCGTCCCCGGAACGCTGCACTGCTTCACCGCCCGCGGCTCATCGGAATGGATCGCCATCACGCCGAACTTCGCGCCGGGGCGACGCTCGAAGCCGTACTCGCGGCGCAGCCGCGAGCGCACCGAAGCGAGCAGCGCATCGCCCGTCGTTCTCGCCAGGTCGTCGCGACGCAGGCGAAGCGGATCGGTACGACCGCCGGCGGCGCCGCAGACGACGATCGCCTGGCCGCGACGCACGGCCGATGCGACGATCGCTGCCTTGGCCCGCGGAGCGTCGATCGCGTCGATGACGAAGGCGCCGACCGGCACCAGGTCGCCGGCGTTCTGCGCCGTGACGAAGTGGTCGACGATGCGCACCTCGCAGCGCGGCGCGATGTCCGCGATGCGAGCGCGCATGACGTCGATCTTCGCGGCGCCCAGCGTCGACTCGAGCGCGTGCACCTGCCGGTTGACGTTGGATTCGGCAACGTGGTCGGCGTCGATCAGCGTGAGGCAACCGACGCCCGACCGGGCAAGGGCCTCGGCGGCCCACGAGCCCACGCCGCCGACGCCGACGACGCAGACGTGCGCCTGGCCGAGCGCATCGAGGGCCGCGTCGCCGTAGAGTCGCGCGACGCCACCGAAGCGGCGGTCGTCGCGCGCGCGCAGCACGGCGCTCGCGTCGAGCGTCTCGAGTGGCGGCGCTTCGATGTGCGGCACGCCGATGTGCACCTTCTCGGGCGGCGACAAGGCGGGCGGCGATGAAGCGGGCGGCAACTCGCGCACGGCGAGTACGTCGTCGGCCGCCTGCGGCCGACGCTTTACGGCTGCAGCAGCGATGATCCGGTCGTCCTGCGGGCCTCGAGATCGCGATGCGCCTGCGCGGCTTCCTCGAGCGGGTAGCGCTGGTCGATCTCGATGCGAACCTTGCCGGAGCCGACCATGCGGAACAGTTCGGCCGACATCTCGTCGAGATTCTGCCGATTGGCCTGGTGCGCCATCAGCGACGGCCGGGTGATGTACAGCGAGCCCTTGAGCGCCGTCAACGCCATCGGCGCGACCGGCCCGGAGGAATTGCCGAAGCTCACCATCAGACCGAAGGGCTGCAGGCAATCGAGCGAATCCTGGAAGGTGTCCTTGCCCACCGAGTCGTAGACGACCGGAACCATCTTCCCGTCGGTGATCTCGCGAACGCGGTCGACGATGCTCTCGTGCTTGTAGAGAATCGTGTGCGCGCAGCCGTTGCGACGTGCGAGTTCGGCCTTCTCCTCCGAGCCTACCGTGCCGATGACGGTGACGCCGAGCGCGCGCGCCCACTGCATCGCGATCAGCCCGACGCCGCCGGCGGCCGCATGAAAGAGGATCGTCTGTCCTTTCTGCAGCCTGTAGGTGCGGCGAAACAGGTAAACGACGGTAAGGCCCTTGAGCATCATCGCCGCGGCCGTCTCGAAGCCGATGCCGCGCGGCAGGCGCACGAGCGACTTCGTCGTCATGTTGCGCAGTTGCGAGTACGACCCCGGCGGGCGGTCGCAGTAGGCGACGCGATCGCCGACCTTCAATGCGTCGACGCCCTCGCCCACCGCGGTGATCACGCCCGCTGCTTCGAGTCCGAGCACTCCGGGCAGCGGCATCGGGTACAGCCCGGTGCGGAAATAGACGTCGATGAAGTTCAGCCCGATTGCCTCGTGGCGCACCTGCACTTCGCCGGGCGCCGGCTCGCCTACGTCGACGTCGACGTACTGCATCACTTCGGGTCCGCCGGTCCGTTCGATGCGGATCGCCTTGGGCATGTGGGCTCCTGGGAAGGGGCGCGCCGGCATTCACGGATGCCGGCGCGCCGAAAGCGGCATCAGTATAGCGACGCGAGTCCTGTGAAGTCCGGGAGAACCCGCGGTTCCGAAGCACAGCAGATATCTGATATCTTAGATCTGATGGAAACGGTCGCCGGCGCCCCTATTCGGGAGGCGCTCTCCCGCGTCGAGTTGCTGCTGCTTCGCCTGAATCAGGGCATCGTGATCGCGCTGATGGCGACGATGTCGCTGCTGGTGTTCGCCAACGTCGTCTCCCGCTACGCCTTCAACCACTCGATGGTTTGGGTCGAGGAATTGACGCAATACCAGATGATCTGGATCGCATGGCTCGGCGCCGGACTCGCGCTGCGCGAAGGCCGCCACGTGGCGGTGGATGTCGTGCAGGACCTGCTTCCGGGGCCGCTGTTGCGCCTGCTTCGTTGGGTGATCGTCGCCGTCATGCTGGCGTTCCTCGCCACCCTCGTCTGGTACGGCACGCGGATCGTCGCCTTTTCCTGGAACCAGGAAACGCCGATGCTGGGTTTGCCGGCGGGCATCCCGTACCTGGGCATTCCGATCGGCGCTGCGCTGTTCGCGCTGCATCTGCTGATGTTCGCGCGCGCCTTCGTCGATCGGAATTTCGAATACGTCGACGACCCCGGAGCCGGGGAATGACGACGCCGCTGTTCGTCCTGTTCGCCGTCGGACTCGTGATCGGCCTGCCGATCGCCTTCGTGATGGGTGTCTCGGCCGCGGCCGCGCTGGCGCTGGACGGCAAGTTCTCGTTGCTGTCGGTCCCGCAGCGCATCTTCGACGGCATCAACTCCTTCCCGCTGATGGCGGTGCCCTTCTTCATCCTCGCCGCCGACCTGATGACCGCCAGCGGAATCACGACGGCGCTGCTGCGCTTCTCGCAGAGCATCGTCGGTCACATTCGCGGGGGAATGGGACACGTGAACGTGCTCACTTCGGTGCTGTTCGCAGGCATCAGCGGTTCCGCGCTGGCAGACGCCGCGGGCCCCGGCGCGATCGAGATGAGGATGATGGAGAAGGCGGGCTACGAGCGCTATTACTCGGCAGCCCTGTCGGCAGCGACCGCAACCATCGGACCGATCATCCCGCCGTCGATCATCATGGTGATCTACGCGCTCACCGACAGTCGCGTCACCGTCGCCGGGCTGTTCCTCGCCGGCGTGCTGCCGGGCCTGCTTCTGGGGGCTGCCCTGATGGCAGCCAACCACTGGATCTCGGTGCGCCGTGGCTACGGCATCACGCAACACCGCCTCGGCTGGCCGGAGCGCTTCGCATCATTGGTGCGAGCGCTTCCGATCCTCGCAATGCCCGCGATCATCATCGGCGGAATTCTCGGCGGGCTGTTCACGCCGACCGAGGCGTCGGCAGTCGCCGTGTTCTACGCATTGTTCGTCGGCCTGTTCGTCACGCGGACGCTCAATGCGCGACTCATCGCCAAGGTCCTGCTGCAAAGCGGCCTCGTGACCTCTGCTGCCCTCATCATCGTCTCCACGGCGTCGCTCTTCGCCTGGCTGCTCACGCTGCTGCAGATTCCGCAGACCATCGCCGCGTCGATCGGGCAGATGACCACCGATCCGCTGCTCGTGTTGCTGATCGTCGCCGGCTTCGTGCTCGTCTGCGGGCTGTTCATCGACACGCTGCCCGCGGTGATCATCCTCGTGCCCGTGCTCGGGCCCCTCGCCGATCAGTTCTCCATTCCCCCGCTGCAGTTCGCGATGGCGGTCGTACTGAACCTGACGATCGGGATGATCACGCCGCCGGTAGGTGCCGTGCTGTTCGTGATGGCCTCGGTTGCGCGCTTGCGCCTGGACCGCCTGGCGCGTGCGGTTCTGCCGCTGCTCGCCGCCGAGTTGGTCGTCCTGCTGCTCGTGATCCTGTTTCCCGCGCTGAGCACCGCCATACCGGCGATGTTCGGCTACTCGCGCTAATCCAGAAGGAGACGAAGATGAAGACACGGATGCTGCTTGCCGCGTTCGCCGCGGCATCGTTTGCGTTCTCGGCGCCGGCTGCCGCGCAGAAAACGCTGAAGTACGCGCACTTCCAGCCGGCGAAGGAAGACCAGCCGAAGCACGCGGCTGCGCTCGCATTCAAGGAGCACGTCGAACGCGCCACGAACGGCTCGATCAAGGTGGAGATCTACCCGGCCGGTCAGTTCGGCAAGGACCAGCCGACGATGGAAGCGGTCAAGATGGGCACCCTCGAGATGGCGGTTGCCCATGACGGCGCGATCGCCACCGTCTACAAGCCCATCGGCGTACTCGGCATTCCGTTCCTCTACGAGAACCACGAGCACGCGTGGCGTGTGTACGACAGCGACTGGCTCAAGGGATTCTCCGACGACATGGTGAAGAAGCAGGGAATCCGGTTGCTCGGCCTCGCCGACAACGGCGTGCGCCACTTCACCAACAGCCTTCGGCCGATCAAGTCGCCCGCCGACATGCAGGGAATGAAGATCCGGATCCAGCCGTCGCCGGTGTTCAAGATCCTGGTCGAGTCGTTGGGCGCTTCGCCATCGGCGATTCCGTGGGCCGAATTGCCGGCGGCGCTGCAGCAGAAGGTGGTCGACGGGCAGGAGAACGGAGTGACCAACATCCTCGCGGCAAGCCTGTACCAGCACCAGAAATACGCCACGCTCGATGGCCACGTCTGGAGCGTGCACGGCTACCTGATCAACGACCGCTTCTACCAGGGACTGACGCCGACCGAGCGCGCTGCCGTAGACGAGGGCACGAAGAAAGCGATCGCCATCCACCGGAAGATGACCGCCGACCAGGACCGCAACGCCAAGCCGATCCTGGAGAAGCTCGGCATGGAGGTCACCGAACTGACGCCGGCGCAGATCGGCGAGTTTCGCAAGGCCTCGCAGCCTCCCGTGCGGGCCTGGGCCGAGAAGGAGATCGGCAAGGAATACGTCGACAACCTGTTCCAGGCGATCGAGAGGACGGCCAAGCCGTGAGCCAATGGACGCAGTGCAGGCGTGCAAGCGCGAATGAGCCATGACGCGCGAAGCGATCGTCGCGCGCCTGTCGGCGCAACGCGTGCTGCCGGTGCTTCGTCTGGCCGGTGCGCAGGAAACGCTCGATGCGGTCGGATGTCTGCACGAGTCCGGTTTTCGAGCGTTCGAGATCACGATGACGACACCCGACGCCGTTGCACTCGTCGGGGCGCTCGTTCGCGAGCGTCCCGACAGTCTCATCGGGGCGGGCACGATCGTCGACGTGGCGAACGCCGAGGCATGCCTCTCGCAAGGTGCTGCCTTCCTCGTCACGCCGTACCCGGTGCGCGGCGTTGCGGCGCGCTGCCGGGCCGCTCGGTGCGCCGCCATGATCGGTGCGTTCACCCCGGGCGAGGTCGCGACTGCGCTCGAGGAGGGTGCCGACGTCGTCAAGGTGTTCCCCGCATCTACCGGCGGGCCCTCGCACATTGCGGCCCTGAAATCGATCTTCCCCGGCATTTGCCTGTGCCCGACCGGCGGAATCGACCATGAACAAATCCCGGCCTATCTGCAAGCCGGCGCTGCGATGGTCGGCGCGGGCAGCCGGTTGGTCGACCGCGACGCGCTGGCACGGGGAGACCGCAACGCTGTCGTCGCCAACGCGCGCCGCTATCTGCAATATGGAGCATGAAATGACAAACGAAGAGTTGCTCGAGGGATTCCGCGAAGTGGCGACGGCTTCCGTCGCCGACGCTGTCGACAAGGTCTGCGGCAGGCGCGGCTACATGGAGCACGCGTTGAAGCCGCGCATCAACGAGCGCCGTATCGTCGGGCCCGCCGTTACCGTGCTCGAGGAACCCACGACCGAGTCGGTTCCTCCGCAGCACGCGCTCGACCTGATCGACGAGGCCTCGCCGGGCAGCGTGATCGTGATCGCGATCGGCGGCGAACCCGATGTAGCCGTGTGGGGCGGGCTGATGACCGCCGGGGCCTGGGCGCGCGGCATGGCCGGCGCCGTGCTCGATGGCGGCGTGCGCGACATCGCCGAAATCCGGCGCGACTACGATTTTCCGGTCATCGCGCGCGCGGTCTCCCCGGGCACCACGGTGGGACGCTTTCGCACCGTTGCGTCGAACGTGCCCATTACCTGCGGCGGAATCGAGGTGAATCCCGGCGACTGGATCGTCGGCGACGTCGACGGCGTCGTCGTGGTTCCACGCGATCGCGCCGCGGAGGTGCTCGCGATGGCGCGCGAGATCGATGCGCGCGAGCTCGAACAGGCCCGCCTGATCGTCGAGGCGAGATCGCTTCGACAGGGTCTGGCAAAGTACGGGCGCATCTGAACGTCGGCCTCGCAAGAGATCGCGGAGGATACGAAGACTTGGACGACGCGAAGCGATTCGACCTCTACGCCATCGGCGAGCCGATGGTCGAGTTCAACCAGACGAAGCCCGGCGCCCCGGACTACCTGCAAGGCTTCGGCGGCGACACCTCGAACATGGCCATCGCCGCCGCCCGAAGCGGGGCCCGCGTCGCCTACGGCACGCGTGTGGGCGACGACACCTTCGGACGGATGTTCGTCGAACTCTGGCTTCGCGAGAAAGTCGACGTCGAATCGGTGGCCATCGATCCCGACGCCCATACGGGCGTCTATTTCGTCTCGCACGGTCCGGCCGGGCACGAGTTCTCGTATCTGCGCCGGAGGTCGGCCGCGAGCCGCATGCGCCCGCAACTCGTCACCGATGATGTCGTGCGCGCGAGCCGCATCGTTCACGCTTCCGGCATCAGCATGGCGATCTCCTCGAACGCCTGCGACACCGTGCTCGCCGCATTCGAGTTCGCCCGCTCGAACGGCACCCGGATCTCCTTCGACTCGAACCTGCGCACGAGGCTGTGGCCGCTCGCGCGAGCGCGCGCGATGATCGGGCTTGCCGCATCGCTGGCCGACTGGTTCTTCCCCAGCCTGGAGGACGCGAGGGCGCTTTCGGGTCGCGACGATCCGGACGCGCTCGTCGATTGGGCCCACGGCCTCGGTGCACGAGTCGTCTTCCTGAAGCTCGGCGCCGACGGCGTCATCGTCAGCGACGGAGTAACGCGCGAGCACATCGCCGGACACGAGGTGGCGACGGTCGATGCGACCGGAGCCGGCGATTGCTTCTGCGGAGCGTGCCTGGCGCGCATCGCCGCCGGCGACTCGATCCGGGACGCAGCGCGCTACGCGAATGCCGCCGCCGCGCTGTCGACTACCGGTTACGGTGCCGTCGCCCCGCTGCCCCGGCCGCAGGATGTGCGGCGACTGCTCGCGAGGGCCGGAGACTGAACGTGGGCGTTGTCGAGCGACCCATCCGCCTGGCGCGCAAGGCCGCGCGTACAGCCGGGGCAATGCCCGAAGCGTCGACGCGTGCCGCCGCCGGAACGCGAAGGGGCCTTCATGCCCGCGTCGAAAGGCCCAAGACGCTCACCGAACTCGCCATCGCGCGCATTCGCGAGGCGATCGTCGATGGCCAATACCGCTTCGGCGAACAGCTGTCCGAAGCGTCGCTCGCCGCAGGCTTGGGGATCAGCAAGACTCCCGTTCGCGAGGCGTTGCTGCGCCTCCAGGGTGAAGGCCTGGTGCAGGTGCACCCGCAGCGCGGCAGCTTCGTCTTCTCGCTCGACGAGACTGGCGTGCGGGACGTATGCCGCTTCCGCGAGATCATCGAATGCGCGGCGCTCGGCGAGGCAATGCAGTCGGATGCCTCGGGGCTGCGAAAGCGCCTGGAACGGAACATCGAGCAGATGGCGCGAGCGCACGAGACACACGACCTCGCAGCCTTGCCGCGCCTCGACCAGGCATTCCATGAGGCGATCGTCGGCGCGTGCCGTAACCCCTATCTGCAGGGATCGTACTCGCTGGTGGCGCACAAGATCCGTGCGCTGCGCTCGCGTCTGCCCGAAGAGAACGAAAGGGTCGGCCACTGCCAGGCGAATCACGAGCGCATCGTCGAAGCGATCCGCAGCGCCGACGTGAAACGCTCGCAGACGTTGCTTGCCGAGCACATCCGGGACACGCTGCAGTCGTATCTGGCGGCGAGCCGGGAGGACGGGGCGCCCGGCTGAGGTCGATCCCGGGCCACCGGCGCACTCCCGGGGTGCGTTCAGCGCCGCCGCGTGCTCCCGCCCAGCAGCGTACCCAGCACGCCGCGGATCAGTTCGCGCCCGATCGTCGAGCCCATCGAGCGCGCGGCGCTCTTGGCCATGGCTTCGACCGCGGAGTCCTTGCGGCCGCTGCCGGTCATCAGGCCGCCGAGGGCATCGCGGAAGATTCCGCCGATTCCCCCGCTCGACGAATCGGCACCCGCCGGCGCGGCCGTGCCGGCGCTCGATGCCGCCGGCACCGGCGCCGCGGCCCGCTTCTGCAGCTTCTCGTACGCCGACTCGCGATCGACCGCCTTGTCGTAGATGCCCGCGACGTTCGACGTGCGAACGAGTGTCGCCCGCTCGTCGTCGGTGATCGGTCCGATGCGCGAAGCGGGCGGCGCGACGAAAGCGCGCTCGACGATGCCCGGGCGCCCCTTCTCGTCGAGCATCGACACGAGCGCCTCGCCGACGCCGAGTTCGGTGATCGCCTTCTCGGTGTCGAAGGCAGGATTGGCGCGCATCGTCTGCGCCGCGGCACGCACCGCCTTCTGGTCGCGTGCGGTGAACGCGCGCAACGCATGCTGCACGCGGTTGCCGAGTTGCCCGAGCACCGAATCGGGAATGTCGAGCGGATTCTGCGTGACGAAGAACACGCCGATGCCCTTCGAGCGGATCAGCCGGACCAGCTGCTCGATGCGATCGAGCAGCACCTTCGGCGCATCGTCGAACAGCAGGTGCGCCTCGTCGAAGAAGAAGACGAGCTTGGGCTTGTCGCGATCGCCGACCTCGGGCAGGCGCTCGAACAGCTCCGACAGCAGCCACAGCAGGAAAGTGCCGTACAGCTTCGGTGCATTGAGCAGGCGCTCGGCGGCGAGGATGTTGACGATGCCTCGTCCGTTGCCGTCGGTCTGCATCAGGTCGTCGATGTTCAGCATCGGCTCGCCGAAGAACTGGTCGCCGCCCTGCTGCTCGAGCGTGAGCAGTCCGCGCTGGATCGCGCCGATCGAAGCCGCCGAGATGTTGCCGTAGGCGGTAGTGAAGGTCTTCGCGTTCTCGCCGACGAACTGCAGCATCGAGCGCAGGTCCTTCGCATCGAGCAAAAGCAGCCCCTGCTCGTCGGCGACGCGGAACACGATGTGCAGCACGCCTTCCTGCGTCTCGTTCAGCGCGAGCATGCGCGCGAGCAGCAGCGGGCCCATGTCCGAGATCGTGGCGCGCAGCGGATGGCCCTTCTCGCCGTAGACGTCCCACAGCGCGACGGGCGAGCCGGAGAATGCCGGCACCTCGAAGCCGAGTCGATCGAGCCGCTCCTCGAGCTTCGGCGTGAGCTGGCCGGGCTGCGAGATGCCCGCGAGATCGCCCTTGACGTCGGCGGCGAACACCGGAACGCCGATCGACGAGAAGCGTTCGGCCATCACCTGCAGCGTGACCGTCTTGCCGGTGCCGGTGGCGCCGGTGACCAGGCCGTGGCGGTTCGACATGCCCGGCAACAGGAAAAGTTCGGTGCGCTCGTTGCGCGCGATCATCAACGGTTCGCTCATGGTGGAATGCTAAAATCCCGGGCTCGAATTCGAACATTCGACCACGTCGGCAACGGCGCGCGCAAGCAACGCACGATCCGCGTGGGGAATGCGAAGCGCAGCGGCGAACGGTAGCGGCGAAGCCCCGGCACGGAAGCCGAGCGCAAGCGCCCGATCGTCTCCCCCGATCCGCCGGGCGCGGTCACCACGAGAGGAAGGGATGGCCGGTCACTCCAAGTGGGCCAATATCCAGCACCGCAAGAACCGCCAGGACGCCAAGCGCAACAAGCTGTTCACGCGAATCATCCGTGAGGTCACCGTCGCCGCGAAGATGGGCGGAGCCGACGCCGCGTCCAATCCGCGACTGCGCCTGGCGCTGGAGAAGGCGTCCGATGCGAACATCGGGAAAGACACGCTGCAGCGCGCGATCCAGCGCGGTGCCGGCGGCCTCGAGGGCGTTACCTACGAGGAGATCCGCTACGAAGGCTACGGCGTCGGCGGAGCGGCGGTCATCGTCGATTGCCTCACCGAGAACCGTGTGCGCACGGTCGCCGAAGTGCGTCATGCGTTCTCGAAGAACGGCGGCAATCTCGGCACCGACGGCTCGGTCGCCTACCTGTTCCGCCACTGCGGCCAGTTCCTGTTCGAGCCGGGCACTTCCGAAGATCGCGTGATGGAGGTCGCGATCGAGGCCGGCGCCGACGACGTCGCCACCGACGACGAAGGCGGCATCGAGGTGCTGTGCGAGCCGGCCGACTTCCCCACGCTCAAGCACTCGTTCGAAGCCGCCGGGCTGGCCGCCGCGGTCGCCGAGATCACGATGCGCCCGTCGAACGAAGTCGCGCTCGCCGGCGAGGACGCCGCGAAGATGCAGAAGCTGCTCGATGCGATCGAAGGCGTCGACGACGTGCAGCAGGTCTACACCAACGCCGTGTTCGACGAAACGCAATGAACGTAACGCCGATGCACGTGCAACGCGAAGCCGGGCCAACGGACCAGAGAAAATGAAGCTCCTCGTCGTCGGCGCCGGCGGGCGCGAACACGCGCTCGCCTGGAAGCTGTCGCGCTCGCCGCGCGTGCAATGCGTCTACGTCGCGCCGGGCAACGGCGGAACCGCGCGCGAGCCGGGCCTGGTGAACGTGCCGATCACCGACATCGACGCACTCGCCGACTTCGCCGAGCGCGAGGCGATCGCCTTCACCGTCGTCGGACCGGAAGCGCCGTTGGCCGCCGGCATCGTCGACCGGTTCCGCGCACGGCATCTGCGCATCTTCGGGCCGACGCGGCGAGCCGCCCAGCTCGAGGCGTCGAAGCATTTCGCCAAGGCCTTCATGAAGCGCCACGGCATACCCACCGCGGCCTCGGAAAGCTTCTCCGACGCGCAGGCTGCGCATGCCTGGGTCGAGCAGCGCGGCGCGCCCATCGTCGTGAAGGCCGACGGACTCGCCGCCGGCAAGGGCGTGGTCGTGGCCACTTCTCTCGCGCAGGCCCACGAGGCGATCGACACGATGCTCACCGCGAACCGGCTCGGCGACGCCGGCTCGCGCGTCGTCATCGAGGAGTTCCTGCACGGCGAAGAGGCGAGCTTCATCGTCCTGGTCGATGGGCATCACGTCGTTCCGCTCGCCTCCAGCCAGGATCACAAGCGGCTGCACGACGCAGACCGCGGCCCGAACACGGGCGGCATGGGTGCGGTGTCGCCCACGCCGGCCGTCGGTCCCGAAATCCACGCGCGCGTGCTGCGCGAGATCATTCGTCCGGCGGTCGAGGGCATGGCCGCCGACGGCACGCCGTACACCGGGTTCCTCTACGCGGGCCTGATGATCGAGCCGGGCGGCGCGGTGCGCACCCTCGAATTCAACTGCCGGATGGGCGACCCCGAGACGCAGCCGATCCTCGTTCGCATGAAGAGCGATCTCGTCGGCGTCATCGAGCATGCGCTCGCCGGCACGCTCGACCGCGTCTCGATCGAATGGGATCGACGCACCGCCGTCGGCGTCGTGCTCGCCGCCGGCGGCTATCCCGACGCCCCGCAGAAAGGCGACGAAATCGTCGGACTGCCGAACGCGGGCGCCACGGTCGACGACGACTGCTGGGTGTTCCACGCGGGAACCGCGCTCGACGACGGACGCGTCGTCACCGCCGGCGGGCGAGTGCTGTGCGTCACGGCGCTCGGCGACTCGCCGAAGATCGCGCAGACGCGAGCGTATCGCGCGATCGACTCCATCCGCTTCGAGGGCATGCAGTACCGGCGCGACATCGGTTCGCGCGCTGCGTCGGCGCGGCATGTCCAGAAGTGAACCGATGAAGCCGCATCTCGTCCCGCCGGAAGCGGCGGGCGCCGTCGACGCAGGCGCAGTGCGCGACTTTCTTTCGGGGCTGCAGTCGCGCATCGTCGCCGCGCTCGAAGCGATCGACGGACACTCGTTCCGCACCGATACCTGGGAGCGCGCCGAGGGCGGAGGCGGCGTCACGCGCGTACTCGAGGAAGGCGGCGTCTTCGAGCGGGCCGGCGTGCTGTTCTCGCACGTGAACGGAACGCGCCTGCCGCCTTCGGCGAGCGCGCATCGCGGCGAGATCGCCGGCCGCCCGTTCGAAGCGATGGGCGTCTCGCTCGTGCTGCATCCGCGCAATCCGTACGTGCCGACGGTGCACATGAACGTGCGCTTCTTCGTGGCCGGCGCCGATGCCGACGGCGCCGACCCCGTATGGTGGTTCGGCGGCGGCATGGATCTCACGCCGTATTACCCGTTCGAGAAGGACGTCGTGCGTTTCCACAGTGCCTGTCGGCAGGCGCTCGATCCCTTCGGCGCAGACCTCTATCCGCGCTTCAAGCGCTGGTGCGACGAATACTTCTTCCTGAAGCACCGCAACGAGGCGCGCGGCGTCGGCGGCATCTTCTTCGACGACCTGAACGAGGGCGGATTCGCGCAATGCTTCGCGTTGCTGCGCTCGGTGGGCGACGCCTTCATCGACGCCTACGTGCCGATCGTGGTGCGTCATCGCGACGAACCCTTCGGCGAGCGCGAACGCGAGTTCCAGGCATGGCGTCGCGGACGCTACGTCGAGTTCAACCTCGTCTACGATCGCGGCACGCTGTTCGGACTGCAGTCGGGCGGGCGAGCCGAGTCGATCCTGTGCTCGATGCCGCCGCTGGCGCGCTGGCGCTACGACTTTCGCCCCGAATCCGGATCACCCGAGGCGCGGCTCGCCGGGTTCCTCGTTCCGCGCGACTGGGTCTGATGCCCGGCGCACGCGGCGCGCACGGCTCACCGCCGCGACGCCGGATCGGCCTGCTCGGCGGCACCTTCGATCCCGTCCACATCGCGCACCTCGCGCTTGCGCGTGCGGCGCTCGCGCACCTGGCGCTCGACGAACTGCGCTTCGTGCCTACCGGACGTTCCTGGCAGAAAGCCCGTGCGGGAGCGAGCGCGAAGCAGCGGATCGCGATGCTGCGGATCGCGGTGGCCGAATTGCCGCGCACGCGGATCGACGAACGCGAGACGAAACGGGCCGGCGCGAGCTACACGATCGACACGCTGGTCGAGCTGCGCGCGCAACTCGGCGAGTCGGCGGCGCTCGTATGGATCGTCGGCAGCGACCAGTTGCGCAACCTGCCCACCTGGCATCGCTGGGAAGAACTGCTGCGCTACGCGCACCTGGCCGTCGCGCGCCGCGGTGACGACACGCTCGAGGGGCTCGACGCGCGTGTTCGCGCGCTCGTCGACGAGCGGACACAGCACGAGCTTCCCGACGAACCGGCCGGATCGATCGTCTTCTTCCCGATGGAGCCGATGCGGGTATCCGGCAGCGAGTTGCGCGATCGAATCGCGCGGGGCGAACAGCCCGTCGAATTGTTGCCCGCCCGCGTTCTCGACTATATTGACCGGAACCGGCTGTACCGCGCGGCACCCGGAGGGCGCTGAACCGGATCGGCGCGCGGGCCGCGTTCCCGAATCGCAACAAGAAGGAACCGGATGGATCCCAGGAAGCTGCAACGCGTCGTCGTCGACGCCCTCGACGACATCAAGGCCCAGGACGTCCGGGTCTTCGACACCACGGCGCAGACCGAACTCTTCGATCGCGTCATCGTCGCCACCGGCACCTCGAACCGCCAGACGCGCGCGCTGGCCGCGCACGTGCGCGACAAGGTCAAGCAGGCCGGCGCCCCGGTCGTCTCGGTGGAAGGCGTCGACACCGGCGAATGGGTGCTCGTCGACCTCGGCGACATCGTCGTGCACGTGATGCAACCGGCCATCCGGCAGTACTACAACCTCGAGGAACTGTGGGGCACCAAGCCGGTGCGAATGCGTGCAGCGCGGACACCGTCTGCGGCGGGAACGCAAGGCGCGGCCGGAACGCCTGCCAGGCGAGCCGCAAAGGGGCCGGCCGGGACATCGGCGAAGACGCCGGCGAAGCGAGCTGCAAAGGCAACGGAAACCGCCTCGGTCAACGCACCGGCGAATCCCGCGAAGAAGACTGCGGCAAAGCGCGCCGGGACGAAAGTGACCGCGGCGAAGCACACCGCGGCGAAGGGGACTGCGGTGAAACGGCCCGCGACGAAAAAGTCCGCCGCGAAACGACCCGCGGCCGGGCGGGCGGCGACGAAGCGCGCATCCAACGCGTGACGCGACGATGCGCCTGCGCATCGTCGCCGTCGGCACGAAGATGCCCGCTTGGGTGGATGCGGCGATTGCCGACTACCAGCGCCGGCTGCCACCCGAATGGCGGGTCGAGTGGCGCGAGGTGCGCGCGGAGGCGCGCGGTGCGTCGGGCGACGCTGCCGGCTGGATGCAGCGCGAAGCGCTGCGCCTGCGCGCCGCGCTGCCCACCGGCGCGCGCCTCGTCGCGCTCGACGAGCGTGGCGCCGACGACGACTCGATCGCTTTCGCGCAGCGCGTGCGCAACTGGCAGCGCGACGCGCGCCCGGTGGCGATCGTGATCGGCGGCCCCGACGGTCTCGACCGGTCGCTGCTCGCCGGCGCCGACGAAAAGCTTCGGCTGTCCAGCCTCACGCTGCCGCATGCGCTCGTGCGCGTCGTGCTCGCCGAGCAGCTGTTTCGCGCCTGGTCGATCGACAGCGGCCATCCCTACCATCGCGGCGACGCGGGCGGCCGATGACGGCATCGACCAGCGAATCGCCGAAGCAGCCGCAAGCACCGGCCGATTTCGTCTGGCTCGCATCGCGCAGTCCGCGCCGCCAGGAATTGCTGCAACAGATCGGCGTGCGCTTTCGCCTGCTGCTGTCCGACGGCGACGAGGACGACGAGGCGCTCGAGATCGCGCTGCCCGGCGAGTCGCCCACGCGCTACGTCGAGCGCGTCGCGCGCGCCAAGGCAGCAGCGGCTCGCGCGCGACTGGCTCGACGAGGCGGCCCCGAGGCACCGGTGCTGGCCAGCGACACCACGGTGGCGATCGGCGGTCGCATCTACGGCAAGCCCGCCGACGCCGACGACGCACGCCGGATGCTCCTCGAGCTGTCGGGCCGCACGCATCGCGTGCTGACCGCCGTGGTGGTCGCCACCGCGCACCGCGAGCGCGTCGCCATCCAGGTTTCGCGCGTGCGCTTCGCGCGCCTGCGAACGCACGAGATCGACGCATACGTCGCCGGCGGCGAGCCCTTCGGCAAGGCCGGTGCGTACGCGATCCAGGGCGCGGCCGCACGCTTCGTGCAGCGAATCGAGGGCAGCCACTCCGGTATCATGGGCCTCCCCCTGTACGAGACGGCCCGGTTGCTGCGCGGCGCCGGCACCCGATGACCGAAGAGATCCTGGTCAACCACTCGGCGCACGAAACGCGCGTCGCCGTCGTGCAGCAGGGAGCGATCCAGGAGCTGCACATCGAGCGCGCGAGCACGCGGGGGCTCGCCGGCAACATCTGCCTCGGTCGCGTTTCGCGAGTGCTTCCCGGCATGCAGTCCGCCTTCCTCGACATCGGCCTGGAGCGCGCCGCGTTCCTGCACGTGGCCGACGTCTTCCAGTCGCGCGGCGGCGTCAACGGCGGCAATCCGCCGGCGCCGATCGAGAAGGTGCTGTTCGAAGGCCAGCCGCTGCTGGTCCAGGTCATCAAGGATCCCCTCGGCACCAAGGGCGCGCGCCTGTCCACGCAGATCAGCATCGCCGGGCGCATGCTCGTCTATCTGCCGCAAGACCCGCACATCGGTGTCTCGCAGCGCATCGAGGACGAGGCCGGACGACAGGCACTGCGCGCGAGACTGCAGAAGCTCATTCCCGAAGACGAGAAAGGCGGCTTCATCGTGCGCACCTCCGCCGAGGACGCGAGCGACGAAGACCTCGCGGCGGATGTCGCCTACCTGCGCCGGCGCTGGCGCGAGATCCTCGACGAGAGCCGCCGCCGCAGCGCGCCGGCCATGCTCTACCAGGAACTGAGCCTGGCGCAGCGCGTGCTGCGCGACATCGCCACCGACGAGACCACGTCGATCCTCGTCGATTCGTCCGACGCGCTTGCCGAACTCGCCGACTTCGCCGCTGCGTACATGCCGTCGATGCGCGAGCGGCTGCGCGCCTACGCCGGCGAACGGCCGATCTTCGAGATGCACAACATCGAGAACGAGATCGCGCGCGCGCTGTCGCGCCGCGTCGACCTGAAATCGGGCGGCTACCTGATCATCGACCAGACCGAGGCGCTGACGACGATCGACGTCAACACCGGCGGCTACGTCGGCGGGCGCAACTTCGACGACACGATCTTCCGCACGAACCTGGAAGCCGCGCACGCGATCGCGCGGCAGCTGCGCGTGCGAAACCTGGGCGGCATCATCGTCATCGACTTCATCGACATGACGAGCGGCGAGCACCGCGACCAGGTCCTGCAGGAACTGCGCAAGGCGCTGGCGCGCGATCGCACGCGCTCGGGCGTCAACGGCTTCACCTCGCTCGGCCTGATCGAGATGACGCGCAAGCGCACGCGCAAGTCGCTCGCGCACCAGCTGATGGAACCCTGCCCCACCTGCGAAGGCAAGGGCCTGGTGAAGACCGCGCGCACCGTCTGCTACGAGATCCTGCGCGAGATCCAGCGCGAGGCGCGGCAGTTCGAGCCGAAGGAGTTCCGCATCGTCGCCTCGCAGCAGGTGGTCGACCTGTTCCTCGAAGAGGAGGCGCAGCCGCTGGCGGCGCTGGGCGACGCGATCGGCAAGCGCATCTCGCTGCAGGTCGAGCCGGTGTACGGGCAGGAGCAGTACGACATCGTGCTGATGTAGGGTGATTCGGCAAGCCGGCGTCTGCGTGCGCCGATCGACGCGCCCGCCGCGCACTTATCGCGTGCTGCCTTCCGCGACATCGAACAGCGGCAGGCTGCGAGCCCGTTGCCGATCGTACGAGGCCGACGGTTCGCTCGCGACGAAGTTCCCGATCGATTCGGCAACGGGCGGAATCGGTTCGACCGACCTCACCAGCGTGCCGGCGCGCACGCCCAGCAGTCGCAGGCGGCGCGCGAGATCGACGCGCTTGAGGCACTCGCCGGCCGCGCGCCGGATCGTGCGCGCGTCGCTCGTATGTCCGGGCAGCGTCAGGTCGCGCGTGACGATGCGGAAATCGTCGAAGCGCAACTTGATGCCGATCGTCCTGCCCGCATAGCCCTTGCGCTTCAGGTCGTTCGCCAACTGCTCGCACAGGTCGGTGAAGATGCGGCCGAGCGCTGCACGATCGCGCACCGCATGCAGGTCGCGTTCGAAGGTCGTTTCGCGACTGATCGACTTCGGTTCGCGAAAGGTCACCACCGGACGCGAGTCGATGCCGTGCGCGGCCTCGTGCAGCCACTTCCCGTAACTCGCGCCGAAGCGCTCCACGAGCATCTCCGGATCGGCCGTGGCCACGTCGCCGATCGTGTGCAGGCCGAGCGATGCGAGCTTCTCCGACGCCTTCGGCCCGATGCCGTTGATCCTGCGTGCCGGCAACGGCCAGACGCGCTGCGCGACCTCCGCCTGCGTGAGCTGGGTGAGCCCGTCGGGCTTGTCGAACTCGGAGCACAGCTTGGCGAGCAGCTTGTTGGGCGCGATGCCGATCGAGCAGCTAAGGCCGGTGGCCTCCCGCACCGCCTGCTTCAGCGCGAGACCGATGGCGCGGCCGCCGTCGAGCCGCGCCGCAGGCACATCGCCGAGATCGATGTAGATCTCGTCGATGCCGCGGTCCTCGATCACCGGGGTCAAAGCGCGCACAGCCGCCTTGAAGAGCCGCGAGCAGCGGCGGTATTCGTCGAAGTCGCAGGGCAGCAGCACGGCGTCGGGCGCGAGTCGCGCCGCCTTCATCATGCCCATCGCCGAGAACACGCCGAACGCGCGCGCCTCGTAGGTGCTGGTCGTGACGACGCCGCGACCGTGGTAGGTGCGCAGGCGGGCGAAGCTTCGGGTGCCATCCGCGCGCATCACGGGACGGCTGGCATCGCCGCCGCCGATCACCAGGGGCAGACCGCGCAGTTCGGGATAGCGCAGAAGCTCGACCGACGCGTAGAAGGCGTCCATGTCGAGGTGGGCGATCAGGCGCGGTGCGGGATCGTTCACGAAGCGGCGCCCAACGGCGGGGGATTACGTCTGTCGCTCACCCTCGCGCACGGGTTCAGTACCGTCGTGTACACGATGCTGGTGTACACTGCAAGATCATGAAGAACATAACCCTGAGTGCCGACGAGCGGCTGATCGAGGCGGCGCGCGAACGCGCGCGCGCCGAACACACGACTTTGAACGACGAATTCCGCCGCTGGCTCGAGGACTACGCCCGCAGCCACGAGCGCGCTCAGCGCTACCGGGCGCTCATGAGTCGACTGCGCGGGAAGTACGTGGCCGGACGGAAGTTCACGCGCGACGAGATGAATGAGCGCTGACACTTTCCTCGACACGAACGTTTTCGTCCATCACCTGGACGCAACCGACAAGACGAAGCATGCGGTCGCCGAGCGCATCGTCGGCGAAGGCTTGCTCGCGGGGACGACCTGTATCAGTTTCCAGGTGGTGCAGGAATTCCTGAACGTCGCTACGCGAAAGTTTCGTCGTCCCCTCGCCCCGGACCTTGCGCGCGAGTACCTCGATACGGTGCTCGCGCCGATGATGAAGGTTCCGGCGAGCATCGGGCTGTATCAGCGCGCGCTCGACATGCAGGTGCGCTGGCGCTTCGGATTCTACGATTCGCTGGTGGTCGCGGCCGCTCTTGCGGCGGGCTGCACTCGGCTGCTGACGGAAGATCTGCAGGACGGCCAGCGCATCGAAGCGCTGACCATCGAGAATCCGTTTCGCTGAGTACATGACCCCCTCGAATCACAGCAGCCTCGTCGGATCCACCGGCTTGTCCTCCCACAGCGCCAGCCAGCCCTTGACGATCCGGTAGATCACCCAGACGAAGACCGCGACCATCAGCGGAAAGCCGATCAGCACGAACATCAGCAGCCATGAGACGACGGCTCCCGCGAGTCCGTACCAGAAGGTCTTGATCTGCCACTCGAAGTGGCTCGCCACCCAGGTGCCGGCGAAATCGTCGCGCTTGAGGTAGTCGATGATGATCGCCGCAATGGCGGTAATGCCGATCACGCACGAAATGGCGTAAAGCGCATAGCAGATCGTCGCCAGTCGTTTCGCGTCGAGAATGCGGTTCTCCACCACGGAATCTTCCATCTACGCTCCTCCTCGGTCTTGTCACGCAGGCTTCTGCTTCGGCACGCGGCCCATCAAATAGAACTCGGCGTTCGGCATCATGCTGCTGAGGTTCGCCATGCGGTTCGACAGCGCGAAGAAGGCGGCGATCGCACCGATGTCCCACGCGTCCTCGTCGGTGAAGCCCTGCGCATGCAGCGCGGCGAAATCCTCGTCGTCGATCTCGGCCGAGTTCAGGGAGACCTTCATCGCGAAGGCGATCATCGCGCGCTGGCGCAGCGACAGCGGCGCCTTGCGCCAGTTCGTCGCCAGCTGGTCGGCGATCGTCGGGTTCTTCTCGTAGATGCGCAGGATCGCGCCGTGCGCGACGACGCAGTACAGGCACTGGTTCGCGCCGCTCGTCGCGACGACGATCATCTCCTTCTCGCCTTTCGTGAGATTGCCCGGGCGCAGCATCAACGCGTCGTGATACGCGAAGAACGCACGAAACTCGTCGGGCCGACGCGCGAGCATCAGGAACACGTTCGGCACGAAGCCGCTTTTTTCCTGCACCTCGACGATCCGTGCCCGGATGTCGTCGGGCAGGTCGTTCAACTCGGCGAGGGGGTAGCGTGTGGCGTTCATCGGCTCTGTCTCGCTGGAAGGAGGGAAGGGGGAAGGGGGAAGCCTCGGCGGTGGAAGTCGGGGCTCTTCCCCTTCTCCCTTCCCCCTTCTCTTCCTCAAGCATATTGAATCCGATACAGCCGCGCATACAGCGAATCCGCGTCGAGCAACTCCGCATGCGTTCCCTGCTCGACGATGCGACCGTGGTCGAAGACGAGGATACGGTCGGCGCGCTCGATCGTCGACAGGCGATGCGCGATCACCAGCGTCGTGCGCCCTCGCATCGTGTGTTCGAGGGCGATCTGCACTTCGCGCTCGGTGGCCGAGTCGAGCGCGGAGGTCGCTTCGTCGAGCAGCAGGATCGGCGCGTCCTTGACGATCGCGCGCGCGAGCGCCAGGCGCTGGCGCTGGCCGCCCGACAGCCGCGTGCCGCGCTCGCCGACCGAGGCATCGAGTCCGTCGGGCAGCGCGCGCACGACCGCATCCAGGCGCGCCGCCTCGAGCGCCTTCCAGATCGTCGCGTCGTCCACCGCATCCTCGCGTCCGAGCGCGACGTTGGCGCGCACCGTGTCGTTGAAGAGCACGACTTCCTGGCTCACCAGCGCGTACTGTCGCCGTAGATCGGCCAGCCGCAGGTCGGGAAGCGCGACACCGTCGAGGAGGATTCGACCGCGGGTCGGATCGATGAAGCGCGGCAGCAGGTTCAGCAGCGTCGACTTGCCGGCGCCCGACGCACCGACCAGCGCGACGACTTCTCCGGCCCGGATGTCGAGGTCGATCTCGCGCAGCGCATCGTGCGCCGAGGTGGGGTAGCGGTACGAGACGTTCTCGAACACGAGCCTGCCGCGTGCGCGCCCGAGGGAGACCGTACCGACGTCCGCTTCCTCGCGCAGGTCGAGCAGCGCGAACACCGACTCGGCCGCCGCCAGCCCGCGTTGCAGCTCGGCATTTACATCGGCCAGGTGCTTCAGCGGCGCGAGCAGCATCAGCATCGCGGTGACGAAGGAGACGAAGCCGCCGACCGTCGTCTGCTCGTTCATCGACTGCACGAGCGCGATGGTGACGACGATCGCCACGGCGACAGCTGCCGACAACTGCGTGATCGGCACCGTCGCGCTGCCCGCGATCGTCATCCGCATCGCGAAGCCGCGCAGCTTGTCCACGGTGCGCGAGAAAACCGCCGCCTGCGCGCGGTAGCCGCCGAAGATCTTGATCACCTTGAAGCCGTGCACCGCCTCCTCGACGACGCGCGTGAGCTCGCCCGTGTGCAGCAGGCTCTGGCGGCTCAGCCGACGCATCCGGCGGCTGTACACGGAGACGACGACGGTCATCACCGGAATCAGCATCAACGCCACCAGCGTGAGCTTCCAGTTCAGGTACACGAGCCAGCCGACCAGGCCGAGTACGACGATCGAGTCGCGCACGATCGTCGTCAGCGCGCGCGTGACGGCGGCGGTGACGTTCGTCACCTCGAAAACGATGCGCGAGATCAGCAGTCCCGAGGCCTCGCGCTCGAACTGCTCGGCGGGCAGGTGCATCACGCGCTCGAACATCTGCGTGCGCACGTCCACCAGCACGTTGTTGGCGACCCAGGCGAGTGCGTAGCTGCTGCTGAAGGTGGCGATGCCGCGCACGACGAAGATCGCGATCAGCGCGACCGGCACGAACCACAGCGGAAAGTTCGACTTGTGGACGAAGCCTTCATCCAGCAGCGGCTTCATCAGCGCCGGGAACAGCGGTTCGGTCGCTGCGGCGACGATCATCGCGACGAGTGCCGCGGCGAAGCCGATCCGATACGGACGCGTGAAGCCGAGCAGCCGACGATAGATCGCCAGGCTCGAATGGCGGTCGCGCGAGGCCGTAGCCCGGTGCGCGACGCCCGGCGCGCCGGTGGCGCTCAATACTCGACCTCGGCCGCCAGCGGTCGCAGCATCGAACGAATCGCCCCGATCAGGTCTTCGTGCGGACGCACCCGCCAGTTGCGCCCCAGTTCCACCTCGCAGGCGGCATCACGGTTGCCGTACTCGACGACCACCGGAATCGCCGGCTCTTCCGCTTCGGGGACGACGAAAGGTTCGATGGCGCCGCGCAATGCACCCCGGTCGGCGCCGCGCGCGCCGAGGCGGATGCGCAGCCGCTTGCCGAATTCGCGGCGCGCGCGCTCGAGATCGAGCAAACGTTCGGCGACGACGCGCTGGCCGCCGCTGTAGTCGTCGCGCGAGCACTTGCCCAGCACGACGATCAACTCGTCGTCGCGCACGAGCCGGCGGTTGGATTCGTACAACTCGTTGAAGACGCAGACCTCGACCGCTGCACTGCCGTCATCCAGGGTGACGAAGGCCATCTTGCCGCGACGCGTCATCTGCGTGCGCTGCGCGGCGACGATGCCGGCGACCCAGACCTGCTGCGGCGCCGGCTGCAGGTCGGCCAGGCGCAGCCGCACGAAGCTGCGCACCTCGGCTTCGTGGGCGTGGAACAGGTGGCCGCTGAGGAACAGGCCGAGCGCAGCCTTCTCCTCCTGCAGGCGGCGGCGCTCGCTCCACGCCGGCGCGTCGATCCACTCGGGAGCCGCCGGAAGACCGCCGGCATCGTCGCCGAACAGGCTCACCTGGTCGGCCGCTGCGCCGGCGGCCTCGGCCGCGTCCATCGCGCGACCGACGTTGGCCAGCAGCTTCGCGCGATCGGCGTCGAGGGAGTCGAAGGCGCCGGCGCGTACCAGCGCCTCGATCGCGCGCCGGTTGACGATGCGCCGATCGACGCGAGCGCAGAAGTCGAACAGGTCGCCGAACGCGCCCTCGGCACGCGCGCGCAGGATCTCCACCACCGCGCCCTCGCCGGTACCCTTGATCGCCCCCAACCCGTAGCGGATCGTGCGCTCACCCACCGGCTCGAAGCGGTACTGCGACGCATTGACGTCCGGCGGCAGCAGCTCCACGCCGTTGGCGCGCGCGTCGTCGACGAAGAGCTTGACCTTGTCGGTGTCGTCCATGTCGGCCGACAGCGTGGCCGCCATGTACTCAGCCGGATGGCACGCCTTCAGCCAGGCGGTCTGGTAGGTGACGACCGCGTAGGCGGCGGTGTGCGACTTGTTGAAGCCGTACTCGGCGAACATCGCCATCAGGTCGAACAGCTTGTTCGCCAGTCCGATGTCGTAACCCTTCTTCCTGGCACCCTCGACGAAGACGTCGCGGTGCTGCGCCATCTCCTCGGGCTTCTTCTTGCCCATCGCGCGACGAAGCAGATCGGCGCCGCCCAGCGTGTAGCCGCCGATCGTCTGCGCGATCTGCATCACCTGTTCCTGGTAGACGATGACG